>NC_014964.1:2255000-2344824 GCF_000175295.2 Thermoanaerobacter brockii subsp. finnii Ako-1 | reverse complement strand
TAATAAGTTAAATTTAGTTTTGTGAATTTTTTAATTTGATAACTTTTGCAAAAACACATGTGCAGATATTGTTGATAAAAAATATTTTGATAAAGAAACTGATAAAAAAATTAAAATACCTTGATTATAAATATGATGAATAAGGAAACTAACATTGAAATAACAACTTATCCACAAACTTATCAACAACTTGTGAATAAGTTGTTATTTCTGTGGCTACAATTTACTCAAGTTATCAACAGTTTAATTTTATAATAGCAAATTATCAACAGATTATCAATAAGAAAAATAATTTTGTCTACAGGTGTGTGTAGATGATTCTTAAGTTGTTGATAATTTTCTTATTTTAAAAAGTCTTGTTGACATCCTCCTTAATTAACGTTATAATTTTTATAGCATTTTTTAGGTTTTAGGAGGTGTGGCAATGCTTCGCACTTATCAACCCAAAAAAAGACATAGAAAAAAAGTGCACGGTTTTAGAAAGAGAATGTCTACCAAAAGCGGTCGCAATGTTTTAAAAAGAAGAAGACAAAAAGGTAGACATAGATTGACAGCGTGAGGCCTTTAGGGCCTTTTTTACAATCCGGAGGTATAAATGAGGAGAAAGATTGTAAAAATTAAAAAAAGTTATGAATTTAAAAAGGTTTATTCAAATGGAAAATCTGTTGCTAATCAGTTTGTTGTAATGTATTATATGGAAAATAATTTAGGTTTTAATAGAGTTGGCTATTCAGTGAGTAAAAAAATAGGTAAAAGTGTGGTAAGAAATAGAGTTAGAAGGCTTTTACATGAAAGTTTTAGACTTTTAGATATTGAGATAAAAACAGGTTTTGATATAATTTTTGTCGCAAGAGGAAAAATTGTAGAGGCTGATTTTCACACTTTAAAAAATTCCATGAGAAAATTAATTATGAAAACACCTCTTTATGCGGGGAATGAAAAATGAAAAATGTTGTTATTTTTTTAATTAAGTTGTATCAAAGATATATTTCGCCTATGAAGCCAAGGAGCTGTAGATTTTACCCAACTTGTTCTCAATATTCTATAGAAGCAATATCAAAGTATGGACTTTTAAAGGGCGGAATTATGTCAATTTGGCGGATTTTAAGGTGCAATCCCTTTAATCCCGGGGGATATGACCCTGTAAAATAAATTTTTGGAGGTATTATTATGACAACAATTGCTGTGTATTTAGGACAGTTGTTAGAATTTATACATCATTATGTAGGAAATTATGGTATCGCTATAATTATTTTTACTATTTTAATAAGAATACTTCTTTTGCCTTTTTATATACAGCAAATGAATACGATGAAAAAGATGAAAGAAATACAACCTCTTGTGCAGGAGCTTCAAAAGAAGTATGCTAAAGACCCTCAAAAATTAAACATGGAAACAATGAAATTGTATCAAGAGAAGAAAGTAAATCCCTTTGGTGGATGTTTACCTATGCTTTTGCCTTTGATAATATTGTGGCCGCTTTTTACAATGCTTAGAACTTATCCAGCTTTTTCAACTGCTTCTTTTTTATGGATACATAGTCTTGCACAAAAGGACCCTTATTATATAATTCCTATTTTAGCTGCTGTGACTACTTATATATCTTCTGCCATGGTAGCAACAGACAAAAGTCAAAATTCTATGAATATAATGATGTCAATTTTTATGGGATGGATAACTGTTTCTCTGCCGGCAGGAGTAGGAATATATTGGGTTACAAGCAATATATTTCAGATAGTGCAGCAGTATATTTTTATGAGAGAGACAAATACTGCTAAGGGGGAATCATAAGTTGAAAGAGCTTATAAGGACAGGCAAGACGGTGGAAGAAGCTGTAAATCTTGCCTTACAGGAATTTGGCGTACCGAGGGAAATGGTACAAGTGGAAGTGTTGGATGAAGGGGGTAAAGGTTTTCTAGGTCTTATAAGCAAGCAGGCGATAGTCAAAGTAATTTTAAAAGATGTAATAAAGGAGAGCGCTAAAAATTTTTTACAGCAAGTAATTGAGGCGATGAAATTAGATGTTAAGTTTGATATAGAAGAAGATGAGGATACTATAAAGTTTAATTTATATGGAAAAAATGTGGGGTTGTTGATAGGTCATAGGGGTGAGACATTAGATTCATTGCAATATCTTGTAAATGTTGTTGCCAGCAAGTATAGAGAATATGATAGATATAGAAGAATTATATTAGATGCAGAAAATTATAGAAAAAGAAGGGAAGAGACTCTAATTAGGCTTGCGAAAAAATTAGCCAAACAAGTAATGGAGACAAAAGAAAGCGTTGAATTAGAGCCTATGAGTCCTAATGAAAGGCGAATAATTCACATGGCTTTGCAGGACCATCCATATGTAGAGACTTATAGTGAAGGAGAGGAGCCTAATAGAAGAGTCATAATAGCTTTAAAATAATACCCTGTCAAGGGTTTTTTTTATATTTCTGATTGAAAAAGTGAAAACATTGGTATATTATTTTATAAGACAATTTTTTGGTTGGTGATGAAAATGGTTTTTGATACAATTGCAGCTATTTCCACTTTTCCAGGGGAAGCAGGAATTGGAATAGTTAGATTAAGTGGAGATGATGCTTTAGAAATAATTTCAAAAATTTTTAAACCCTATAAGTCTAAAGATATAAAAAAAGTGAAAAGTCATACTTTACATTATGGACATATAGTAGACCCTGAAACAGAAGAAGTTTATGATGAAGTTCTGGTATCTATTATGAAAAAACCTAATACTTATACGAGGGAAGATATAGTTGAAATAAATTGTCATGGAGGTATAGTAGTTACTTCCAAAATTCTTGAACTAGTATTAAAGCAAGGAGCGAGACTAGCGGAGCCAGGAGAATTTACAAAGAGGGCTTTCTTAAACGGAAGAATTGATTTGTCTCAGGCAGAAGCGGTCATAGATATAATAAGGGCAAAAACTATGCTTGCTAATAGATATGCTCAGAAACAGTTGGTTGGATATGTTGGAAGTAAAATAAAGGAAATGAAAGATAAAATCATGGGTCTATTAGTCCATCTTTTAGCTTTAATAGATTTTCCTGAAGAAGATGTGGAAGAACTTGAGAGAAAAGAAATATTAGAAACTGCTAAGGAAATAGTAGAAGATATCGATAAACTCATTGCATCTTCTGAAAGTGGAAGGATTATAAGAGAAGGACTTAAAACTGCCATAATTGGTAAACCAAATGTGGGTAAATCTTCTCTTTTAAATGCCTTATTAAAAGAAAATAGAGCCATTGTCACAGATATACCAGGAACTACCAGAGACATTATTGAAGAATATGTTAATGTAAAAGGTATTCCAATAAAGCTTATTGATACAGCAGGAATTAGAGATACAGATGAATTGGTGGAAAAAATAGGGGTTACTAAAAGCAAAGAAGTTCTGGCTGAAGCAGATTTAATATTGTTTGTGCTGGATGCCTCAAGAGAGTTGACTAAAGAAGACTACGAAATTTTTGACATTTTAACAGGTAAAAACATCATATTTGTGTTGAATAAGATAGATCTACCTAAAAAAATTGATGAAAAAGAATTAAAAGATCTTACCAAAGATGGTATAATAATAGAGGTTTCGACTGTTGAAAAAATTGGATTAGAAGAATTAGAAAACACTATTTATAATTTGGTGTTTAGAGGAGACATAAGTTTGAGGGAAGATGAAATAGTCATAAATTCGCGGCACAAAGAAGCGCTCATTAATGCTAAAAAGTATATGGAAAGCTGTGTTGAAGCTATTGAAGGGGGGTATAGTGAAGACCTAATTACAATTGATTTAAATGCGGCTCTTGACCAATTAGGTAAAATTACTGGAGAGACGGCAACTGAGGATTTAATAAATGAAATTTTTGAGAGATTTTGTGTGGGAAAGTAGGTGAAAGTATGAATTTTATTGCTGGTGAATACGATGTTGCAGTTGTTGGGTTGGGACATGCGGGCAGTGAGGCTGCTCTCGCTTGTGCAAGGTTGGGACTTAAAACAGTGGGTTTTGCTGTCAACTTAGATTCTATTGCTTTGATGGCTTGCAATCCTTCTATTGGAGGCCCTGCCAAGGCTCAGTTGGTGAGAGAGATTGACGCTTTAGGTGGGGAAATGGCTATAAATACAGACAAATCTTTATTACAAATTCGTACTTTGAATACCAGTAAAGGCCCTGCTGTAAGGTCTTTGAGAGCACAAGTTGACAAAAAACTTTACCAGATGAACATGAAGTACACTTTAGAAAGACAAGAAAACCTTGATATAAAACAGGCGGAAATTGTAGACATTTTGGTAGAAGACAACAAAGTTACAGGGGTTGTAACAAAATTAGGTGCGATATATAAATGTAAAGCTTGTATTATTACTACAGGTACCTTCTTAAAAGGAAGAGTTATAATTGGTGATGTAAGTTTTGACAGTGGACCTAGCGGACTTTTTCCAGCTAATCAGCTTTCTGAGACTTTGAAAAGATTAGGTTTTAAATTGATGAGATTTAAAACAGGTACTCCTGCGAGAGTTGATAAAAGAAGTATTGATTTTTCCAAAATGGAAATACAGCCGGGGGATGAAGTCATTACTCCTTTTTCCTATATGCATGATAAAATCGAAATAGAACAGTTGCCCTGTTGGCTCACTTATACGAATAAAAGAACTCATGAAATAATAATGGCAAATATTCACCGTTCTCCTCTTTTTAGTGGTGAAATAACAGGGGTAGGAGTAAGATACTGTCCTTCTATTGAAGATAAAGTTGTAAAGTTTCCTCACAAAGAAAGACATCAAATTTTTATTGAACCAGAAGGATTAAATACTTATGAAATGTATGTACAAGGTATGTCTTCTAGTTTGCCTGAAGATGTGCAACTGGAATTTTTGAGGACTGTTCCTGGCCTTGAAAATGTAAGAGTGATGAGGCCAGCTTATGCTATTGAATATGACTGTATAGACCCAACGCAATTAAAAGCTACTTTAGAATCTAAAAAAATTGAAGGGTTGTACTTTGCAGGACAAGTCAATGGTACATCTGGATATGAAGAAGCGGCTGCTCAAGGTTTGATGGCGGGAATAAATGCTGCTATGAAGCTTTTAAACAAACCTTCTGTGATTTTGGATAGGTCTCAAGCTTATATAGGAGTGTTGATTGATGATTTAGTTACAAAAGGTACAAATGAGCCTTATAGGATGCTTACTTCGAGAGCTGAATATAGACTTTTATTAAGACAAGATAATGCAGATTTTAGATTGACAGAACTAGGGTATAAAATCGGCCTTGTAACAGAAGAAAGATATCAAAAATTTTTAAAGAAGAAGATCCAGTTAGAAAAAGAAATGCGAAGACTTCTTGGCGTTATGATAAAACCTTCTGAGGAAGTCAACAATTTTCTCATATCTAAAGGAAGTACTCCTTTAGTTACAGGAGTTGACCTTTATACTTTGCTAAAGCGACCTGAAATTGATTATAAGTCTACTAAATTTTTGGATAAAAACAGGCCCGATGATATTTTAGACAGTGTTGCTGAACAAATAGACATAAATATTAAATATGAAGGATATATAATGAAACAACTAAGGCAAGTTGAACACTTTAAAGCATTAGAAAACAAAAAGATTCCAGAAGATATTGATTATTATCAAATTCATGGTTTAAGCAATGAAGCAAAAGAAAAATTGACAAAAATAAGACCTACTTCAATTGGACAGGCTTCTCGTATTTCAGGAGTTTCGCCTGCTGATATTTCTGTGCTTTTAATTTACATGCAGCAGTTAAGGAGAAATAAAGAAGATGAAGAACAAATCGGTTGAAATGCTAATTGAGGGCGCTAAAGAGTGGGGTATATTTTTGGAAATGTTCCATGTGGAACATTTCCAAAAATATTATGCTCTTTTATTGGAATGGAATCAGAAGATGAATTTAACGGCAATTACAGAAGAAAGTGAAGTTGTGATTAAGCATTTCTTAGATAGCTTATCTGTGGTTAAGAGTGGAAAAATAAAAGAGGAAGAAAAAATTATAGATGTTGGTACAGGTGCTGGTTTTCCTTGTATTCCTTTAAAAATTGTGTTCCCTAAATTAAAAGCTACTCTTTTAGACTCTTCTAAAAAAAGAATTACTTTTTTAGAAGAGGTTATAAATAAATTGGGTATAAATGAAATAGAATTAATTCACGGAAGAGCAGAAGATATAGGAAAAGACATAAAATATAGAGAACAATTTGATTTATCCATGGCAAGAGCTGTTGCACCTTTAAATATTTTGTTGGAGTACACTCTTCCTTTTGTAAAAGTAGATGGTTATTTTATTGCTTTAAAAGGAAGAGAGATTGAAGAGGAAATAGAAAATAGTCAAAGAGCTTTGAAGGAATTAAAGGGGGAAATCGAGGAAGTAAAGGAAATTAAACTTCCTTATAGTGATATAGTTCATCATTTGGTGATTATTAAAAAAATAGACAATTGCCCTACAAAGTATCCTAGAAGGGCAAATGCTATACAAAGATCTCCTTTATAAACTTAAAGGAGAAAATTTCGGCGACTAAACATAAGCTTCCCCTCGGACTCCGTAGCGTCGGGCACATTCGGCGTCCTTGCCTTATGCCCGCCTTCGCCCTCCTTGGCTTCGGCCCTGCCTCCGTTCCTCGGTCTCGCTAAGTTTAGTTGGCGCTTTGTAACAAGTCGCTTCACAAATGCAAAATGCCTCTTTTATATGAAAAAAGGTTTGTCTACAGTCTGGCAGTCTAAAATTACTTTTAGACTGTTTTTTTTATTTTTATAAAATTTTTTGTGGTATAATTTTAATATAAATATCCTAAATAACTTACCAATCTTGGAATGAGGGAAGAAAAAATGTTAAAATTTAGAGCGAGCTTTTTAGTTGCGAGAGTGGTCATTGTTGAAGAAGGAAAAGTTCTCTTAGTAAAACATCAAGATGGGGAGGAAATAGCATGGGTTTTTCCTGGAGGCAGAGTAGAAGAAAATGAGTCAGTAGCAGCAGCTGCTATAAGAGAATGTAAAGAAGAGACAGGCTATGACATTAAACTTAAAGGTGTCTGTTATATTCAGGAATATGATATTTACTATGTGACGTATTTTTATTCTTCTATTATTGGGGGAAATTTGACCTTAGGGAGTGACCCTGAATTTCCTAAAGAGAAACAGATTTTAAAAGAGGTAAAATGGATTGACCTTAAGGATTTGAAAAACTATCAAGTTTATCCCCAAAAATTGGCAGAGCTTATACAGCAAAAAAATTTTTTTAATAACCTTATTCCAATTCCCGAAACTTTTTTATAATTTTTAACAATATATTTGAATTTAAGGAGGAATTTTACATTATTTGTCGAATATATATTGTAGAAAAATTTTTTAATTGTTTTAAGAGCGGGGTGTGTAAAAGTGGTATCGAGTAAAACACAAGAAATTTGTTATTTGCCTATTGATTCAATAAGGCCTAATCCATATCAGCCGCGAAAGAACTTTGATATAAAGAATTTACAAGAATTAGCAGAGTCCATTAAAGCTTATGGGGTATTGCAACCTATTACTGTAAGAATGGTGTACAATAATTTTTATGAGTTAGTAGCGGGGGAAAGGCGGTTAAGGGCTTCTAAATTGGCAGGTCTTGCGGAGATACCAGCGATAATTATAAACGCGCAAGATGAAGACTCGGCTGTTTTAGCTTTAATTGAAAATTTACAAAGAGAAAATCTCAATTTTATTGAAGAGGCGGAAGCATATTACAATTTAATAAACGACCACCATTTAACACAGGAACAATTAGCAAGGATTTTGGGTAAAAGCCAATCAACTATTGCTAACAAATTAAGGATTTTGAAGCTTAGCAAAGAGATAAAAGAACAGCTATTGGAAAATGATTTAACGGAGCGGCATGCCAGGGCACTTTTGAGACTTCCTGATGAAGAGCTACAAAAAAAGGCACTAGAAATAATTATAAAGAAAAAATTAAACGTGAGTCAAACAGAAAAATTGATACAAGACATGATAGACAAAATAACAAAGCAACCGGAACAAGTTAAAAAAGAAAACAAAAAAATGATGAAATTTTATAAGGACATAAGAATTTTTGTAAATACAGTGAAACAAGCTGTAGATTTGATGAAAAAATCTGGTGTGCCGGCAGAGTATATTGAAAATGATAAGGAAGAGTATATAGAGTTTGTAATCAAAATTTCAAAAAAGTAAAAGTTTTTTCACCCCCCTTGATAATGTTCCATGTGGAACATTGATATAAACAATGATATAATAAACATATAAATTGATAACTCTTAAACCGGTATTTGCATGCAAAAGGGGGTGAAAAAATGGGCAAAGTTATTGCCATCGCAAATCAAAAAGGTGGAGTTGGTAAAACCACCACAACTATAAACTTAGGATATTCTTTAGCAACACAAGGGAAAAAAGTTTTATGTATAGATATAGATCCTCAAAGTAATATGACGAGTGGCTTTGGGATAAACCCGGCTTCTTTAAAGCACACTACATATACGGTACTGATTGAAGATGAAGACATAAGAAATGCAATAATACCTTTAAAGGATTTAAAAGTTTCAATTGTTCCATCTAGTATTCAATTGGCAGGGGCAGAGATTGAATTGGTCCCTATGCTTTCACGAGAATATAAATTAAAAAATGCTGTAAATCAAATTAAAGATGAATTTGATTATATATTAATAGATTGTCCTCCATCACTTGGACTTTTGACTATAAATGCTCTTACTGCTGCTGATTCAGTAATTGTTCCAATTCAGTGTGAATATTATGCTTTAGAAGGACTTACCCAGCTTATGAATACAATCAATCTTGTAAAAAAGAGTCTGAACCCTGAATTGGAAATAGAGGGTGTAGTTCTTACTATGTTTAACGCTCGGACAAACTTATCTATACAAGTGGTAGATGAGGTGAAAAAATTTTTTAAAGACAAAGTTTATGGAACAATTATTCCACGAAATATTCGCTTGGGGGAAGCACCAAGTTTTGGAAAACCAATTTCTATATATGACCCTAGTTCTAAAGGAGCAGAGGCATATGATGAATTGGCAGTAGAAGTGATAGAAAGGGCAGGAATATAAAAAATTACGAAGGTGGTGGTGAAATGGCGGGCAAAAAGGGGTTAGGCAGAGGATTACAAGCTCTTATACCGGAATATCGAACAGAGGAACCACAAGGGGTAGAAACGATAAATATAGCCTATATTCATCCCAATCAATACCAACCGAGAAAACAATTTGATGAAGATAGTTTGAAAGAATTAGCAGAATCTATTAAACAAAATGGAGTTATTCAGCCAATTATAGTAAGAAAAGTAGATTCTGGATATCAAATAGTAGCAGGGGAAAGACGTTGGAGAGCTGCTAAAATTGCGGGACTTTCTGAAATACCAGCAATTGTAAGGGATTTTGATGATTTACAGGTCATGGAAATAGCTTTGATCGAAAATTTGCAAAGGGAAGATTTAAATCCCATTGAAGAAGCAAAAGCATATAAAGCATTGATAGAACAATTTAATCTTACACAAGAAGAGATATCTAAAAAAATTGGCAAGAGCCGTTCGGTAATTGCAAATAGCATAAGGCTTTTAAATCTCGACGATAGAGTACAAGAAATGTTAGTGAAAGGTGATATAACAATAGGCCATGCAAAAGTTATACTTTCTTTGCCAAATAAAAGTTTACAGTATGAGGCAGCAAAAAAAGTTGTGGAAGAAAATTTAAACGTAAGAGAAACAGAGAACTTGGTGAAAAATCTTTTACGAAAAAATGAAAAAAACTCTCAAAAGACAAAATCAAACAAAATAGATGTACATATTAAAGAAATAGAAGATGATTTGTGTAGTTTTTTAGGAACAAAAGTAAAGATATCACAAAAAAGTAAAGATAGAGGAATTATACAAATAGAATATTATAGCGAAGAAGATTTGACAAGAATTATTGAAATCATTTATGGAAAAGGCTAAAAAGTCTCCTATTTTTATGGAGGCTTTTAATTTTATCCAATTTTGCAGTAATTTTACCATTTTTAAAGCAAAACGAGAGATTTAATTAGGTACGTGTAAAATTTCAGTAGGTAATGTTGCTGACATTTTGCACAAGAGAAGCGACTTGACAGAGCAGAAGCTAAACTTAGCGAGACTGAGAGAGGTCGGCGGGGCCGGAGCCTTGTGAGGGCGGAGGCGGGCACTAATACAAGGATGTCGAATGTGCCCGGAACCCTGCCGGAGTCCGAGGTCGAGCGTTAGTTTAGCCTGCGATGTCACTGGAGCAAACTGTGCAAAATGTCAGCATATTATTCACCTATTAACTTTTGACACACACTTTAATTAGTTTTTTGTTGCTAATGAGAAAAAATAAATATAAAATATAGTTAAGAACCCTAAAAGGAGGTTTGCATATATTATAATAGCGGGAGATTTAATTTAAAGGAGATAGGACTATGATTTATTTTGATAATGCTGCTACTTCTTGGCCTAAACCCGAGGAAGTGTATAGGGAAGTAGAGAAAGTTTTAAGAAACTGCGGAAACCCTGGGAGAGGCGGACACAAAATGGCACTTGAATCAGGAAGGGTTATTTTTGAAGCCAGGCAAGAGATATGCAGCATTTTCAATATTAAAGACCCTATGAGAGTGGTATTTACATCTAATACAACAGAAGCTTTGAATATTGCGTTAAAGGGTATTTTGAAGGAAGGAGATCATGTAATAACTTCTAGCATGGAGCATAATTCTATGATAAGGCCCCTTATGGCGTTGAAAGAAAAGGGAATAGAAGTTACAATCGTGAAAGCAAATGAGGAAGGAAAGATTGACCCTGAGGATATAAAGGAAGCTATTACAAAAAAAACAAAAATGATTGCAATAACCCATGCTTCCAATGTGACAGGTACAATAATGCCTATTGAGGAAATAGGGAATATTGCCCGGGAAATGAATTTAATTTTCTTGGTGGATGCAGCCCAGACGGTGGGAGTATTGCCTATAGATGTAGAAAAACAAAACATTGACCTTTTAGCTTTTCCTGGCCACAAAGGATTGTACGGCCCTCAAGGGACAGGAGGATTATATGTAAGAAAAAGTATAGAAATATTGCCTCTTGAAGAAGGGGGAACGGGAAGTAAGTCAGAGTCAATGTATCAACCTGATTTAATGCCAGACAAATTAGAAAGTGGTACTCCTAATACTCCAGGGATTGCAGGTCTTAAAGAAGGAGTAAAATTTGTAAAGTCTGTAGGTATAAAAAATATTTATCAGCAGGAAAAAAGACTTACAAAAATTTTAATAGAGGGATTAAAAGAGATAAAAGGAGTAAAAATTTATGGACCTCAAAAAGTTGAAGAAAGAGTGGGAGTAGTTTCAATAACATTAAAAGATAGTGATGTAGGAGAAATAAGTTATATTTTGGATAGAGACTTTGATATAGCCACTCGAGCGGGATTACACTGCGCTCCATTAGCCCATTCAACAATTGGCACATTAAAGACTGGTACTTTAAGATTTGGAATTGGATATTTTAACACTGAAGAAGAAGTAGAAAAAGCTATAAAAGCTATTGAAATAATTTCGCAAAAAGCATTCTGACGAATTGGAGGAGAAACTTATGCAAAACTTTTTAGACATTATTTCTCAAAATGCTACGATGATTATCCTGTTTTTATCAGTTTTATCAATTATAGAATTAATTTTCATACTTATAATTAATGGGAAATTTTTAAGATTAAACAGGACTTATAATAAGGTAATTAAAACATTGGAAAAAGGAGATGTCTTTGATATTTTTTCTAGAATCCTTACAGAGAATGAAGAGATAAAAAACAAATTAGACAAGTTAAGAATTGATTTAAATTCTTTAGACAAAGAAGGAAAAACAGCAATTAAAAAAGTGGGAATGGTGCGGTATAATGCTTTTCCTGATGTAGGCTCTGATTTGAGCTTTTCTATTGCCCTATTAGATAGCAATGATGATGGTATTGTTTTGTCTGGAATATACGGAAGGAATGAGACGGCTACTTTTGCAAAACCTATTGAAAGAGGGCAATCTAAATATCCTCTTTCTGCTGAAGAAGTACAAGCTATAGAAAGAGCCAAAAGAAAAGCTTTGTAAAAAACAGGGAGTGATAACCTTGATTGCGTTTATTGTGAACCCAGTGGCGGGTGGAGGAAGGGCCTATCGGAAGATTCCAGAAATTAGAAGGATCATGAAAAAGAAATTAATCGATTACAAAATTTTTATAACAAAATATGCAGGGGAAGGGAAAATATTAGCAAGAAAAGCAGCTCTTAGTGGATTTAAAGTTGTGGCGGCAGTAGGAGGAGATGGCACTGTACTTGAAGTAGTAAATGGAATAAAAGGTACACAGGCTGCACTGGGAATTATTCCTGTAGGGACAGGAAATGACTTTGCAAGATTTTTCCACATACCTAAAAAGTTAGAAAAGGCTATTGATGTGCTTATAATGGGTAATATTAAAATTATAGACGGAGCTGTGATAAACGATATATTAACTTTTGGAAATATTACAAGCACAGGCATCGCTTCTGAAACAGCGGCAATGGCTGTGCGGTTTAAAAAGTTTTTATCTGGAATATGGGTTTATTTGACTGCCCTTTTAAATGTCCTATTTAAGTACAAGCCCTATTCTGTAAAGATAAAGATGGATGATAAAGAGTTAAATAGAGAAATAACAATTTTTGCAGCGGGAGTTTTAAGCTATTATGGAGGCGGCTTAAAGCTTTTGCCGGGTGCCGATCCTAATGATGGCTATTTAGATGTCATGATTGTTGACAAAATAAGTAAGATTAAATTATTGGTTTTATTGCCCTTAGTTCTTTTTGGAACCCATACTAAACTTAAAATTGTAGAAGTTTATAGAGCAAAAAAAGTAGAAATAGAGGCAGATCGAGAAGTACCTGTTACTGTCGATGGTGAAATATTATATATCAAAAACCTGGAAATAAAAGTGGAAAAAGATGCAATAAAATTATGCACTCTGTAAATTTAATAGAGTATATTGCGTTAAACTCTCAGGAATAATAAATTATGAAACCTGAGAGTTTATTATTTTTTGGAGGCGGATAAATGGCGGAGAAAGTAAAAGGAAAGTTGATTATCATAGGAGGAGCAGAAGACAAAGAGGACAAATGTGAAATATTGAGAGAAGTTGTAGGTTTAGCTGGGGGAAGAGAGAGTAGAATAGTTGTAATGACAACAGCCACAGAAAAACCTGTGGAAGTGGGCAATATGTACATTTCTATTTTTAAAAAATTAGGGGCAAATGATGTAAAAGTTGTAAACATAAATTCAAGGGAAGACAAAGAAATAAACTATGCAAGGGATGTACTTGAAGATTGCAGTTGCGTTTTTTTTACAGGTGGTGACCAATTGAGGATAACCAGTATTTTAGGAGGAAGTGGCATAGATAAATTGTTAAAACAATTGCACAAAGAAGGAACTTTGATTGTAGGTACAAGTGCAGGGGCTTCGGTGATGTCACAAACTATGATTGTGGAGGGAAATGATGAAGATTCTCCCAGGAAATGCACTATCAAAATGGCTCCTGGATTAGGTTTATTAAAAGATGTAATAATTGACCAACATTTTGCACAAAGAGGGCGCATTGGAAGGCTTCTTGCAGCAATTGCTCAAAACCCAAACAATCTCGGAATAGGGATTGATGAAGATACTGCCATAGTTGTAGAAGAAAATGAATTTAGGGTAATAGGGTCAAATGCTGTGACAGTAGTGGAGGGAAGAAAGCTAAAACACTCTAATGTTTCTGAATCAAGTCCTAATGAAATTTTAGCCCTCACCAATGTTATACTTCACATATTGCCATCCGGTTATGGTTATGATTTAGAAAAATGGATACCCAAAGTCAAGCTCAAGGAGGATAAAGTATGATTATTAAAGATATAAGGGTATATCGAGGGAGAAATATATACAGCCATAGACCTGTAATAAAAATGGTAGTAGATATAGAGAGATTGGATATTCCTACAAAAGATATACCCAACTTTAATGAGAGATTGATAAAACGGCTTCCTAGCCTATCAAAACATAGTTGTTCTTACGGATATGAAGGGGGATTTCTAAAGAGATTAGAGGAAGGCACCTATTTACCCCATGTGACAGAGCATATAATTTTGGAACTACAAAATATGTTAGGGTATGATGTAAAATTTGGAAGAGCGAGAAATATAGAAGGGGATTTGTATTATATAATTTATGAATATGGATTAGAAGAGTGTGGCATAAGAGTGGGGAAATTAGCGGTTGAAATGGTAAATAAATTTATACAGGGGGAAGAATTTGATTTAGAAGAAAGACTAGAAAGAATACGCAATATAATTGCTGAGATAGAACTAGGGCCTAGCACAATGGCTATAAAAAATGAAGCTTTAAAAGCGGGAATCCCAGTTACAAGGGTGGGAAATGGAAGCATTTTGCGGCTAGGTTATGGGAAATATCAAAAAATGATTGAAGGCACAATTTCACAAAATACTAGTTGTATTGCTGTAGACATAGCATCAGATAAAATCTTGACAAAGCAGATTTTAAGAGACCATGGATTTCCTGTGCCGGAAGGAGATGTTGCTTACAATGAAGAAGAAGCGATTGCTATTGCGGAAGAAATTGGATATCCTGTCGCTATAAAACCTTACAACGGAAATCAAGGCAAAGGAGTTCATTTAAACATAACCAATAAAGAAGAAGTAAGTATAGCCTATAGAAACGCCAAAGCTTACAGTGACCTTGTTATTGTAGAAAAACATATAAAGGGAAAACATTACAGAGTATTAGTTGTAGGTGAAAAAGTAGTAGCGGTAGCTGAAAAAATTCCTGCCCATGTGATAGGAGATGGAATTCATACTATTGAAGAATTAGTAGAAATGGAAAATAAAAATCCTTTAAGAGGAAAAGGCCATGAAAAACCCCTCACAAAACTCACAATAGATACGATTTCTAAAATGACCCTTAAAAAACAAGGATTTGATCTAGAAGATATCCCTAAAAAAGGGCAAAAAGTGTTTTTAAGGGAAAGCGCAAACTTAAGTACAGGAGGAATTGCAATAGACAAAACAGATGACATTCACCCATATAACATAGAAATTGCTGTAAGAGCGGCAAAAGCCATTGGCCTTGATATAGCTGGTATAGACATTACAATGGAGGACATAAAAAAGCCTCTAACTAAAGAAAATGGAGCAATAATTGAAATAAATGCATCTCCGGGCATAAGGATGCACCATTATCCTAGCAAAGGTAAACCTAGAAATGTAGCAAAGGCGATTGTAGATATGCTTTTCCCTAAAGGAAGCAAAGCTACTATACCTATTATATCTATTACAGGCACAAACGGGAAAACTACAGTCACCAGGATGACAGCTCATATTTTAAAAACTTATGGCTATACTGTAGGAATGACTTGTACTGACGGCATTTATATCGACGACACCTGTGTTTACAAAGGTGACAATACTGGCCCTAAAAGTGCAAAAACTTGTCTTGCTGATAAAAACATAGATGCTGCAGTGTTAGAAACAGCAAGAGGAGGTATTATAAGGGAAGGCTTAGGCTATGATTTGGCAGATGTGGGTGTAATAACCAATATTTCAGAAGACCATCTTGGCATTGATGGGATAGAGACTTTAGAAGACTTGGCTTTTGTTAAGGCTTTGGTGGTGGAAGCGGTAAAGGAAGACGGTTATAGTGTTTTAAATGCTGATGACCCGATGACCACTTATTTGGCCCAAAGGGCAAAAGGGAAAATAATATATTTTTCAATGTATGATAATAACCTCACTGTAAAAAAACATATAGAAAAAGGCGGAATCGCAGTATATGTTAAAGACGGTGTCATCGTTATAGCGAATGGGCAAATAATTCCTGTTGTAAAGATAGAGGAGATTCCTGCAGCTTTGTCAGGGAAAGTTTTGTACAACGTGGAAAATGCTCTTGCAGCTATCGCTGCTTCTTATGGAGTAAAAGTGCCTATAAATATCATTGCAAAAGGTATAAAGACATTTTATTGCGATACTACACACAATCCTGGGAGGTTTAACTTATTTAATGTAGGTAATTTCCGTGTATTAGTAGATTATGGCCACAACATAGCTGGAATAAAAAGTGTAATAGAAGCAGCACAAAAACTTGATGCGAACAGGCTCATCGGTGTGATAGGAGTTCCAGGAGATAGAATAAATTCCAGCATATTAAAAGTAGGAGAAATTTGTGGTCAAGGATTTGACTTTATATATATAAAAGAAGATTTAGATTTAAGAGGTAGAAAACCGGGAGAAGTAGCTAAATTATTAGAACAAGGTGCAATAAAAGGGGGTATAGATAGGAAAAAAATAAAGACTATTTTAAAAGAGACAGAAGCATTAAGGGCGGCTATGTACAATGCTGAAGCAGGAGATTTAATAGTAGTCTTTTATGAAAAATATCAGCCAATTATAGAGGTGATAGAGGAGTTTATCAAAAACAAAGATTTGAAAAATATTGAAATAAAATTAGAAAGGGCTTGAGTTTAAGCCCTCAGTTTGTTGACAAAGTTAAAAAATATTCAAAGGAGATATTTTGCATCGTCGCTCCGATGTTCCAAAGCGACAAAACTAAAGCTCGACCTTCGGGCTCCGGCAGGGTACCGGGCACAATCGGCATCCATGCCTTAAGGTGCCCGCCTCCGCCATCCATGGCTTCGGCCCTGCCTCCACCCTCGGTCTTGCTAAGTTTTGTTACCGCTTTGTAACAAGTCGCTCCTTATGCAAAATATCTCCTTTACGAAAGTTTGTCTACAGTCTGAGAGTTTAAAACTAAGCCCTCAGTTTGTTGACAAAGTATTATTATTTATTGGCATTTTTGCACAGTTTGCTCCGGGTGATAAAGTAGACTAAACTAAAACTCGACCTCGGACTCAGGCGGGGTTCCAGGCACATTCGACTTCCTTGTCTCAGGTGCCCGCCTCCGCCGTCCTTGGCTGCGGCCTCGCCTTCGTCTGTCGGTCTCGCTAAGTTTAGTAACTACTTTATCACAGTCGCTTCACTTGTGCAAAACGCCAACAACCACATTTTATTCATAAAAAGGTTTGTCTATAATCTGAAGGGGCTTAAAACTGAGCCCTTACTTTGCTTTCTTCATATATTTCATTTATTGTCTTGTATATTCCCACAGAAATTATATCTGCCATTTTCATTACAGTTCTAAGTCTTGTATTTTGAAGCACCATGTATTCCATAAAACCAGAGATATTGACAATTCCTGTAACAAACATATCTCCTACAGGAGGCAGGTCTTTAGAAACCCCCGCTCCAGGCTTTATAGGTCCTTTTCCAACAGAGATATGACCTACGTGGTTTAAAGAACCCAAACAAGCGTCTATCGCTATCATAAAAGGACGTCCATAATTTAAATTTATGTACTTTAAAACCTGATGTATGTTTTTTGCATGTAGTGGTTCTTCTAAAGTACCAAAGACATGGGCTTTTCCTTTAAGAAGAGGCTTTAGTTTATGACCAATTAAAGGTCCCAAGCTATCCCCTGTGGACCTATCAGTCCCTATACACAGCAAAACTATTTCTTTTCGATAATCATATAGTTCTGTCAGGTAGTTAGAGAAAAATTTATAAAAATGCCCTACAGCACTTTTGTCTTCAATATTTATTAACTCCATATGTTTCTCCTTTCTTAAGTTGATAAGTCTTACAAATATATTTTTGTCAACTATGTAAAATTAAATACAGGTAATTTCCGGTTTTAATTATTGAAAAACCTTTCTTACTTGTGTAATATATAAAATATAAAGGAAATGAAGCGGGTGATATGATGGAGACAATAGCTCAACTATACCAAAAATTTTCAAGTCTTTACGATATAAAAATATTAAAAGTAACTTTCGATATCATAAAAATTTTGGTTATAGCTTTTATAGGTATAAAAATAGGAGACATACTTATATCAAGGTTTTACAAATTACAGACAAAAGGAAAAATACAGCTTCCTGAAAGAAAGATAGGCACTTTAATGTCCCTTACCAAAAATATATTGAGATATGTCATTTATTTCATTGCGGCTGCTTCAATACTAAAAATTTTCAACATAGAAATGACATCAATATTGGCAGTTGCCGGAATTGGCAGTTTGGCTATAGGTTTTGGTGCTCAAAATCTAGTCAAAGACGTGATTTCGGGGTTTTTCATAATATTTGAAGATCAGTTTGGAGTTGGGGATTATATAACGATAAATAATTTTTCGGGTCTTGTTGAAGAAGTAGGACTTAGAATAAGCAAAATAAGGGATTTTTCAGGCGATTTACATATAATACCAAATGGAGAAATAAAGACTGTAACAAACCATACACGAGGCAGTATGAGAGCGCTTGTAAATGTAGGTATTCCTTATGAGGAAGACGTTGATAGAATAATAAATGTGCTCACTCAAATTTGTGAAGATATAAAAAAATCCAGGAATGATGTGATAGAGGGCCCTACAGTTTTGGGAATTACGGATTTTCAGGACTCGCAAGTTTTAATAACGATTATTGCGAAAACAGAGCCTATGAAACAATGGGAAGTTGAAAGGGATATAAGATACAGGATAAAAAAAGTATTTGATAGAGAAAAGATTACATTCCCGTATCCGCATACAGATGTTACAATAACAAATATTGACACATAACTTGGTTAGTAATGTGTGAAAATCAAAGCACCTTTTCGGTTGATTTATTAAGTTCATAGATTGGTTAGAGGTGATTGCTTTGCCAAAAGAACTCCATGTAGGAGATATTGTAAAGATGAAAAAAAAGCATCCTTGTGGTTCTGATGAATGGGAAATTTTAAGAGTGGGTATGGATATTCGAATAAAATGTTTGAAATGCGGAAGAATGGTTTTGATGCCAAGAGCTAAATTTGAAAAGAGCATCAAAAAAATTTTAAAAACAGTTGAAAATCCCTCTGGACAATGATAGAATATGGATATGGATTGCCGCCTTGCCCTTTTTGGGGCCGTTTAGTCCAAAAGGAGGTGAAAAGATGAGGTCATACGAGACAATGTACATTCTCTCTCCAGATTTAAGTGAAGAGGAAAGAAAAGGCTTAATAGAAAGATTTAAAAACCTCATCATTGAAAATGGTGGAGAAATAACCAATTTTGATGAATGGGGTAAGAGAAAATTAGCCTATCTAATTGACAAAAAGCCTGAGGGATATTATGTACTGATGAACTTTAACAGCGACTCAAAGGTTTCTCAGGAATTGGAGAGAGTTTATAAGATCACAGATGGCGTTTTGAGATATTTAATAATAAGAACTGACGAATGATCATTTATTAATATAAAAAGGTGGGTTAAAAATGTTAAATAAGGTTATTTTAATAGGCCGTCTTACAAAAGACCCTGTGATGAGGTATAGTGCTAACATGGTTCCTGTTACCACATTTACATTAGCGGTTAACAGGAATTATGTTACTCAAAGCGGGGAAAGGCCTACAGATTTCATACCCATCGTAACTTGGAGAAAACTTGCAGAAATTTGCGCTAACAATTTAAAAAAAGGCAGGTTAATAGCGGTAACTGGAAGCATTCAAACCCGAACATGGGATGATAATAGCGGCAATCGACATTGGGTTACTGAAGTAGTAGCAGATGACGTGAGATTTTTAGAGCCGAAATCTGGTTTTGGCAGCAGTGGCAATGCTGAAGAAAATAGAGATTTTGATGAAGACTTTGACAGTGTATTTGAAGATATACCGGAAGAGTTTGAGGGTTTTACACCTATAGAGAGTGAAGATGATTTACCTTTTTAAAAAGGAGGTTGGAGAATGACAACAGCTAATACTACTGCAAAAGATAACGCAGCTACCAAAAAAAGAGGCAGAAAAGCGAAAAAGCGCGTTTGTGCTTTTTGCACAGATAATATAGACAAAATTGATTACAAAGATGTAGCAAGGTTGCGCAAGTACATCACAGAAAGAGGAAAAATTCTGCCGAGAAGAATTACAGGAAACTGTGCAAGGCATCAAAGGCAGCTTACAAAAGCTATTAAAAGAGCAAGACAGATTGCACTACTACCATATACAGTAGAATAATGATATAATTATAAGAGGGCGATGCCCTCTTTTAGTTTACTATTTAAAATAGCTGTCAAAAATAAAGGTGGAATAAAAGTATGAAAAATAATCTTGAGATTGCCAAAAATATTATGAGCATTGAAAATTTAAAAATAAACCTTTTAGGGAAAGTATATTCTCTCTTTAAAGCTTTTAACGAAGATGAAGATGGAGAAGTATTAATAGATAATCTTTGTGATATTTTAATTTTTGCCTATTTATTAGGAGAGAAATTAGGTTATGACTTTGAAGAAATAGATGAAGCGCTTCAAAAAAAACTCAAGCTTCAAATTATTGATAAAAACTTTGAAGGAGAATATAATTTTTCTGAGCTAGAAAGATACATAAAGGGTAGAAAACGGGAGTGATTTAATGGATTTACGAAAACTTACCAATGCGTCAATGATGACAGCAATGGCTGTAGTAATGACATTAATAGGCGTGTATATTCCACCCCTATTTGTGCTATTTTTTTTAGTACCAGCTCCCATTGCTATAACTTGTATAAGAAGTTCTGAATCTTATGCTATTGCATCATCTTTTGCTGTATTTATTGTAAATGTAATTTTTACAGACATAGGTACAGCTTTTACAAGTTTATTTTTTGCTTTACAAGGATTTGTTATGGGGTATTTAATATCGCAAAAACGTAAAGCTAGTGAGACACTTATAGATACTTCTATTGTGTCAATATTTGGTGTAGTTGTAATATTTTATTTCATAAAAGCGGCCTTCAAAATAAATGTAGTCGATCAGTTTTTTAAGGCAATTGATATGAGCACAAAAGAAGTATTATCTATTTATCAGGGACTTCCAAACTTTTCGGTTATAAAAAGCAATTTATTAGCGGTTCAAGAAATATTAAAGATGATTTTACCTGCATCCATACTAGTTACAGTTGTGGCTGTCATTTTAATTAATTATATAATTATATACAAAATCTTGAAAACTCAAAGGGTTTATATAGATGCACTTCCCTCTTTTGAAGAATGGAAAATGCCTTATGTCACAGGATGGATTTTTATTGGAGTGTTGTTATATCAATATTTTCTAAAGCAGCCTGAAGCAATAACTACTAATATAATAGTATTGCTTTCTCTAGGTTTTACGTTAGGAGGCTTGGCAGTAGTAAGATATTATTTAATTCATAGATTGAAGATGAAATCAATGGCTGCTAACTTAATCCTTGTATTTTTATTTCTTTTTCCTCTTACCTCTTGGCTACTTACCGTAATAGGTATTGTGGATACTAGCATGGATTTAAGAAAATACATGAGTTAGAAAACGAGAGGTGTTTTTGTGGATAAGAAATTTTATAAAATAATTTCTTCTGTCAATGTGATAAATATTTTGCTATCAGCTCTATTAATAGCTTTAATGTTTTACTACAACGAGATAATTGCTTCTATTTCATTAATCATCTTTCTTTATGTGCTTTTAAGTGAATACTACGGCGTAAAGAAAAAACGGTTAGAGTTAGATAAATATATAGAAGATATATTTTTCAATGTTGACAAGGCATCAAAAAGCGTTTTAGCAAAAATGCCAATTCCCGCCGTTATTTTAAATGATAACGGAGAAATCCTGTGGTATAACTTAAGCTATTCTCAGGTTTTTAATGAAAATGAAGAGATAAAGAAATTGATAAAGAAATATGCTGGAAACAAAATAGATGACAAAAAAAACCAAATAGAGTTCAATGGTCGGTACTATTCCACGTTAAAAGTAGATTCTCAAGCAAAAAGAAAAAAAGGGAAGGATCTAAGCTGTACTCTTTTA
This sequence comes from Thermoanaerobacter brockii subsp. finnii Ako-1, assembly GCF_000175295.2. Classification (NCBI taxonomy): domain Bacteria; kingdom Bacillati; phylum Bacillota; class Clostridia; order Thermoanaerobacterales; family Thermoanaerobacteraceae; genus Thermoanaerobacter; species Thermoanaerobacter brockii. The sequence goes on along the minus strand of NC_014964.1, from coordinate 2,322,938 downwards.
TTCCTTGATAACACTGAATACATTCAGCTTAAGAAATCTTTAGCTTTCGATAGACCGGTGGTAGGGCATATAATAATTGACAACTACGAAGAAGCGATGATGGCAATAGAAGACATTAAAAAAGCGGTGGTTTCTTCAGAAATAGAAAAAAAACTTTCAGAATGGGCTTCCTCAATAAAAGCTTTTATGAAAAAATATGATGATGATAAATACTTTGTCGTATTTAAAGAGGAAGGATTAAAAAGCTTAGAAGAAAATAAATTTGAAATATTGGATAAAGTAAGAGAAATTGGAGAAGAGATAAAAATCCCTTTGACTTTAAGCATAGGAATTGGAGCAGATGCCAATGACTTTTTAACCTTAAATGAATACGCCTCTAGCGCTTTAGATTTAGCATTAGGGCGAGGCGGAGACCAAGCAGTAATAAAAAGAGGAGATAAAATTTCATTTTATGGAGGAAGGACACAAGCTGTTGAAAAGAGGACAAAAGTAAAGGCGAGAGTAATTGCCCACGCTATAAAAGAGCTCATAAAAGAATCCTCTACCATTTTCATAATGGGTCACAACTTTATGGACTTTGATTCATTAGGTGCTGCAATTGGCATGTATAGAGCTTGCATGTCTTTAGGCAAAAAAGCCTATATAATCTTAGATAAGTCTAATGTAGCGATAGATGAATTGGTAAAGAAAATACAAAATACAAAAGGCTATGAAGATTTATTTATAAAAAGCAGTGAAGTTAAAAACAAGGTGGACCAAAACAGCCTTTTAATAGTGGTTGATACCCATAGACCAAGTTATCTTACTTATCCCGAAATTGTAGATATTATAGATAGAATAGTTGTAATAGACCACCATAGAAGAGGGAAAGAGTTTATTGACAAAGCCTTGTTTGTCTATTTAGAGCCTTATGCTTCTTCTGCTAGCGAATTAGTCACAGAAATTTTGCAGTATATAGTAGACAAGATTGACATAAAACCTATAGAAGCTGAGGCTTTAATGGCAGGAATATCAGTGGATACAAAAAATTTCACTTTCAGGACAGGTTCCAGGACTTTTGAAGCAGCCTCTTTTTTAAGAAGAAAAGGCGCAGATACAACATCTGTTAAGCAGCTTTTCCAAAATGACTTAGACTCTTATATTATAAAGGCTTCAATAGTGAAAAATGCCGAAATACTGGATAACGGCATTGCAATAGCAGTTAGCCCTCCAAATGCCAACAATCTCATCATAGCCCAGGCTGCTGATGAGCTCCTTACAATAAAGGGAGTACAAGCCTCTTTTGTCCTTTTAAAAAGAGAAGAAGATGTAGCCATAAGCGGACGCTCTCTTGGAGACATAAATGTTCAAGTTATCCTTGAAAAGCTCGGTGGAGGAGGACATTTAACTGTTGCAGGAGCTCAGGTCAAAAAACCTATAGAGGAAGTACTGCAAGACTTAAAAAATGCTATTAAAGAATATTTTGAGGAGGAAGGTGAAGACAAGTGAAAGTTATATTAGTAAAAGATGTTAAAAATGTAGGAAAAGCAGGAGAAATTGTAAATGTCAGTGACGGCTATGGGAGAAATTATCTCCTTCCAAGAGGACTTGCCATAGAGGCTACAGAATCTAACGTAAAAGCACTTAATGAAAAGAAAAAGGCAGAAGAGAAAAAGAGACAGCAAGAATTAGAGGAAGCAAAAGAAATGGCACAAAAGCTTTCAAATTTAAGCTTAGTTTTAAAAGTAAAAGCAGGAGAAAATGGTAAACTTTTCGGCTCTGTCACTTCAAAAGACGTGGAAGAGGCTTTAAAGGAAAAAGGCTTTGACATTGATAAGAAGAAAATAGTCTTTAATGAAAATGTCAAGACTACAGGGACATATTATGTAGACATAAAACTTTATCAAGGGGTTACTGCAAAAGTGAAGGTAGATGTTGTGGCAGAGTAATTTAAATCAAGGGGGAATAAGGATGGAGTGGAGCAAAATCCCTCCACAAAACATAGAAGCTGAACAATCCGTCTTAGGGTCAATGCTTTTATCTAGAGATGCTATAATAGATGTGTCTGAAATAATAAAAGCTGATGACTTTTATAAAGAATCCCACAAAAAATTATTTGACGTAATGATGGAGATGTTTGAAAAAGACATCCCCGTTGACCTTGTGACAGTGGTTGATGAACTCAGAAAGCGCAACATGCTGGAGGCTGTTGGCGGAATCGATTATATAGCAAGTTTGTCTTCCAATGTCATCACCACTGCTAATGTATCTTACTATGCAAAGCTAATAAAGGAAAAAGCTACATTGAGAAGACTCATTGAGGCTTCTTCAGAGATTATGGAGTTAAGTTACGAAGGGGATGATGTAGAGACTGTCCTTGACATAGCAGAACAAAAAATATTTGATATAGCTCAAGGAAGAAACACCACTAATTTTTCACCTATAAAAGATGTCTTAATGAATACATTTTATAAAATAGAAGAACTTTACAAAAACAAAGGCCAGCTTACGGGAATTCCCTCTGGCTTTCCTGACCTTGACTTAAAAACTGCTGGCTTTCAGCCCTCTGACTTTATATTAGTCGCAGCAAGACCTTCAATGGGAAAAACCTCTTTTGCTTTAAATATTGCTCAAAATGCAGCTCTTTTGACAGGCCTTCCTGTTGCCATATTTAGCTTAGAGATGTCAAAAGAGCAGTTGGTAAACAGGCTTATCTGTTCTACTGCCAATATAGATAGCCAAAAGCTTAGGACAGGAAACCTTGATGAAGATGACTGGATGAAACTGGCAGCTGCGATGACTCCTCTTTCTAAAGCTTCTATCTATATTGATGATACCCCTGGAATTGGCGTAATGGACATAAGGGCGAAGTGCCGGCGCCTTAAACTAGAAAAAGGATTGGGCTTGGTGATGATAGATTATCTGCAGCTTATGCAGGGAAGAGGAAGGGCAGAAAACAGGCAACAAGAAATTTCAGAAATATCGAGGTCTCTTAAAAGTTTAGCAAGAGAACTCAATGTTCCTGTAATTACCCTTTCACAGTTGTCTCGCGCACCTGAGTCTAGGTCAGACCACAGACCTATTTTGAGCGATTTGAGAGAATCTGGAGCAATAGAGCAGGACGCTGACATAGTAATGTTTTTGTACAGAGATGATTACTATCATAAAGATTCTGAAAAGAAAAACATAGCAGAAGTTATAATTGCAAAACACAGAAATGGACCCACAGGTACAGTGGAACTTTTGTGGCTTGCACAGTATACAAAATTTGTAAGTCTTGATAAATATAGAATGGAATAATCTTTAGTTTACTCTTATGAAGGGATGAAAGTTATTATGGGCAATTTCGATTATCTTAAAAAAGTCCCTTATTTTAATGAACTGGAGGACAAATCCCTTGAAGAGATACATAAGATTTTAATCATAAAATCTTTTAAAAAAGGCTCTATTATTTTCATGGAGGGGGAAAAGGGAGAAGCCATATATTTTGTAAAATCCGGCAAAGTTAAAATATCAAAAACCTCTTCTGTCGGGAAAGAACACATTATTAAAATCATGGAAGAAGGGGACATATTTGCTGAATCTGTTCTATTTGTCGGTGGAGAATATCCTGCAACTGCAGAGGCTATAGAGGACTCCGAAGTGATTATGCTTAAAAACCAAGACATAGAAAACTTGATACTAAAAAACAGCAAAATAGCCTTAAGCATTATTAAACTTATGGCAAAAAGGCTAAAAAATGTAGCTGTCATAATAGAAAATCTTGCTTTAAGAGATTCCATTGGCAGAACGGCTTCTGTCCTTCTCACTTTTGCAAAAGAGAGAGGAATAAACACAAAAGAAGGAATTTTATTAAACTTAAATCTCAATAGACAAGACCTTGCCAACATAGTCGGCACATCAAGAGAAAACGTCACAAGGATTTTAAGCCAAATGGACAAAGAGGGGATAATACATCTTGATAGGCAGAAAATAATAATTAAAGATATAGAAAGGCTTAAAGAGATGTTGTAGTGATATTTTTCTCCCAGTTTTATTTTTCAACCCTTCACTTTTCTTTGATAGTGTCAACATACTGTAGGATATTTTTTAAAGACAACCCCTGAAATCTCTTAAATCAAGGTTTCCATGCCTTATATGTTTTTTTATATCACACTTTCATATTTTATTGCCTTTAAAATTCTGTATATTGGTGTTACTTTACCCATATTCAAGACCGTAATGTTGTTTATTCCTTGTTTGTAGACGTTTTAATTCTCTTTACTGCCTCTTTTATTTGCTTCTTCGTTAATTTGTAACCTTCCTCGTTATTTAGCTTTTATTACGTTATCACAGAGGTTGTCTCTTGTCTTTTTTATCACCTAAAAATCCTACGATAATTTTACACTATGCATAATTTTTTCCTCTTGACAACTTTCTCTGCCCATGGTAATATATTAAAAAAGCGAAAGTGAATAGAGTTGGCCTTTAAACTGGTCCTGTGAGGCTAGTAAGGCGAAGAGGGATTTACGTAAACAAGAGAGAAAGCCTTTCTCCGCCTGATGGGAAAGGCTTTTTTGATGAGGAAAAGCCTCTGCTACTCACAGCAGAGGCTTAATTTTTGAGAGGAGGAAAATTATGAAAGTACTTACTGTAGGTACAAAAGAATTGTCAGGTCCGATAAAGGAGGGAGACAAAATTTCTCTGCTACAGCTTCTTATTCTAGGATTACAACATACTTTTACGATGTTCGGTGCCACAGTATTGGTGCCACTGCTTACCGGGCTTGATGTGGGAGTAGCTCTTTTTACTGCGGGGATTGGGACTCTCTGGTTTCACTTGGTTACAAAAAGAAAAGTTCCCATTTTTCTAGGTTCTTCCTTTGCTTTCATTGCACCAGTGGCACTAGTGGTAAAACAGTGGGGAGTTCCGGCGGCCCAGGGGGGCATCATTGTGGCCGGCTTGCTTTACGGGTTGATGGCGGTGCTGGTTTACTTTCTGGGGCGCGAATTCATGGAAAACCTTCTGCCACCGGTGGTGACCGGTCCGATAATAATGGTCATAGGTCTCAACCTGGCACCGGTAGCAATCAAAAGCGCCTCTCAAAACTGGATGGTTGCCTTGATAGTGCTTACTACGGTAATACTTGTCAGCATGTATGGCAGGGGATTTTTCAAACTGGTACCGGTGCTCGTGGGATTAATTGTAGGTTATGGGGTGAGTTTGATTTTCGGAATCGTGGACTTGAAACCTGTGCAGGAGGCGGCGTTGTTTGCCGTGCCGGCCTTTACCAAACCCGAATTCAACCCGGCGGCCATTGGCCTTATTGCGCCTGTGGCGGTGGCTACTATAGTGGAACACGTGGGCGATGTGCTTGCTGTGGGAGCTACGGTGCAGAAGGACTTTGTAAAAGACCCAGGCCTTCATAGGACTCTAATAGGCGATGGTATAGCCACATCCTTGGCGGGTCTATTTGGAGGCCCGGCCAACACCACCTATTCTGAAAACACTGGCGTTTTAGCGTTGACTGGAGTCTGGAAACCCGAGGTGATGAGGGTGGCAGCAGTCATGGCTATGATACTTTCTACCTGTCAGAAACTTACTGCCCTAATAAGGACAGTGCCAGAGCCAGTCATAGGCGGCATATCTATAATCCTGTTTGGCATGATAGCCAGCATCGGCATCAGGACCGTTGTGGAGAACGCCGTAGATTTCAAAAAGTCAAGAAACCTTATAATATCTAGCGCTATTCTAGTCTTTGGCATAGGTGGTGCTGTAGTGAACCTGTGGGGTGGCATTCAGTTGGGAGGTGTAGGTCTGGCTGCTATTATCGGCATAATATTAAACCAGGTGCTGCCTAAAGAATAATTTTGAGCGGGGGAATATATTTCCCTGCTTTTTATTTTTTGGTATGATATAATAAAAATTGATTTCCTATGGGTGTGAAATTACCGTATTATTTTTAAGTATTGATTCATTATCTTGACTTTTTTTTATCAATATTGTATAATACCGTATGTATAAAGGCATAATATTAAAGCAATATGTTACACTTTTAATACAAGCAGGATTTGATATTACATACATCATTGTAAAGAAATAATTTTTTCTTACCATGGAGGTGGCGGATGGGTGAAAGAAATCCTGGAGGATATCAAAGATGCGGAAAACAGCGCCAGGGCAATGGTGGAAGAGGCCGAGCGTGAAGCAAGGTCTATATTGGCTGAAGCTAACCGCGAAGCCGAGGAATTGATTTCTCAAACTCGCAAAAAAGGGGAAGAAATTGCTAAAAATATTATAGAAGATGCAAAAAAAGAAGCGCAAAAAGAATCGATGGCTTTAAAGGAACAGTATGAAAACGAAATTAAAAAACTTCGTGAAAAGGCGGAAGGCCGTATCCAAAAAGCTGTAGACTTAATTGTGGAGAGGATAGTGACTTTCCATGGCAATAGTTAAGATGAAAAAAATGTATCTCTTTGGTCTGAACGAGGAGCGGGACAAAATAGTTGGTGTCCTGCAGAAATTGGGAGCAGCTGAAATTGCAGATTTGAAAGAAGAAGATATTGATATAGACATTACAGAACATAAATTTCCAGAGCAAGTGGGTAACGAGCTATCGAAGCTCGAATTAAAGCTTAGTAGACTAAAATATGCTATTGATTTTTTGAAACCTTATGGCAAGGAGTTAAATCCATTAATCTACGGTAGACCCAAGATAAGCAGGGAGAAATTGCAAGATCTCCTTAATCGGGAGAGGGAAGTTTTTGATCTAATAGACTCACTTTCTGGCCTTGACCAGAAACTTTCTAGGCTCAAAACGGAAGAATCCAGAATAAGAAACCAGGTTGAATTAATTAAACCTTGGGAGCGATTGGATATCCCTGTAGAGGAACTAGGTGAAACCGGTAGTGTGGAAGCACGAGCTGTGGTAGTTTCAAAAAAGAATTTTAAAGCATTCAGGGATAAAATGGCTGAAAAAGAACTAGCCGTGGAGATAATCCCGGTAGAGGAAGGTCGGGAAGAGGGCTTTTTATTAATAGTCTATCACGTTTCGGCAAAATCGGATATTCAAGAAGTATTTAAGGAATTTTCCGTTGATACAGAGAGATTTGAGGGATTTACAGGGACTCCGGCGAAGATACTTGCCGAGCTTCAGGAAAGGTTAAAAGCCATCGAAACCGAAAGGCAAAGAATAAAGGCAGAAATCTCTACGCTAGTGAATCGGCTACTAGACATAAAGGCTCTTTACGATTACTGGTTTGTGGAAAGACAGAAAAAAGAGAACTTCATGAAAATGGCAGGTACTGAAAAAGTCTTCCTGATGAAAGCCTGGGTTCCCGAGCCTTCGGTGGGAGCCGTAAAAGAAGCGATTACCTCCGTCACCAGTGCTGCCTACATAGTTTTTACCGAACCGTCGGAAGATGATGACATACCGGTGGTTTTGTCAAACCCGAGGTTAGTGCAGCCTTTTGAGATAATAACCGAGCTCTACAGTCTTCCAAATCCAAGGGAGATAGACCCTAATGTGTTCATGGCGCCTTTCTACTTTGTGTTCTTTGGTATGATGGTTAGTGACGCGGCTTATGGTCTGGTGCTGTCCCTGCTGTCAGGCCTTGCTCTCTGGAAGCTCAAATTGAAAGGGATGGGTAAAAAGCTGGCGGAGCTTTTGTTCCTAGGAGGAATATCGACTTTTATCTGGGGGATGATTTTTGGTAGCTGGTTTGGTGACCTTATTAAGGTCAAGCCGCTCTGGCTGAATCCTCTTGACAATCCGTTGGCTGTTTTGTTTTTGAGTTTTGCTTTTGGTCTGATACAGATATACACTGGTATAATCTTGAGCGCCTATAAAAATATAAAAAAGGGAAGGGTAGCCGATGCTTTCATGGATCAGGGACTGTGGCTGGTGCTACTGACAGGGCTCGTGATGATGGCTTTTCCGAATTTAGCAGGAATAGCAAAATATGTAACTGCCGCCGGCGCAATAGGCCTTGTGCTGACGCAGGGGAGATCTCAGAAAAATATTTTAAAAAAGTTCATGTCGGGGCTTTTAAGCCTTTACAATGTCACTAGTTATTTAAGCGACGTGCTTTCTTACTCCCGTCTGCTGGCGTTGGGCCTTGCAACAGGCGTTATAGCTACTGTCATCAATACCATGGCAAGAATGCTAGGAGTAAATATATTCGGGTATATAGCGATGCTGCTGGTGTTGATAGGAGGTCACCTTTTCAACGTCGCAGTAAATGCCTTGGGCGCTTATGTCCACAGCAGCCGACTGCAGTATATTGAATTTTTCGGTAAGTTCTACGAGGGTGGAGGCAAACCCTTCCAACCTTTGAGGATAGACACGAAATATGTGGATCTAGAAGATATTGGTAGAGTTAATTTAAAAAATCAAACTTTTGAAGGAGGAGTTTAAATGGAAGTTACACTTGGTCAAGTTCTTGCACTGTTAGGAGCTGCTATGGCGGTTTTTCTGCCAGGAATTGGTTCAGCCAAAGGAGTCGGTATGGTGGGTGAGGCTGCCGCGGGAGTAGTTACCGAAGACCCCAGTAAATTTAGCCAGACTCTGATATTACAGGCATTGCCTGGAACTCAAGGAATTTATGGTTTGCTTACAGGTTTTGTGGTGATGCAAAGGATAGGAATCTTGGGAGGAAATTTGTTGCCTCTTACCACCTATCAAGGACTGCTAGTTTTTGCAGCCTGCCTTCCTATAGCTATAGTAGGCTTGCTTTCAGCTATTTCCCAGGCCAGAGCTGCGGCTGCTGGTGTAGGAATAGTAGCCAAAAGACCTGAAGAACTAGCTAAAGGTATAACTTATTCCGCTATGGTGGAAACTTACGCGGTGCTAGCACTGCTCGCTTCGATACTAATGCTCTTCGGTTTAAAGCTGGCATAAGGAGTGCTTATAATGCAGGGTATTGCAAAGATTAAAGAAAAAATTTTTGAAGAGGCCACAGAGCAAAAAAATCGGATAATCGAAAAAGCAAAAAAAGAAGCAGCTGAAATCCTGGAAAAGGCGAGGAAACAAGCTGTACAACTAGAAGCCGAAGCCGAGAAAAAGGCCAAGAAGGTGGCCAGAGAGGAAAAGAGGAAAATCCTGTCTATTGCCGAACTGGAAGAGAGAAAGCGCTATTTGGAAGCGAAACAGGCTTTGATAAACGAAGCCTTCGTCAGGGCGGAAAATAAACTTCTAAATCTAGAACCAGAAAAGTACAGGGACCTGGTTTACCGCATGATTTTGGCCGCTGCCGTTGACGGTAATGAGGAAATTATTGTTTCCGAGGCTGATAAGGAAAAGATAACTCCTGAATTACTTGAGAGAGTTAACGAAGCCCTGAAAAAGCAAGGGAAAGCAGGCAATATTAGGTTTTCGGGAGAAAAAAGAGCCATAAAAGGCGGATTCATATTAAAATCGGCGACGGTCGAGATAAACTGTACCTTTGATTATCTGCTCAAGGTTCAAAGGGAAGAACTAGAGACTGAAGTGGCCCGAATACTTTTTGAGGAGTGATTGCGATGGTTGTAGAACAGGACTTTTTATATGCATCGGGCAGAATAAGGTCTCTGGAAAACAAGCTGTTGAGCAGGGCCATTGTCGAGAGGATTCTTGAGGTAGAGGACATGGATGCAGTCATCAGGGTCCTCAGCGAGACAGATTATGCTTCAGATTTTGAAGAATTGGAAAATATATATGATTTCGAAAAGGCTTTAGAAAATAGCATGAAAAAAACTTTGGAGATGATAAAAGGCTCTTTGAAAGACCATAGGGCCGTAAGGTTTTTTACCTTAAAGTACGACTATCATAATCTAAAAGTCCTTTTAAAAAGTAGAATACTCGGCATTGATGTGCCGAAAAATCTTTCGACCTTGGGAGAAGTCCCTGTCGATGAGCTTTTAAGGTTGAATAAAGGAGAGAAGGATGTAGCCCTCCCGAAGTTGATGCGGGCCGCTTTTGAGAGGGCTGCCGAAGTTTACGAAGAAACCCTGGACCCGCAACAGGTGGACCTCATACTGGACAGGGCTTTATATGAAGAACTCAATCTTTTGGTCCAAGACATAAGCCACGATTTTCTTAAAAGTTATTTGGCCGCGATGGTAGATCTCACAAATATAAAAACGATGGTCAGGTTGAAATATATGGAGGCCGATTTAAGGGCCCTGGAGAAATCTCTCCTGCCCGGTGGCAGTATTGATCCAGAGTTTTTCGAGAAAATGTTTCAAGAACCAGTGCCAGTGCTAATTGAGGCACTGGCATCTTCCAAGTATTTTATGGTTGTTAAAGAAGGCTTGGAAAACTGGATGTCAACAGGTAGTCCAGCGGCCTACGAGAAGTTGGCCGACGATTTCCTACTTGATATGCTCAGAAGGGGGCTATATAAGCCTTTTGGTTTAGAAACCGTTGTGGGTTATCTTGGGGCCAAAGAGAACGAACTCAAAATATTGAGGGTTTTAATTGTGGGGAAAATTAATGGAATTTCTCAAGACATGATAAGGGAAAGGCTGAGGGATGTCTATGTATAAAATAGGAGTAATTGGAGACCACGATACAGTGCTTTCGTTTAAGTCAACGGGTATTGATACTTTCCGGGCCATTGATGAGGTAGAAGCATCGGATACACTCATGAAACTAGCTCGGGAGAATTACGCCGTTATCTTCATAACTGAACATCTAGCAGAAAAGATAAGGGATAAAATAGACTTTTTCAGGAATAAAATCTTGCCAATCATTACTTTGATTCCCAGCAACCGAGGTACTCTGGGAATCGGTATAAATGACGTGAGAAAATCTGTGGAAAAAGCTATTGGAGCAGATATCATTTTTGAAAGAGAGGGAAGGGAATGAGCCAGGGTATAATAACCAAAGTTTCCGGCCCCCTTGTGGTAGCTGAGGGACTTCCTGAAGCCAAGATGTTCGACGTGGTAAAGGTGGGTAATCAGGGTCTTATAGGTGAAATCATTGAAATACGCGGAGAGAGGGTATCAATTCAGGTATACGAAGAAACTTCTGGACTGGGCCCTGGGGACCCTGTGGTGTCCACAGGGGAACCCCTCAGCGTCGAACTGGGACCGGGAATGCTGGAAGGCATTTTTGACGGAATCCAGAGACCTCTTGACGTTATAGAAAAAAAAGTCGGCAGCTTTATAACAAGAGGCATAGATGTGCCTTCTCTGAACCGCGAGAAAAAGTGGAAATTTACGCCTAAAGTTAAGTCTGGCGACAAGGTCAGTGGTGGCGATATTATCGGCACAGTGCAGGAGACAGTTATAGTTGAACATCGCATAATGGTTCCTCCTGCTATTTCAGGTATTGTCGAAGACATCAGGGAAGGAGAATATACAGTAACCGAGCCTATTGCCAGAATAAAAACCGATTCTGGACAGATAGTGGAAATCACGATGATGCAGAAATGGCCGGTTCGAAAGGCTAGGCCATACAAAGAGAAGCTGCCCCCCGAAATTCCGATGCCCACTGGACAAAGGGTCATTGACACCCTTTTTCCGGTTACTAAGGGAGGTACGGCGTGCATACCTGGACCTTTTGGTAGCGGCAAAACTGTGGTTCAGCACCAGCTAGCCAAGTGGGCCGATGCTGAAATAGTGGTATATATCGGCTGCGGTGAGCGGGGCAACGAGATGACCGACGTACTCCTTGAATTCCCAGAACTTAAGGACCCCAAAACAGAGGAACCTCTCATGAAACGAACGGTGCTTATTGCCAACACTTCTAACATGCCTGTGGCAGCGCGCGAAGCGTCTATATACACTGGCATAACCATCGCCGAATACTTCAGGGACATGGGCTACAGCGTGGCTTTGATGGCAGACTCAACGTCCCGCTGGGCCGAGGCATTGCGTGAAATGTCCGGAAGGCTTGAAGAAATGCCGGGGGAAGAAGGTTATCCAGCCTACCTTGCAAGGAGGCTTGCGGAGTTTTATGAGAGAGCTGGCAGAGTCATATGCCTGGGCAGTGACAATCGGGAGGGAGCTTTGACGGTAGTAGGTGCTGTATCCCCACCGGGGGGCGACCTGTCAGAGCCGGTTACTCAAGCAACCCTTCGCGTGGTGAAGGTGTTCTGGGCACTGGATTCGGAGCTGGCCTATGCGCGCCATTTCCCGGCTATTAACTGGTTGACGAGCTATTCGTTGTATTCCGATGTTGTGGAAGACTACATGAACAAAAACGTGAGCAGTGACTGGGGAGAGCTGCGCAGTGAGGCTATGAGGCTACTACAGGAAGAGGCAAGCCTCCAGGAAATCGTAAGATTAGTGGGTATCGACGCTCTTTCCACCAGAGATCGCCTAGTGCTAGAAGTTGCCAGATCCATCAGGGAAGATTTCTTACACCAGAACGCTTTTCACGAGGTGGACACATACTCGTCAATGGAAAAGCAGTACAGAATGCTTAAGCTTATAATGATATTCTACCAAGAAGCGCAGAAAGCTCTTGAAAAAGGTGTCCCGTTTTCGGAAATAGAGAAGCACCCAGTACGCGAGAAAATTGCCCGTGCTAAATATGTTGAAGAGTCGAAGTTGACTGTTTTCGACGAAATAGAGAAGGAGATAAAAAAGGCTATGCAAGGCCTCATCGAGGGAGGTGCAGCCGATGCTTAGAGAATATAAAACCGTTAGAGAAATTGTCGGCCCGTTAATGCTGGTTGAAAAAGTGGAAGGTGTCAAATACAATGAGCTGGTGGAAATTGAGACTGGAACGGGAGAAATTCGTAGGGGACAGGTGCTTGAGGTCAACGGGGATAAAGCACTTGTTCAGCTGTTTGAAGGTTCTACGGGGCTTAATATAAACGACTGTAAAGTAAGGTTTGTCGGAAAAAGCATCGAGCTCGGGGTTTCTATCGATATGTTGGGCAGGGTTTTCGATGGTTTGGGTCGTCCAAGGGACAAAGGACCAATGATCATACCAGAAAAGCGGCTGGATATTAACGGTAATCCTATTAATCCGACGGCCCGAGATTATCCTTCTGAGTTCATCCAGACAGGGATATCTGCCATCGATGGGCTGAATACTTTGGTAAGAGGACAGAAACTTCCGATCTTTTCGGGTTCAGGTCTGCCTCATGCCCAGCTAGCAGCGCAGATAGCAAGACAGGCTAAGGTACTTGGTAGTGACAGTAAGTTCGCTGTAGTATTTGCAGCGATGGGCATAACTTTTGAGGAAGCTGACTACTTTATATCGGATTTCAGGCGTACCGGTGCGATAGACCGAAGTGTATTATTTATCAACTTGGCTAACGACCCGGCTATTGAGCGTATAGCTACTCCTCGTATGGCGTTGACTTGCGCGGAATTCTTGGCATACGAAAAAGAGATGCACGTGCTTGTTATCATGACTGATATGACCAATTACTGCGAGGCTTTGCGAGAAGTGTCGGCTGCAAGGAAAGAAGTTCCTGGTCGAAGAGGCTATCCCGGTTACCTATATACCGACCTTGCAACGATATACGAGAGGGCAGGCCGAATAAAGGGGAGAAAAGGGTCTATTACTCAGATACCCATTTTGACCATGCCTGAAGACGACAAGACCCACCCGATACCCGACCTCACCGGGTATATTACTGAAGGTCAGATAATCTTAAGTCGCGATCTCTACAGGAAGGGTATCTATCCGCCGATAGATGTGCTTCCGTCTCTGTCAAGACTTAAGGATAAAGGTATTGGCCAAGGCAAGACTCGGGAAGACCATGCTGACCTTATGAACCAGCTATTTGCCTCCTATGCACGTGGGAAGCAGGCGAAGGAGCTGGCGGTAATCCTGGGTGAGGCCGCTCTTTCCGATACCGATAAGCTTTATGCAAAATTCGCCGATGAGTTTGAGGCCAGGTACGTGGCCCAGAGAGAAGACGAGGATAGGAGTATTGAGGAGACTCTGGCGATAGGGTGGGATCTATTGACGATATTGCCGAGAGCCGAGCTTAAAAGAGTAAGAGATGAATATATTGACAAATATCTTCCTGAAAAAGGAGAATAATGACAATGATACATGTAAATCCTACCCGAATGGAACTTACCAGCTTGAAAAAAAGGCTTGTGACCGCAAAGCGTGGCCACAAGCTTTTGAAAGACAAGCAGGATGAGCTTGTGAAGAAATTTTTGGACATGGTAAAACAGAATAGAGCTCTGCGGGAGGAGGTTGAGGCTGAACTCATCGGTGCTTTTAAAAGTTTCACCATGGCAAGAAGCCAAATGTCCGCCAACGTTGTTGAAGAGAGTCTCATGATTCCCTCTGCTAAGGTCAGTATAAACGTCAAAAAGGAGAACATCATGAGCGTCAACGTACCAAAGTTAGAGATATTACAGGAGGAGAGTAAAAATCTCTACCCTTACGGTTTTGCGAACACGTCAGCGGAAATGGACGCAGCCATACGTACTTTGGCGACCATGCTTCCAAAGATGCTAAAATTGGCTGAGCTTGAAAAGGCTTGTCAACTCATGGCCGATGAGATTGAAAAAACTCGCCGCAGGGTAAACGCCCTAGAATATGTCTTAATACCGCAGCTTGAAAATACTATAAAGTACATCACAATGAAGTTGGACGAAAACGAACGTTCAAGCCGCACAAGACTTATGAAGATAAAGGAAATGGTGATGAAGGGATAAAGTGCATGTTTCTTTTGTTAAAAGTTAGGGTGGGTATTTTTTGAATGCCCGCCCTTTATTTTAATTTTTCATACTTTCCTTGGTTTTCAAATTTTGGCTCTTTGTCAATAGTTGGGGTGGGTATTTTTTCTGAATGCCCACCTATAAATCTTATCACATAATATGGTAATATTTGTAAATTGTTAGTTGTGATAAGAGATATAGCTAGAAGTATGGGTGGATATTTATCTATGCCTTTTCATCAAAGCTCTATAATATCCTTGAATATCCTTTATCACTAAAAATAGTATTAAGTTAGAACATTAAGCATTACAATATAATATTCTCTTTCTAAATCGATGAAAATTTCTATAGCCATATGCAAGCCTTTTTAGCACCTTAATTTTATTATTGTAACCTTCTGTTACAGAATTAGTATATGGTATATCAAAGGCATTTGTTATTTCTTCAAACCAACGGTTAAATACTTGCACACATCTTTTAAATTCATCAATTTTGCTTTCTTTAGCTAACTGTATCCATCTTTTTAATTCTATTTTTGCTTCCTTTGAATTTTTGCATTTTAATACTTTATCATTAAATTCTTCTTTTAAAAGGTATGCTATTCTTAAGTCGTCGCTGTACCAGAACATTACTTCCAATTCTTCTTTTTGTTCTGTTGTTAAAGTATCATATTTTGCAAGAAGAAGCTTACGGCTTCTTTTGAAATATTTTCTTTTATTGTCTGGTAGCTCTTTTTGTATTCTCTTTCTTACATTTTCTATCGCCCAATATATGTATCTTGTAAAATGAAATTTGTCTATTGCTATTTTAGCTCCTTTGAAATATGTTTTTACTGTATCTGAAAAAGGCCTCCACATGTCTATAATAACCCACTTTACTTTATTCCTGTCTTTAAATCTTTTGAAATATTCACTTAGATTCTCTTGTTTTCTGTCTTTTAAAATATCTAATATTTTTCTTTCTTTTGGGTCTACAATAATGCAATGATATTTCCTGCCTCCAGAGTTCCCTTTGAATTCGTCTATACTGATAATTTCCGGTAATGTTTTATAATCAGGTTCTACTCCTATTGTGTCTAAAAGTCTCATCACAGTCGTAATTGATACCCCTGTAACTTCAGATATATCTTTCATGCTTTGTTGTTTTTTTAGTTGTTGTAGTATGTAAATAGATAATCTGTTGGTCATTCTATGGTAACGTGGTAAATAGTCTACATGTTCATAGAATTTCTTGCCACAGTGTTTACAAACGTATCTCCTCTTTTTTAGTACTATCACTGTTGGTTTCCCGAATAGCGGTACATCTTTTATTCTTTGTACTCTATAATCATGAATCTTAGATGTTATTTCCCCGCACCTTGGACAAATATGTGGTTTCTGTTTCATCTTAATATGAAGCTCTATCCTGTTGTCATTCTCTACAACACCTTCCAAAATTGTATCTTCAGATTTTAAGAAATTTGTGATATAATTACCTTGCACTTATTCTGATGCCTCCTTTTGTTGGGTTATTTTAACCACTTCTATTATAGCAGGCATTCAGAATAAGTGCTCTCTTTTTATAGATTTCTTTTTCCCCACCCCAACATTTATTATAGAACCTTAATTTTTCATACTTTCCTTGGTTTTCAAATTTTATAATTAACACTTATACTGATATATACTGATACTCTTTTTTATATTAAGTATACCATCTGGTAAGGTAAAAAATCGTGATATAATTGATTGAAAGAGAAATTTTAAAAAAGGACGTGATATCCATTGAATGGGAAAATAAAAAAGCTGGAGCCGAGGGAACTTTTGCTCATGTTTTGGGCTTTTTTTAAAATCGGTGCTTTTACTCTAGGCGGTGGGTTTGCCATGATACCCCTTATGAAGGTAGAAATGGTGGATAAGCAGAAATGGATAAAGGAAGAGGAATTTTTGGATATAATTGCTGTGACCCAGTCGGCCCCGGGGGCAGTGGCCATAAATACTTCCATATACATAGGCTATAAACTGTACGGGTTTTTGGGCTCCTGCATAGCCGTCCTGGGGACCATACTCCCGTCGTTTCTGATAATACTATTTGTTGCTTTGTTCTACGACGACATTAAATCCAGCATCTACGTGAAAAAAGCCTTCAAGGGGATATACCCGGGCATAGTGGTGCTCATACTGGCGTCTGCTTTTAACCTTCGCAAAGCCGCTTTTAAAACTCCTGTGGGCGTAATAATAGCAGTCCTTTCTCTGGCAGCCCTCTTGATTTTTGACCTTCATCCTATAATAGTGATCCTAGCATCAGGAATATCCGGAATGTTCTTGCAAAACAGACTTCGGGATCCGGAGGAGCGTGGAGATAAATGATATATTTAAGCCTTTTCTGGGCGTTTTTTAAAGTGGGAGCCTTCAGCTTCGGCGGTGGTTACGCGATGATTCCCCTCATTAAAAAAGAGATTATAGACATCCACCACTGGCTCTCGGTGGACCAATTCCTAGATATAATAGCCATTTCGCAAATGACCCCCGGTCCCATAGCCATAAATGCGGCTACCTTTGTGGGGTATAAAGTAGGAGGATTCTGGGGATCGGCGGCGGCCACCATTGGAGTTACGTCCCCCTCTTTCCTGATTATAATCATCCTTGCCCTCTTGATAATTAGGTACCGTCACTTACCTTGGCTAGATGCCTTTTTTAAGGGAGTCAGGCCGGCGGTTATCGCCCTTATCGTCCAGGCGGCTTATTCCGTGGGAAAGAGCTCTTTTACCGGCATTAAAGATATGCTGGTGGCGGCGGTGGTCTTTGTTGGGCTGTACCTGTTGAAAATAAACCCGCTCATAATAATAGTTATGGCTGCGATTTTAGGTATTGTCATCTACTAACACCTCACAACCCGAATTAATTCGGGTTGAATTTGTTTTATTTACCATATATTATATGAGTAAAGAATAAATAAAACTGTATATGGTAAAAACTCCTTAACACTTTAGAGTGCTATCTGATTAGGAGGTTTTATTGCAATAGTTTTGTAAGAATATTATAATTTGTTTAGATGTAAAAAAAATATTAGAAGGGGGAAATTTTGTTGAGTACGCAATTGTTAGAAAGAAAAGACGTAGATGAAAGGTTGACGTGGGATTTGTCGGGAATTTTTAAAACGGAAAAGGAATATGAGGAGGCAGTAGAGGAGGCTCAAAAACTCGCAAAAGAGTTGGAAGAAGAGTTTAAAGGAAAGCTTGATGCTCCTCAAATGATTAACAACTGCTTGGATAAGCTAAAAAAGTTAGCTCAACTAATGATTCTTGCAGGTTCTTATGCACATCTTGCTGTTTCAGTTGACCAGACTAATACAGAAAATTTACAAAGACGGACAATACTTTCAAACATAGCCTCTGATATTGAAAGCAGGATAAGTTTTATAGAATCAGAAATTATAGAATTAGATGAAGAAATAATAAATCAAGCTATAGAAGAATCAAAGGAGAATGCCAATTACCTCAGAAAAATAATCAGAAAGAAAAAACATGCTCTTCTTCCAGAAG
Source organism: Thermoanaerobacter brockii subsp. finnii Ako-1 (assembly GCF_000175295.2). Taxonomy (NCBI): domain Bacteria; kingdom Bacillati; phylum Bacillota; class Clostridia; order Thermoanaerobacterales; family Thermoanaerobacteraceae; genus Thermoanaerobacter; species Thermoanaerobacter brockii. The sequence goes on along the minus strand of NC_014964.1, from coordinate 2,304,841 downwards.
TAGAAAAAACTTTATCTGCTCTTTCGAGTGTTTTAGAAGCACCTTATCATATCTACAATATGGCAAAATTAGCGGATATGGATTTTGGCACCTTTACAGTTGACGGAAAAGATTATCCCTTAAGTTTTGCACTATTTGAAGGTAAATGGGAGTATGAAAACGATACAAAAGTTAGGAGAGCGGCTTTTGAGGCTTTTTCTAAAAAATTAAGAGAATATCAGCATACTATAGCTGCGGTTTACCAGACACAAGTGCAAAAGGAGAAGACAATAGCGACTTTGAGAAAATTTGATTCTGTAATTGACAGCCTTTTATTTCATCAAGAAGTAGATAGGGAATTATATGATAGGCAGATTGATTTGATAATGGAACATTTGGCACCTCATATGAGAAAGTTTGCAAAACTTTTGCAGAAAATACACGGATTAGAGGAAATGACTTTTGCAGATTTAAAATTAGAGGTAGACCCTGAGTTTGAACCGGAAATAACGATTGAAGAGGCGAAAAAGTACATAGAAGAAGGACTATCGGTTTTTGGAGAAGATTATAGAGAAATGGTAAGAAGGGCCTTCGAGGAAAGGTGGATAGATTTTCCTCAAAACAAAGGCAAATCTACAGGGGCCTTTTGTTCTACTCCCTATGGAGCTCATCCTTTTATATTGATTAATTGGACTGATAGAATGAGAGAAGTATTTGTACTGTCTCACGAATTAGGGCATGCAGGGCATTTTTATTTAGCTCATCAGTACCAAAATATATTTGATTCAAGGCCTTCTCTCTATTTCATAGAAGCCCCTTCTACTATGAACGAATTGCTTATGGCTAATTATCTAATGAAAAATACACAAGATAAAAGGATGAGAAGATGGGTGCTTTTTACTTTGATATCTCGTACCTATTACCATAATTTTGTAACTCACTTATTAGAAGCAGCCTATCAGAGAGAGGTATACAGAATAATCGACAAAGGTGGCTCTGTTCAAGCTCCTACTTTAAATAAAATAAAAAGAGAGGTATTAGAAAAATTCTGGGGAGACGCAGTAAAAATTAATGAAGGAGCAGAGCTTACTTGGATGAGACAGCCTCATTATTACATGGGTTTGTATCCTTACACTTACAGCGCAGGGCTTACTATAGCCACTCAAGTAAATAAGAGATTTTTGCAGGAAGGGCAAAAGGCATTGGAGGACTGGAAAGAGGTATTAAAAGCAGGTGGAACTAAGACACCAGTTGAACTGGCTAAAATGGCGGGTGTAGACATAACTACAGAAAAGCCATTATTGGATACAATTGAGTATATTGGCAGTGTAATAGATGAAATAATTGAATTAACAGAGGAGTTAGGAAAGTAGCCGATTAAGATTAATAAAATTTATGCTGTAATCCATCTCAATTCCTCCTCATAAGTTATTACTTACAACTACTTATTCTTGATAGTTAAAATAAAAGGGTAGGGGAACCTGCCACAGCAGTAGTGGGGTTGGACACCCCAGTTGCGTATGATGGGAATTTCAACATGGTTTTATCGGGACCACTAAGCTTGCCAATTTATTGGCGATATAGTTCACAATTTTAAAGAGTTTGAAAAAATATAAGGTATGAGAGTATAATAAAGATGTGGACATGAGTACATAAAAGGAGGGAAACCATGGCAAAACGATATGTAATTGTGGGCGGCGATGCTGCTGGAATGAGTGCTGCCTCACAAATTAGAAGACAAGACCCGGAAGGGGAAATCATTGTTTTTGAAAAAGAAGGAGTTATTTCCTATGCCCAATGTGGACTTCCTTATTTTGTAGGGGGAGTAGTAGCTGAGAAAAAGAAGCTTATCGCTCGTACTGCTGAGGATTTTCATTCTCGCTACAATATTGATGTGCGGTTGTATCATGAGGTTTTGCAGTTTAAGCCACAAGACAAACAAGTTCGTGTATATCGTAGGCAAGAAAAAGAAGAGATTATAGTTCCCTATGATGTTCTCCTTATTGGGACCGGAAGTGCAGCAATTGTTCCACCTTGGGAAGGGCGCGATTTGCCTGGAGTTTTCACATTGAAAACTATGGGAGATGCAGAAAAGCTTTTAGCTTGGCTTGAAGAGCATACTCCTACAAAAGCAGTAGTCATTGGTGGAGGATATATTGGTTTAGAAACAGCTGAAGCATTACATACAAGGGGATTTAAAGTTACAGTTTTGGATTTAGCTCCTCAGCTTATTCCGACTTTTGATGCTCCTATTGCTGAAATTGTACAGGATACTCTTAAGCGACACGGCGTGGAAGTGTACTTAAATGAAGAAGTTGTAGGTTTAGAAGGGGATGAAAAGGGAGTACGGGCAGTTGTGACAAAAAATGGTTCTTTCCCAGCCGATTTAGTCATTATTTCTATAGGAGTTCGCCCAGTTAGTGAGCTTGCCAGAGAAGCTGGTATAGAGTTAGGCCCTCGAAATGCGATTCTTGTAAATGAACGCCTACAAACAAATATTTCAGATATTTTTGCCGCAGGGGATTGCGCTACTCATTTTCATCGCATAAAAAATGCGCCAGATTATGTGCCATTAGGTACTACGGCTAATAAGCAAGGGCGTATTGCCGGTGTGAACATGGCGGGTGGATATGCAAGATTTGCAGGCATTGTCGGTACGGCTATTGTAAAAGTTTTTGATCGCACAATAGCTAGAAGTGGTTTAAGTGAAAAGGAATGCGATGCTTTAGGTGTGCCATATCAGACTGTTTCTATTAAAGCACGACCTATAAGCCATTATTATCCTTGGGAAGATGAAGTTTTGACTCTTCGCCTTCACTTCCATAGAGATAATCGCAAGCTTTTGGGAGGTCAGATTGCAGGGGGTGGCGGTGTAGACAAAAGAATTGATGTTCTTGCTACAGCTCTTTTCCACGGTATGACTATTGATGACCTTCAAGCTTTGGACCTTGCCTATGCACCTCCATATAACTCAGTGTGGGATCCTCTCCAGCAAGCTGCAACAGTAGTACAAAGAGGGAAAGAATGATAGCACCAAGGCCTTACAATAAACGGTAAGGCCTTTTTATTATATCATATTATTTTCACTAAAAAAGTGATTAGACGTCTGACAAATAACAAAAAATTGTGATATAATATAAAATTGGTTAAAGTAAATAATAAAAATACCGATAAAAATAAAGTGAGGTGTTAATGTGAAAGAAACATTGTTAGCATTAGTTACTGGAATGATTGTAGGGTTAATTTTTTCATCTTTGAAATTGCCACTTCCTGCTCCAAATGTATTACCAGGAATAGCTGGCATTATAGGAATTTACCTTGGAGGAGTATTGTTTGAATACATCCTTAAATTGATTGGTAGGTGAGGTGTAAAGTAGCAGGGTGGTGGGGTGAAAATATAATCTATAAAGGGGGGAACACATATGAGAAGCATATTTTGGCGGCTTGTTATTTCATTTCTTATAGTAGCGACCATACCGGTGGGGGCTATTTATTATTTTGCGGTTGACGATAAAGTTATGCATGTCTTTGTTACAGTAGCAAGTGTTAGTTTTGCTTTGTCATTAATTTTATCAGTAATTATTTCATTAAATATTACAAGACCTATTAAAAAATTAATTGAAGAACTTAAAAAAGCACAAGAAGGAGATTTTACAGCTAAGGTAGATTTAATGAGAAAAGATGAGATTGGTACATTACTAACGACTTTTAATAGGACGATGGAAAATGTAAGAGCAATTTTACAAGACGTCTCTACTTTTGCTCAAAGCACTAAAGATACAGCAAATGCTCTTTTTAAGTCTATTGAACAAGGGAATATGACTTTTGAACAAATTTCTCAGGCAGTGGAAGAGATTGCAAATGGAGCTTCTGAACAAGCAAAAGATACTTCTAATGCAGCCGATATGGTGCAGAATATTGGGAATAGTATTGATAATTCCGCTAAATTTTTCAAAGCCGTAGAAGAGTCTACTATAAATGCTGATAAGCTTAGTCAAAATGGCATGCACACAGTAAATTCTTTGAAAGAAAAAACTGATGTTACAAAAGAGTCAATTGATGAAGTTGTTAGTGCGATAAATGAATTGCAAGCAAATTCTCACCATATTGAAAAGATTATAGAAGTGATAACGGGAATTGCAGACCAGACCAATTTGCTTGCCTTAAATGCTGCTATTGAGGCAGCAAGAGCTGGTGAGGCAGGTCGTGGGTTTGCAGTTGTTGCAGAAGAAGTTCGAAATTTAGCAGAACAATCAAGACAAGCTGCAAGTGAAATAGCCAAGATTATAAGTGAAATAGAGCAAAAGACAGACAAGACAGTTGAAAAAGCAAATTTGGTAAAGGAAATTGCGGAGGACCAAGCACATCATGTGGAAACTACATATGCTGCTTTTAATGAGATCAAGAGTTCAATAGATACTATTACGGAAAATATACATATGTTAAATAATGCGATGATGGAACTTTCAGGGTATAAAGATGAAATAATAGGATCTATAGCAAATATTACAGCAGTGTCAGAAGAGACTGCTGCGTCCACTGAAGAAGTTGCCGCATCTACAGAAGAGCACATGAAGTTTATAAATGAGATAAAGGAAAGTTCGGAAAATCTATTAAAGTCAGTTACTGCTCTTGAAAATATATTGTCAAAATTTGTTGTCTCATTATAAAAATGAAATTAAGACAGAGCTAAAAAAGCCTGTCTTTTTATTTTTTATTGTTTACAAAATATATAAAAATTTTTGTGGACAAAGGCGAACTTTTAATATAATTTTAAAAATAAAATTCGCATTTTAATTGATTTGTGCTTTTTTTTCTGGTAATATATATTACGGGCTTTTGTTTTTCATATACTAAGTAAAAGGGGTTATCTTTATGAGAGTGTACGACGTCATTATCATTGGAGGAGGTCCTGCGGGACTTTTCACTGCCTTAGAACTAATCGATAAAAAAGATGGATTAAATATATTGCTGTTAGAAAAAGGGAAAGATATACAAAAAAGAATTTGCCCTATTAATGTCTATGGCTCAAAGTGTGCTAATTGTAAACCCTGCGCTATTACTTCTGGAATAGGGGGCGCAGGGGCATTTAGTGATGGGAAACTGACTTTGACATCAGAGTTTGGTGGGGTTTTAGATGAATACATGTCTAAGTCGCAGCTTAACGACCTTATAAATTATGTCGACAGGATATACGTAAAATTTGGAGGGACAACAGAAGTTCACGGTACAGATAGAGAAAAAATCAGAGAAATAGAAAAAAGAGCTCAAGCTGCAGATTTAAAATTGATTCCTGCAGTGATAAAACATTTAGGTACAGAAAAATGCTTTGACATTATAAAAAACATGAGAGATTATATTGGGCAAAAGGTGGAGATTAAAACAGAGACACCTGTTGCTGAGATAATTGTAGAAAATGGCAAGGCAAAAGGGGTAGTTACAGAAAAAGGAGAAAAATATTACGGGGAATATATAGTTGTTGTACCTGGAAGAGAAGGTGCTGAATGGTTCAAAAGAGAAGCTGACAGAATCGGATTGGAAACAAAAAATAACGCTGTTGATATAGGAGTGAGAGTAGAAATTCCTGCTGTTGTCATGGAAGATATAACAAAGGAAATATACGAATCGAAATTTATATATTATTCTAAGTCTTTTGATGACAGGGTAAGGACTTTTTGTATGAATCCTTATGGTAAAGTTGTGATAGAAAATAATAATGGAATTAAAACAGTAAATGGACATAGCTACAAAGATATAAAAACAGACAATACAAATTTTGCAATACTTGTTAGCAAAGAATTTACCCATCCTTTTAATAGACCCATAGAATATGGTCGTTATATAGCAGAACTTGCCAATATGTTAGGAGATGGAGTGATTGTGCAAAGATTAGGGGACTTACTAGCGGGAAGGCGTTCTACTCCAGAAAGGATTAAGAGAGGCCTTGTGGAACCAACTTTAAAAGATGCAACGCCAGGAGATTTAAGCTTGGTGTTACCTTATAGATTTTTGCAGTCAATTATTGAGATGTTGCAAGCTTTGGACAAAGTATCTCCAGGGGTATATTCTAAACATACACTTTTATACGGTGTTGAGGTAAAGTTTTATTCCTCACGAGTAAAGCTTACTGACAAATTTGAAACGCAAATTCAAAATCTATTTGCGGCGGGAGATGGAGCAGGCATTACACGGGGACTGGCACAAGCCTCTGTATCTGGCGTTGTAGTTGCAAGAGAAATATTGGAAAGAGTTAAATAAGGAAGGAGAATAATTATGTCAACATTAGTTATAGTTGGTACCCAATGGGGAGATGAAGGGAAAGGGAAAATTACTGATTATCTTGCGGAAAAGGCAGATGTAGTCGTAAGATACCAAGGAGGGAACAACGCAGGGCATACTGTTGAAAAAGAAGGTGTCCAGTATAAACTTCATTTAATTCCTTCTGGAATATTGTACTCCGAAAAAATTTGCATAATAGGTAATGGGGTAGTGGTTGACCCTGCTTCTTTGATTGAGGAAATAGAAAATTTACAAAAACAAGGAATTAGCGTGGATAATTTAAAGATAAGCGATAGAGCCCATATCGTTTTTCCTTATCACATAAAGCAAGATGAACTTGAAGAGATTTCAAAAGGGAAAAACGACTTAGGGACAACAAAAAGAGGAATTGGTCCTTGTTACATGGATAAGTCAGAAAGAATAGGGATAAGGGTTTGTGACCTTCTAAAACCCAAAGTTTTTGAAGAAAAACTTAGAAGAAATGTGGAAAAGAAAAACAAACTTTTTAAGGAGCTATATGGAGCAGAAGGATTTGACTTTGAAGAAATGTACCAAAAATACTTGGAGTATGCTGAAAAAATAAAACCCTTTGTTACTGATACAACAGTGCTTTTATACGATTTAATTAAAAGTGGCAAAAAAGTTTTATTTGAAGGAGCACAGGGGACACTTCTTGATTTAGATTTGGGTACCTATCCTTATGTTACTGCTTCCCATCCTATAGCAGGCGGTGTTACAGTGGGGGCTGGCATAGGACCCACGATGATTGATGAAGTTATGGGAGTTGTGAAGGCGTATACTACGAGGGTTGGAAAAGGCCCATTTCCTACAGAGCTTTTTGATGAAAATGGTGAATTTTTAAGAGAAAAAGGCCATGAATACGGTACTACAACGGGAAGAGCCAGAAGATGTGGCTGGCTAGATGCTGTGATTCTTAAATACTCTGTAAGAGTATCCGGCATAACACATTTTGCTTTGACAAAACTTGATACCCTGACAGGGCTTAAAAAAATAAAAATTTGTACAGGATATAAATTTAATGGCAGAATAATAACAGATTTTCCCGCAAGTCTTGAGGATTTGGCTCAATGTGAACCTGTATATGAAGAATTTGACGGGTGGGAAGAAGATATACAAGGAGCAAAAACTTTTGACGACTTACCTTATAATGCTCAAAAATATATAAGAAGAATTGAAGAATTGATAGGCATTAAAGCAGCAATAATATCTGTAGGACCAGAAAGAAATCAGACTATTGTTTTAAGGGATTTTTGATGAAGTTTCATCAAAATCCCTTTTTGTTTGTTGACTGTAACAACCTTAAATGGTATATTTTAAATATAAAGGTTTAACTAAAAGGGGGATTGCAAATTGTTTGAGTTTAAAAAGCCTACTGCTAAGGAATATTTGGGGGCATACATAATTCAAGCTTTTGAGGTTTCGCCCGACGATTCTAAGCTTGTAATGAGTGCCAATTTAAACGGTGCTTTTAATTTGTGGGCTATTGACCTTGAAACTTCCTATTATCCGTATCCATTAACGAGCATCGGGCAAAGCACTTCCTTTATTAAATTTGACCCAAAAGGGAGATATATACTTGCGGGATTTGATAAAGATGGGGATGAAAACTACAAAATATACGCATTGCCTTTAATAGGGGGAGAACTTACGCCTTTGTTTGAGGAATCTAAAGATCAGGACAAATACTATTTTTCACATTTAAATGAAAAAGGAAAACTTTTGTATTACGTTTCAAGCAAGGAAAATCCTACTTATTTGAATGGATATGTATACGATATTGAAAAAAAGCAAGAAAGAAGATTGTACGAAGGATCAGAAGGGGCTACATACCTTGCTGCAGTGTCTGACGACGACACCCGATTTGTGATAATAAAAGGTTTTGCCAACACCTATGCTGTAGCAATGGTGATGACTGAGACAGAAACTTTGCCACTTGTTCCTGATCCACAAAAAATTCACATAACCAGAAGTCCTCTTTTTGTAGACAAGGACACAATATATTTTTTGACAGACTATGAGTCTGATTTTACATATCTTGCGATGTTTTCAATAAAAGACAAAGCTTTTCGCAAAATTTTAGAAATACCCGATGTCTCTTTTGTGGAAGCAAAGTTTCACAGAGAAAGTAGCAGTATCATACTTCAAGCAGAAAAAGGTGTTGAAGACCTTTTGTATCGCTTTTATTTAGATGACCAAAGGTTAGAAAAAATACCCTTGCCAGTTTCGGTAATAGACCAATTGGAGGTTTCTAAAAAAGGCACGATATACGTATTAGGCCGAAGTGCCACAACCATTCACAACATATACAGACTGGTAGAAGGTAGAGAGTGGGAACCTATTACCCAAAATAGGTTGCCCGGTATCCCAAAAGAATTATTGGTGGAGCCAGAAGTTTTAGAATATACAAGTTTTGATGGCAAAAGGATACAGGCATTGTTTTTTAAACCTCTAGCTGATATAGACAATGGATACACAGTTCTTTGGCCACATGGTGGACCGCAAGCTGCTGAAAGAAAGTTTTTCCGCCCATTTTTCCAACTCTTATTAGCTTATGGGTATCGCATATTTGCTCCAAATTTCAGAGGGAGCACAGGATATGGTAAAACCTTTACTCAACTAGTAGAAAGAGATTGGGGAGAAGGACCACGAAAGGATATAATTGCAGGGATAGATTGGCTTATTGAGACAGGGAAAATTGACAAAGATAAAATATTTGTAGTTGGGGGAAGTTATGGAGGGTATATGACCCTTCTGTTACACGGAAGGCATGCAGACAAATTTAAAGCCTTTGTTGACATTTTTGGAGTCAGCAATTTAATTACTTTCGCAGAATCTGTGCCACCCCATTGGAAGCCTATGATGGAAAGATGGTTGGGAGACCCTGTAAAAGACAAAGAACGTTTAATTAAAGATTCCCCCATCACTTATTTAGAAAACATGACAAAACCTATGTTAGTGGTGCAGGGGGCTAATGACCCTCGTGTAGTGAAAGCAGAGTCAGACCAAATTGTAGAAGCTTTAAGGTCAAAGGGTAGGGATGTAGAGTACATTGTACTACCAGATGAAGGCCATGGCTTTTCCAAAAAAGCTAATGAAATAAAGGTGTACACAGCTATTTTGGATTTTCTCGATCGCCATAAGTAAAGGGCAAAAAAATTTTTTAAAAAGCTTGACATATACTGTTGCTCTAAGTATAATATATAAATGTCAGGACAATTGGATAGCTAATAAAGGTGCTGGCGTAGCTCAATAGGCAGAGCAGCTGACTTGTAATCAGCAGGTTGAAGGTTCAAGTCCTTTCGCCAGCTCCATTTTTTTAATCTTAATACTGTGATTTGCAAACATTTTGCAAACATCCAATAAATGTAAGAAAGTAAATAAAAAAATTACTGGAGGTATTCCTCCAATTTTTTTATTGCCTCTTTTTTACTGTCCAGTAGAACATGTGAGTATAAATCCATTGTAATCCCTATCTGTGAATGTCCCAAAATTTCAGATACAACTTTCATTGGTACGCCAGCCTGTACCAAAAAGCTTGCACAGCTGTGTCTAAGGTCGTGAAATCTTATCTGAGGCAGTTCAGGGTATGCTTTTAGTATTTTACTAAATTTCTTGCTTACATATTCGGGTGTTTTCATTCTTCCATCTTCCCATACACTAATATAACCCTCGTACTTCTTATTATATTTTTCTCCTAACAGCATTCGATTCTGTAATTGCTTTTTCTTTTCTTCTTTTAAGACTTCTATGACATCGCTGTGCAGTGGAATAACTCTTATGCTTGTTTCACTTTTAGGTTCTTTTATAATTTCTTTCCCCCCTACTTGCTGGTACTGCCTTTTTACAGTACACGTTTTATTATTGAAATCAATATCTTCCCATTTCAAACCGCAAATCTCACCAATACGCATTCCTGTATATAGAGCTAGCATAAAGTGTAAATAAATTGGTGTATCTTTAAAAATTTCTTTTGCTTTTTTTACATCATTTATGCTCCATACTGTTATTTCGTTTTTATTCTTTTTTGGAGGTTCAACATAGTCGCAGGGATTTTTAGAGATAAGCTGCCACACTACAGCTTTTTTTAAAGCGGATTTTAAAACTCTATGGTGATAATTAATTGTGGTGTCAGATAGTCCTAACTCTTTTAGTTTATTGTAGTAGTTTTGGATCATTACAGGCTTTAGTTTAGTAAGCTCTATATCTCCTAAATAAGGCTTAAAATACAGCTCAATAAGCTCTTTATACGATTTTAAAGTTTTAGGTGCAAGCTTTAGTTCGCAATGCGTTTCATACCATTTATTCAAAAACTGTCCTAATGTCAGATTCGTAAGTTCTAATTCGTTTTTTTCAATTTTAGCTATAATTTCTGCTAGCGCTTTTTCAGCCTCTTTTTTTGTTTTAAACCCGCTTATCCACTTCTGCTTCCTCTTTCCATTTTCATCTCTTCCTATATCTACAACAATTGAATATGTAGATCCTCTTTTTCTTATATGTCCCCTCATGGTAATACCTCCCTATAGATTTAAAGTTTAATTAATAGGTTCATTGTAAAGCCTGTGTCCTAAAGATGAAATATCAATTTCATTGATTTGACTATTAGCTATATATTCGAAGTATTCGGAAAGAGCTTTTACTATATTTTCATCGCTTATAGTTATACATGATTCATAATTTTTAAAAAATCCGGAAGACGTAAAATTTAAAGATCCCAAGAAGGCATATGAATCATCGATTATGTAAAGTTTATAGTGTAAGAAAATATTACTATCATTTATAAATTTAACAAAGAAAGGGGTATAATACGTGTAAGTATATATTCTGGTAGAAATAATTTTTTTTCTTAGAAATAAAATTATGATTGCAAGTAAAAAATAAATTAATGGAGTTGAAGTAAAGAGATTAATATTTTTAGTACTTAAAAGAACAGCAGAAACTATAATATAGAGAACAAGTATAATAGCTATAGCCATTGTAAAATAATACAGGCTTTTTCGCTTATTTACAGAATCTTCGTCTATATGGCGCTTCTGTAAAATTATCTTTCTCAATAAGTTGGAATTCATAGGGTTATATAAATCACTAATTTTAAATGAAGAAATTAACTTTATATCTTTTATACTTTCTGTTTTTTCTAATAATAAGTCAATTAATTCCTCGCTAAAATAAGGAGAAAAAATTTTTATTGACTTTTTTGCGTTTTTAATATAATTTTTTATCCTTTCGCCTGCATTTCTTCCAAGGTAAAGTGAACAACTTACATTGTCACTAATAAAAGGTTTAATATAGTTTCCATTCATAGAAGCCCCCCTTTTTCTACAAAGATTAACTCTTTACTAAATATCTAAACAGTTGTCTCGATACTTTATCTGCTTCATCTTCCAATTTTAAATGCTCCATGTTAAGTCCTATAATGTATCCACAGCGTGGCATGTCATTCAGTATATGCTGTATCTCATGGAGGAAAGTTTTAACCTGCGTGTTGTAGTTTATATTTCCGTTAAGGAGTAGATGATAGTTTCCTCTTCTGCTTACATATGTAAACCCCAGCACCGATGCGGGTAAATTAAACACTATATGTGTCCTTATACCAAATGCATTCATAATATCGTGAAAAGGGATTGTTTCATCCATCAAAGCTCTCATAAGAGATGTATCAAGCAAGTTAATATTACTCAATTAAATCATTCCCCCTTATCTTCTTCATCTTCTATTGCTTTTATTATTCGAATTATTTGCTTTATGTCTTTAGGAGACAGTTTTTTTGTTTGCTTGAATAAAAGCTTTAAATCCTCCCGTTCTTTTAATGTGTTCCAAAACTCAAACAACTCTGGGTCATCAGAAACAGCCTCAGTAATCTCGTCAACTGGAGAGCGAATATCTGTTCTACCCAGAAGATAATCAATAGAAACGTTAAAAAAATCTGCTATCTTCTTGAGAGTTTCTGGGTCAGGAAAACGTTGCCCAGTTTCATACATGGCTATAGTACTGGGTGAAAGGTTTAGTAACCTAGCAAGCTCACGTTGCGTCAAGTTTTTTTCATTTCTAAGTGTTTTCAATCTATCTTTTAACATTGAATCACTTCCTAATCGTTGTTATTTGTGTTGTTTTTAAAATATCACAAGGAGTGAATTTGCACAATATTTATCACGAAAAGTGAAAAATATTTTTAAAAACTGTTGACAAATTCACAGAATGTGATAAAATAAAATCAGAATATATCACATATTGTAAGCGGAGGACTCAACAATGTTTTCTTTAGCTGAATTAAGAAAAAGCAGAAGATTAACACAAGAGCAGTTATCCAAATTATTAGGAATAAGTAAAAGTTCTATCGCAATGTACGAAACAGGCCAAAGGGTGCCATCTTTAAGTAGAGCTAAAAAAATTGCAAAATTTTTTAATGTCCCTGTAGAAAAAATTTTTTTTGGAGATATTAATCACACTTTGCGAGCAAAAAACAAATCATTTTAGTCCAAGATATGGATTATTACCCTAAAATTATTATAAAACAAACTTTTGGCAATTAAAAGTTTAATAAAAGGAAGTAATCCCATGAAAATAGTAATTGTAAAAACTACCACAATATTAATTTTCATAAGGAGGGTAAAGAATCATGGATAACAGAATAACCATAAAATTTGAAGTTGACATTACGGACGTTATAAATCAAATCATTCAGGCGCTCAGTACTGTAGAAAAAGATAAAGAAGAGCAAAAACCCTTATCCTTACTTGATGCTTATACAATAGATGAAGCAGCAAAAGTGCTGGGTGTAAGCAGAAGCTATATGTATGAGCTTGCAAAGCATAAAGACTTCCCCTCACTAAAAGTACACGGCAAGAAAATAATAATTCCTAAAAAAGGCTTAGAGGAGTGGATGCAGAAGAAATTCGAAGAAGAGAAAGGCAGCGGTAAAGTAATTGCCATGGGAGGCAGAAAATAATGTGGATTGAATTTAAACCCATGAAAAATAAAGATCTACTTATTAGAATAGCTGAAGAGCTTATGAAAGTAGTACCTATAAGAATAGAAAAAGCCGATGAAGGCTGGAAATTGATGATAAAAACATAGTATATAGCCGTAGTATGCCCAAAATGCGGAACAAAAAATATAACCTGAGGGGTGATATTGTGGATAGAAAAAGTAAAGCCATAGAGTTATACCTTCAAGGGTATAAGATAATAGAAATAGCTAAAAAACTTGGTGTTTCACAACCGGCTGTTACTAAAATGTTAAAGCAGTTCCCAGAATACCATAAAGAAAAAGAACAGAGAAAAAAAGAAAATCAAGAAAAGGCCAGACAATGGAGAAATGAGTATAAAAAGCAGAAAAGGGAGCAGTACGATGAGGAATACGAGCTAGTAATAAGAGACCACGAACAGGCTGCAGCAGCACTTTCAAGAAAAGGCAAGCTCAGCAATGATGTTCTTATAAAATTGTGTATAATTCATTACGATTATAATAAAAAGAAGGAACGTCTTATCTTCAACGAAAGTGCTGGCAAAAGGCCGGCGGATCTCCCTGGGTCAGTGTATGTTCATAAAAATATCTTGAAGCAGTTTAGAGTATAGTGCACTGTAATATTAAAAATTTGCAGATTTAGGAGGACAATAAAATGTTAAATAGAATTAGTAATTCTATATGGGACTTTATGATAGCTTTAGTTTCAGTTGGACTTTTTACTTTATCTCATGTAATGTTTATTCTTGTTGATTACAAGGTGATAATTTCAAATTTATCTTTTATAAAAGGTACGGGATTTTTATTCATTGCATATATAACTATTTCCCTTATTGGAATTTTTACAATTGAACCTGTATCGGAACTATTTTCTTATCTAGTGCACAAAATTACTTTAAAAGAGATTGAAATAGTTAATGTTACAGATTTTTTAGTATTTTCCGGTTTGTATTTTATAGTACCTTTTGTTATTTTCCTTATTATGAGATTTTTTTAATCTTTATCTCCCCTTTAATTTGACGTTACAAGTAAAGTAAAAAGAGGTGAACATATGAAAAAAGCAAAAAAATTGCATGTTAATATTACAGATCCTATTGCTATAATAGTTGCTCCACTTACTTTTCTATTGTTTGTTATATGGACGTTGTATTTTTTTACTACTCCTACACCAAGCTACTTTTATCTTAACTCTAATGTTGCAGATATAGGAATAAGGCCTATCAGCAATGAAAATTTTATTTTAGGCCAATCTACAAAAAGGGTGTACCTCAAAGAAACGCCTTTTATTTATGATTCAAAAATTTATTTACCACTTGAAGCTGTAATATTGGCAAGCGGAATCAAAAAAGAAAATATTGTAAAAGAAAAAGATAAGATAAGAATAAAAATTGAGAAAAATAATGATATCTGTTTAGATTTAAAGAAGAAAATAGCTGTAACAGCTAAAGAGGAAATACACCTCGGCGGTGCCTTATTAATAAGAGATGACGAAATTTTTTTAGCTACACAATATATAGAAAAAATTTTTAAAGTAAAAATAGAAACAAATAAAAACGAAGTAATATTAAGACACAATTTATTTCCAATACCTTTTAATTAATCGATTAGCATAACTGATTTGGTAGTTATATAGTTCAATTAAATACAATCTTGACGCTTTATTAATATCTAAAATAAAATATGAGTACAAAATCGCAAATATAATAAGCAGGAAGATCAGTGGTGAAATCCTTGCTTCTTCATAACTTTTAATATCAGCTAGGTAGTATCCTACTATACCCCCTAATGAGGTATTTACAAGATTCATTGTAAGAGTGGGTTCTTTGCTGTTTTCCAATGTCTCTTTTACTATTTTATTTTCTTCTCTTAGCATTATGAGAAAATGTATTACATCATTATTTTTTAATTTACCTGTTTTTATCTTCTTAATTTTACGTTTTAGATTTTTCCTTATTTCTCTTTTATCTTGTTCCTTTAAATAGTTAGAAAAATTCTCGAGTCTGTGAATGGCAACAAATAAAAGTATTAAAAGAAAAACTACAATTGTAATCATTATTTTATTACTTAAGACTGAGTGCAAAATACCGCCCAAAATTATAACTCCTAAAATAAAAATGGCAATTTCTATTCCAAAGAGTAAGAATAATGTAAAAACATATAGCTTTCTTCTGCGGGTTGAGAAATAGGTGTATTTTGGCTCGAATGGATGAAACGGATTAAAAAGGGTACACAAATCTTTCATGTGGTAGTTCCTCCTTTACGTAACTTTTTGTCATATATGTGTTTTCGGTATATATCTTAGAGAATTAAAGTAGCAAAAATATCATGCAAAAATTGTTAAATCAAACCTTGAATTGCCTTTAAAAATATCATAAAATAAAAGCAAGAGCATAAAAAACGAGTAAAGTGTGTATAAAAACTGTTAGCAAGAATATAAAACTTTAATGGTTAAAACGTATCTAAAAACCATGTAAAGCAGGTGGAGGAATTATTTATGAATAATGAAGATAAAATTCTAGGACTTTTAGAGAAAATTTATAATGACTTTAATGTCAGATTTGATGTGGTAGAAGAAAGAATAGGTGCTGTAGAAGGACGAATAGGTACCATAGAAGAGAGAATGACTGTAGTAGAAAAGAGAATTGGCATTGTAGAAGAAAAACTAAAAGTGGTAGAAGAAGAAATCCACGGATTAAAAAGCGAAGTAAACGAAGTAAAAGACGATGTAAAGAAGTTAGGCACTAAGATGGATACCGAAATTAGTGATAAAGTAAGGGCATTATTCGATGACAGACAGCTTTTGCATGAAAAACTTGATGAGATAAGTGGAAAAATTGACATGCTTCAGCTGGATGTAAATAATCTAACAGTTAAGACAGTATATCACGATAACCGCATAAAAGAGCTAAGCAAAAAACTGGGCGTTTAATAAGCCCGGTTTTTTCTATTTTATTGAGTGTTTTTATGGAAGGAGATGAAAACTTGAATATGCTTTACACTGCCGGCCTAGCAGCCGGTATTTTCTTTGGCATAGTTTTGGGAGCTTTAATTGGACTTATTTTAAGCATATTAAAGGAGGTGCAAAATTGAGTAAGTTTGTGTATATTTGTCATCCTTACAGCGCTAATCCTTCAGCAAATAAGGTTAAGTTTTACAAAATTTTTAGGTTCATAAAGAACAACTTTAAAGAAGTAGTGCCATTTTCTCCTGTTCATGCATTTGGCGAATTTTATGATGACAGAAAGGAGGAGGATAGAAGGGAAGTTTTAAAGCTGTGTACTGATGTTCTAAAGCGGTGCGACGAGGTGTGGGTGTTTGGTAACTGGCAGAGCAGTGAAGGCTGCAGATTGGAAGTAAAAACAGCAGAGAATGAAGGAATTAAAGTGAGATTTTTTAATGATGAGGAGGTAGGTTTATGAACGGCATTACGCCTGTTGGTGAGGCTCAGATAACCTCATTTTTGTGGAAAATTGCAAACTTTGTGATGGATGTAGGTATTGTTGTTGCTGTGATTTTTATCGCAGTAAACGGGTACAGATTTTATACTACAGGCCACAACCCCGGAAGAAGAACAGAAGCTATGATGGGACTTTTCTGGTCTATACTTGGAGGAATAGTGGTAGTTGGTGCAAAATTTTTCGCCGGTGTAATCCTCGGCTTTAAGCCGTAATAGGGATGTGATTTGTGTGAGAATGTTTGAAGTGCCTATTCAATTAGAAAGAGAAGAAAAGATATTCGGCGGGAATTTTTCTGTTAGGCAGATGATATTTGTTATTGTTGGTGTAGGAATTGGCGCAGTTTTCTTTACAAAATATTTTTCAAAAGATTTGTTTACTGCTTTAGTGGTTTGGGCAGCTTTTTCGGCTGCAGGAGCATTTCTGGCTTTTTTTAAAAAGGACGAGATAGAAATAGATAAGTATATTGTGATGTACCTAAAGTTTTTGGTTTCTCCAAAGGAGTACCTTTTTATTGGAGGTGGAAAGCAGTGCTTTTTAAAAAGAACAGCAGCATAGATTTTTTAAGCATTGAAGATATAAAAGATGGGCTTTTGATTTTAAAAGGTAATAGGTACAGGGCGGTTGTAACAGCCGACCCTGTAAATTTTTCTCTTCTTTCAGAAGAAGAGCAGGGGGCGGTTGAGGCAGCTTTTATAAGCCTTCTTTTATCTCTGTCTTTTCCGCTTCAGTTTTTCACAATAGTTAAGCCTGTAGATGTTTCTGAATCAATAGAGGAATTTAGAGAAAGGCTTCAGTTTCTTCCTGAAGGAATGAGAGAGTATGAAAAAGAGCTAGAAGAGTTTCTTGGATATTTTTCAAAGCAAACTATTACGACAGAGTCTTATGTGGTTGTTCCTTATGATGACACTGCAGGAGGATATGACAGGGCGAGAAGTGAAATAATGAGGCGAGTCCACATGATTGTAGAGGGGCTTGCCAAATGCGGACTCATGCCGAGAATTTTGGGTACTGATGAGCTTTTGGAGCTTATGTTTTTTGTGCTGAACAGAGACGGAAACATAAGAGTGAACAATCTTATTAAAGCTGGAGCCTTTGAGCTTTATAAAAAGGGGGTTAAACTAGGTGCTGAAGCTTAAAAAGAATAAAGAAGAAGCTGTTAAAGAAGAGCCGGAGCTTTTTGAAAAGGTTCCTACTGTAGTGGAAGTAATCTCACCTGACGGATACTTGATAGAGAAAGATTATATAAGGGTTGGGAAGAAATTTTACAGGCTTTATGTGCTTACAGATTTCCCTCAGGCCGTTTACGTAGGGTGGCTGGAGGATATTAAGCTTCTTGGCAATGTGGATGTGTCAGTCCATCTTACGCCTGTAGATGCAAGAGATGCTGTAAATCAGCTTACAAGGAAGATAACTCAGTACCAGTCGCAGTATATGCTGGACGACCAGAGAGGAAACATATATGAGCTGGGAATTTTGAGAAAGGCGGTGGAGGACCTTGAAAGGCTGAGAGAAAGCATACAGATGAACAGAGATAAGCTTTATTATGTTACAGCGGTTGTTTCAGTTTCTGCAGACTCAGTAGAAGAGCTTGAAAGAAGCTCAAAAATTCTGGAAGAGGTTTTAGCAGGTAAAAGCATAAGAGCAAGAAGAATGTTTCTGAGGCAGAGCGAAGCTTTTAAAAGCTTTGTGCCGATTTTAGAAAATCACTGTGAGGATTTATCAAGAAATTTCAACAGCGGTGCTGCTGCATCACTTTTTCCTTTTGCATCTCCGGAGTTTTCGCACAAGAAAGGCATACCGCTTGGAATAAATCTTTTTACCGGAAGCCCTGTAATTTTTGACAACTTCATAGGTCCACCTTTTATGACAAACTACAACTTAGGTATATTTGCTACATCGGGAGCAGGAAAGTCGTTTCTCATAAAGCTTTTGTCCATGAGGGGAGCGCTTTTGGGCATAAAAACGGTTTTTGTGGACCCCGACGGCGAGTACAACCGCATGGTTCAGAAGATGGGAGGAAGCGTTGTTAAGATAAGCACAGAGACTGAGAACATAATTAATCCCTTTGATGTGGAAGAAGAGGAAGATGAGAATGAAATAAGGTATGTGGACATAGTTCAGAAAATAGCCGAGATAAAAGCTTTGGTCGGGATGATAGTGGAAGGAGTTATGAAGGACAAAATTTCAGCAGAAGAATTAGCTGCTGTGGAAGAAGCGGTAAGAGATGAGTATGAGGCAAGAGGAATAAACAAAAGCCCGGAGTCTTTATATGAGAAGAATATTGCAGACAGTGAAGAGTTTTATTTTAAAAAGAAAAAAGAAATGCCCACACTGTCAAGCTTTGTAGAAAGGCTAAAGAAAAATCCAAGGGGAGAGAGAATTGCTGCAGTTATGAAGCCTTTTTTAAAAGGAGGTACTTTAGGTATATTTGACGGACAGACAAATGTTTCATTAGAAGACTCTTACTTAGTTAATTTTGATGTATCAGAGATAAGGGATAGGTTTTTGAGGACGTATGCAATGTATGTCATAACAAACTGGATATGGGAGAAGTTCGTTAAGAAGGATGTTAAGCAGAAAAAGAGGGTTGTAGTGGATGAGGCGTGGATGTTTATGAAGTACAAAGACACAGCTTACTTTCTTGAGAATTTATCGAGAAGGGCAAGAAAAAGAAACACCTCCCTTACTGTTGCTAGTCAGTCCTTTATTGAGTTTTCAAATTCACAGGAAGGAAAAGCAGTGCTTACAAATTCTGCAGCAGTGTTTTTAATGAAGCAGGCTGCTACAGATATAGATTCTGTTCAGGAGGTGTTTCACCTTTCACAGGGTGAAAGAGATTTTTTAACCTCCTGTGGGGTTGGTGAGGCTTTATTTTTAGTCGGCAGGAACAAGACTGCCATTAAGGTGGTGGCAAGTGATTATGAGAAGAAGCTCATTTCTACAAATCCGAATGAGTAGGCTGATTATTTTTGCTGTGGCTTTGGCTCTTTTATTCAGTATAACTGCTTTTGCTGAAACACCTTCTGTTACAAGCCCAAGTAATTCTCCGCAGCCGCAGGAGGACCAGGGCAGTCTTATTGAAGAGCTTATTGCCGCACCAATCAATGGGCTTTATTCGGCAATTCAGATTTTAGGGCTTAAAAACTTTGATGAGCTTATATTCAACACCTCCTACGGTGATCTGGCACCTTACAGCCCGCAGGAGTGGGATATTGTGATGACGTGGTATAGAAGAATAAGAGATGCTGTGTGGGTGCTCCTTTTAATTGCAGTAGCGGCACAGGGATACAGGTTTATGACATCCAGTGTCAATCCATCAAAAAGGATAAACTTCATGCAGAGTGTTTCAAGTGTGATATATGCCTTTTTCATAATTCTGTTTATGCCGTACTTTATGAGGATTATGTTTCAGGCGAACAATGCTCTTGTGGATCTGTTTCACAGTATTGCGCAAAGCATGGGAGCAGTGGGAAGTACTTTTGATATAAATGATATAAAAACGGGAAATGTGCTTGCTACAGCAATTGTCAAGCTGGGCTACATTGGGATTTTGCTTTATTTTAATTTTCTGTACCTGATAAGAAAATTTGTTTTGACCTCAATGTTTATACTGACACCCATTGTAGCATGGAGCTGGACAATATCAGGAAGAAAAGAAGGAATAGGCGTTATAATAGGTGAAACTGCTTCCAACGCTTTCATGCAGGCAGCCCATTCATTGGTTTTATCACTGTATCTGGTGCTCATAAAGGCTGGGGTTTCAACGGATTTTTCTCCCTGGTGGGCGCAGATATTCGGCATGGTGTGCTTAATACCTACTGCAAATGTTATTAGAGACCTGCTTCAGGGCTGGCTCAAATTCTTGGGAGTCAATGAAGAGAAGTGGGCAGGAGCAGCAACTTTGGGTCTTACTGGCCTTTTGGGGCTTGCAAATATTGCAAAGACTACAGCAGCTCCAAAAGCTTCTTTTCCTTCAAGCACTTTTTCGGGGACCCTTCCATCTGGACCTGCAGGAACAGGTGCTGTATCAGCGGGTGTTAAAGCAGGATCAGTTGCAGGCACAATAGGAAGTGCTGTTGGCAGCCTTATAGGCTCTGCAGCTTCTATTCCTTTAAGGACTATGGGTGTGGATGTGACAGAGCACTTCAGGAGTGCCGGTGGCGTAATAGGCAGGAGCACAGCAGCTCCTGCTGCAACAGCTGTTGCCTTAATAAAAGAGGCATATGACAAAGGCAGAGATACCGGTACTGGCTTTATTGGAGGCCTTTCACAGTCTGTTGGAATAGAAAGAATTTTAAATGAGAAGGATGCAGCGGAAGCAGTAGGGAGAGCTGGAGGAATGATTTTGGGCTCTGCCTATGGATACAAAGGAAGTGAGGTAGGTAAAAAAATAGGAGGAGCAATTGGAAGATATGGATTTCATATGGCCTCCTTCATTGCTCCGACTGTCCTGACGTCAAATACTGATATGTTCAGGTGGAGAAACTAGGCTTTAAAAGGCTTTTTAAGTTTTGAAAAAAGGCAGGGGATATATCTTCCTGCCTGTTTTTTTAGACGCTAAAAAGGGAATATGGGAGGGTTTAATGTGCTTGATGAAAGAGATGAATATGGAGAATACTTTAAAAAAGCAGTTATTATGAGAGCTGCTGAGGAGTGGGAGGAACCCATATCATTTCAAAATGCAGAAGTATATGAAGGAGCTGGCTTTGGTATTATTGGTTTTTTAGCAATTTTTTATCTGCTCGACAAAGTAGTGAATTTTTTAATTAAAGCAGAGATGGTGATAAGGCCCTATTTTAAAGAGCTTATGTCTTTTTTGAACTGGGTGTTAGGATACATTCATTTGTTTAACTTGTCCTGAAAAATTCCCGATAGAACCCCTTCGGGAACCTATCAGGAATTTTTCAGGCGTAAATCTTATGGAATTTTAAATAAAAATATAGCTTTAGGTGAGGATATATATGGATAACCAGGTTATGATTCTTAAAAACAGAGTTAAAAACATAATATCAAGATACCTGTGGAAAGCTGTAAAACCTGTGCTCCTCACTTTTTTGCCCTACTTGATAATAATGGGTCTGGTAATACTTATACTTCTTTCAATTTTTGGTGCAGCTCCTAAACAGATGGCTGAAGGAAAAGAAAAGGTGAAGAAGTATGTGGAAAGCATTAAGCCGGAAGTAATATCAAAGTACAGGCAGGAAGAAAATTTTCAGCTGCCGTGGGGTATAGTTTATGCAGTTGAGGAGTATGCAAACGGCTGGAGCAAAGATGTTGATATGACAAGAGTCAGAAGAATAGCTGAAGGGCTTAAGCCGGAGTTTGAGTATATGGACTATACGGAGAAGATTGTAACAGTTAGATTTGAAGTTAATGCTGAGGGAAATGTGACTGCTAAGGAGGAAGTTGCTTATGTGCCTGTTAAACTGCTTACTCAGGTAAGAACTTATGAAGGGATTTATGTGTTTGAGTATCAAGAAGTGACCGATGTAAAAGGAAATGAATCACGCACATATATGGCTTTAAAAGGGATGGAGTTTTATGAGGACTATTCTAAACTGGATGCAGTAATAGCAGGAGAAATTAAAACAAGCTTTTACAGTAGTTATAAACGAGAAACTAAAACCATTGAGCTTTCTGGAGGAAAGCTTTTGTGGCCTGTTCCTTCAAGTCATACAGTAACATCGCCTTTTGGCATGAGGTTTCATCCAGTGACAGGAACATACAAAATGCACACGGGAATAGACATAGCGGCAAACACAAGAGATGAAATAGTTGCAGCAGCTGACGGTGTCGTGACAACATCAGGGCCTTATGGAGGGTATGGGAATACAGTGGTGATAGACCACAGCGGAGGCATTTCAACCTTGTATGCACACAACTCACAGGTGCTTGTTAAGGTTGGAGATGTTGTAAAGAAGGGACAGAAGATAGCACTGGCAGGAAGCACAGGTATTGCTACAGGGTCTCACCTTCACTTTGAGGTGAGAGTAAGCGGAACTCCTGTAAATCCTTTAGGAGATATAAATGTGCCGGCAGGGAGTGTTGCAGTAAATGACAGTATTGACAGAAAGTTTATTCTGGAGACGGGAATTGCTTTTATGAAAGGTGATCAAAACTTGGAGTGGCTGCTGGGCATTGGTGCGAGCAAAGAATATGCGGCAAAACCCGGCAGAATACCGGAAAATTTGCTCCCTGTGTTTAAAGAAGCAGGAAGAGAATACGGTATTCCGTGGTATGTGCTTGCAGCAATAGCTTTTAGAGAATCAAGTTTTAATCCAAACGCAATAGGTCCATATTTGCCTGAGCTGAAAACAAGGGCTGTGGGTATGATGCAGTTCCTGCAAAGTACATTTGACGAGTATGCTGTAGACGGCAACAACAATGGAACAAAAAGTCCTTTTGAGCCCGAAGATGCAGTTTTCACTGCTGCGAGATATTTAGCGGCAAATAGAGATGTTTATTTAAGGAAAGGGTTTAATGAAGATGAGGCTTTAAGATATGCGGTATGGCACTACAATCACGCATGGTGGTATGTAGACCAGGTAATGGCTATTGGAGAAAAGTATAAAAATAATTACCCGTGAGGTGTTTTTTATGGAGAGGAGAAATAGAGCTGCTGCTTTAGCGAGCAGGATAATTCCTTATCATCCGGAATACAGAAAAATAACGGGTTCTGTAACAGCCGCAATTTTATTTGAGCAGCTGGAGTACTGGTTTGACAGGTATAACTACAACAGCTTTTATAAATTTCTTGAGCCAGCACCAGACCATCCTTCTTATGCTCCCGGCGATAGCTGGGTAGAAGAGCTGGGATTTTCTGTTGAGGAGTTTAGAACTGCTTTTGATAAGATTGGTGTAAGGTACAATTCAAAGACAGAGTTTTTAAAAGCCCAGGAGGAGGGAAGGCTTTTCATCAAAAACGGAGAAGAAAAGCTGTACTGCAGCTTTATAGACAAGCAGAAAAATGTAACCTACTATGTAAGAAACAATGAGGTGGTGGATAGACTGCTGGACGAACTCACTCACAAAGAAGTAGAAGGAGAACCTCAGTTTATAAAGCCGGAGATAAAAAATGAAAAGGCTGTGTATCCTGATATTTTAGTGAAAAAGGAGGGTGGTCAATCTCCAGAGATGGGAAATCCCAATCTCCCGAGATGGGGAAAGTCTATCTCTGGAGATAGGGAAAGTCCATCTCCCGAGATGGTAAATCCCGACCTCCCTATATCAATAGATTACATCAGTAGATTACATCATAAGATTACATCAGTCAGTCAGTCAAAAAATATGGAGATGGAGCAGGATGGACTGACTGACGGACAGACTTTAAATCGGTCAGTCAATCAGTCAGATGATTTTGACAGTGAGGTTATAAAGGAACTTAAAGAAAAGTACATGCTAACAGATGAAGATATAAAAGTCTGTTTAAGGAAAATGAAAGGGCGGAACATACGAAGCCCTGTTAATTTTTTAGAGAAAACAATTGAAAACTATATCAAAGAAAAATCGGTAATAGATGCTGTAAAAAAGGCAGATAGAGACAGCAGTACCTTTTCTGTACCTAAAAACTACTTTAACAGCTACTCACAGAGAAAATATGACGTAGAAGAACTGGAGAAAAAACTGCTGGAGCGGTCAATGAAAAGAGAAGACGATGGATGAAGGAGGAGATGAGTGTGATACTTCTTGCAACCGGAATCGAAGCGCTGGACAAAAAGCTTTCTGATGTACTTCCTAATACTGCAGCGGTGTACTACAGGGAAGCTGTTTTTAATTTTAATTTTGACACCCTGATTTTTTCCGAGGCTCTTACAGGCAGCTTACCAGCAGAAAATCTGCTTTTTGAGGTGAGAAAAAGAGGAAGGAGGGTTATTTTCCTTGCAGGAGAAAGCATTAATAAAGACCTCACAGCCAAACTTTTCATAATGGGAATATATGACTTAGTATTTGAGCCTGTAACAGCTGAGAAAGTAAAAGAGGTCCTTGAAAAGCCCAGAAACTTTGGAGATGTAAGCTATCTGCTGACGGATTTAACTATCAGTGAACTGAAAATTGAAAGCTTTGCAAAAAGTATAGAAACCGCAAAAAAGCAGATAGAGGGCATAATTAAATTTTTAGGCGAAAGCTACCGGTGTACCGATTTAAATGAAGGCCTTTTAGAGATTGAAAAACTTCTAGTAAAGGAGGTCCTTTATGAGCAAGATTATTAAAATTGCCTTAATAACAGCTGCTGTTTCTGCAGCTTTTATGCTTGTGTTTATGCAGAACATCCAGAAGACAGAAAAAGTGGTCATTGTGGAAAAAGACATACCTGCAGGCACTGTTATCTCAGAGGATGCAGTAAAGGTTGTTGATGTACCTGCTTCAGCAGTTAAACCTAACTATGCCAGAAGCCTATCCAATGTTGTAGGGAAAGTTGTGAAGGAAGGAAGAGTAAGAGGAGACTTCATTCCAGTTGAAATTTTAACTTCAAAAGATTCTCAACCCTTGGGCCCTGACCATGCTGTAATGACAGTTTCTGTAACTTCTGTAGAAGCAAAGACACTTCAGTCAGGAGATACAGTAAGCTTTATAGTCTTTGACCAGACAGGCTCTAAAGTTCTTGATGGCTTTAAGGTAATCTCAGTTGTGAAGGAAGACTCTGATAAAGCAAGCTTAATTCTCAATGCAGATTTAAACTCTGCTGCTGAGCTTGTGCCGTATTTGAAGCTTAATTCATTCAAAGTAGTAAGAAGGTGATGAGAATGGTAATTACAGTATTCAGCCCCAAAGGCGGTGTGGGAAAGACTACACTTGCGTTAGCTCTTGCAAAAGCTTTAAGCGAAACAAATAAAGTATGTGTTTTAGAATGTGATTTTTCTCCCGGTGATTTTGTGTCTTTACTTGATTTAGATAAAGAGAAAAACATAGTCAATGCATGTTTAGGAGACTACAGAGCCTGCCTTCAGAGGCCTCAGGGAGAAAAATTTGACGTCATAGTCGGCGGCTTTCCAGACATGCAGGAAAACTTAAAGTATGCGGATATGGAAAAGCTTATTAAAAGTCTTTCAAATGAATATGATTATGTGCTGATAGACTTACAGCCTCAGATTTCTGAGGTTACTGTCGCAGCACTTTTAAAAGCTGACAAAGTTTTGTTTGTAATGGAAGATGATATATCCGCAGTCTCAAGAACAGTTGGAATGTTTGAGTATTTAAGACTGCATGGATTTTTAGATGCAGGCAGGACCTGTGCAGTAGTTAATAAAGTGAGAGGGAAAAAGAAGTACATCACTGCTGTAGACCTAGGGATACCGGTTATTTACCACATCCCCTATCTTCGAAAATTAAATGAGTACAAAGATAAGAAAATGCTGAAGCATGCCAGAAACTTAAAAGATGCTCTTTTTGGAGTAAAAAAAGAAAAATCCTTGTGGAGGAGGCTTGTGAATGGCTTTAAGAGAGTTAAGCAGAAGAATTAATGATGGAGCAGTGGATGTTGAGAAAATGACAGATGAGATAAGGGAAATTATGATGAAGCACCACGGAAAGCCCAACATCAAGGATATACTGAGAGAAGAAGTGAAAGAGTATCTCAAAAAGAAATATCCTTTTGCACTAGATAGACTTATAGAATACACGGAAATGCTCTACTCTTCTCTTTACGGATTGGGAATTATAGAGAAGTACCTTAAGGACCCGGAAGTTACAGACATACATGTGAACGGCACAAAAATAATGTACAAGAAAGCAGGAGTAAAAATAGACGCAGAAGAAGAGTTTCCAAACGAACAGGCTGTGAGGGTTATACAGGACAGAATCCTTGCACCTTTAAATAAATCAATCAACATAGCAAATCCTTCACAGGATGCAGAGCTTTATGACGGCTCTCGTGCTCTTTTAGTTATACCTCCAGAGTCTGATAAGCCTGTCATAATTATCAGAAAGCACAATCTCTTAAATGTACCTTTAAAAGAACTAGTAAAAACTACAATAGGTCTTACGAAAGAAATGCAGGAGTACTTCAAAAAGGCGGTAAAAGACAGAAAAAACATCATAGTTGCAGGAGAAACAGGCGCTGGAAAGACGACTTTTATCAACTCTTTAGGCTTTGAGATTCAGGAAAAGCATGTAGTAGCAGTTTTAGAGGATACAAGAGAGATTAAACTTCATATACCCTATGTCTACTACTTCAAAACGAGAAAAGGAACGGCTGAAGCAAGAAGCGTAACTTACTCTGACATACTCAACGACTGCTTGAGAGCAGACCCTGATAGAATAATTCTCACTGAGATAAGAACACCTGAAAGCGCCTATGAGCTTATCCACGTTTTAAATTCAGGCCACAGAGGCTCTATGACAACAATACATGCAAATTCCTGCTTAGATGCTTTGTTAAGGCTTGAAATGCTAATTCAGGAGTTTAAAAACCTTGACTACAGAATCATAAGAAAGCTCATCTCAAGAGCAGTCGACATTGTCGTGTTTTTGAGGCTTACGGAGGATGAAAAAGGAAATTTAAAAGGCAGAGAGCTTGCTGAAGTTATTGAAATTGAGGGCATAGATGAAAACGGAGACTACATTTTAAAGCATGTGGTAGGTGATTAATGTGGCAGTCTCTTTTTTATTCGGCGCAGCTGTTTTTATGGTGGTAGTTCTTTTGTACAGTATTAGGGAAAATAAAAGGCTCAAACTTAAAAGAAGGCTGGAGAGGCATTTAGTGATATCACAAAAGAATGAGTTTAGTATAGTGGATTTATTTGGTTTAGGAAGCTTTATTGAGAAGTTAGAGAAAAAGCTTAAAAAAAGCGGTATTAAGGTAGATGCAGAGGAAGTGTTTTTGTGGTTTATACTTTTTACTATTGTGATACTTGTATTTTTGAGCTTTAAAGGTTTTACTTTATTAGGTTTTACACTTCCTGTTATGCTTTATTATCTTATAGACTATATTTTAGACTATTTAGGGAGAAGAAAAATAAGAAAAACTGAAGAGCAGTTTAGAGATTTTGTTAAAATGCTAGGAGCATATCTTAAAATGGTACCAAGCTTTGCTGGAGCTTTTATAAAGGCAGCTGAGGAAGCTGAAAATCCTTTAAAAGAGCACACAGACAGAGTTCTAAGGAGATTTCAGTTAGGAGAAGATTTAGAAGAAGCATTAAAAGAATTTAAAAATATAGAAAGCACATATATAAAAGTATGGATTGACAGCATTATTTTTGCAGTGAGGATGAAATCTGATTTATCGAGAGTGTGTGAGAGGACAGCTAAAAAACTTTATGAGAGAATAAAAATGTCAAACAGAATTGCTGCCATGACTGTGCAGGCAAAATCTTTAATGGTTTCTCTGGTAGGCATTATGGCTTTTATGATTGTTTCAACAGTGTCAGTTAGCCCTGATTTTATCAGGACTTTTTCTTCTCCTATAGGGAAATTAGTAATTGCTTATGCTGCTTTGAGCTACTTTATATCAACACTTTATATTCTAAAAAGAATAGACAGGGAGATGGAACTATGAGAAAGATTGTTTCAGAAAAACACCTTCAAAAACTTGGAATAAGACAGGACATGATAGAAAAGTGGGATAAGGAAATTAAAGCAGTCGGAGGAGTGAAAATATTTTTTTTTAAAGCTCATGATGTACTTGAGCTTTTTTCTTTTGGAGTTCTAATTTTGGGAGGCCTTATAGTTTTGTCAGTAGTAGGAACAGTAAACGGGGCAAATATTTTTGCTCTTTTATCTGTAGTTACAGGTTCAATTATTATGTTCTATCAATACTGGAAAAAACCAATAGACAGCTACAGGGAGAGCTTCTATAAAGAAGAAGAGCTCCCTGCTGCTATAGAAATCTTTATAAATGGTTTGGAGGTGGGAATGAATAAAGAAAATATTATCAGCTACATTGTTAGAACTAGAGAGGGGGTGGTAAGAGATTTATTACATGAGGCACAGGTAAGGCTCGACACAGGAAGCTCTTTAAAAGATGCACTCACTTATGCAGCTTCTAAAAGTTTAAATGACCACTTTAAAAGATTTGTAAAAATTATTACAGGAGAATTTGCATCTGAACAAGATATTAAAGAAAATTTAGAAGAACTTTTAGATGAAGTAAGAGAAATAAATTACAATAAAAAGACGGAAAGTGCATCTGTGCTTGACAACAGCTTATTCTTCCCTATTTTCTTAGGGTACTTTATCCCAATTTTAATAATCTTTGCACTGCCTTTTGTTCTGTCTTTAAAAGGCTTTTTTAATTTGTTTTAAAAAATAACAAAAATTTCAAGGAGGTAGATTTTAATGATTAGAAATATGTTAATGAAAGTTCAAAACATGGTGAGAAAATTTTTAAAAGACAGAAAGGGTGAGAGTCATCTTTTGTCTGTTATAGGGATGATAGCAATAGTTGTAGGAATACTTGTTGTGGTATCACCTACTATAAGGACAAATGTTTCAAATATGGTTACAAATGCTCTCAATACTGCTTCTGGCTTCTTCTCCAATGCCGTTCAAGGCAAGTGATAAACAAGTGATAAAGATGATAAGAAGATTTTTAAAAGACAACAGGGGAGCTTCGCAGCTTATTTCTACAGCTGCCCTGCTCCCTATCCTCCTTTTTATCATGGCTTCTATAGTTAATATTTCTGTTGTAAGCAACATGCAGACATTGGTCAATGAAGCAGCCTTTGAAGGAGCGAGGATAGGAATAAAGTCAGACACTCCAGAGCAGACTGCTCAGATGGCTGTACTTAATTTTGGGGATGGAATAACTGGATGGAAAATGGGAGACAGGCTTGCTGTTAGTACATCACTAAAAAATGACATGCTCACAGTAGAAGTTAGATATACTTTTTACCTTTTAGGAGGGCAGCAGAAGACTCTTGTGGGAAGAAGCTCTTTAAGGATAGGTGATACGCCGTGAGTATTCTAAAAAGATTTTTTCAGGACAAAAGAGGAGATGCTGTCCTTCTTTTTTTAATTTTCTTAGTCTTTTTATCACTTCTTTTTATGCAGGTAGTCTACTATGTCACAAATGGTATAAGTGCAAGGGAATACCTTGTCAAGGTATGTGATGAAATAGCCTACAATATCTCTTTAAATGCCCTTGATATAAATAGTGCAGAAAAAGGAGAAGTAGTTATTGATATTACAAAAGCTAATAAATACGCAGAAGATACATTTAAAAACTTAAATATACCTACAAAAAATATAATTGTAGAAATAAAAAACAATTACGTTTATGTAACTATTGTTGTCGATGGAAGCTATTACAAAACCACAACTGATTTTGTTATAACAGGAATGGCTAAAGTGAGGGATATATGATGAAGGTATTAATTATATCAAATGATAGGGAATATATTAAAAGAGCAAAAAAAAATTATGTAGATGCTGATGTAGTTTTCTCTACAGAGAGCGCAGAAATTATTGTTAGAAAAAATAGATATGATTTTATTGTAAGTAATATGTTAGGTAAGAAATTTAACAATATAGAAGTAAAAGATATAGAAGAGTATAAAAGTAAAAATTTTATAACTACAAAGCAGGAAGTTATTGCTGTTTATTCTTTCAAAGGTGGGGTAGGGAAAACTACGCTTGTGAAAACACTTTTTGAAAACTTCAATAAAGATGTAAAAGTCCTTATAGTAGATTTGAATTTTCAGGATGGAGGTTCTGATTTAAGTTTTGCTTTGGACCTTCCTGTACTTCCTCATATCGGAATGTGGCTTAGAGAAAGAATAAAAGAGAGTTTTTTTGAAAATTTAATTGAGTATAGTCCAAATGTATTTATACTTCAGTCCCCTCCTAAAGTGAGTCTTGTAAAAGATATTAGCGGAAATGATATTGATACAATTGTGAAATTTGCAAGAAGTAAGTTTGATGTGATAATTTTTGACCTCCCGGATGAATTTAACGAAATTGTTAAGGCTGCGCTTGATAATGCTTCAAAAATAATTGTATTATCTCAAGGTACAAAAGGAGAATTGGCAAGGATGAAGGAGTTTCCTTATGAGTATCTAACACTTTTTATAAAGCCTGAAAAAGGGTTTGGAAAGTATGCAAAAATGCTTAATTTAAAATATGAAATTATTGATAATATTAAAAAAGAGATAGACAGAGTATATGATTTTATATTATTGTAGTAAAATGCAAGAAAAAAATTGCTTATTTTTTGTTCGGACTATTTTTTCTTATCTTCCTTAGCGGTCCGGATTTTTCATTTTCGCTTTGCTCAAAACAAAAATCCGAATTAATAGAGCACCACCGCAGACGGCATACGCCGCAGCGGTCGTGCTTTTTTTATATTTTCGGGTCTTTTCTTGTAAGTATATTTAAAATTTGCCTCCCGCTTTTAAGATTATACGCCTGCTCTGTTTCCGGTTAAGGTGCCTTCGAGCATATCCTCCCTCGCTGCACTCGGTCCGGTATCCCTCGACTCCACCTTGACCTCCAATTCGCAGGCTGTTTTTCCTGTTTACTGCCGGGAGGCAAATTTGATTTTGAATTTTTAGGGAGGTGCTTGTAAGTGAGCATGAAAGAGATGAGAGACAAAGTTATGGAGTTTTTGAGGGAACATTTGGAGATTGATGAGTTTACTTTAGAAGACTGTAATTTTATGCCGGGAGGTGTTTTTGTGAAGGATAGAGAGGGCAAAAGTATGCTGTTTTTTTACGACTTTAAAAAAGATAAAGTGGACTACTGGTTTGGAGATGAAAAATAATTAGAGAATTTTATAAAAAATACTATCAAATGATTGTAAAATTATTTAAGATATGATAAAATATTAAATGAAAGGAGTATATACTATGGCCCAAATTGAGGAAATTAAAAAATTCCTCAATGATGCTAAAGAATTGATGAAAGCAGGTACTTTCGACTTTGTCCCACGAAAGAAAAATATGGATTCAATTAAAGAAGCTGGCCTAACAATTAAACATGTTAAAGAGATTATTATGGATTTAACGTACAAAAATTATTATAGAGGTCCTAGTGTAGATGTAGGCAGTAATAGACAGGGTTCTATATGGGAATTTGGGTATGATATTGAAGGAACGGACTTTTACATAAAACTTAAAATTGAACAAAGGGGAGAAAAAGAATGTTTGGTGTGTCTTTCTTTCCATATAGCAGAATATCCGTTAATTTATCCATATAAATGAGGAGGTGGAAAGTGTGAAAAAGTTTTGCCCTGTTTGCGGGATAGAGCAAGAAACAGAGATAATTGAAAAAGAAGAAGCATCGAACGTCAGAGGAGATGAAATAAAGGCTTTAGCAAGAATAAGGGTATGCAGTGTGTGTGGTGAGGAGCTGTTTGATGAGGAATTAGAGGAAGGAAACATAAAGAGAGTTTACGACATATATAGGGAAAAGCACGGCATACTTTCAACAAAGGAAATAAGAAATATTAGAGAAAATTACGGCTTAAGTCAAAGGGCTTTTGCGAAACTTTTGGGCATAGGCGAAGCTTCTATTGCAAGGTATGAGACCGGAGCTTTACCTGAAAAGTCTTTAAGTAACTTGCTAATGCTCTTAAAAGACCCAAAAAACATGGAAAAACTTCTTGAGAAAAATGAAGATGTTTTAAGCCAGAGAGAAAAAGCAAGACTGATACGGAGGATAGAAGAGATGAAAGAAGAGAGAGAAAATACTCTTAAAATTTCTGAAGAGCTCTATAAATTACTGAAAGAGAAAGCTAAAAGAGAAGGAAAAACTACCGATAAATTTGTTGAAGAGATTTTAATTAAAGTGATTTAAATAGAATGAAGTTGATATAATTTTCCATATATTTTTCTAATTTATGTTATAATTATATTAACGGAAAGGAGATGATTCCATGATAGACATAAAAAGAACAATAGCAATAGTAGGCATAGGCTTATTGGTAGGCTCTGCTACAATAGCAGCGCCGAAATTAATAGAGACATACAAAGAAAAGAAAGCTGCTGCGGTACAGGAACAAGTGCAGGAGCAGAAAGAGACACAACAGCAGCAGCAAGAACAACAAGAACAAATACAACAAGAAGAGCAAAAACAAGAACAAACTCAAGAGGAAGTACAGCAGCAACAACAGGAGCAGGTACAAAATCAAGAACAAGTACAACAGCAGGAACAAAAACAACAGCAAGAGCAAAACAAAACAGCAGTAACAAATACAAAAACGACTACAACAACTAATACAACAACTAAGAACAGCACAACTACAAGTACAAAATCAACGACTACAACCAAAACAACAACATCAACAACCACAACGGAAACAACGACACCGACAACTACAACTATAACGTCTAATACAACGTCTAATACGACGTCATCAGGCACTACTACATCATCAGAAAATACAACTTCAAGTGGAACAACTACATCCAGTGGAACAACTTCAAGTAGCGGAAGCAGTTCAAGTGGAAGTAGTTCGGGTAGTGGTAGTTCAAATACTTCAGATGATGGTGTAAAAGAATCTGAATATGATGGAGATATACCCGGTCCTCCACCACCGCCATAAATAATAAATAAGGTAAAACTTAATATAGAATAACAGAAAGAGATGTTATCCGCATCTCTTTTTTTATTATTTTTTTGGAGGTGATTTTTCTGTGTCAAAAATTAAAGTAAACAAACGCAAAATAATTGTTTTTACTGTTATAGGAATTTTATTATTAGCCTTTATACTAAAAGGCTTGGCATATATGGATATTATATCTTTCGGTTTCAATCAAAACCGAACGAGATATAATTATGAGATGTACGGTGGAATAGCAGCAACACAGGTCACAAGCACAACAAGGGCTAAGCTGGGATGGTATGTTACTGGCTTAGGGCAAAGCTTAAGCCAGCCTTTGATAATAAGCCCAAAAGAATTAGGTATCAATGCTTCTCAGCCAATAGTTATAGCGTTCAATGGCAATAATTTGTATGCTTATGAAAGTATATCTCCATACTCAAAAAGTTTATACGATTTTAATACAAGCACAAGTCCCTACACATTTACACCCAAAATTGTTCCAAACAGCAATAAAAAATGGGGGCCTTTGCCTGTATATGGGTCTTCCACAGTACCAGCCAATCCATCTGGCAGCCATCCAACCTATTATGTATCACCAAACGGTAACAAGTACATTGCAGCAGGTTCAAAGGATGGATATGTTTTTATATACCAAATAATAAATGGCTCGCCTGTTTTAAAAGTAAGAATCAATACAACAACGGGAGGCGGTACTGATATAGTTTCTGCTCCACTTATGATGAGATGGCAGGGATATAATATTGTGGTGGTAGGAGATGGGAACGGAGGACATGTTTCAATAGGCTATTTTACCGATGATTTTAGCGATGTTGGAATTACAGATATCGCATTAGGCACCACTTATACACGTATAAGCTCATCAGCAGCACCAGTAAACGCAGGAGAAACATCACCTGAAACAGGCTTTATAATCGGTACAACACATGAGCCTAACAAAACCGCAGATGGCTATCTTTACAGAATTAGATTTAGTGATTTATTCAATGTCATTTCATCTTCAACAATATCTTCAAGAACAGACATCTTAAAATTAGGCAGCACAGGAAATGGAGTTAAGATACTTCAAGAAACGCTTAATATTATAGGCTATTCTCTTGTTGAAGATGGACAATTTGGTTCAGGAACTGAAGCAGCAGTCAGAGATTTTCAAAGTAAAAATGGGCTTACGGTAGATGGAATAGTCGGACCACAAACGTGGCAAAAGCTTGGGAGTAAATTAACAAGAACTTATATAAGACCTGTATATCAATGGAACTATGCATGGGGAATAAATATTTCAAAAGCCTATGCTGGTGCAGGCATAGGTATTCCAGCAAGTTTTTCAGTAGACGGCTCAAACGCCTACTTCACTGATGTGCTTGGTGGTATCTACAAAATAAATAATATCTTCAGCAGCACCTTAAATCTTACAGTAAACGGAAACCTTAGGAATACAAACAACCTTGTTAACCATTCCCCAGCTGTAGACGATAGATATTTATACATTCCATATTATTATTCAGATAGTTCAAAACAACACGGAAAAATTGTTGTTTTAGATAAAAATAATTTAAATGTTATAAAACAAATAGATTTTTCTTCCTCCAGTTTAAAATCTCAACTACCTAATTCTCCAAACTATATCGTATATTCTGCTGTTTCTGTCGGAGCAGACAGAATATATGCTAATGTAGGAAATTATTTTGTCACGATCAAAAAATCTGACTGGACAATAGATGGAGATGGAACAATACAATTAAATGCTCCAGCTACAGGAGAAGTTTCTATAGCACACGGTTTAGTTGCAACAGAAACTTCTGATGGAATATACGTATATTACCTTGCGAAAAATGGTATAGATTTGGCAATTACAAACGTAAATCCAATAGGCTATATGGAGCCAAATAAAAATTACACTGTGCAGGTCACAGTAAGTTTAGGTAATAGTTCAACAAGTATTCCTGCAACAGTAGCCTTATATGATGCAGGAAGTTTTAATTTCAATACAGTTATAACCGGAGACCCTGTAAGACTCAATACTGCAAATGCTGTAGCAAGTGCACAAATCACTTTAAGTCCCAACAGTTCTCAAACAGTCAATTTAAGCTTTACAGGGACAAGTTCAGATAGAAACTTAATAGCAGTAGTACAGCCCAATCCACCATCAAATCCAGACTCTTATTTGCAGTACTGGGATTATAATCAAACAAACAATACAAGGCAGTTTACTGCACCTGCAAAAAGGTTGGTGGATTTATATGTCACTAATCTTAATGCAGGAACTTCAAACATGGTAGGAGGGCACACCTACACAGGTTCAGTAGTAGTAGGACTCCAAAATGCTTCTTTTATATCAGGATATCCAGTTACGGGAACATTAAAGATATATGATGCAGCTAATCCATCTTCGCCATTCAAAACTCAAACAGTGTCATTTACAAGCAATACTACACAGACAGTCAGTTTTAACTACACAGGAAAATCGTCTGATATGATACTAGTAGCAGAAATATCATTAGCAAGTGCTGATAAATATTATGAGACTAACCTTTCCAATAATAAGATACAAACACTTGTTAAAGCGAACAATGGAGTGGATTTATATATTGCAAGCATAAATCCGGGAACTACCTATGTAGTCCCTGATGAAACCTACACAGGCTCTGTAACAGTGGGACTGCAGAAAAGCTATGCATTCCCTGTTAATGGTGTTGTAAAAGTTTATGACAAAGCTGATTCTTCTGTGTTTTTAACAAAATCTGTGCAGTTTAACAGTAACTCCACACAGACATTCAGCTTCAGCTATCCTGGAAAAAATACTGACATTACTCTGGTAGCTGAAATACAATTAACAGATACAAATAAATATGATTTAGACTTAAGCAACAACAAAAAGGAAGTTACAGTGCCTTATTCGTCAGAAATGGATAAGCTAAGAGGTACTGTAACAATATCAAAAACACCTCAATATGTGTTTACTAACAAGCACACGAGAGAAGACGGCTCTGTCTGCGATATGACTCTGAACATTTCATACACCTTTAACAAAAAAATCACCAGCATAAGAGCAGTACACGTGATAAACAGGTATCAAAATAAGGGTGTACTTTATGTAGAGCCTTATTCGGTTATAAAAAATATAGGTGACGTTACAGGAAGCGCAGTAATGAAGTTCCAGTATGATAAACCAGGAGATGAGAATTCAACACTGTATATTTACTTCACTGCTGAAGATGGAAAAACAGCCGAAGTACAGCTTAAAATCCCTGTAAATGGCTTTTATGCAGACTCAAAATTTAATCTTCCTGATCCACAGTGGAAAAAGTCAGAGCAAGATAACTGGACGGTGATTTTTAAATGAAAATACTAATCTTACTAATTCTATTTTTTGCAGCTGTAGAAGACATAAAAAAGATGGAGGTAGGATACATCTACCCTGCCTCCATCTTAATTCTTTCTTTTATAAATGTATTATTAAATCCTTATATAAATCTAAATTTTATGCTGCTTAATTCTCTTTTAATATTCATTGTTCTTTTTCTTTTCTGGCTTTTAGGAGGAATAGGCGGAGGGGACGTAAAAATTTTGACTGCTCTGGCTTTCTATGCAGGTTTTAAGATATGGGATATCCTTTTATTTTCTTCTTTAATTTTTCTCCTGTACTCCCTTGCTCTTCGTAAATTCAAAGCAAAGATACCTTTTATGCCTGCCGTTGTTGCTGGAACAATAATAAGTTTTTTTGTAAATTTTTAAAAAGACCTGTTTTACAGCTTTCAAAAATGCTATAATTACAGTAGAAGTAAAAGGAGGATTTTCATATGTCACAAGAATACGACATTACAGCTAAAAATATTTTTTCAAATCTTGCCGATGACATAGCATCATATTTTTTGGGTCTTAAATTTACAAAGCTTGATGAACTAAACATTGAATTTACCACGATTGAAAGCAGAGAAAGTGATATGGTATTTAAGTGTACTACTGAAAATAGAGATATAGCTCTACATATAGAATTTCAAACTTATAATGACAGCAAAATGCCTTATAGAATGCTAAGATACGCTACAGAAATAATGGAAAAGCATAATTTACTACCTTACCAAGTGGTAGTTTATTGCAGTAAAAATGAGTTAAAAATGGAAAATAATTTGAACTATCATTTAGGAGAAGAAAATTTGTTAAACTTTCGCTATAGAATAATAGATGTAGGGAAAATAAAATTTGAGGATATTGTTAAAACTAAATATTACGATTTATACACTTTTTTACCCGTGGCTGATAAAGATAAAAGACAAAAAGAAAAAGAAGCATATCTTAGAAAATGTGCTGAGGTAATAAGAGATATGCCAGTGGATAAAGCAAAGAAAAGTTATATAGTCACAACAGCCGAAATTCTGGCAGGAATAATCTATGATGAGGAAGTCATAGAGAAAATTTTTTCAGAGGTGATAGGTATGTCAATACTTGAGGAATCAAAGGTATATAAAAATATTTTAGAAAAGGGTAAAAAAGAAAAAAGTATAGAAATAGCCAGAGAACTTCTAAAAGAAGGAATGGATATTAATAAGATTGCCCAAATTACAAAGTTATCTGTAGAAGAAATAAAGAAGTTGTTAAATTAAAGAGCCACAAAAGGCTCTTTTTATTTATGTGCGCCCGGCATGGGCGATAACTAGGCGGTGAAAGTCCGCTGTGGGCTTGGTAGTGGGAACCACTAGCCAAGAGCAAGGGTGTCCATCGTGAGGTGGAATCTGAAGGAAGCTTAAGGCAAAATCTCGGTCTGATGAACAAGAACCAGATAAGAGGCTGAATTGGGATGGATGAGTTTGCGTAACAAAACGAAGTCCAACACTACCCGAATCCCATATAGTAAATCTGGCAGATATATGAGATGAAAGTTATCGTTCTTACCCGGGGAGGTCTCAAGGATAAGTCATGGGAGTAAAATCTGAAGTGACAACCCATGCAGTGATGTATGGCTGAACCTTGAGAAGTCAGCAGAGGTCATAGTACTTATCTAGACATGAATAGATAAGGAAGGACCGAACGTTAGGAGGTTTTGGAAATCTTATGGACTCGAAAGATATGCAAAGACTGCAGACAACTCAACAAAGAGGCTATCCGTTGGATAGAGAAATGGAATTTCAAAAGACAACGGAAGTGCATAGTATATCATCGGCGTCAAGAGATGGAAGAAACGAGGTACAAAGATATACCAGCAAGATGCTTGAAATGATAGTAGAACGAGGAAACATGAGAGCAGCATACAAGCGCGTTGTTGCAAATAAAGGAAGCCATGGAGTCGATGGGATGGAAGTAGATGAACTTCTACCGTATCTCAAAGAAAACTGGGCAACCATAAAACAACAACTGCTGGAGGGGAAATACAAACCACAACCAGTGCGAAGAGTAGAAATTTCCAAACCAGATGGAGGAGTAAGACTACTAGGAATACCTACAGCACTAGATAGGCTAATACAACAAGCAATAGCCCAAATACTAAATAGAGTCTACAACCATACATTTTCTGATAGCAGTTATGGATTTAGACCAGGACGCAGTGCAAAAGACGCAATAAAAGCCGCAGAAGCATATATAAATGAAGGATATACATGGGTTGTAGATATGGACTTAGAAAAGTTCTTTGACAGAGTAAACCACGACATAATAATGTCCAAACTAGAAAAGCGGATAGGAGACAAAAGGGTACTAAAGTTAATACGAAGATACTTAGAATCAGGAGTAATGATAAACGGAGTCAAAGTATCAACAGAAGAAGGGACACCCCAAGGAGGGCCATTAAGTCCCCTATTAGCAAACATAATGTTGGACGAACTAGACAAAGAACTTGAGAAACGAGGGCATAAATTCTGCCGATATGCAGATGACTGCAACATATATGTAAAAAGCAGGTCTGCAGGAAACAGAGTAATGAAGAGCATAAAGAAATTCATAGAAAGCAAATTAAACTAAAAGTCAACGAAGCAAAAAGTGCTGTAGATAGACCATGGAGAAGAAAATTTCTTGGATTTTCATTCTATACAAAAGAAAACGAAGTAAGAATAAGAATCCATGAAAAATCCATCAAAAGGTTTAAGGAAAAAGTAAGAGAAATAACCAATCGGAACAAGGGAATAAGCATGGAAAACAGAATAAAAAGACTAAATCAAATAACGACAGGATGGGTCAACTATTTTGGATTAGCAGACGCGAAAAAGCATAATGAAAACCCTTGACGAATGGATAAGGCGAAGACTAAGGGCATGTATATGGAAACAATGGAAGAAGATAAAAACGAAGCATGATAACCTAGTAAAACTAGGAGTAGAAGAACAAAAAGCCTGGGAATACGCCAATACAAGGAAAGGCTACTGGAGAATATCCAATAGCCCAATCCTAAATAAGACTCTTACAAATAAATACTTTGAAAGCATAGGTTATAAGAGTTTATCCCAAAGATATCTAATTGTACACAATTCCTAATGAACCGCCGTATACCGAACGGTACGTACGGTGGTGTGAGAGGACGCTGAATAAAATAATTATTCAGCTCCTACTCGATTTTTACTATAAAAAGCTCTAATTTAACTTAATTTTTTATTGTTTTTTAACGTGAAGGCTGAGTATTAATGTAAATTGATATTTTGGTAAAAATTTTTTCTATTTGTGTAAAAGATTATTAGTGGTATAATGATGATGAAATTTAGTTAAAAACTAATTTTTGCTTACAAGTAGGTTGATGCCCATTAATGTTTTGGTAAATAAAAAATTTATGGGGAAGTGATAAAAATGGCCGGCATGACATTGGAAAATTATTATGATATCGTTGTAGCAGGGGATTCTATTTCAAAGGGTGTAGTATATAGTAAGGAAAAAAGTAAATACGTTATATCAGACGTAAATTATGTAAATTTACTAAAGGACAACATAAAAGGAACAGTAAAAAATATTGCTAAGTTTGGAAATACTCTTTTAAAAGGTATTGACATTTTAAAGAGGTATTTGTTAAAAGATAAACCTGATATAGTTCTGATAGAATTTGGAGGAAATGACTGTGATTTCGATTGGGAAGAAATTGCGAAGAATCCTTATGATGAGCATAGCCCCAAAACAGATTTTTATATTTTTAAAGAAAAGCTCAAAGAATTGATAAAATCCTTAGAGGATGCAAACATAATTCCTGTGTTAATGACATTACCTCCTTTGGATGCTGACAGATATTTTAAATGGATAAGCAAAAACAGTGAAGAGATGGGCAAAAACATTTTAAAGTGGTTAGGCAGTGTTACTAAAATATATTGGTGGCAGGAAAAGTATAACTCAGCTATATTAAGTATAGCAGAAGAAACAAAGACAAGGCTTATTGATATAAGGAGCGCTTTTTTAGATTATCCCGATTTTAGGCAATTTATTTGCACTGATGGTATTCATCCTAATGAGAAGGGACATAAAATAATAGCACATAAGATATATGAATATCTGCAAAGAAATTATGCATATCTTTTAAAAGAGTGAGCATATAAAGATTAAGCCGAAATTTTTTCCTCAATGACGCCGGAACAGATAAGGGCTATTTTAATGGGAATGCTTATTAGTGGAGGAATGTTAATTCAAGGTAATATCCCAAACATCATTTCAGCGGGCAAATTAAAAATAAAAAGTACTGAAAGGGCACGAATTGCTGTTCCTCTAGGTGCAATACTTTTGATAGTGTATTATATTGTATTGTTTGTGATTTAAATAAGTCAAGGAGGAGCATACTTGACACT
Organism: Thermoanaerobacter brockii subsp. finnii Ako-1; assembly: GCF_000175295.2. Taxonomy (NCBI): domain Bacteria; kingdom Bacillati; phylum Bacillota; class Clostridia; order Thermoanaerobacterales; family Thermoanaerobacteraceae; genus Thermoanaerobacter; species Thermoanaerobacter brockii. The sequence continues at coordinate 2,263,895 of NC_014964.1, read as the reverse complement.
TAAATAATTCTCTGATAAAATACCTTTATGCAGAGGACAAATAAAAAGCAAAAATAAGAGTGTAGTTACTTTTGCTTGCGGTGGAGTATATGATTAATAAGTTTATGGAGGCAGCTCTTTTAGAGGCGAAAAAAAGTTACCAATTAGGTGAAGTACCTGTTGGAGCTGTCATTGTAAAAGAGGGACAAATAATTGGAAGAGGATTTAATCAAAAAGAGTCTACAAATGATGCTACAGCCCATGCAGAGATTATAGCGATAAAGGAAGCTTGTAAAACTCTTGGCAGTTGGAGACTTGATGACTGTAGCATGTATGTGACTTTAGAGCCTTGTCCCATGTGTGCGGGAGCTATTTTAGAAGCTCGCATAAAAAGAGTGTATATAGGGGCAGAAAGTGATAAATCTGGTGCTGCAGGTACAGTAGTTGATATTTTAAATAACAGCTATTTAGGAAGTAAAACAGAAGTGTATTTTGGAATAATGGAAGAAGAATGCAAAACTCTTTTAAAAGACTTCTTTGAAAATTTAAGGGAATAGGTGCGGAGAGATGGCTGAGTGGTCGAAAGCGCTCGCCTCGAAAGCGAGTGGGCGAATTTTTCGCCTCGTGAGTTCGAATCTCACTCTCTCCGCCATGAAAAATAAATGTGGAGAGATGACCGAGTGGACGAAGGTGCACGACTGGAAATCGTGTGTACCCTTTAAAAGGGGTACCGAGGGTTCGAATCCCTCTCTCTCCGCCATGAAAAAGGTAATTCTTGGCCGTACTAGATGGGGAGGTAGCGGTGCCCTATAACCTGCAACCCGCTATAGCAGGGTCGAATTCCCAGGCTGAGGCCTGACCATTGTAAGGTCTGGCATAAGTAAGTGGCGTTGATACTTGAGTCCTGCGCAACGGAAATTTGCGAACCCCGTCAGGTCCGGAAGGAAGCAGCGGTAAGCAAACACTTCCGTGTGCCGCAGGGGAGCTTGAGTGGAGCTAACTGCTTATGTAACGCTTATGGTGGCAGGTCGAAGCTGGGTGTACGGCCTTTTATTTTTGCTCTTTTACTGGAAAATATTTCTTATTATTTTTTATAACTTTTACTTAAAATTTGAAGGCTTTTAGCCGAAATAAATATAGGGAACTTATTCTTACAAAAGAAAAGAGATGGAGGATAGTATGTTTAAAGGATATTATAATACACGGATATTTTTTACTTTATTTGGAATTTCTGTAATTGTTTACTCATTGTCATTAGCTTATTTTTTGTCAGGGTTTGAAAATAGAGTTTTTATAGGGGGAATAATTTTATTAATTTCGCTGGGGTTATCGAGTTTTTTATCTAAAAAATTGTCTGAACCTATTGAAAAATTAAACGAAGCTGTTAAAAGGATTTCTCGGGGGGATTTTGATTATCAGTTAAATATTACTGATTCAAAAGAGCTTAGGGAACTTTCAGAGAATTTTAATTCCATGGCTAGAGACTTATCTCAAAGTTATAAAAAATTAAAAGAACAAACAGAAAGTTTAATACAACAAAATGAAGAATTACAGGAGTTTAACGCGGAATTAGAAGCTTCCTACGAGCAATTAGAGGCTTTGACTCATGAATTAGAAATTTCTGAAAGAAAGTATCGATTGTTAGTAGAAAATATTCGGGATATTTTGTGGGTGACTGATAAAAATTTTATTATTGAATTTGTCAATTCACGAGTTATAAGGTATTTAAATTATACTCCTCACGAATTGATAGGAAAAAGCATTTTTGAAATTGTAGATGAAGACAGCAGAGAAATCTTGAAAAACATGATGGAAGGTAAAATTAATTTTTCAGAAATCAATTTTAAAAACAAAGAAGGCTTATTGGTTATAACAGAAACCCATGTTAAAAGGCTAAAAATTGATGAAAAAGTGGTAGGCATTCAAGGCATTTCTCGAGATATTACAGAAATGTATTATGTAAAAAAACAGATAGCTGAAAAGAATAATGAAATATTGGCTATTAGTGATGTAGGAAGGCTACTTACATCGGGAAGTGACATAAAAGAGGTATTGAATAACATAGTAGAAAAAGTTGCTGAATTGTTAAATTCACCTTTGTGCACTATAAGAGAATATAATCCGTATTTTCATAAGTTTGTTTTACTTGTAAAAGGGGGAGAATTAAAAGATTATCCTGTCTATGAAGAAATTAAATTATCAGAAGAGGACATAAATGAATTAGTAAATCAAAAAGAAATAAAAATAAAAGATGTAGAAGAGTTTTCTCATAGTGAAAAAATAACACCTATTTTTGCAGCTAAAGATGTTTATTCAGTTGTGATAGTGCCTTTAATTTTTAGAAATGAAACTAAGGGAATTTTAACAGTTTGGACTGCAGCAAATACGGTCAAAAATATGAGTTTATTGAGATCTATTGCCAGCGCAGTGTCTGTGGCAATTGAAAATTCCAAACTGTATGACGAGATTAAAAAAGTCTATATAAAGACTATAGAAGCTTTAGCTTATGCAATGGAAGCAAAGGATTTATATACGAAAGGACATTCTATGAGAGTATCTCAATATGCTGTTTTAATAGGGGAATATATGGGCTTTTCAAGGGAAAAAATAGAACAATTAAGGATTGCAGGGATATTACATGATATAGGAAAGATAGGTATATCTGATACTATTCTTCTAAAGAAAGGCAAACTCTCGGAAGAAGAGTATAACGTTATAAAAAGTCATCCAGAGATATCAAGAAAAATTTTAATGCCTATAGATCTGCCGAAAGAAATATTAGAAGCTATTTCCAAACACCATGAACGATATGATGGGAAAGGCTATCCTTATGGTTTAAAAGGCGAAGAAATCCCTATAGAAGCAGCAATTCTTGGTGTGGCTGATGCCTTTGATGCAATGACTTCTGATAGAGCTTATAGAAAAGGAATGACTATTGAAGAAGCAGTAAATGAAATTTTAAGACATAAAGGTACTCAATTTCATCCTGAAATAGTAGATGTATTTATCTCAATTTACATGAATGCGAGGCAAAAGCTAGAGGAAGTAAAAAATCAGATATTTGAAAGTGTTTCTTAAAATTTTAGATGTAGAAATATATCTTTTTTTTTGTTACAATTGAAAATAACGAGGTGTTAAACATGTATCAGTCTTTGTATAGAAAGTATAGGCCAAGAAGTTTTAAAGAAGTGGTGGGGCAAGAACATATTGTAAGAACTTTAAAAAACCAAATAAAGTTAAAAAAGATAGGACATGCTTATCTCTTTACAGGTACAAGAGGAACAGGAAAAACCAGTGTAGCTAAGATTTTTGCAAAAGCAGTTAATTGTTTAAATAATAAAGATGGAGAGCCTTGTAATTCTTGTGAGATTTGTCAAGCTATAAATAACAACACTACGATGGATGTTTTAGAGATTGATGCTGCGTCTAATAACAGTGTAAATGATGTAAGAGAATTGAGAGAGTCTGTAATTTACGCTCCTTCTCAAGCTAAGTACAAAGTATATATAATTGATGAAGTGCATATGCTTTCTACAGGGGCTTTTAATGCTCTTTTAAAAACGTTGGAAGAACCTCCTCCTCATGTGATTTTTATTCTTGCTACTACTGAACCGGACAAATTGCCTGATACTATTTTATCAAGGTGTCAAAGGTTTGACTTTAAAAGAATACCTACGCGGTTAATTGCTCAAAATCTTGATAGAATTTGCAATGACAGTGGAATAAAAATCGAAGAAAAGGGACTTAAAACTATTGCCATCTATGGAAATGGTTCTATGAGAGATGCGATAAGTCTACTAGAACAATGTGCTTCTTACAAAGAAGGCCTTATAACCTATGAAGATGTATGCGAAATGTTGGGTGTAGCTAATGATGAAATGTTATTTTCTCTTTTAGATTACATGAATGCTAAAGATGTAGCAGCTTCATTGAAACAATTAGATAAAATTTTGTCTTATGGAATAGACGTGGGGAATTTTTTAAAGTCCTTAACTTATATTTTGAGAGATATGGTGCTTTACAAAACAGGAGGAGAAGAATTAAAAGAAATTTTGTATAGCGATGTAGAAACTGTAAAAGAAAGAGTGCAAAACTTTGGTACAGCTTTTTTGACTAACGCTTTAGAAAAATTTATAAATCTACAAAAAGAAGTTAGATATGCTATATCTCCGTTAACCCTTTTAGAAGTGACTATTTTGAGGTTGATAAAGCCGGAAATTTCTTACGATATGATGAGTTTGTTAGCAAGAGTAGAACAAATAGAAGACAAATTAGAAAAAGGACAATTTTTTTTGAGGGAAGAAAAAGAAGAGAAAAATAAAAAAATAAATTCGCCAGAAGAAGGAAAAGAAGAAAACGTGGCATCGCAAATAGTACAGCAAGAGGATATAGATCTAGAAAAGGTGTGGGCTGAAGTAAAAGAAATGATAAAAAAAGAAAGAATAGCTTTGTATGCCTTTATAGAAAAAGGGATTCCTTATTTAAAAAAAGGAACAATTGTGGTAGAATATCCTGAAGAGTATGCTTTATTAAAGGAGGAATTGAGCAAAGCGGAAAACAAAAGTTTTATTGAAGGAATATTAAAAGAACTAGTTGGGAAGGCAATTCCTTTGAAGTTTGAATTAAGAAAAAATGAAGAGGAATTACTTGTACAGCAAGTTAAGGAGTTTTTTGGTGAAGATATAGAGATAATATAATTTTCACAAATAATTCAAAAAAGCATATAAATATTTTTAGAATAAAATTTAGGAGGTTATAGTGTTATGGCAAAAGGCGGATTTCCGGGCGGGTTTAATATAAATAACATGATTAAACAAGCCCAACAGATGCAAGAAGAAATAAAGAAAATGCAAGAAGAGCTAATGCAAAAGACTGTAGAAGCTACTGCTGGTGGTGGGATGGTAAAAGCAGTTGCTAATGGCAGAAAAGAACTTGTAAGTATTGAAATAAATCCTGATGTTGTAGATAAAGATGATGTAGAAACGTTAGAAGACCTTGTATTAGCTGCGGTTAATCAAGCGTTAAGGAATGCAGAAGAAATGATTGCTTCTGAAATGGCAAAGATAACCGGAGGATTAAACATTCCTGGACTGTTTTGAGGTGAAAAAATGAACTATTATTCTACTTCTATAGCGAAGCTTATAGAAGAACTGTCAAAGTTGCCCGGTATAGGTCCTAAAACAGCACAAAGGCTTGCTTTTTTCATAATAAATATGCCTTTGGAAGAGGTAAAAAGCTTGTCTCAAGCGATTATTGATGCAAAAGAAAAGATAAAGTATTGTAGAATTTGTTATAACATAACTGACACAGAGGTTTGTAACATATGTAGTGATAAAGAAAGAGATCATTCTCTTATATGTGTTGTTTCTCATCCTATGGATGTTGTTGCAATGGAGAAAATACGAGAGTATAAAGGAGTGTATCATGTACTTCATGGTGTTATTTCTCCTATAGAGGGCGTTGGCCCTGAAGATATAAAAATTAAAGAACTTTTAGACAGAGTAAAAAATGGAAATGTAAAAGAAGTCATACTTGCTACAAATCCTGACATAGAAGGAGAAGCGACAGCAATGTACATTGCTAAGCTATTAAAACCGTTAGGAATAAAAGTCACAAGGATTGCTCATGGGGTGCCGGTAGGTGGTGACTTGGAATACACCGATGTTGTAACTCTTTCAAGGGCTCTTGAAGGTAGAAGGGAATTGTAAAAGGTATTGCATTTTCATTTGTAGTTTATTATAATAAATTTGTGATAAATACCATAAGGTGATGGAGCTCGCCATAAATGCGGAAACGCTGATGGCTCCTATTAGGAGGATATAAGGCCTAATAGGGGCCTTTTTATTGCCCCAAAATGTAAACGGAAAGGAGATTTTCATGGAATACATCTATATAGGGATTGGAGGATTTTTTGGAGCAGTACTGAGATATTTAATAACAATTTACTTTACAAAAATGTATCACACTGTATTTCCCTTTGAAACTTTTATAATAAACATTTTAGGTTCCTTTTTGTTAAGTTTTATTGCTAATTTTGCTATGGATGAGTACAAGGTAAATACTAATTTGAGGTTAGCGATAACAACAGGATTTATTGGAGCTTTTACAACATTTTCCACGTTTAGTATGGAAACAATAAATTTATTAAAAGCAGGGAAAGATTATATTGCTCTAAGTTATATGATTTTATCGATAATGGGAGGCCTTTTGATGTCTTATTTAGGATTTGAATTTGCTGACAAAATTTTTGACTTATTAAAGAAACGGGAGGAAGAACAGTGAAAAATATACTGTATGTGGGGATTGGAGGAATTTTTGGAGCAATATTGAGATATGAAATGTCGCGGCATATAAAGGAAAACCGAGAGATAATTATTCCCATCGAAACTTTTATTATAAATGTATTAGGTGCGTTTTTATTAAATTTCTTATCAAGTCCTAAAATAAATGTAAATTTAAGCTATGATGTTAAACTTTTTCTGACAACGGGATTTCTAGGTGCTTTTACAACATATTCAACTTTTTCACATGAGACAGTATACTTAATCAAGGATAAAAAATATTTTCATGCTTTTATATACATGTCATTGACAATTATATTTGGACTAATAGGGGGAATATTGGGATATTATGTCGGATTTTATATAGGAAATTTAATTTAGTTAGTGTATAATATATATTAGTTGAAAATAAATATCAGTTAGGAGGAATAAAATGTGAATTTGAATTATAATAATCTGCTGTCTGCTTTATCTTTGGCCCTTGACGTGCAAGAGTATAAGAACATGGGACATGCAAGAAGAGTGGCTTATATTTCTTTAAGGATTTCAGAGATGTTAAATTTAAATGAAGAAGATACAAAAAAAGTGTACTATTCTGCTTTGTTACATGATATAGGACAAGGAGATGTATACGAAGATTTTAACAAAGACGAATGGTGGAAACACAGTGAAAGAGGAAGTGAGATTGTAAAGAAGTTGCCTTTTGGAGAAAATTTTTCGGATATTATAAGATATCATCATGAAAATTACGATGGAAGCGGACATTTTAAACTAAATGGGGACTCTATTCCTTTAGGAGCTCAAATTGTTTTTATATCTGATCAATTTGATATACGGTACACCTCATCGGTTGGGAAAGAAAGTGAGTATAATATTCGGAATAATATCAAAGAAGGTATAAAAAGTGGTACTGGCAAGATGTTTAATCCCGTGGTTGCAAATGCATTACTTGACCTTACAAGACAAGAAAAATTTTGGCTTGATTATAAATTTTTTGATATAAAAAGTTTATTAAAAAGGATTGAACCTAAAGACACAATTATCATAGGAATTAAGGAATTAGAGGATATAGCAGAAGCTTTCGCACAGATTATCGATAATAGAAGCCGTTTTACCTATAACCATTCTAAAGGTATTTCAAAGTTAGCTTATGAAATGGCTAAGGTGATAGGATATGATGAAGAAACTTCTCGAAAAATAAAAATTGCGGGATTGCTTCATGACCTTGGAAAGCTAGCCATACCTAATTCTATTCTTGACAAACCGGACAAGCTTACTGAAGAGGAGTTTATGGTTATAAAATCTCATACCTATTATACTAAAGAAATACTCAAAGAAATAGGAAGAATAGATGATATAGCAGAATGGGCCGCAAATCATCACGAGAAATTAGATGGAAGCGGGTATCCTGAGGGATTAAAAGGTGACGAAATTGGAGAGATTGATAGACATGTGGCGGTTTGTGACATGTATCAAGCATTGACAGAAGACAGGCCTTATAGAAAGGGACTTGAACCGAAGCAGGCGATAGACATTATTGCAAAATCGGTGAAAGATAATAAAGTAAGCGGAGAGTCTTTAGAAATTTTAAAAGAAGTGGTACTTTGATGTATACTCAACCGTATTTTAGGAAATAATACGGTTGAGGAGGTATATTATGGGAATGCTTTTCGATTATTTAAAAGAGATTGCGGTAACAAAAAATATATATGACTACAATAGTGAGAACTATCAATTGGTAAATGAAGTGAGACAAACGATAAAAGAATTGAAAGATGCAGAAATTTATTTTCAAAATGTAACAGACCCTGACTTAGTAGATTATGCTATATATCGGTTAGAGAGTTTAAAGAGAAAGTACATATATTTATTGAAAAAAGCAAAAGAAGAGGGAATAAATTTTGATAATTTTTCGTCTCTCCTATCATAATTTGTCCTCCCCCTAAGTATAAATATAACAGTATAAACTCTTAGGGGGTTTTTATATGAACATAAGCATTGAATACAATATAATTATCGCTTATTTAATAGGCTTATTTCTCCTCTACTTTTTAGGTTGGTTATTAATTGTGCCAAGAAAATTTTTGTTAAGAATTATAATAAATGGAATTATTGGTGGATTGATTTTATTTATTATCAATTTATTAGGAAAATCCATCGGCTTATATATAGCTATAAATCCTTTTACTGCTCTTGTTGCGGGTTTTTTAGGCATCCCTGGGATTATTCTTTTGATAATTCTTCAGTATATTGTTTGAAGTTTCAACAAAAATAAACAGTTTAAAAATCCTCCTTTTTGAAATAATAATTATGTAAAACAAATAAAAGGAGGATTTTTATGACTGTCAAGAGCGATATGGAAAAGGCTATTGCAGCAGCGCAAGCTGCCCTTGGAACTTATGCGCAGTTTGCAAGCTCTACAGACGACCCTGCTGCAAAACAAATGTTTCAACAGATGCAACAAGACATGCAGAGACATGTTACTATGCTCACTAATAGGTTAAATTATATAAATACCCACAACAAACTCAATCAACAGTCTCAAGCTACTCAACAAGCAACTCAGCAGAATCAACAAAATGTTCTTACCAATAAAAAATAGTTTGTGGAGGCCTTGTGCCTCCAATCAATTTAT
>NC_014964.1:2215000-2252500 GCF_000175295.2 Thermoanaerobacter brockii subsp. finnii Ako-1 | reverse complement strand
AAAAGATGATATAATACGTGTCCACTTGAGTGCCGGGGGTTAGGGCCCACCGTAGAAGTGAGTGAGTACTCTAGGCGAACGGATCTGGAAAGGCCGGCCGAAGAAGGTGAAAGCCCTGTAGTCGAAAGGGGAAAGCTTGCTGGTGGGGACCAGAGTACCACGGGATAGGCGACCCTGTGGGAAGGCGGGAGGACCACCTCCTAAGGCTAAATACTCCCAAGTGACCGATAGCGGATAGTACCGTGAGGGAAAGGTGAAAAGAACCCCGGGAGGGGAGTGAAAGAGAACCTGAAACCATATGCCTACAAGCAGTCAGAGTCCGGCACTCAACCTAGTGTTTACTGGGTGAATAGAGTAAGAGGGATAGAAAGAGGTAGAAGTAGTTAAGAGAAGAGTAAGCACTAAGTTGAGTGCCGGATGATGGCGTACTTTTTGTAGAACGGGCCGGCGAGTTACGGTAGCAAGCGAGGTTAAGCGAAAAGCGGAGCCGAAGCGAAAGCGAGTCCGAAGAGGGCGGGAGTTTGCTGCCGTAGACCCGAAACCGTGCGACCTACCCATGGCCAGGGTGAAGCCGGAGTAAGATCTGGTGGAGGCCCGAACCACGTTGGCGTTGAAAAGCCATGGGATGAGCTGTGGGTAGAGGTGAAATGCCAATCGAGCACGGAGATAGCTGGTTCTCCCCGAAATAGCTTTAGGGCTAGCCTCAGGGTAGAACCTATGGAGGTAGAGCACTGAATGGGCTAGGGGCCAAGTAGGTTACCGAACCCTATCAAACTCCGAATGCCATAGGGAGGAACCTGGGAGTCAGACTACGAGTGATAAGATCCGTAGTCGAGAGGGGAACAGCCCAGACCTCCAGCTAAGGTCCCGAAGGGCATGTTAAGTGGTAAAGGAAGTGGGACTTCGGAGACAACCAGGATGTTGGCTTAGAAGCAGCCATACATTTAAAGAGTGCGTAACAGCTCACTGGTCGAGAGGTCCTGCGCCGAAAATGAACGGGGCTCAAACATGCCACCGAAGCTGGGGCTAAACAGAAGTCAGATGTGAGAGGTCAGAGGTGAGAAAATGATAAAGACGTATAAGGATCTCAGAATATATCAACAATCATACAAGCTAAGCATAGAGATACACAAGCTAACCCAGAACTATCCTGGGTATGAAAGATACGAATTAGGGAGTCAACTAAGAAGGGCAGCAACATCAATACCGTTAAATATAGCCGAAGGATATGGAAAGAAAGAATCAGAGGCAGATTTTAAGAGGTATTTAAAGATAGCGCTTGGATCAAGCAATGAAATAGAAGTATTACTAGACTTAAGTTATGACTTAGGATATATAGATAAGACATTGCATAACGAACTAATAGAAGAATACACAGCTTTAAGGAAGCAAATATACACGATGATAAAGAAGTGGAGAGTATCCGACATCTGACTTCCGACATCTGACTTCTGTTTGGGGTAGGGGAGCGTACTGTACGGGTAGAAGGCAAAGCGTAAGCTAAGCTGGACTGTACAGTAGAGAGAATGCCGGCATGAGTAACGAGAGTAAGGTGAGAAACCTTACCGCCGGAAGCCTGAGGTTTCCTGGGGAAGGGTAATCCACCCAGGGTAAGTCGGGGCCTAAGCCGAGGCGAGAGCGTAGGCGATGGGGAACCGGTAGAGAATCCGGTACCACCGAGGGCCGGTAAGAGAAGTGGGGACGCAGCGAGATAGGTGGAGCGTGCGGTTGGTAGGGCACGTCCAATCAGGCACCGAAGGGTACGTAGGCAAATCCGCGTACAGGCAGGGGTCTGAGAAGGGGAGCCGGAAGGCGAAGCCACCGAAGCAGCTGCCGAGAAAAGCCGCTATCGAGGTCCAAGGTGCCCGTACTGCAAACCGACACAGGTAGGCGAGGAGAGGATCCACAGGCGAGCGGGAGAACCCTCATTAAGGAACTCGGCAAAATGACTCCGTAACTTCGGGAGAAGGAGTGCCGAAAGGCCGCAGAGAAGAGGCCCAAGCGACTGTTTACCAAAAACACAGGTCTCTGCTAAGTCGGAAGACGAAGTATAGGGGCTGACGCCTGCCCGGTGCTGGAAGGTTAAGGGGAAGTGTGAGAGCACTGAACCGAAGCCCCAGTGAACGGCGGCCGTAACTATAACGGTCCTAAGGTAGCGAAATTCCTTGTCGGGTAAGTTCCGACCCGCACGAAAGGCGTAACGACTTGGGCGCTGTCTTGATGAGGGGCCCGGTGAAATTGTAGTACTCGTGAAGATGCGAGTTACCCGCGATTGGACAGAAAGACCCCGTGGAGCTTTACTGTAGCCTGTCACTGGATTTTGGTAATTCTTGTACAGGATAGGTGGGAGACGGAGAAGGTAGGGCGCCAGCCTTACTGGAGTCGGCGTTGGGATACCACCCTGGGATTACCGGAATTCTAACCTATAGCCGTGGAACCGGCGTAGGGACAATGGCAGGTGGGCAGTTTGACTGGGGCGGTCGCCTCCTAAAGGGTAACGGAGGCGCCCAAAGGTTACCTCAGCGCGGACGGGAATCGCGCGAGAGAGTGCAAAGGCAGAAGGTAGCCTGACTGCGAGAGAGACATCTCGAGCAGGGACGAAAGTCGGGCTTAGTGATCCGGCGGCAGTGAGTGGGAACGCCGTCGCTCAACGGATAAAAGCTACCCCGGGGATAACAGGCTGATCTCCCCCAAGAGTCCACATCGACGGGGAGGTTTGGCACCTCGATGTCGGCTCATCGCATCCTGGGGCTGAAGTAGGTCCCAAGGGTTGGGCTGTTCGCCCATTAAAGCGGTACGCGAGCTGGGTTCAGAACGTCGTGAGACAGTTCGGTCCCTATCCGTCGCGGGCGAAGGAAACTTGAGAGGCACTGCCCCTAGTACGAGAGGACCGGGGTGGACGAACCGATGGTGTACCAGTTGCACCGCCAGGTGCACAGCTGGGTAGCCAAGTTCGGAGGGGATAAACGCTGAAAGCATCTAAGCGTGAAGCCCGCCTCAAGATTAGGTTTCCCACCCGGCACTCAACTATACTTACTGGAGGAAGGCAAGATGTATTATGTGTATGTCCTGGCAAATGAAAAAGGAAAGATATATATAGGCTATACGTCTAATATAAAGGAAAGGTATTTAGCGCATCAACGAAAAGAAGTAAAGAGTACAAGAGAAGGAAAATGGAGATTAGTATACTATGAAGCATATAGAGATAAAAAAGATGCGTTGATAAGGGAGAAACATTTAAAAAAGTCAGGACAAGGGCGTAGATGGCTAAAAGAGAGGATAAAGAATAGTCTTTCCACTAGTGAGTAGAGTTGAGTGCCGGGGTAAGACACCTCGAAGACCACGAGGTAGATAGGCCGGGGGTGTAAGAGTGGAAACACTCTTAGCTGACCGGTACTAATCAGTCGAGGACTTGACCGAGAAGGCTTTGTGCAGTTTTGAGGGTCTAGATTTCCGGTGGCGATAGCGGAGGGGAAACACCCGTTCCCATTCCGAACACGGAAGTTAAGCCCTCCAGCGCCGATGGTACTGCTTTCGCGGGAGAGTAGGTCGCTGCCGGAATTAAAAATATTCCTCAGTAGCTCAATGGTGGAGCAACCGGCTGTTAACCGGTAGGCTGTAGGTTCGAGTCCTACCTGAGGAGCCAACTTTTAAGAGATGCGGATGTGGCTCAGCGGTAGAGCATCGGCTTCCCAAGCCGAGGATCGCGGGTTCGAATCCCGTCATCCGCTCCATAAGAAAATGAGAGGTTCTGCGAGGTAAATGCAGAACCTTTTTTAGTATTTTTTATTGATATTGACATAATTTTATTTTTTTATAAAATTACAAAAAGAAGTGTCAATTAATTTAGAAGGTGAAAGAGATGTTAAATGGCAAAGTAGCGATTGTAACTGGTGGTGCTGGGGATATAGGAAGAGAAATTTGTATAGAGCTTGCAAAAGAAGGGGCTTCTATAGCAATACATTATAATAACAGTTATGAGCAAGCTGTTAAATTAAGAGAGTATATAAAAAGCAATTTTAGTTATGCGGAAATTTTTAAAGCAGATATTTCAAACAGACAGCAGGTAGACAATATGATTGATAGTATTTATAATAAATTTGGTCGCATTGACTATCTTATAAATAATGCAGGAATTGCCCAAATCAAACCATTTATAGAAATAACAGAAGAAGATTGGGATAGGATGATGAATGTCAATTTAAAAGGTCTTTTCAATTGCACACAAAGTGTTTTGAGGCATATGTTGCCTCAAAAACATGGGAGCATAATAAACATTTCTTCAATTTGGGGTATTTCCGGTGCTTCCTGTGAAGTACATTATTCAGCATCTAAAGGAGGAATAATAGCTTTTACAAAGGCTTTGGCAAAAGAGTTAGGGCCTTCTAAAATAAGAGTTAATTGTATTGCTCCTGGAGTAATTGATACTCGAATGAACAACATTTTAAATAGGGAAGAAAAGAAACACTTAATTGAGGATATACCACTTATGAGTATAGGGAAACCTCAAGATGTAGCAAATGCTGTACTGTTTTTACTATCTGACAAGGCAAATTTTATAACAGGGCAAGTTATAACTGTAGATGGGGGATTTATATAACAAGGCTTTGGTGAAGGCCTTGCTTTTATATCGACTTTTTCAGGAAAGATAGCTCTTCTTCAGACAATTCTCTCCACTCCCCAGGTTTTAGATTTTCGTCAAGGGTGAGACTACCCATTGCCAATCTTTTGAGGTATATGACCTTTTTACCGACTGATTCAAACATCCTTTTTATTTGGTGATATTTTCCTTCTCTTATATAAACGTAAACTTTCGACACATCAGAAGAAGAAAAAAGAATTTCAAGGTTTGCGGGAAGAGTTTTATACCCATCTTCAAGTATAATGCCTTCATTGAAAGCTTTAATGTCGCTTTCATTGACAAAGCCTAATATTTCAGCATAATATTTTTTTATAACATTCTTTTTTGGTGATAAAAGCTGATGTGCCAAGTCTCCGTCATTAGTTATAAGAAGCAATCCTTCTGTATCTTTATCAAGTCTTCCTACGGGAAATGGATTTCGAGCTTTTAATTCTTGAGGAAGAAGGTCAATAACTGTTTTTTCAACTTCGTCATATGTGGCGCTAATAACTCCTTTTGGCTTATTTATCATGATATATATAAATTCTTTGTAATTGATCTTTTCACCATCAAATAAAATTTCATCAGATTCAGTATCTACAATTAAACCAGCATCTTTTACTGTATTTCCATTTACCAATACAAGACCTTCTTTAATGAATTTTTTAACTTCTTTTCTCGTACCAATGCCTATATTCGATAAAAGTTTATCTATTCTCATTTTTGCCATATAAATTACCTCCAAAAAGAGTCTATGATGTAATTATAACACGAAATTTTGTATTTTTAGAGTATATAATATTGGTTTATTCAATTCACTTTAAATTACTTGAATTATAAATTAGACAAAGTGCTGTGTTCTCTACTTTATTGTGAATATATTTCAAGTAATCGTTAAGATAAGATTATAACAAACAAAATTCAAGTAAAATCTATAATAATTCAAGTAAATTTTGCTTGATAATTAAATTCAAATGATTTATAATCTATTACAAGAAAACGATTTTTAGAGGTGTTAAGTTTGACGGCAATTAAAAGGAAAAAAGTGACCATGAAAGATATCGCTGAAAGGTTGAACTTATCAATTAATGCTGTGTCCCTGGCTTTAAATGACAAGGTGGGGGTGAGCGAAGAGACAAGGAAAATAGTTTTAAAAACAGCTGATGAAATGGGGTATTTTGATGAAAATCCCTCTTTTATTGCTAAAAATCACTTCAGGAATATTTGTCTATTGATTGAAGAGAGAAATTTCCGCGATACTCATTTTTATACAAAAGTAATTTTAGGTATAGAGAATGAAGCAAAGAAAAATAATTACGATATTTTAGTAAACTTCATGAATCAAGATGATTTTCAGGTACCTTCCAGTGTTGAAACGAGAAAAGTTTCAGGAATTTTAGTGGTTGGTACTATTAAAGATGAACATCTGGAAAAATTATTGAAGTATGATATACCAACTGTCCTTGTAGACCATGCTTCATTTACTATAAGTACAGATGCTGTATTAACTCAAAATATGCCTGGAACATATATGGCAACACAATATCTTATTCGAAAAGGACATACTCAAATAGGTTTTTTTGGTGAAATAGATTTTTCTTTAAGTTTTAAAGAAAGATGGTTAGGCTTTAACGAGGCGATGAGAAATGCAGGACTTAATGTAGATCCCATATTTAATGTAAATCCTGGATATTGTGTAATAGGACAGGTAGAACAATATGTTTTAAGCAAAAACTACAAAGAGGTAGCAAATATTATCTCAAAGTTAGATAAACTTCCTACTGCATGGGTATGCTCCAACGATAGTGCTGCTATTACCTTGTACAATGCATTGAGCATTTTGGGTATTAAAGTACCTGACGATATCTCTGTAGTTGGCTTTGATGATATTGATATATGTAACATTGTGACACCGCATTTGACTACTATCCGCATAAATAAAGAACTTATGGGAGAAAAAGCTGTAAAAAGACTTTTGTGGAGGATGGAAAATCCAAAAGAGCCCTGTGACCATATACGGATGGAGGTTAAGCTAATAGAAAGAGAGTCCGTTAAAGAGATTTATTAACCACGTTTCCAAATAATTTTTAAATATATTTTTAAGTAAAAAAGAGGGGAGAGGTTAAAAATGAGTAAAAAAATTAAAAAATTTATTGCACTGCTTGTAATTGTTTTCTTTACAGCAGGTATTTTTGTGGGGTGTGGGCAGTCAAATTCTACTCAACAGGAATCCCAAGAAGCAAAACAACAAGAAGAGGTAAAGAAGACAAGAGAACTTAGACTTGCGACGGATTGGCCCTATCCTTTCCACGGTAACCCATTTGGCCCAGGAGGTATAGGAGGAGCATGGTGGTTTGCTTATGAGCCTTTTGCCTATTATATTCCTCAAACAGGGGAATACATTCCGCGCTTAGCTGAAAGTTGGAAAGTAGAAGGAAATAAGGTTACAGTAAATCTTAGGAAAGATGCAAAGTTCAGCGATGGCGAACCTTTTACCTCAAAAGATGTGATAAATACGGTGAATTTAATACAGGCTATGTGGCAATGGCCTTATGACATTGAATCTGTAGAGGCTCCAGATGACAATACAGTTATTTTTACCCTTTCAAAGACAGCTTCCTCTTCTTTTGTACACACACTGCTTACAGATGGAGCTATGGCATCCTTAGCGCCTGTACATGTATATGGGGATTTTGCTAAATCTGCTCAGGAAGTGGCTGATTTAGGGAAAAAGATATTTTACTTACAAACAGAAGGCAAAACTGTGCCAGAGGATATGAAAGCAGAGTATGATAAAAAATCAGACGAATTAAGAAAACAAGTGAATGATTTTTCACCCTTTAAGACATTAGGAAAGTTACCGGTAGTTGGTGCTTTTGAACCTGTTAAAGTAACTCAATCAGAAATGGTATTGGAGGCAAATAAATACTATTGGGCTTATCCGCAAATGAAAATTGACAAAGTTGTGTTTAAGAAATGGTCTTCAAATGAATTTGTATGGGCTTCACTTATATCTAATGAAATTGATGCAGCTCATCCTTCTATGCCAAAAGATGTAGTAGAACAACTTTCAACATTGAATCCAAAATTAAATGTGCTTACTGTTTCTGACTTGTCCGACATAGCATTAGTATTTAATTTTAAGAAACCGCTCTTTCAAGATCTGAACTTAAGAAAAGCTATTGCTCATATATTAGATAGAGATAAAATTAGGGATGTCTCTGTATGGCAAGCAAATAGTTATGAAAATTACGCTGACGGTGTATTAAAGAGTATGGAAGCAAAATGGGTAACTCAAGATACATTGCAAAAACTTACAAAATATAACACGGATGTGGCAGCAGCAGAGGAGATTTTAAAGAATGCAGGCTACAAAAAAGTAGGAGATACCTGGCAACAACCTAACGGACAACCAGTGGCTTTCACTTTATCTGTATACGGACCTCATAACGATTGGGTATTGGCTGCAAAGGAAGTAGTTCAACAATTGAACAATTTTGGATTTAAAGTTGAAATGAAATTGATTCCTGAAGGTATGAGAGACCAAGTAATGAGAAGTGGAGATTACGATGTAGCTATTGAATTTGGTTCTGCATGGTGGGGTTATCCTCATCCTTTGACTGGGTATCAGAGGTTGTATGATGGAGACGTTTCTGCTATTACTAATTTCCCTGCAAAAGACAAATATCAAACTCCATGGGGAGAACTTTCCCCCTATGATTTGACACTTGAATTGCAGAAGAACCTGCAGGATGAGAACAAGGCAATGGAAATAATTCAGCAATTAGCCTATATTACTAATGAGTATTTGCCTGTGATACCGCTATATGAGAAAGTACTGCCCATTTATTACAATGATGGTTATAGAGTTAAAGGATGGCCTGCAGAAGATGATGCTATATGGTCTTTAGCACCAGGTGGAATTGAAAGGGTATACGATTTATTGATTACTACAGGTAAATTAGTTCCAGCAAAATAATAGGCGGGGGTAAAGATGAATTATTTTATAAATAAAACCTTGTATTTATTAATAGTGTTTGTAATTGCCATAAGTGGGGTATTTGTACTGGTAAACAATATGCCAGGGGACCCCGCTTATGGCCTGGCTGTTTCTATTGCTCAACAGAGGAATATGCAGATAGAGCAAGCTTTAGAAATATCCCATAAGATGATGGGGATAGACCCTCATGAATCGATATTTATAAGATATGGAAAATTTGTGTCAAATCTATTAAAAGGCAACTTTGGGTATTCTGCTTTTTATAACACAAGTGTAAATGAAATAATTGCAGAATCGCTACCATGGACTCTTTTTGTAATTTCTTTAGCTACTTTTTTGAGTTTTACAATAGGAATATTTTTAGGAGCTTTTGCAGCACAAAAAAGAGCTACAATTACAGAAGGAATTATTTCTACAGTTTCGAGTATAATACAAGCCATACCTCCTTTTATACTAGCGGTTTTAATTTTGTTTGTATTTTCAGTTAGATTAAAAGTATTGCCGCTAGGAGGCGCTTATCCTGTTGATATAGAGCCTTCTTTCTCCCTTGAGTTTATTTCGAAAATATTTTTACATGCTTTAGGCCCAATGCTTGCAATTGCAATACCTCAAATGGCTTCTTGGACTTTAGCTATGAGAGGTAACACTTCCCAAATAATGGAGGAGGATTTTATAAGGTTTGCAGAGGCAAGAGGCTTAAGAGATTCTGTAATTGCAGCAAAATATGTGAGAAATAATGCGATGTTGCCTTTAGTGGCAAGTTTAGCGATTAGTGTGGGATATATGTTAGGAGGCCAGACGTTGGTGGAATCTATTTTTAATTACCCGGGGATAGGATTTTATTTTGGCAAGGCTATAGCTGTTAGAGATTTTGGATTATTGACTGGATTGTTTACTCTAATTGTAATAGGAGTAATATTAGCAACTTTTATTGCAGATTTTGTTTATGCATTAATTGATCCGAGGGTGAAATTGAAATGAAAAAAGAAAATATTGCAAACTTTTATTATGATTACATTCAGCCTTTATTAACAAATAAAAAATCTTTAATTGGGTTAATGATATTGCTATTTTATATATTGATGGCTACAATAGGTCCTGTTGTAGTACCTTTAGATATGAATTCTAACTTTGCAGAAAGGTATCAAAAACCTTCTTTGAAACATCCTTTTGGGACAGACTATTTTGGAGTAGATATTTTCCAACAAATTGTACACGGTTCTAGGTCTGTTATTTCTCTTACTTTATTAGCAAGTTTTTTTGCTGTGCTAATAGGAACGGTTATTGGTGTTGCAAGAGGGTATTTAGAAGGGATTGCTGGTAAAATCATTGATGCTATTATTATGGTTTTTCTAGTAATTCCGTCATTTCCTGCTCTATTGATTCTAGCTGCTATATTTGTTAATTACAACCTTAATGTTGTTGAAATAGCTCTATTAGTTTCTATATGGTTATGGGCACCATTGGCGAAACAAATATCAGCTCAGGTTTTATCTATTAAATCAAAAGAATTCATAGAAGCGTCAAAAATGCTTAATATGCCGCTTAGTTATATTTTATTCAGTGATATTGCAAAACTTTTAATTCCTTATATTTTCATAAATTTTGTCATGCAGATAAAAGGAGCTATGGAGTTTTCAGTAGGACTTATGTTTTTAGGACTAGCCAAGTTTGATCCTACCCATTGGGGAATCATGTTAAATTATGCTTTATACCAAGCGGGAGCCTTGTATACTGCTAAAGGGTTTCACTATTTATTCTTTATAATTTTAAATATAGTATTACTAATTTACGGCGGAATATTGTTATCACAAGGGGTTGAAGAAGTTTTCAACCCACGGCTTAGGGGGAATGAATAAGTTGAATCCAATAATAAAAGTAGAAAATTTAAAAGCAGTATATCTTGTGAGAGAAGGTACGATTAAAGCAGCAGACGGTATTTCTTTTGAGGTTCCAGAAAATTCAGTTACAGCTATTGTAGGGGAGAGTGCTTCTGGTAAGAGTACAATTATAGAAGCCATGACGAAGACACTACCTCCAAATGGAAGAATTTTATCAGGAAAAGTTTTATACAATGGAAAAGACATATTGACTCTAAGTAATGAAGAGTTAAGAAAAATAAAATGGAAAGAAATTGCGTTAGTACCTCAGGCAGCTCAGCAATCTTTAAATCCTACAATGAAGATAATTGACCATTTTAAAGACACAGTAGAAGCTCATAGGGTAAATTGGAGTCACAATGAGTTAATTAAAAAAGCTTCAGAAAAATTAAAAATGGTAAGATTAAATCCAGAGGTGGTTTTATACGCTTATCCTTTGCAACTTTCAGGAGGAATGAAACAAAGAGTTTTAATTGCTTTAGCGCTTTTAATGGAACCTAAAGTTTTAATATTAGATGAGCCTACTTCTGCATTAGATGTTCTTACACAAGCCCATATTATTCAACTTTTAAAAGAATTAAAGAAAATGCTAAATATTACTCTTATTTTTGTTACCCACGACATAGCAGTAGCAGCCGAATTAGCGGATAATGTTGCAGTTATTTATGGTGGAAATCTGATAGAATATAATTCAACATTTCAAATTTTCAAAAATCCATTACATCCCTATACAAATGGATTGATAAATTCTATTATGGCAGTAAATGCAGATATGTCAAAAGTTAAGCCGATTCCGGGAGACCCTCCAAGTTTATTGAATCCTCCTTCTGGATGTAGATTTCATCCAAGATGTGAGCATGCGATGGAGATATGCAAGAAGGAAAAGCCGCAATTAATTGAGACAGAAAACGGAGCACAAGTAGCATGTTACTTGTATAAGGAAGGAGGAAGGTGAAATGAAACAAGTGATAAAAATAGATCATATTAGTAAAATCTTTTCACGAGGGTTTTTTAAAAAACAGCATAAACTTGTTCTCAGTGATATAAATTTAGAAATTTCACAAGGAGATAGATTAGTTATTGTTGGCGAAAGTGGAATGGGCAAAACTACCTTAGCGCGAATTATGGCTAATTTAGAATTGCCTTCTGAAGGTGAAGTTCTTTGGTTTGAAAAAAATATACAGAAACTGAGGGAAAAAGAAAAAAAATTATTAAGAGGTAAAGTACAATATATTCATCAGGACCCTTATGCTTCCTTACATCCGGCTAAAACTATCTATAAAATAATCGCAGACCCTCTTAGAAATGCTCAAAAAATTAATAGGAAAGAGGTATATGAAAAGACAAAACAATTACTGGAAAAAGTAGGTTTAACTCCTGCAGAATATTTTTTCAATAAATATCCTCACCACTTATCAGGAGGAGGACGTCAGAGACTTGCAATTGCAAGGGCTTTAACGACGGAACCTCAAGTGATAATTGCTGATGAACCGATTAGTATGATTGATATGTCATTGAGGGCAGCAATAATTAAACTTTTTAAAGACTTAAATGATTTATACGGTATTGCCGTTATACTTGTTTTGCATGACATTGGAGCAGCAAAATATTTTACCTATGAAAAGGGAGAAATTGCGGTATTGTATGGGGGCAAAATAGTCGAAAAAGGAAAAGGTAGAGAAGTTTTAACTAATCCAGTTCATCCTTATACTAAAGTATTAATAAATTCCAGCCCCATTGCTGACCCTGAAATAGCTAGGAATAGAGTGGTGGAACAATTAAGGTCTTATGAAGTTCCTGTGCGAACACCAGAAAGCAAGGGGTGTCCTTTTGCTCATGCATGTAATTATTATACAGAAAAGTGCTTAGAGGAAGACCCTCAACTCATTGTTATCGATTCAAGTCATGAAGTAGCATGTCATGTTTTTAGTAAATAAGGGTGAAAAATATGAAAAATAAATTTTATATGTTTCTTTCAATATTGGTAATAGTACTGGCTCTTATTTGGATAAGTTTTTTTCAAAAAAATGGCGTAGAGTTAGTATTAGTGGTGTTATCATTGGGATTTTCTGTTTTCACTATATTATTGATACTTTTATATGAGAAAAAGAAAAAATAGTACGACGGAGGTAGAAAAATGGCAAAATTTGCAGATGAATTTATAATAGGAGCTAATTATTGGCCAAGAAATCACGGCATTGAAATGTGGAAAGAGTGGAATTATGATGAGATAAAAAGTGAATTTATTGAGGCGAAAAGCTTAGGCATTAATGTAATGAGAATAAATCTTTTTTGGGAGGATTTCCAGCCAAAGCCTGATGTAATATCAGAGGAAGCGGTGAAAAAGTTTGACGAGCTTATTAAGATATGTCATGAAGTCGATATGAAAATCGCGCCTACTTTTTTTGTGGGGCATATGAGCGGTGAGAATTGGGATGTGCCGTGGAGAGAAGGTAGGAATATATACAGTGATTCATTTATGTTGAGGTATCAAATTAAATTGGTACGCTTTTTTGCTGAGAGGTACAAAGATGAATCTGCTATTTTGTTTTGGGACCTTTCAAATGAGCCAGATAATTATGTAAAAGCAGAGTCAAGACATGATGCTTGGCTGTGGAACTATGTCTTATCAAATGAGATAAAAAAATACGACAAAAATCATCCCGTAACGCTTGGAATACACCAGGCATCTCTTCTTACTGATAATAATTTTTATCCTGAAGACATGCAAGAAGGCAACGATTTTCTATGTATGCACGCATATCCAATTTATACAGATACATGTATAGACCCTGTAAATTCTATAAGAAGCACTTATATGGCACCTTTTGCTTCTAAACTCACCCAAGCTATGGGTGGCAAAGAAGTGCTACTGGAGGAATTTGGTGCAACTACACTTATGATGAGTGAAGATATAGAGGGAGATTATTACAAGGTGGTTCTGTATAGCCTTCTTGCGAATGAATCGATAGGTGCAATAGCCTGGTGCTTTGGAGATTTTTCTGTTGGCGAAAGGCTTCCCTATAATTCTACCCCCTTTGAAACGCAATTTGGTATAACAGCAGTTGATGGAAGAGTTAAAAAAGCAGGACTTGAAATAAAAGCTTATTCTGAATTTATGAATAGAATTGAGTATAAGGACTTAAAACACAAAAAGTGCGATGCCGCGATAATCATTCCGGATAAGTATTATAGTGCTTTATTTGTAGGTAACGATTATACTCCAGAGAGAAATTTTAGGATTCTTTTAAATAGTTTTATACTGGCAAAGGAAGCAGGTATAGACGTTGAATTGGCAAGAGCTGATGGAGATTTTAGTAAGTATAAAATGCTTATACTGCCTTCCGCTTATAGAAAAGGGCATTTAAATTATGACCAATGGGTAAAAATTATGGATTTTGTTAAAAATGGTGGCACTTTGTATGTATCATACGATGGAATTTCTTTAGAAGGTTTTGATGAGGTTTTTGGAGTTAAAACGCAATATTCTATGGTGCCCAAAAATGAGACAGTATCAATGCATTGTGAAGAACTTGGAATTGATTTAAATTATAAAGCTCTTAAATTTAATAAAAGACTTATTGCAAAACCGACAACGGGCCGTGTAATTGCAAATGATGATGAGAATAACCCGGCAATAGTTGTGAATAAATATGGCGAAGGGAATGCTATTCTTGTTACGTATCCTATTGAGCTCTATTTAAGTTATATGCCCGATGTATATAAGACTGACAGGTCTTATTTGATTTATAAGTATGCTAAAGAGCTGAGCGGAATAGAATACAACGTAAAAGTAGAATCTCCTTATATTGAAGTAAAAGAGTTTGATTATGGCGGGAAAACCCTTGTGCTCTTTATAAATCATGAAGACATAGATATTCATACTAAAATAAGAATAAGTAGAAAAACAAAAAATAATGAGAAAATACAAGATTTAATTAGCGGAAGACAGATTAATTTAGAAAATTTCACAATAGAGGCTAATGGAGTAGTTGCAATTTTGCTGGAAAAGGGGTTATAAAGATGTTCAGGCTAACAAGACTTAGTAACAAACCTATATTGTCGCCAATAAAAGAGCATGAATGGGAAAAGGAGGCTGTTTTTAATGCAGCAGTAATTTATGAAGGTAATAAATTTCACTTGTTTTACAGAGCTTCTAATAATAAATTCGTTTTGAATACTGAAAAGCCAGAAGAAAAATATAAATTTGTATCCTCTATTGGATATGCTGTAAGTGAAGATGGTATAAATTTTGAAAGATTTGACAAACCTGTTTTAGTAGGTGAGATTCCGCAAGAAGCTTGGGGAGTAGAGGACCCAAGGATTACAAAAATAGACAATAAGTATTACATGCTCTATACAGGTTTTGGAGGAAGGGACTGGTTGGATTTTAGAATATGTATGGTTTGGTCTGATGATTTAAAAAATTGGAAAGGACACAGAATTGTTCTTGATGAACCCAATAAAGATGCGGCGCTTTTATCCGAAAAAATAAATGGTAAGTATGTGCTTTTCCATAGAAGAATGCCCGATATTTGGATTGCTTATTCTGATGATTTAGTAAATTGGTATAACCATAAGATTATAATGTCCCCTAAATCTCACACATGGGAGTCAAAGAAAATTGGCATAGCAGGACCTCCTATAAAAAGAGAAGATGGATGGCTTTTAATATATCACGGGGTGGATAACAACAATGTGTACAGACTTGGTGTAGCTCTTTTAGACTTAAAGGACCCATCAAAGGTTATTGCGAGACAAAAAGAGCCTATTTTAGAGCCAGAGCTTGATTGGGAAATAAATGGGCTGGTACCTAATGTGGTGTTTAGCTGCGGTGCAGTTGAAGTGAATGACATGTATTATGTGTATTATGGAGCAGCAGATACCCATATAGGTGTAGCAGTCATTGAAAAAGAAAAAGTAAAATTTTAAAAGGAGTGTATGGAGTGATAAAATTAAAGAGATTATCAGATAAGCCGGTATTGATGCCAAAAGCAGAAAATGAATGGGAAAGAGCAGCAGTTTTTAACACTGCAGCAATTTATGACAATGGACTGTTTCACTTGATTTACAGAGCTACTGACATTGGACCTCACGCCAAATATGGGAAATATATTTCTCGCTTGGGATATGCAGTTAGCAAAGACGGAATTAATTTTATGAGATTAGACAAACCAGTGATGAGCAATGAGACAGAACAAGAGCTCAGAGGATTAGAAGACCCAAGGATAGTCAAAATTGACGGCATTTATTATATGATGTACACAGGTTTTGGAGACAGATTTCAAGATGACTATAGGATCTGTTTGGCTACCTCCAAAAACCTTATAGATTGGGAGAGAAAAGGAGTAGTTTTAGATGAACCTAATAAAGACGCCTCTTTATTTCCTGAAAAAATTAATGGTAAATATGTGATGTTGCACAGGAGATATCCCGACATTTGGATAGCATTTTCTGATGATTTAAAAAATTGGTACGACCATAAACCAATACTAAAACCTATTCCAAATACATGGGAGAGTGCGAGAGTAGGAATTGGAGGGCCTCCTATTAAGACAAAGGACGGTTGGTTTTTGATATACCATGCAGCTGATGACAATAATGTGTATAGATTGGGAGCAGTCCTTTTAGATTTAGAAGATCCATCAAAGGTTATTGCAAGGCAAAAAGAACCTATCTTAGAGCCAGAACTGGGTTGGGAAAAAGAAGGATACATCCCTAATGTTGTATTTAGTTGTGGTAATGCAGTAAAAGATGATACTATTTACGTTTATTATGGGGGTGCGGATACTGTTATAGGCGTGGCGATATTAGAAATGAAGGATATCAAATTTTAGCAGGCTTTTAAAAGGCCTGTTTTTTATTTACAGAAAAGTACTTGACATACCAAAAAGGATTAATTATAATACTTATTAGCAGCCGAATTTCAAGAGTGCTAATATATTTCTCCTCTTCTTAGTTTTTATCGCTCTTATAAATTATATCACTTGTATCACGCCCTTCTTTTGTTTTTAAGTTTAATTTTTGAAAAACTTCATAAAGGAGGGGTCTTTTATGAAGGCATTGCTATTGGCAGGAGGTTTGGGAACAAGGCTAAGACCTCTTACAGATGACCTGCCAAAACCAATGGTTCCTATCATGGGAAGACCTCTTTTAGGAAGGATTATTTTAAACCTTAAAAAAAGTGGAGTAGATGAAATTGTAATAAGTACTTATTATAAGTCTCAGTACATTGAAGACTACTTCAAACAAAAAGAGGACTTAGGTGTAAAAATACACTTCATTACAGAAGAGTCCCCTTTAGGGACTGGTGGAGCAATAAAAAACGCCGAAAAATTTTTTGATGATACTTTCCTCATTTTAAACTCTGATATTGTCAGTGATATTGACTATGCAGATTTGATAAAATACCACAAGAGAAGAAGAGCTCAAGTAACTATTGCATCTATTGAAGTAAGAGATACTTCTCAGTACGGAGTTATAGAATTTGATGAAAAAGGCTTTATAACTGCTTTCAAAGAAAAGCCCAAACCAGGCGAGAGCAATTCTAAATATATTAACGCAGGAGTATATGTATTTGAACCTGAGGTGCTAAAAGAAATTCCTGAAAATACAGTGATATCTGTAGAAAGAGAGACATATCCCAAACTTTTGGAAAAAGGGTATAGAATGGCTATTTATAAATTTAACGGCTACTGGATAGATATAGGTACAATAGACAAATACAAAAAAGTTCATGAGGACATTTTAAAAGGAAAATCAAGATTTGTAAGTACTACTTCCTCAAGAGGCATAATTTTAGGAGACAATGTTAAAATTCATCCTACCGCAAGAGTGATAGGACCTGCTTATATTGGAAATAATACTGAAATTGATGCCTATGCTACAGTTGGTCCGTATACAGTAATTGGGAATAACTGTCGAATAGGTCAAGAGAGCAAAGTATCCCAAAGTGTATTGTGGGATAATGTAAAAGTCCGCAGGTTTGCAAGATTAGACAATGCAGTTGTAACTTCAGAATGTATAGTAGAGGTGAATATGGAAATTAAAAATACAGTGTTTACACCTAATAGATTAGCAAGTACTACAATGACAACTTAATACTAAACAAACTAAGAAGGGGGCGTGATATGATGAGCGTATTGGGGAGAAATGTAGCATTTTTGAGTACTTATCCACCAAGAGAATGTGGCATTGCTACTTTTACTCAAGATTTAGTTAATGAAATAAAAAAGATAAAACTTATTAATTTTGCAGGAGTAATTGCAATAAATGATAATAAAACTTATGAATATGACAGCGATGTTAAATATCAGTTACAACAATTTGTAAGAGAAGATTATGTAAGATTAGCCCATGAATTAAATGAATCTGACATAGATTTGCTCATTATAGAGCATGAATACGGAATATTTGGAGGAGAAAGTGGAGAATACTTATTAGATTTGGTAGACAATTTAAATATACCCTTTGTTTTGACAGTCCACACAGTATTATCAAATCCAAATGAAAAACAACTTATGATACTTAGAGAATTAGGGGAAAAAAGCGTTAAAGTAGTTACAATGGCTAAAAATACTATACCACTTCTTGAAAAGATATATCACATACCCTCCTGTAAAATCACAGTGATTCCTCATGGAGTTCCCAATTTTCCAGTATTACCTAAGGAAACATTGAAAGAAAGATATGGCTTTAAAGGGAGAAGAATAATAAGCACTTTTGGTCTTATAAATCCTGGTAAAGGAATAGAGTACGGTATAGAAGCAATAAGTATGGTAGCAAAAAAATACAAAGATGTATTATACCTAATTTTAGGGCAAACCCATCCAAACATAAAGAGAGAATTTGGGGAAGAGTATAGGGAGAAACTTCAAAAACTAGTCCATGACCTTGGAGTAGAAGACAATGTAAAATTTGTGGATAAATATCTTAGGAAGAAAGAGATTTTGGAGTATTTGAAGATGTCAGATATATATATGACTCCATACTTAAACAAAGAACAAGCTGTAAGCGGTACTTTAGCATATGCAGCAGGTTTAGGGAAAGTGATTATTTCCACTCCTTATATGTACGCTGAAGAAATTTTAGGAGAAGGAAGAGGATTGCTTGCTAATTTCCGTGATGCAAAGTCTTTAGCTAAACATATTGAGTATATATTTGAAAACCCTGAGAAAAGGCTGCAGATAGAGGCAGAAATTAAAAAATTAGGGAATACAATGATGTGGAATAACGTTGCTTACAGATATGTCATAATGATTTTGTCTGTATTGGACATTAAATCAAGGGAGGAAGTTGTGATATAGAGGAAGGGGGAATTGAAATAATGAAGCTAGCAACTAAGTTTCAGCATCTTTTCAACCTAACAGACGATACAGGCATTTTACAACATTCCCTTTACTCTATTCCTGATTTGACAAAAGGTTACACTACTGATGACAATTCAAGGGCTCTTATTGCTGCTTCAATGCTATATGAAGTTTACAAAGATGAAAAATACCTCGATCTTTTAAAGAGATACCTTTCTTTCTTGATTTATGCCCAAAACGGCAAAGGATATTTTAGAAATTTTATGAACTACAATAGAGAATTTATTGAAGAAGTTGGCTCAGAAGATTGTTTTGGCAGAACTTTATGGGCATTAGGATATTTATTAAATACTAATTTGTCTAATGGTTATCAAAGTGTTGCTGTGACATTAATCAAAAAAGCTTTGCCAAATGTAGCAAATTTAAATTCTCTTCGCGGTAACGCTTATTCGTTAATAGGATTAAGCCTTTTATACAGTTCTGATGTTACTGAATTTAACAAAGAGAAGATAAAAAATTTAATAACTTCTATTTCAAAAAAAATAGTTCAAAAATATAGGGAAAACAAAGATGGAGAGTGGAAATGGTTTGAAAATATAATGACTTACAGCAATGCCGTACTTCCTTGGGCTCTTCTTAGGTCATACATTATTACAAAAGATGAAGAAGTCTTAGATGTTGCAAAAGAAAGCATGGAATTTTTAGAAAAAGTAACTTTTAGAAGTGGGTATTTTAAGCCGATAGGTTGTAAAGATTGGTACAAAAAAGGAGATGAAAAACCTGCAGAATTTGATGAACAACCGGTAGAGGCTTGTGAAACTGCTCTTATGTACACAGAAGCTTATAAAATTTTTCAAGAAGAAAAATACAAAGAAAAGAGTTTGAAATGTTACAATTGGTTTTTAGGAGAAAACTCAAAAAATGTGCCTTTGATAGATGAGGAAACAGGAGGTTGCTACGACGGTATAACTAAAGAGGGAGTAAATTTAAATGAAGGAGCAGAAAGCATGATTTCACTGATTATAACTGACATGGTGGTGAATCACACAGAAACTGTATTTAAGTAGTTTTTACTTTTCTTTTCAAAAATTTTTATAAAAATTGAAAAGGGTGATGCCATATGAAAATTGGTGTGCTTTGGAGGAAATTCAGGAATGTCGAATTTCAGAGGAAATTGACGCCAGACAAAGTATATGACGATGCCTATGATGAAGCATACCATCATTATATGGCCATAAAAGAAGCTGGATTTGATTCAGTCCTCATAGAATGGAAGGAAGATCCATTAGAAACTTATGAAACTATAAAAAAAGAAAAGGTGGATTTAATTTTTAATGCCTCGAGTATGAAAGAAGTAGCATTTTTAGAAGTATTCAACATACCATATGTTGGATCTGGTTTGGACGTAGTAGCAACTGATAAGAGAATGAGGAAGGACATTGTGGCTTCTCACGGTTTGCCTACGCCTAAATATGTAATTGCAGAAAATCCTCAAGAAATTCCTTCTGTAGACCATCTTAAATTTCCTCTATTTGTAAAACCTATAAGTGGAAGAGGAAGTGCAGGTATAGATGAAGAAAATATAATTTATGATAAGGATAAACTTCCACAAGTTGTAAGCAAAATAACAGAAAAAATAGGACAAGCAGCGCTAATCGAAGAATTCATCGAAGGAAAAGAAGTGACCGTTGGAATAATCGGATATAAACACCCACAAGTATTGCCTTTATTGGAAGTAGGATATAATAACGTTAAAACTAATACTTATGAACACAAAATGTTTGACAACGAGATAATAAAATGCCCTATAGAAGTACCAAAAGAAGTGGAAGAAAAGATTAAAGAGACGGCTTTGAATATTTATAAGGTTTTAAATGCCAAGGATTTTGCTAGAATTGATATGATTCTAAGCAAAGATAATGTTCCTTATTTCTTAGAATTGAATACCTTTGCGGGACTTACAATGTCAAGTAGCAAAGGAGAAAAACATGTTCACCACGGATACATGGGTTATATGGCAAAAGCGGCAGGTTTAACAAGAGGAGAATTTATTGGGAAGATTATAGAAAGTGCTATAGAAAGGTATAAATTGAAGTAATTTGAGGGGCCAGCCTCCGGCCCCCCCTCCATCTTTTGGTCTTGCTAAGTTTAGGACTGTTCGGTCAAGTTGCGCGCTTTGTGCAAAATGTCAGCTACCTACAAAGTTGGACGCACCTCAGATAATTTTTCTATTTGATTTTTATAAAACTTTTAAGTTATACTATTTTTGATAAGGTATACCTCTTTTTTTTACTATGGGGTTACCTTATCTTCTTTTATAAGTTAAGAGATTGGAGGGTTAACTATGGATTTTAATGACAAAGTAGTGATAGTTACAGGTGGAGGACAAGGAATAGGCCGGTGTATTGCGCAAACTTTTGCTGAAAAAGGAGCAAAAGTAGTTATAGCCGATATTGACGATGAGGCTGGCATAGAAAATGAAAAATATATAAAATCTAAAGGTGGAGATTGTCTTTTTGTACATACAGATGTTTCTTTAGAGGAAGATGTTAGGAATTTGGTAGATAAGACGATAAAAACCTATGGTAAGATCGATATTTTGATAAACAATGCAGGTATTGGGTCAGGAGGGACGATTTACACAAGGCCCATGGAGGAATGGGATAGAGTCATAAATGTGAATTTAAGAGGAACATATATGTGTTCAAAATATGTTGCTCCTCACATGAGAGACAATGGCGGAGGAGTCATAATAAATATAGCGTCTACAAGGGCATTTATGTCAGAACCTCATACAGAACCTTATTCTGCTTCAAAAGGTGGTATTATAGCTTTAACTCACTCTCTTGCAATAAGTTTAAGTTATGATAAAATAAGGGTGAATTCTATAAGTCCCGGATGGATAGAAGTGTCTGAATGGAAGAAAAGTAGAGAAGCTAAAAAGCCCCAATTGACAGAAGAGGACCATTTGCAACATCCTGCAGGACGGGTGGGTAAACCAGAGGACGTAGCAAATGCATGTTTATTTTTGTGTTCGGAAGAAGCTTCTTTTATTACAGGAGCGAATCTCATTGTGGATGGCGGAATGACAGTTAAAATGATATATGTTTGATTTTAAATATTCTTCTTTTGTTAAAAATATTTAACAAGATAAACTTTCCCAATAAAGTTGTTTCCTAAGTTTTTCAACGCAATAAATCCTTATCTGCCTATGACTTATGGAGTTGCAGGTCTTAGGGAAGCAATATCTGGGAACAATATTAGCGCAATACTGTACAATATCTCTATAATTGCAGGATTTGGAGCGCTGTTCTTACTGTTTACAATACTTTTAGCAGAAAAAGCAGATAAGATGGAGATAACACAAATGTTAAAACAAATATGAATTTTCAAAGAGGGATGCTTATGTGCATCCTTTTCTTTTTTGCAAGGTATTGACAAAATATATGGGGTTGGCTATAATAACAATAAGGCAGCGAAAACGATTGCGCAAAAATTTGCACAAGGGATGTGTATTTATAAACACATTTATCTTTTTGCAATTTATGAAAGCGATTGCCTAAAAGAAATGGGGGTGGTGTTGTAAAGGAGCTTTTCGTAAGATTTTTAAATAAAAACATAGTGTAAAGGGGGATTGTAGTGTTTAAGAGGAGAACATTAGGCTTTTTATTGTCATTTCTTTTAATTTATACAGCAGTGTTTGGCTCAATGCCTGTGCAATTTGCAAAAGCTGAGACAGATACGGCGCCTGCTATAGCCAATGTTGTTGGCGATTTTCAATCAAAGATTGGAGATTCTGACTGGAATATAAACAGTGACAAAACAGTAATGACATATAAAGGTAATGGCTTTTATGAATTTACTACCCCAGTTGCGTTACCTGCAGGTGATTATGAGTATAAAGTTGCTCTTAATCATTCATGGGAAGGTGGAGGAGTTCCTTCACAAGGTAATTTAAGCTTGCATCTTGATTCAGATTCTGTAGTAACTTTTTATTACAACTATAATACTTCAAGTGTTACTGATTCTACAAAATATACACCAATTCCGGAAGAAAAACTTCCAAGAATTGTAGGTACTATACAATCAGCAATAGGAGCAGGTGATGATTGGAAACCTGAAACATCGACAGCTATAATGAGAGACTATAAGTTTAACAATGTTTACGAATACACTGCAAATGTTCCAAAAGGGTATTATGAGTTTAAAGTAACTTTAGGGCCCTCATGGGATATAAATTATGGCTTAAATGGTGAACAAAATGGTCCAAATATTCCTTTGAATGTAGCCTATGATACTAAGATTACATTTTACTATGATTCGGTTTCACATAATATATGGACAGATTACAATCCACCTCTCACAGGGCCTGATAATAACATATATTATGACGATTTAAAACATGACACCCATGACCCATTCTTCCGTTCGCCTTTCGGTGCAATAAAAACAGGTGATACAGTGACTTTGAGGATACAGGCTAAAAATCATGACCTTGAGTCAGCTAAAATTTCTTATTGGGATGATATTAAAAAAACAAGAACAGAAGTCCCGATGTACAAAATTGGTCAAAGTCCTGACGGGCAATATGAATACTGGGAAGTGAAGTTAAGCTTTGACTATCCCACAAGAATTTGGTATTACTTTATACTTAAAGACGGGACAAAAACTGCTTATTACGGAGATAACGATGAACAATTAGGTGGAGTAGGTAAAGCCACAGATACGGTAAATAAAGACTTTGAACTTACTGTATACGATAAAAATTTAGACACCCCTGATTGGATGAAAGGGGCAGTAATGTATCAAATATTCCCAGATAGATTTTACAATGGTGACCCTTTAAATGACCGCCTAAAGGAATACAGTAGAGGTTTTGATCCTGTTGAATATCATGACGACTGGTATGACCTTCCCGACAATCCGAATGATAAAGATAAACCTGGATATACAGGGGATGGTATATGGAATAATGACTTCTTTGGTGGTGATTTACAAGGTATAAATGATAAATTGGATTATCTAAAAAACCTTGGAATATCAGTTATTTATCTCAATCCAATTTTCCAATCACCTTCCAATCACCGATATGATACAACCGATTACACAAAGATAGACGAGTTATTGGGAGATTTAGATACATTTAAAACACTTATGAAAGAAGCCCATGCAAGAGGAATTAAAGTAATACTTGATGGCGTCTTCAATCATACAAGTGATGATAGTATTTATTTTGATAGATACGGGAAGTACTTGGATAATGAATTAGGTGCTTATCAAGCCTGGAAACAGGGAGATCAGTCAAAATCTCCATACGGTGACTGGTACGAAATTAAGCCTGACGGTACCTATGAGGGCTGGTGGGGATTTGACAGCTTACCGGTAATAAGGCAGATAAACGGAAGTGAGTACAATGTAAAAAGTTGGGCAGATTTTATCATAAATAATCCTAATGCAATATCTAAGTATTGGTTAAATCCTGATGGGGATAAAGATGCAGGTGCAGATGGCTGGAGATTGGATGTTGCAAATGAAATTGCTCACGATTTCTGGGTTCATTTTAGAGCTGCAATTAATACTGTGAAACCAAATGCGCCAATGATTGCAGAACTTTGGGGAGATGCTTCATTAGATTTACTTGGAGATTCTTTTAACTCTGTTATGAACTATCTTTTTAGAAATGCAGTTATTGATTTTATACTCGATAAACAGTTTGATGATGGAAATGTGGTTCACAATCCTATAGATGCAGCAAAACTTGACCAAAGGCTTATGAGCATATATGAGAGATATCCTCTTCCAGTATTTTATTCTACTATGAACCTTTTAGGTTCTCATGACACCATGAGAATATTGACAGTATTTGGATATAACTCTGCTAATGAAAATCAAAATTCTCAAGAGGCGAAAGACCTTGCAGTTAAGAGGCTTAAACTTGCCGCAATATTGCAAATGGGCTATCCGGGAATGCCTTCTATTTACTATGGTGACGAGGCAGGACAATCTGGTGGAAAAGACCCAGATAACAGGAGAACATTCTCTTGGGGAAGAGAAGATAAAGATCTGCAGGATTTCTTTAAGAAAGTCGTAAACATAAGGAATGAAAATCAAGTTTTAAAAACAGGAGACCTTGAAACACTTTATGCAAATGGCGATGTTTATGCCTTTGGAAGAAGAATTATAAATGGAAAAGATGTATTTGGTAATTCTTATCCTGACAGTGTAGCTATTGTTGTGATTAATAAAGGTGAGGCAAAGTCAGTACAAATAGATACTACTAAATTTGTAAGAGATGGAGTTGCTTTTACAGATGCCTTAAGTGGTAAGACATACACGGTTCGTGATGGACAAATTGTTGTAGAAGTTGTGGCATTGGATGGGGCTATACTCATTTCAGATCCAGGACAGAATTTGACGGCACCTCAGCCAATAACAGACCTTAAAGCAGTTTCAGGAAATGGTCAAGTAGACCTTTCGTGGAGTGCAGTAGATAGAGCAGTAAGTTATAACATTTACCGCTCTACAGTCAAAGGAGGGCTATATGAAAAAATAGCTTCAAATGTTACGCAAATTACTTATATTGATACAGATGTTACCAATGGTCTAAAGTATGTGTATTCTGTAACGGCTGTAGATAGTGATGGAAATGAAAGTGCTTTAAGCAATGAAGTTGAGGCATATCCAGCATTTTCTATTGGTTGGGCAGGAAATATGAACCAAGTTGATACCCATGTAATAGGCGTAAATAATCCAGTTGAAGTTTATGCTGAAATTTGGGCAGAAGGATTAACAGATAAACCTGGCCAAGGGGAAAATATGATTGCCCAGTTAGGATATAGGTATATTGGAGATGGTGGGCAAGATGCTACACGCAACAAAGTAGAAGGTGTTGAAATAAATAAGGACTGGACATGGGTTGATGCACGGTATGTAGGGGATTCTGGAAATAACGACAAATACATGGCTAAATTTGTACCTGATATGGTAGGCACATGGGAATATATTATGAGATTTTCCTCTAACCAAGGACAGGATTGGACGTATACAAAAGGGCCAGATGGGAAAACAGATGAAGCAAAACAGTTTATTGTCGTGCCATCAAATGATGTAGAACCACCTACAGCTCTAGGCTTACAACAACCAGGAATTGAATCCTCAAGAGTTACACTTAACTGGAGTCTCTCAACTGATAATGTAGCTATCTATGGCTACGAAATATACAAATCTTTAAGTGAAACAGGACCATTTGTAAAGATTGCAACTGTGGCTGACACTGTGTATAACTACGTAGATACAGATGTAGTAAATGGAAAAGTGTACTATTATAAAGTTGTAGCAGTTGATACTTCTTTTAACAGAACAGCATCAAATATAGTGAAAGCTACACCTGATATAATACCTATCAAAGTGATATTTAATGTAACAGTCCCTGATTATACTCCTGATGACGGTGCAAATATTGCTGGAAACTTCCATGACGCTTTCTGGAATCCAAGTGCCCATCAGATGACAAAGACAGGACCTAACACTTACAGTATTACATTGACTTTAAATGAAGGAACACAGCTTGAATATAAATATGCAAGGGGCAGCTGGGATAAGGTAGAAAAAGGTGAATATGGAGAGGAAATTGCAAATAGAAAAATAACTGTTGTCAATCAAGGTTCAAATACAATGGTGGTAAATGACACAGTGCAAAGATGGAGAGACTTACCAATATACATTTATTCTCCAAAAGATAATACTACAGTAGATGCAAATACAAATGAGATAGAGATTAAAGGCAATACCTATAAAGGTGCAAAAGTAACTATAAATGATGAATCTTTTGTACAACAAGAAAATGGCGTATTTACAAAAGTAGTGCCTCTTGAATACGGTGTAAATACTACTAAAATACATGTGGAGCCGAGTGGTGACAAGAATAATGAACTCACAAAAGATATAACAATAACTGTTATAAGAGAGGAGCCTGTCCAGGAAAAAGAACCAACTCCTACGCCAGAGTCTGAGCCAGCACCAATGCCTGAACCACAACCGACACCAACACCAGAACCACAGCCTTCCTGCAATTATGGCATTGTGACTGCCTCAACACTTAATTTAAGAGAAGGAGCAAGTATCACAAGTAAAATTATAGGTACTATTCCTGCTGGGAAAGTTGTAAAATGGCTTGAGGAAGTGAATGGATGGTACAAAGTTGACTATAACGGCAAAGTAGGATATGTTTCAACCAAATATGTTTCTTCAGTGCCAGATCCATCAAAGGTAACCGTTGCAAAATCAGTGAAAGTTATAGTGAAGAGCGGATTAAATGTAAGGGTGAGCAGTTCTGTAGCTGCAAGAAAAATAGGGGCAGTACCATACGGGACAGAATTAAAAGTAGTAGAAGAACGTAATGGTTGGTATTTGGTGCAGTATAAAGATGGTTTTGGATATATATATAGTGTATATACAGTTGATACAAAGGCATCAGTTCTAAAAACTGTAAAAGTTACTGCAAAGAGTGGATTAAATGTAAGAGCAGGTGATTCCGTAAAAGCAAGGAAAATAGGAGCGGTACCTTATGGTACTCAGTTAAAAGTGGTAGGAGAATATGGTGCTTGGTACTTAATCCAATACAAAAATGGTTTTGGTTATGTATACGCGAAGTATACAAAATGAGCCAATGAAAAAATGCGCCTTTACGGGCGCATTTTTTCATTGGCTGCTTTTTACCCATGTGCGGCAGAAAGTACATACAGGAGAAACAGAAGGGAAACCACATAACTCACAAGTTATTTTTGGAGGACGTGCAGAAGTACCAGCAAATAGATGGGCATATTTTGTGTAGTTTTTATAGAAAGACCTTTTAATTCCTGGGGATTTTTCCTCTAACATATCTAAGGCTTCTTGATATCTTGTATATTTTGCTTCTCTTGAATAAGGACATACTGCGGTTACAGGTTTTATATTGTGAAGTTTTGCAAAAGCAATTATCTCTTCTTCTGCTTGGAAAGCGAGAGGTTTAATTTTTCGAGCAAATCCCGATTCTTCAGGGAGTACAGGAGTTCCCTTTGATAAATGATGAAGGTCCCATCGGAATAGATTTGCTAAAAGCAACTTAGCCATATCGTCTAATGTATGACCTGTTGCCAGTGCATCAGCTTTTACAGATAAAGTGTATTCGTTCATAAGATGCCTTTTAGTGACTCCACATATAGCACATATCCTGTCTTGGCGTTTAGCTACATCCGGGATACCTTTTCCAAATTTTTCTTTTAAGTTTACTATTTCTAAAGGAATATCATTTTCTTTGCAAAAACTTTCCACAACTTCTCTAGATTGAGAAGAGAAGTTGTTTTCTTCTATTCCTAGATCTATAAAAAAGCCCAGCACTTCATAACCTAATCTTTTTAAGACAAAAGTAGTGACTAAGGAATCTTTTCCTCCTGAGATTGCAACGACTACGCGCCCTTTCGGAGGCAGCATTTTATATTTTTCAATAGTTTTGGCAACTTGTCTCATAAAAAAAGCGTCCAAATGTTCTTCGCAAAAGGCGGAATTATGAGCGGGAAATTTTACAATTGCTGGTTTACGACACACA
Source organism: Thermoanaerobacter brockii subsp. finnii Ako-1 (assembly GCF_000175295.2). Lineage (NCBI taxonomy): Bacteria > Bacillati > Bacillota > Clostridia > Thermoanaerobacterales > Thermoanaerobacteraceae > Thermoanaerobacter > Thermoanaerobacter brockii. The sequence goes on along the minus strand of NC_014964.1, from coordinate 2,224,104 downwards.
GTGCATTTCATGGCATAGCCTCCTTTGCTTAATATATTTTGTACTAGAATCAAAGCTATACCTTAAATTATAAAAAATTTAAAAAGAAATTGCAAAAACGCCATTACTTCAACAAGTTTTCCTTAAAAAATTTCTAAAAAAATAGTATTATATACTTGTGAAGAACTTAAGAGGGAGTGAAAAATTTTGAAAGAGATAGAAGCAAAGAAAATTACTGAAATAGTAAAATTGCTTTGTATTGAAGCTAATTATGAATTACCTCAAGATATATTTGAAAGTTTAAAAGAAAGAATAAAAGAGGAAATAAGTCCTTTGGGTAGAGAAATTTTAAAAGATATAATTGCAAATGCTGAAATAGCGAGAACGCAAAGAATGCCTATATGTCAAGACACAGGAATAGTCGTAGTTTTTGTAGAGATAGGACAAGAAGTACATATAGTAAATGGCAGTTTAGAAGAAGCGATAAATGAAGGTGTAAGACTTGGCTATCAAGAGGAGTATTTAAGAAGATCTGTTGTAAAAAGCCCAATTTTACGAATAAATACTGGTGACAACACTCCTGCAATAATACATTATCATATCTGTGAAGGAAATAGATTTTCAATAACTGTAATGCCTAAAGGTGCAGGAAGTGAAAATATGAGTGCTTTAAAAATGCTAAAGCCTTCTGACGGAGTGGAAGGGATTAAAAATTTTGTTATTGAAACAGTTGAAAAAGCAGGTCCTAATGCTTGCCCTCCCTTGATCGTGGGAATAGGAATTGGAGGGGATTTTGAGCTTGCTCCTTATCTTGCTAAAAAGGCGTTATTGAGAGGTGTAGGTGAAAGAAACACAGATAAAGTGTTAGCTCAATTAGAAGAGGAGTTGTTGCAAGAAATAAATATGTTGGGAATTGGTCCTCAAGGCTTAGGTGGGAGTACCACTGCTCTTGATGTTCATATTGAAACTTATCCTACCCATATAGCTTCTCTTCCTGTGGCTGTCAATTTAGGATGCCATGTTACAAGACATGCTACTTTTGTATTATAATATTGCTAGGAGGCATGGGAATGTATAAAAAGATAAATACGCCTTTGACGGAAGAAATAGTAAACCAGCTTAAAGCAGGGGACTTAATTTTGCTATCAGGAGAAATTTATACAGCAAGAGATGAAGCTCACAAGAGAATGATAGAATCATTAAATAGAGGAGAAAAATTACCTTTCGAAATAAGAAATAGTGTAATTTATTATGTAGGTCCCTGTCCTTCTAAACCGGGACAAGTTGTAGGAAGTTGTGGGCCTACTACAAGTGGAAGAATGGATAAATACACACCAGTATTAATTGAATTGGGATTAAAAGGCATGATAGGAAAGGGATATAGGAGTAAAGAAGTTATAGAAGCTATGAAAAAGTATAAAGCAGTCTATTTCACTGCTATAGGAGGAGCAGGAGCATTACTGGCACAAAAAGTAAAAAAAGCAGAAATAGTAGCTTATGAAGATTTAGGTACAGAGGCTATCTATAAATTTTTAGTTAAGGATTTTCCTGTTATTGTTACTATAGATATCCATAGTAATGATTTGTATGAGATTGAGAGAGAAAAATATAAGACTAATTTAAAAAGGTGAGAGAAATGGCACTTTTACCCTTAAAAGAACTATATTTAGAGTGTTTACATTGTACAAAATGTGACCTTAGTAAAACGAAAACTAATATGGTTTTTGGAGAAGGAAATTTAAGGGCAAAAGTTATGTTTGTGGGAGAAGGACCAGGAAGAGACGAGGATTTGCAAGGGAGGCCTTTTGTAGGAAGAGCTGGTCAATTTCTCAACAAAATGCTTGAGGATGTCGGATTAAAACGGGAAGAAGTCTATATTGCCAACATAGTAAAATGCAGGCCACCAAACAATAGAGTGCCTCTGCAGAGTGAAATTGACGCTTGTTTGCCTTATTTAAGAAATCAAGTTGCAATAATAGCTCCTAAAATGATAGTATGTCTTGGAGCGACTGCAGCAAAAGCTATAATAGACAAAAATTTCAAAATAACAGTAATGAGAGGCCAATGGTTTGAAAGAAAAGGTGTTAAAATAATAGCGACTTACCATCCAGCTGCAATTTTGAGAGACCCTGAAAAATTAGAGCCTGCAATGGAGGACTTTAAAAAGATTAAAGAGGAATTGGATAAATTATTGTAATTTGTTCATAAGCGTAGAGGAATAAAAATTTAGGAAAAATGAAGTTGATATTTTTATACTACTGGAATGAGTTTGACTCTTTTAGTCCCACTTTTAAGATTGTATGATTAGAAGTTAAATAACGAATAGGAGTTTCTTGACAAAAAGCTATAGGCTTTTTTAGAAGATTATGGTTCTTATTAACAAGGTATAAATTTTTTAGTAGTCTTTTTTTGTGGTAATATAAATCTTCTTGTTTACAAACAGTAATAGATGTTAAAATCGATGGAGCTGTGAGTAAACCAATGTAACGGAGTGATTTTGAAAAAGTAATCTGATAAAACCGGTACGGATAAGAATCAGAAAAATAGCAACTGGAAAAGTTAAAAATAGGAATTACATCCTGAAGAGCTTTAGGAAGTTTGCCTTTAATATCATCAAATAAAGGCTGTACTGAAGAAGTAGCAGCGAAACTAAAAGGTGAGGATAATTCACTTACTTCAACATAATTTTGTATTTGAAAAAGTTTAAATATAGAACCTATTTTAAAAAGGGCTAAAGCATAATCATAACCGAAGGAAACGGCAGCACCTCGGGCTAGTTGTATTAATGGTGTAAATTCGTAAATTTTACCGCAAGTTTGTGGTAAAAAATCTTCAGTTAAATAAACAGCTTCATTTTCAACCCAATATATTCCTGGAGAATGAGGGGCAAAGAAATTTTTAAGCTGTTGTACATAAGGTGATACTGCAACCACAAAATTGTCAGCTATTAATAATGATTTTTCTCGTTTATGAAAACCGAGATGTGGGTAATTTTGGGATTTTAGTATTATTCCTTGGTTAAATTTGTTTATTGTATAAACTGCTTTGTTCTCTTTTTCTGGATAAACCAATCCAAAAGGTGTAATTATGGAAATTACTTTAGCTTTTTTAATTTGATCTTCGTTTTCTTCTAATTTTTGCAAAAGCTTTTGTGGAGCTACTTGCAAGATTTTAACTGATTTTTGTAAATTTTGAGGATAAACAGAAAAATCACTAAATTGTTCTGGGACAAGCCTAAGATGGATTATTGAACTCGTCTTATTTTCTGGTGAAAAAGAAAAGGGCGGGGTAAAATAGATTTTACTGACATTTTTTTTAGATAAACCCAGGACAGTAAGACAATGTTGTAATTCGTTTAAAAAAGTTTGTGAAGAAAATTTTCTCTCGTACAAAAGATATTTACCTGACCCAGCAATAATAGTTCCGTGTTGACCATTTATAAAAATTCCTAACGTAACTTTCAAAAAAATACCTCCTTTTCATGGTAGTAATCCCAATATAGTTTTTCTAGCGGCACGTAAATAGTTCGATAACCAAAACATTGGGGACCAACTACATCTAAAGCTTTATTGATTCTGAGTCGAAGTGGTGCCGGCAGACCTAGAAGCACTAGAGGCTGACCTTCATAAATTTCATTGTTATTTACTGGTTTAAGTTTATTTAGATCAATTGCGGAAATTAAATCGGGTACACTAGCGGCTATATGACCATTTTTGAACGCAAGTAAATTCTCATATTGAAAAAGAAGTTGTAATTCTTCACCTTTTGGTGAGATTAGCGTTGCTGCTTTCCACTTGGCAGTTTCATATGCGGATATATTTTTTATGGTACCTTGAAAAATTTCGACTATAGGACCATAAAAGGAATTAGAAGTTACCTCTAAAAGCAAGTTGAATAGCTCGTGGTAATTATCAGCATGTAAAAAGCATTCACCTATTTCACGGGCAAAAGTTAGAGTACTTGGAAGTAAAACTTTTTTTAATACGGAACCGGAATAAGGAAAGCCTGCAAAATAACCAACTCCTCCTTGTTGGCAAACAATCTGGCGCGTATTAAGTTCTAAAAGAAATGTATCTTGCTTTTCAAGGAACAGATGCACGTTATAACTGCCATCAACTAGTACCAAAGGGGTAACAGGTAAGTTTTCAAGATGATAAGTAGTCATTTGTAGTTCGGGGAAAGCTCTTCCCATAGCATCACCATCAATAACTGGCAAACCAGTTTGAAGTGCTGCTAAAAGTGGATAAAAGATATTAACTCCTGCTCCTTCAACAATTGAGATTCCATTAAACTGGAACCCAGTATATTTTTCTAATTCCTCAATGGCAATACTAGCTTCTTTACCCGAGGGTAAATTTTCTTCACATAATTCCGGTGAACCTAAAAGACCTATACCGCAGAAAAAGTTACTTTCAGACAATTCATCAAGGGTTAGTAAAGGAATAACACGGTTTTGTAAAGCTTTATCCAGTACGGATGCCAAAAGTTCACTTTTTCCCCCACCACCCGAACCAAGAAAAATACTGCCATACCAAAGTGGTTCAATCCAATCAGAGGTAATTTCTTGCATATTCACACCTACCTTATGCGATATTTTTTAAGCCAACGATAAAGGGTTGCTAAACTAATGCCTAATTCTTGAGCAATCAATTTTTTTGATTGTGTAGATTTGCCATATTTAGCTAATAAAATTTCCAATTGATTTTTGAGCTGTTCATCTTCAATAAATGAGTGTTCGCTTTTAACGTTAGTAAACTGATATTTATTAAAGGATACGCCATTTTGTAAGTACTTCGGTAAATACTGTGGAGTAATTATATCGTCTTTACAAAGTGAAACGGCGTAAGTTACTACATTCTTTAATTCTCGTATGTTTCCTGGCCAGCTGTAATTCTGAAGAATTTCAATAGTTTCTGGACTGAAAATTTTAAATGGTTTATCTTGTTCAAGACAGATATTTTTTAAATAAAAGTCTAAAAGAAGAAGGATATCATCTCGGCGCTCACGTAGTGCTGGTATGTAGACTGGGAAAACACTTAAGCGGAAAAAAAGGTCTTCTCTAAATAATTTAGCATCAATTAATTCTTTTAAATTTTTATTAGTTGCTGCAATAACCCTTATATCAACTGGACGAGAAATAGTAGCACCAATTCGTTCTACTTGTCGGTCTTCCAAAACCCGTAATAATTTTGCTTGTAATGGTAAGGGCATGTCTCCAATTTCGTCAAGAAAAATTGTTCCGCCATTAGCAAGTTCAAATTTACCCGGTTTGCCACCGCGACGAGCACCTGTAAATGAACCATCTTCATAGCCGAAAAGTTCGCTTTCAAGAAGGTTTTCAGGGATTGCGGCGCAGTTTATGGCAATAAAAGGATCATCTTTTCGAGGACTTAAGTGATGAATATAACGAGCAAAAAGCTCTTTGCCTGTACCACTTTCACCTTGAAGAAGTATTGTATGCTCAGTTGCAGCTATTTGACGGATGAGTTTTTTTATTTCAGTAAAATGATAGTTTTTACCTATAATAGCAAAAGAATAATCTTTGCGTGATGGACAAAAATTTACATTTTTTTGGAATGATTTGATTTTCCAGATTATTAAGCCTATTGGTTTATCATTTTTTACAAAGAGGTGATAATAAAAATTTCCCCATTGAGTTTTTATAAATCCTTCTGAATCATTGGTATCACCCAGTTTTTCCCAAATATCAGATGGAGAGAGCTGAACAAAAGAAGAATTTTGACTTAAGATTATTTGCCCTTTGTTGTTGAAGAGGTAGAATTCTATGTTTGATTGTTTTGCTAAAAATTGCAATGTCTGTTCTAGTAATAAAATATTATTTGTTTTTTGTTCAGAAGCGAATGATGTTTCTAATACAATCTGCAAAAATTTAATGATTGAGGCAGGCGTTATTTTTAAATTTTTGCTACGTTTTTTAGGTAAAGCAACCAAAAAATTGTTCTTTTCTATTTTAAAAGAAAGTATTAAATCATAGGGGCAATTGTTGATATTTGGACAAGTGGGAGTACATGGTGGTGACCAAACATGATAGCCTGCTTTTGAAGGTGATATAAATGATAAACATTCTTTCTGAAGTTCGGTTACAAAACCAAAGGTTTCTTGAAGAGAATCAATCAAATTATTTCTCATAAATTTTATCACCGCTTTAAAATGAGAAATTTTGAGAAAAAGTGAGAATAAATGAGAAAAATACAGTGAATGCGTAAAATATAAACCGATTTATTTATTACAATTCTAATTCAAAGAAAACTTTATGTCAACATATTTTATCAATTATACACTCTTAAACGTTTTATTTTTCTCTCTTTTTAACTGATAACTTAAAAACAAATTGGCACGATATTTGCTATCTAATTTATTCAGAAATTTAAAGTTTTATAACTTTAAAGTAAAAAAGAAAAGATGTTTTGGAACAAAAAAGCAAACAAGATACCAAAGTATTGAATGAATCTTACAAGTTTAATTAAAAAATATCAAGATAGGGGGTCGTTATTGTGGAACAACATGCATTGGATCCGATTCCAGAGTCAGAAAAGAGACCATGGTATAGTATAGCCCTTATATGGGCAGGATCAATGATATGTGTATCATCTTTGATGGTAGGGGGAGCGATAGTCCAGGGCATGCCACTATTAGAGGCTATAATTGCTGGAGCTATAGGTTATACAATAATAATTGTATATATGACATTTCAAGGAATGCAGGGTGCTGACTTAGGTGTTCCCACCGTGGTTACGTCCTCATCGGCTTTTGGCAGAGAGGGGGCACGGTTTATAATTTCTACTATTCTTGCAATATCCTGTATAGGATGGTTTGGAGTACAAGCAAGTGTATGTGGAGCTGCGTTTTCTCAAATAATGAACATGTGGCTTGGGATTTATATACCTGTATGGTTAAGTGGATTGGTATGGGGTATTATTATGCTAGTGACTGCTGTATATGGCTATAAGGCACTGGAATACTTAAATTATATTGCCATACCAGCGCTTGTATTTCTCTCTATAGTAGGTCTAATACAGGTTTTGACAACATTCGGTATAGAGAATTTGATAAATTATGTACCAAAAGATCGCTATTCCTGGAGTTATGCGATTGGTTTGGCTGTTGGAGGATTTGCAGTAGGAGGCGTCATTGCTGCTGACTTTTCAAGATATGCAAAAAGTAGGAAGGATGCTTTGACATCAGGACTTGTGGGTGTCTGGCCAGCGGGGATGTTTCTACTTGTAGTTGGGGCACTCCTCACTGTAGTAGCCGGTACATATGACATAACAATTGCTTTAGCTCAATTAGGGCTGGGATTTGTGGGTGCTGTAATCCTTATTTTGGCTACATGGACTACCAACACGGTAAACGCCTACTCAGGGGGGCTAGCTATTGTAAGCCTTTTTAACATGGAAAATAAATTAAGACCACTTATGACCTTTATAGCCGGTGCTATAGGCACTGTCCTTGCCATCATGGGCATATTAAACTATTTTACTTCTTTCCTTACTGTACTTACTGCAAGTATACCGCCTATTGCCGGTAGCATGATTGCGGATTACTGGATATGCAAAAAAGGAAATAGAAATATGTGGGAGGCTGGTATTGTAGATATTAACTGGATAGGAATAGCATCATTGGTTATAGGCTTTATTGTGGCATTGTTTATGAAAACAGGTATTTCAGCCATAAATGGCATAATATCTTCAATGGTATGCTATTTGGTATTGTATTATGTATTGAAAGTGTCAAAATCAGCTACTGCTTTGCATTGAGGAAAAAAATAGAAAGAAAATGGTTATGCATATAAAACGATAGTTTCCTTTTAGGGTCTTTGGGGTATCTCGAAATTTAATGTTCGGAGTTGTATAGTTTTTATATTTCAATATATCTTTACAAGGAGGTTATAGAAAATGAAGAAAGATATAGAAAAATTGGAGAAAATCGATTTACAAGCGGTGGAAGATATCGCAGTAGGGGCTGCTCTTCTTGGAACTGGGGGAGGAGGAGACCCTTATGTAGGTAAGCTTATGGCTATTCAATCTATACAAAGAAATGGTCCAGTAGAACTTATTGATGTGGAGAACATACCTGATGATGCATTAGTTGTTCCCGTGGCAATGATGGGAGCGCCGACAGTATTGGTAGAAAAGGTTCCTTCAGGAAAAGAGATTTTCAAGGCTTTCGATAGTCTCCAAAGTTTTCTTGGAAAGGAAGTATATGCAGTTCTTCCTATTGAAGCTGGTGGCGTTAATTCAATGATACCTATTATGGTTGCAGGTGAAAGAAAGGTACCATTGGTAGATGTAGATGGTATGGGAAGGGCTTTTCCAGAGTTGCAAATGGTAACATATCATCTTTATGGAGTTTCTGCAACACCTATGGTTTTAGCAGATGAAAAAGGTAATTCTATACTTTTACATACTATCAATAATTTCTGGACTGAAAGCCTTGCGAGGAACGCTACAGTAGTTATGGGTGGATCAGTTATGATAGCAATTTACCCGATGAGTGGAAAAGATGTAAAACAAGCAGGAATAAGAAATGTTGTATCTTATTCAGCACAAATTGGAAAAGCGATACGCGAAGCCCGCAAAAAAGGTGAAAATCCAATAGAGGCGCTTTTAGAGGTAACAGGTGGCTATATGCTTTTTAAAGGCAAAATTTCTGATGTGCAAAGGCGTACTACGGGTGGATTTGTTCGTGGAGAAGCTCATATAGACGGAATTGACCAATACAAAGGGGAAGCAATGATTATTGATTTCCAAAATGAAAATTTAATAGCACGTCGCAATGGGAAAGTTGTAGCTACAGTGCCTGATTTGATTTGTACCGTTGATGCCCATACAGCCTTACCTATAACCACCGAAGGATTACGTTATGGACAGAGAGTATTTATTATAGGAATTCCGTGTGATGAGAAGTGGAGAACTGAAAAAGGTATAGAAACAGTTGGTCCGCGTTACTTTGGATATGATGTTGATTATATACCTGTAGAAGAACTCAATAGAGGTTAAAAGGAGGTAGGAAAAAATGGAATATCGTATTGGAATTGATGTTGGTGGAACCAATACTGATGCAGTTTTAGTAGATGAAAATCTGGAATTAGTAGAGAGTGTTAA
>NC_014964.1:1367500-2210000 GCF_000175295.2 Thermoanaerobacter brockii subsp. finnii Ako-1 | reverse complement strand
TACTTTTTGTAGAACGGGCCGGCGAGTTACGGTAGCAAGCGAGGTTAAGCGGTAAGCGGAGCCGAAGCGAAAGCGAGTCCGAAAAGGGCGAAAGTTTGCTGCCGTAGACCCGAAACCGTGCGACCTACCCATGGCCAGGGTGAAGCCGGAGTAAGATCTGGTGGAGGCCCGAACCACGTTGGCGTTGAAAAGCCATGGGATGAGCTGTGGGTAGAGGTGAAATGCCAATCGAGCACGGAGATAGCTGGTTCTCCCCGAAATAGCTTTAGGGCTAGCCTCAGGGTAGGACCTATGGAGGTAGAGCACTGAATGGGCTAGGGGCCAAGGAGGTTACCGAACCCTATCAAACTCCGAATGCCATAGGTTAATACCTGGGAGTCAGACTACGAGTGATAAGATCCGTAGTCGAGAGGGGAACAGCCCAGACCTCCAGCTAAGGTCCCAAAGGGCATGTTAAGTGGTAAAGGAAGTGGGACTTCGAAGACAACCAGGATGTTGGCTTAGAAGCAGCCATACATTTAAAGAGTGCGTAACAGCTCACTGGTCGAGAGGTCCTGCGCCGAAAATGAACGGGGCTCAAACATGCCACCGAAGCTGGGGCTAAACAGAAGTCAGATGTGAGAGGTCAGAGGTGAGAAAATGATAAAGACGTATAAGGATCTCAGAATATATCAACAATCATACAAGCTAAGCATAGAGATACACAAGCTAACCCAGAACTATCCTGGGTATGAAAGATACGAATTAGGGAGTCAACTAAGAAGGGCAGCAACATCAATACCGTTAAATATAGCCGAAGGATATGGAAAGAAAGAATCAGAGGCAGATTTTAAGAGGTATTTAAAGATAGCGCTTGGATCAAGCAATGAAATAGAAGTATTACTAGACTTAAGTTATGACTTAGGATATATAGATAAGACATTGCATAACGAACTAATAGAAGAATACACAGCTTTAAGGAAGCAAATATACACGATGATAAAGAAGTGGAGAGTATCCGACATCTGACTTCCGACATCTGACTTCTGTTTGGGGTAGGGGAGCGTACTGTACGGGTAGAAGGCCAAGCGGAAGCGAGGCTGGACTGTACAGTAGAGAGAATGCCGGCATGAGTAACGAGAGTAAGGTGAGAAACCTTACCGCCGGAAGCCTGAGGTTTCCTGGGGAAGGGTAATCCACCCAGGGTAAGTCGGGGCCTAAGCCGAGGCTTAAAGCGTAGGCGATGGGGAACCGGTAGATATTCCGGTACCACCGAGGGCCGCAAAGAGAGGCGGGGACGCAGCGAGATAGGTGGAGCGTGCGGTTGGTAGGGCACGTCCAATCAGGCACCGAAGGGTACGTAGGCAAATCCGCGTACTGGCAGGGGTCTGAGAAGGGGAGCCGGAAGGCGAAGCCACCGAAGCAGCTGCCGAGAAAAGCCGCTATCGAGGCCTGAGGTGCCCGTACTACAAACCGACACAGGTAGGCGAGGAGAGAATCCACAGGCGAGCGGGAGAACCCTCATTAAGGAACTCGGCAAAATGACTCCGTAACTTCGGGAGAAGGAGTGCCGAAAGGCCGCAGAGAAGAGGCCCAAGCGACTGTTTACCAAAAACACAGGTCTCTGCTAAGTCGGAAGACGAAGTATAGGGGCTGACGCCTGCCCGGTGCTGGAAGGTTAAGGGGAAGTGTGAGAGCACTGAACCGAAGCCCCAGTGAACGGCGGCCGTAACTATAACGGTCCTAAGGTAGCGAAATTCCTTGTCGGGTAAGTTCCGACCCGCACGAAAGGCGTAACGACTTGGGCGCTGTCTTGATGAGGGGCCCGGTGAAATTGTAGTACTCGTGAAGATGCGAGTTACCCGCGATTGGACAGAAAGACCCCGTGGAGCTTTACTGTAGCCTGTCACTGGATTTTGGTAATTCTTGTACAGGATAGGTGGGAGACAGAGAAGGTAGGGCGCCAGCCTTACTGGAGTCGACGTTGGGATACCACCCTGGGATTACCGGAATTCTAACCTATAGCCGTGAAACCGGCGTAGGGACAATGGCAGGTGGGCAGTTTGACTGGGGCGGTCGCCTCCTAAAGGGTAACGGAGGCGCCCAAAGGTTACCTCAGCGCGGACGGGAATCGCGCGAAAGAGTGCAAAGGCAGAAGGTAGCCTGACTGCGAGAGAGACATCTCGAGCAGGGACGAAAGTCGGGCTTAGTGATCCGGCGGCAGTGAGTGGGAACGCCGTCGCTCAACGGATAAAAGCTACCCCGGGGATAACAGGCTGATCTCCCCCAAGAGTCCACATCGACGGGGAGGTTTGGCACCTCGATGTCGGCTCATCGCATCCTGGGGCTGAAGTAGGTCCCAAGGGTTGGGCTGTTCGCCCATTAAAGCGGTACGCGAGCTGGGTTCAGAACGTCGTGAGACAGTTCGGTCCCTATCCGTCGCGGGCGTAGGAAACTTGAGAGGCACTGCCCCTAGTACGAGAGGACCGGGGTGGACGAACCGATGGTGTACCAGTTGCACCGCCAGGTGCACAGCTGGGTAGCCAAGTTCGGAAGGGATAAACGCTGAAAGCATCTAAGCGTGAAGCCCGCCTCAAGATTAGGTTTCCCATCCGAGAGGGGTAAGACACCTCGAAGACCACGAGGTAGATAGGCCGGGGGTGTAAGAGTGGAAACACTCTTAGCTGACCGGTACTAATCAGTCGAGGACTTGACCGAGAAGGCTTTGTGCAGTTTTGAGGGTCTAGATTTCCGGTGGCGATAGCGGAGGGGAAACACCCGTTCCCATTCCGAACACGGTCCACAAGGGCCCCCAGACGGTCGCAAGACCGGCTGGGGTGCTAGTTAAGCCCTCCAGCGCCGATGGTACTGCTTTCGCGGGAGAGTAGGTCGCTGCCGGTAAAATTTTATAAAAAGCCCCCTTTATAAACTCCTAAAAAGGAGTTTATTTTTTTATATATATTTCCCATACTCCATTTAGAACTTCATCTATTTCCACTGAACAATTAAGCTTTAAAAAATATTCCTGTATGTTTTTTAAAGAACAGCTATGGTCCACCACGATTTTTAACACATCACCTTTTTCCATTTTTTTATATTTTTCAATGGCCTTCAAAAGAGGTAGTGGACAAATTTCTCCAAAACTTATAAGTTCCCAAATCATGCTTTATCACCTTAACAGAAGAATTTTTTGCCTGAGTTTTTGATAAAATCAATAAAATCAGACTTAATTTTTTTACGAATCTTTTTGTTATATATAAGTGAATAGGTGTAATTAAACTCGATGTTATCTACTTCTATAATAGTGAGGGTTTTAGTATACAACTCTTTTTTTATAGAAATATAAGGCAAAATAGATAAACCATGTCCTGCAGCAACTAAAGATTTTATTGATTCGATAGAAGGTGACTCTATTTCAATTTTTAATTTGTTTATGTCAATGCCGTATTTAAGAAATGTCTCTTCAATTATTTTTCGCAATGCACAGTTTTTATGAATGATAAAAAAGTGGTAATAGAATAATTTATTTTTTGGCAAGTTTTTTAGCTCCCAATTGCCACTAGCGACAAAATGCATTTTAAATTCTCCTAGAGGAATGCAATTTATATTTTCATCAGTATAACAGCCTTCAATAAATCCTATATCAATGCCTCCTTCTTTTATGTGATGGATTACTTCATTGCTAAAATTGTGCTCTACGTGAAGTGTAATATTTTTATTTTTCTTTTTAAATTCGTGAAGAGTGCAGGGCAAAGCATATTGGCCGATGGTAGGGCAGCAAGATATTGTGAGTCTGTTTACACAGTCATTTTCACAACACTGTAGGTCTTGGAGCATATTGTCATATAAATTTAAAATTCGTTCTGCATATTGATAAACTAATTCTCCTGCCGGTGTTGGAATTACACCTCTATTGCTTCTCTTTAAAAGAGTAGTTTTTAAATCCTTTTCAAGAGTTTTTATTTGCTGACTTATAGCAGGCTGAGATAAATACAATTCTTTTGCAGAAGATGAAATGCTTTTATAATAAACTGTTTTGTAGAAAGCTCTCAAATTGTTGATATTCATACGCCTCCTCCTTTTTGACAAAAATTTATCGGATATTGTTAAAGACATGACTTAATACAACGTTTAATTTAATTATACTACAAATTTGATATAAATGAAACTAATATTGTATAAGATTTTTAAATAATAAAACGCCTAAAACTTATAGTATAATACAATTGAAATGTTAAAATAATAACGAAGGGAGGGATTTAAATGGAGACGGTGAAAAAAAGCAAAAAAAAGAAAAAAGTAAATCAGTTTCCTTATGGAGTCGTGCTTTTAGTGGTAATTGTCATTGTAGGCATAATCTTATCAATGCAATCGCCCCAGTTAGCAGTTCGTTGGGCCTTTGGAATCGCCTTTGGTTTCGTTCTTCAAAAGTCCAGATTTTGCTTTACTGCATCTTTTAGAGACCCAATTTTGACAGGTAGTACTTCAATTACCAGAGCTGTGATTGTAGGATTGATGATTGCCACAATAGGATTTGCCGCAATTCAGTACAATGCTTATTTAAGAGGAGAACCGATTCCTGGAAATATCTCACCTGTTGGAATACACACAGCAATAGGAGCTACGATGTTCGGGATAGGGATGGTCATAGCTGGAGGTTGTGCCTCAGGAACTTTGATGAGAGTTGGAGAAGGATATATGATGCAGTGGTTGTCATTAATATTCTTTATCATAGGTTCTTTATGGGGTGCAAGGGACTTTGGATGGTGGACTGAAATGTTTATAGCTAAATCCCCTAAAGTGTTTTTGCCAGATGTATTTGGCTGGGGAGTCGCATTCTTTGGACAACTAATATTGTTAGGTCTACTTTTCATACTTGCAGAATGGTATGAGCATAAAAGATTTAATGCTTAATGCAAAAAATTAATTTTTAAGGAGGAGATTTTTATGGCAGAATACAGACTTGATTGTTTAGGAGAGGCTTGTCCAGTACCACTTTTGAAGACTCAAAAAGAGATGGAGAAATTAAAAGTTGGCGATGTTTTGATTGTAGAGATAGACCACAGTTGTGCTATGAAAAATGTGCCAGAATGGGCAAGAAACATGGGATACAATGTAGAAATTGAAGAAGTTGACGATGGCCAGTGGGAAGTTTATATTGAAAAAACTAAATAAATGGAGGTGAAAGTAAATGAAGTCCCAGGAGCATCCCCTTTCTCCCCTTTTTAAGAAAATAATAAAGGATCCATGGAGTTATTGGATAGGAGCAGCCCTTTTAGCCCTTTTAAATATAGCTTTATTTGCATTTTCTGGGCATCCATGGGGTGTTACTACGACTTTTTCCTACTGGGGTGCTTGGATATTTAAAGCTTTAGGAGGACATCCAGAGACTTGGACTTATTTCCAAAATCCATCTCATGCAAAAGCACTCACTGAAAGTGTTTTCACAAACGCAGGTTCAGTTCAGAATATAGGGATTATTATAGGAGCTTTTTTGGCTACTCTTTTAGCTTCGCAGTTTAAAATTAAAAAGATAAAATCTTATAGACAAGTTATTGCGGCCATACTTGGTGGCCTTTTAATGGGATACGGTGCAAGAATAGCTTTTGGATGTAATGCTGGAGCTTATTTCAGTGGTATTCCTTCAATGTCTCTCTATGGTTGGGTGTGGGCAGTATTTGGACTAATTGGAGCGTGGATTGGAAGCAAACTTTTAGTCAAATATTTTATGTAAATAATTAGGTGGCTTGTAGCCACCTAAATTTTAGGAGGGAGTTTGCATGGAAAAGAAAAGAGAATATTATGATGTAGTAGTTATTGGCGGTGGACCTGCTGGAATGACAGCAGCTATATATTGTGGACGTGCGAGACTTAAAACTCTTTTGATTGAAAAGTCTCTCGTTGGTGGCCTTGCCACATATACCAGTGAAATCGAGAATTATCCGGGATTTCCTGAGGGAATTGGTGGACTTGAGTTGATGAAATTATTTGAGCAACAGACTAAAAGGTTTGGCGTGCAAATAAAGCTTACAGATGTAAAAGGCTTGAGAATAGAAGAAGACTATAAAGTAGTTTCTACTTTCAGGGTTGATTATTATGCTAAGGCTGTTATTATTGCGACAGGAGGCAAACCAAGGCTTACTGGTGCTAAAGGGGAAGAGAACTTTTTATACGATAAAGGAATATCTTTTTGTGCTACCTGTGATGCGGCCTACTACACTGATAAAAAGGTTATGATAATTGGAAGCGGAGATGCAGCTATAGAAGAAGGAATATTCTTGACCAAGTTTGCAAGAGAAGTTCATGTATCTGTTCTTCATGATGAAGGAATAATGGATGCCAATAAAGTAGCGCAAGAGAAGGCCTTGAAAAATGAAAAGATGATATTTCATTGGAATACAATGGTTGAAGCTTTTGAAGGGAATGAAAGGTTGGAAAGGGTTGTCCTTAAAAATTTAAAGACAGGAGAATTAATCCCAGTAGATGTAGATGGTTGTTTCCTGTTTATAGGTTATGTTCCTAATACGGAGATATTTAAAGGTCTAATAGACATGACACCTAAAGGTTATATCATAACAAATGAAAATATGGAAACTAATATTGATGGAGTATACGCAGTAGGAGATGTGAGAGATAAATTCTTGAAGCAAGTTGCTACAGCAGTAGGAGATGGTGCAATAGCGGGTGTTATGGCAGAGAAGTATATTGAGGAAACGGATTACTTTACGAATGAAATTTTGAAGGCTAAAGAGACAGTGTTAGCATATGTCTACAATGCTGTAGAAGCAAAAGACAGAGAATATCTTATGAAGGTTGAGGAATTTCATAAAAAATATGCTGATAAACTGAAAATGTGTAGGATAGATACTTATAAGTCTGACAGACTTGCTAAGAGGCTGTACTGTGAAAAGGTACCCTGTATTGCTGTTTTAAAAGAAGGCAAGGTGGTAAAACACATTTATAACTTAGAGGATTTTGAAAAAGAATTGCTTAGCTGTATATAAGAAAATGCCCTTTTGGTCATTTCAGATTGTAGACAAACCTTTTAGATGTTGGCATTTTGCATAAGTGAGCGACTTAATAGAGCAGATAACTAAACTTAAGCGAGGACGAAAGACGTAGGCGGGGCCGAAGTCAAGGATGCCGGAGGCGGGCACCTGAGGCAAGGAGGCCGAATGTGCCTGGAACCCCGCCGGAGTCTGAGGCCGAGCTTTAGTTTAGTCTGCGATAATACCGGAGCGAACGATGCAAAATGCCAACAGGAAATAATACTTTGTCAACAAGCTGAAATGCCATTTTGGGCATTTTTTTTATTATATTGACTTTAATAGTAAAATGGAGGATACTATATTTAAAAACAGTGAAGAATGGAGGGATAAAAATGGGGAGAATCCTATGCGGTGTTGACTTAGGAGGGACAAAGATAAGCACAGGACTCGTGGATGAGAAGGGCAATATCATAAGAAGCACAAAAATACCTACTATGGCTGAAAAAGGGCCAGAAGAAGTGATTAAGCGAATAGAACAAAGTGTTTATGACGTTTTAAAAGAAGCAGGATTAAAATTATCTGATTTAAAAGGAGTTGGGATTGGATCTCCAGGGCCCCTTGATGCCAAAAGGGGGGTAGTTATAAGCCCACCTAATCTTCCGGGTTGGGACAATGTCCCTATTGTGGATATTTTATCTCATAAGCTGGGAGTTAAAGTAAAATTAGAGAATGATGCAAATGCTGCAGCTATTGGAGAACATTTATTTGGCGCAGGAAAAGGTATAGACAATTTTGTTTATATAACTGTAAGTACTGGGATTGGCGGTGGCGTGATAATAGAAGGGAAACTTTATAGCGGAGAAAATTCTAATGCAGCTGAGATTGGGCACCATACTATAAATTTTAATGGACCTCGGTGTAATTGCGGAAATTATGGATGTTTTGAGGCTTTTGCTTCTGGTACAGCTATTGCGAGATTTGCTCAAGAGGGAATTCAAAATGGGAAAGATACAATGATAAGGGATTTAGCTAAGGATGGAGTAGTAAAATCAGAACATGTATTTGAAGCGGCAAAATTGGGAGATGAGTTTGCGAAAGAATTGGTTGACAATGAAGCTTTTTATCTTGGAGTGGGAATTTCAAATATCATGGCTTTTTATAATCCAAAAAAAATTGCCATAGGTGGTGGCGTATCCACTCAATGGGATATGCTTTATGATAAAATGATGGAAACAATAAAGAAAAAAGCATTGAAGCCTAATGCCGAGGTTTGTGAGGTAGTAAGAGCTGAATTAGGAGAAAACGTGGGAGTTTTAGGAGCGGCAGCATTACTCTTATAAGAGGTGAAATATGAATAGGTGTCCTTGGTGTCTTAGTGACGAGCTTTACATAAAATATCATGATGAAGAATGGGGAGTGCCTGTTCATGATGATACAAAGCACTTTGAGTTTTTGGTTTTAGAATCAGCACAAGCAGGTCTTAGTTGGATTACTATTTTAAGAAAAAGAGAAAATTACAGAAAGGCCTATGCTGACTTTGACCCTATGAAAGTGTCACAATATGACGAAAAGGAAAGAGAAGAACTCATAAAAAATAGTGGAATTATAAAAAACAGAAAGAAAATAGAGGCTTCAATACATAATGCAAAGAGGTTTATAGAAATACAAAAGGAATTTGGAAGTTTTGATCAATATATTTGGGGTTTTGTAAATTATAGACCTATAATAAATGCGTGGGAAAAAATTGAAGATATACCTTCTAAAACTGAATTATCAGATAAAATCAGCCAAGACCTTAAAAAGAGAGGATTTATTTTTATAGGTTCTACTATTATATATTCCTATATGCAGGCGGTAGGTATAGTAAATGACCATTTAATAAGTTGCTTTAGATATAAGGAGTTAATTGAGTCTTTTAAATAATACAGGCAGGGCTTGGTGCAATTTGCATTGAGACTTGCTTTTTTTCTTTTAAGAAAAAATATAATGAAATTGAGGAAATACAAAAAAGGGTGAATATATTTCTGCACAAAAGGGAATAATTTCATTAGGATAATTTTGAAAGATGGTGTTGCATATGGAAAGCATAGCAACAAAAAGGAAATGCTTTATATGCGAACAGCAATCAGAAGATGGAATAGAAGTGTTAGGGAAATTTCTTTGTACAAATTGCCAACAAAAATTGATAAACTTATCTCCTTTTGATGAAGGTTATGATTTTTACAGGCAAAAAATGATAGACATATGGGAAGGCTATATGAGGGACATAAAATATGAAAACCGGATATGAATCCGGTTTTCATATTTTTTTATGGTATAATCAAAATAACGAAAAATTACGATTACACGGAGGTATTGTATGACAGCTCCATTATATAAAACACTTATGGATTATGTAAAAAACCAAATTATACCTTTTCACATGCCAGGTCATAAACAAGGAAGGACTTTTCCAGAAGAATATCTTGTTAATTTGGCAAAGATTGATCTAACAGAGGTACCAGGACTTGACAATCTTCACAATCCTGAAGGTCCCATACTTGAGGCACAAAAACTTGCAGCAAAAGCTTTTGGGGCAAGAGAGTCTTTTTTTCTTGTAAATGGGACGACATCCGGCATATATGCAGCGATGTACGCAGTTTTAAATCCTGACGATAAAGTGCTTATAATGAGAAATTCTCACAAATCTGTGTACAATGGCCTTGTACTAACAGGAGCAGTACCTGTCTACATAAACCCGGAAATTGATTATGAAGACGGTATTCCAATGGGAGTTGATATAAACAAACTGGAAGAATATTTAAAAAAAGATGAGTCTATAAAAGCAGTAGTGATAACTTATCCCAATTATTACGGATTCTGCAGCGATATCACAGGAATTTCTGACATTGTTCATAAATACAATAAAATTTTAATTGTAGATGAAGCCCATGGAGCTCACTTTCCTTTTTCTAATAATTTGCCTCTTTCTTCTTTACAGGCAGGATCAGATATTGTGGTACAGAGTGTCCACAAAACCTTGTCTTCTTTTACTCAAAGTTCTATACTTCATTTGAATTCTGATAGAGTAGATACAAATCGACTAAAATATTCTTTAAGCCTTTTTCAATCAACATCTCCTTCCTACCTTCTTATGTCTTCGCTTGACCTTGCAAGAGATTATATGGAAAAAGAAGGTAAAAACAGATTAGAAAAAGCGATTATTATTGCTGATTATGCAAGATATGAGATAAACACCATTGGGGGAGTAAGGTGTTTAGGAAAAGAAATAGTAGGTAGCTTCGGCATTGTTGACTTTGACAAAACCAAACTCACTGTAAGTGTAAAGAACATAGGTATAAAGGGGACTGAAGCGGAAAAGTTTTTGAGGGAGAATTTTAATATACAGGTAGAGATGGCCGATAC
Organism: Thermoanaerobacter brockii subsp. finnii Ako-1; assembly: GCF_000175295.2. Classification (NCBI taxonomy): domain Bacteria; kingdom Bacillati; phylum Bacillota; class Clostridia; order Thermoanaerobacterales; family Thermoanaerobacteraceae; genus Thermoanaerobacter; species Thermoanaerobacter brockii. The sequence continues at coordinate 2,199,627 of NC_014964.1, read as the reverse complement.
TTTTAATATACTTGCTATGGTTACATTGGCAGATGATAAAGAAAAGATTGACCTTTTAATAAAGGGGATAAAAGGGCTTGCAAATGTAAAAAAAGATAAAAAAACAGCTGAAGAAGTAGCAGCTTATCCTGATACTCCAGAAATGGTTTTAAAACCTTCTGAAACGGTAAGGCAAAAGACTAAATTAATATCTTTAGAAGAAGCGGAAGGTTGTGTTTCTGCAGACTTTATTATCCCTTATCCTCCAGGTGTTCCGCTTATTTGTCCAGGAGAGCGCATAAAAAAAGATATGGTAAAATATATAAATGTATTATATAATAAAGGTATTAAGATATTAGGTCTTAAAAATAACAACCTATTGGTGTGTGAAATATGAAAGGGAAATTTATAAGCTTTGAAGGAATAGATGGATGCGGTAAGACTACTCAGATAAAATTTCTGGAGGAGTATCTTTTAAAACAGGGTTATAATATTTTGGTATTAAGGGAGCCTGGAGGCACAAAAGTTGGAGAAAAAGTTAGAGATATTTTATTGGATAAAAATAATTTCATTTCTCCAGTCACAGAAATGCTTTTATACGCTTCTTCTAGGGCTCAGCTAGTGGAGGAGAAAATATTGCCGGCCATTGAGGAGGGTAAAATTGTACTCTTAGACCGCTTTGTGGATAGCTCTTATGTGTATCAGGGTTATGCGAGGGGCTTAGGGATAGAAAAGGTTAAGGTAGTTAACGAAATAGCTACAATGGGGATTTTGCCTGATGTAACAATTTATATAGACATTACTCCTGAAGAAGCAATGAAAAGACGAGGCAAAAGAGAAGCAGACAGATTAGAGAGAGAAAGTTGGGATTTTCATAAAAAAGTAAGAGAAGGGTATATTAAGCTAGTTAAAGAATTTCCTAAAAGGTTTGTATTTATAGACGGAATGCAAGAGCTTATGAAGGTGCATAAAGACATAATTGATGTAGTAAAAAAATATTTGTAAGGAGGGCATAAGATGAAGTTAGTGTTAGCTATTGTGCAGGACGAGGATGTAAGAAGACTTATGGATGGTTTGACTGAGGGAGGATTTAGTTTTACGAGAATAGCATCTACTGGAGGATTTTTAAGGTCTGGTAATACAACTTTGATAATAGGTGTAGAAGACGAAAAATTAGATGATGTTATCAGCATAATAGAGAAAAAATGTAAAACTCGCGATAGAATAATTACTTCTCCTACGCCTATGGGTGGTGCTACAGACATTTTCCTGCCTCAAGCCGTTGAAGTTACAATTGGTGGAGCTACAGTTTTTGTATTAAATGTAGAAAAATTCTTCAGGATTTAGGGTGCTTGACATGAGAATTGAAGAGGTAAAATCTCCAAAGATTTCATCTGATATAAAAAGTGAGTATAATAGGTCTTATAGAGTTACCAAAAATTTTATTGATACTTTTGATGAAGAATTAGAGCAATTTCATCGAGACAAATTAAATGGGATTTTATCAGAGATAGATAGTGCAGCACAAAAGTTAAAAGAAAGTTTAACTTTGCAGGACTTAATTAATTACAAAAAACTTGTAAAGAAGTTTTTGCAGGAAGCGACAAGTGGTATGTTAAAATACACTAAAAAAGAATATGTCGATGCAAGAGGAAGGAAGAAAATTTATTCTTTGGTGGAAAAAGCAAATGACAAGCTAGAAAAGCTTACAGAAGAGTTTTTAAAAGATTCCAAACACTTGGAACTTTTAAAAATGATAGATGATATAAGAGGATTATTAATAGATATATATTCATAGGTGATAGCGTGTATAGGATTTATGGGCATGAAACAGTATTAAATATTTTTAAAAATGTAATATCTCAAAATAAAATTTCAAATGCTTATTTGTTTGTAGGAGAAGAAGGATTAGGGAAAAGATTTATGGCAGAGTATTTTGCCATGATGATAAATTGTAAAGGGGAAACTGCAAAGCCTTGTTTTAAGTGTAGTTCTTGCTTAAAGGTAATGGATAAAAATCATCCAGACGTATTTTTTATAAAGCCGGAGGAGAATTCTATAAAAGTAGATACTATAAGATATATAACTAATGAAATCAATATAAGACCTTATGAAGCTAACAAAAAGATTTTTATTATAGACCAAGCTGATAAAATGACTGCAGCAGCTCAAAATGCTTTTCTCAAAACTTTAGAAGAACCTCCCTTATATGGCCTTTTTATATTGATTGCATCACAACAACAAGAGCTTTTGCCTACAATTGTCTCTCGCTGTAATATAGTCCGTTTTAATAAGGAAAATAGAAATACGATAAAGAACTATTTAATGTTTGAACACGATATCTCTGAAAAAGAGGCGGAAGTGTTAGCTCATATTGCTGATGGAAATTTTGCTCAAGCCAACAAATTAACTAATAACGAATATTTAAATTTTAGAAGAGAGACAATACAAGAAATAGAAAAAATTCTTACGATTAAAGGATTTGAAGTGATAGAGGAGTTTGAATTTTTTGATAAGAATAAAGACAATATAGAAGAAATTTTAAAGATTCTGCTTTCTTATATGAGAGATTTGTTAGTTTTTAAGGCTACAAAAGATGCCTCTTTTATAAAAAATATAGATTTTTTAAATAGGATACAGGAAATGGAATCCCGATTGACTATTAATAAGCTCAATAATATAATTAATAGAATAGAGCAGTTTAATTCACAGATTAATTCAAATATAAACTATCAATTGGCAGTAGAGAATCTATTTTTAGATATGGCGGGAGGTTTATAATTTTGGTTATTGTTGTAGGTGTGAGATTTAAAAAAGCAGGGAAGATATACTATTTTGACCCAGGGGATTTGCCAATAAAAGTAGGAGATAAAGTTATAGTTGAAACAATAAGAGGGATAGAATTTGGAGAAGTAGTTGTCGGTATAAAAGAGGTGCCAGAAGAAGAAATTGTGGCTCCTTTAAAAAAGGTAATAAGGATTGCGACACCAGAAGATGTAGAACATTATTATGAAAACAAGAAAAAAGAAGCTGAGGCTTTTGAAATATGTCTTCAAAAAATACAGCAGCATGGTTTGGAAATGAATTTAATTGATGTAGAATACACTTTTGATAACACCAAAGTCATATTTTATTTTACTGCAGAAGGAAGAGTAGACTTTAGAGAATTAGTGAAAGATTTAGCGGCTGTTTTTAGGATGAGAATAGAACTGAGGCAAATAGGAGTAAGGGATGAGGCAAAAATCATAGGAGGTTTAGGACCTTGTGGAAGGCCTCTATGTTGTACTACTTTTTTAGGGGAATTTGAGCCTGTTTCTATCAAAATGGCTAAAGAGCAAAATTTATCTTTAAATCCTACCAAAATATCGGGTATTTGCGGGCGATTGATGTGCTGTTTAAAGTATGAACAGGAGATGTATGAGAAAATTAGAGCAGAGCTTCCTAAGGTTGGCAGCATAATAAGAGTTGGAGATAAAGAAATGAAGATTGCAGAAGTAGATGTGATTAGACGAAAACTCAAAGTAAAAATGAAAAATGCAGAAGGAATAGAGATAATAAAAGAATACGATCCTGAAGAAGTGGAGATTATAGAAGAAAGAGAAGAAATTGAAGGAACCTACGAGGAAGAACTATTTGAGGAGGACTTAGAGAAAATAGAGGAATAAATTTCCTCATAATCCTAAAAAGGCTCCAAAAATTCCTGCTATAAAAGAAAAAGTGAGAATTTCTAGATATGTAAGGACTATTATCATTTTTTATTAATAAATCTTCGCTAACATTTCCCTTGGGCTATCCCGTTTTTGTCCATAATTAAAGGGGCATATCTGTTAATTTGTTAGTAACTTTTCAATGTAGATTAAAAAATCCCCTTTTTTATGCTTTAGATTTGTACATAAAAAGGGGACTATGATTTAATTTATTCTCTTAAAAGGGGCATAGTCATACAACGAGGGCCGCCTCTTCCCCTTGAAAGTTCCGACCCTTCTATAGGGATTACCTTTATTCCTTCCTTTTCCATTATTTTATTAGATATTTCATTTCTAGAATAGGTTACAATAACTCCCGGAGCGATAGCTAAGGTGTTTGTACTGTCATTCCATTGTTCTCTCGCAGAAGTTATTGCATTTAATCCGCCAGTTGGTATTATATCTATTGTATAGAGATTTAGCGCACTTTTTAATGCTGTTTGCAAATCTTTTTCTTGATGTATAGAGAAACCTTTTTCTTCTTTTATGATGCTAAATACTCTCAACTCGTTTTTTATTCCTGGATAAAAAACAAATCTGTTTGTGTCAACCATCGTGAAAACTGTATCTAAATGCATATAAGAGCGGTTTATAGGGATTTGCACTACCAATATTCTTTCGACAGAGGAACCTTTTTCAAATAAATTATGGGCTAATTGCTCTATTGCCTGAGGAGTTGTTCTTTCACTACATCCTACTGCAATTACTTTTTCGCTTAATACCAGTACATCTCCGCCCTCTATGGAATGAGGATAGCTATCATCATACCACCAATGAATATTATTTTTTCTAAAAATTTCATGATATTTATAAATGTATTTTAATATTAGAGTCTCTGGCTTTCGCGCTGCTGTTTTCATAGAACTTATCATTAAGCCACCATCTATCATTGCTCCGGGGTCTCTTGTAAAATAAAGGTTTGGTAAGGGCTTTATATAAAAATAGCTGTCTTGGTATATGTATTCTGCTAAACCCATCATAGATTTTTTTATCTTTATTTCATTTAGAGTCAAACCTCCAATTGCTATTTCGGCAACCTCGTTTGAAGATTTTTCTTTAAGGAATTCTTTTAAATAGTTATTGATTTTTGGAGAGGTTACTCCATTTACTTGAAGTAATTCATCAATAAATTTTTCTTTTACATTTTCTTCTTTTAATATTTCTTCTAAGAGATTTTGTAAATACAGCACTTCGACTCTGTTTTGCTGCAATACTTTTACAAAATTGTCGTGTTCTTCCTGGATTCTTCTAACCCAAGGGATATCATCGAAAAGGAGTTCGGATAAATTTTGAGGAGTCAATCTTTCCAATTCTTTCCCTGGCCTGTGCAAAATGGCCATTTTTAATTTATTTATTTCTGAATTTACGCGAGGAGCAGTAACTACTTTTACCAACTTTTCATCCTCCTAATGTTTAAATTCTTTATATAGTATACTGTGCACTACTTCAATTTTCAATACGCTATTTAAAAAAGTTAATAAAAACTTTTGATAATTGTGATAAAATAAATCAAGAATACTATAGAGGTGATAAAATGCTGAGAGATGGGGAAAGATTAGATGAATTAAACTTAAAAGATTTAGTTATAATTCAACACAGGGATAAATTTAAATTTGGGATGGATGCGGTATTGCTTGCTAATTTTGTTACTGCTAAAAAAGGAGATAAAATTGTAGATTTAGGGTGTGGAACTGGCATAATACCTATTTTAATTGCTGCTAAAACTTATGATACATTTATTTATGGTGTTGAGATACAAGAAGATATGGCGGATATGGCTACAAGAAGTGTAGTTATTAATAAAATGGAAGAAAGAATAAAAATAATAAAAGGCGATGTAAGAGGATTAGAAAAGATATTAGGATATGAAAAATTTGATATAGTGACTTCAAATCCTCCCTATATGCCAGTAAAAACAGGATTTGATAAAAAACAAGAGTCAGAAAATATTGCGAGATACGAAATATATGGAGGACTTGAAGACTTTATAAAAGCTGCTTCGAAACTTTTAAAATTTGGAGGAAAATTCTTTATGATTCATAGAACAGAAAGATTAGTTGACATTTTGTATTTTTTAAGAAAATACAATTTAGAACCTAAAAAATTGAGATTTGTGCATCCTTACGTAGATAGTAAACCCAATCTTCTTCTAATAGAATCAAAAAAAGGTTCTCAGCCAGGTTTGAATATATTGGCTCCCCTTTATGTGTATGAAAAAAGTGGGGAGTATACAAAAGAAATTATAGAAATATACTCTAAAGCACAATTAGAGGAGGAATAGAGATGGAGAATTCTGGGGTATTATACTTATGTCCTACTCCTATTGGTAATTTAGAAGATATAACTTTAAGAGTTTTAAAAACTTTAAAAGAAGTTGATATTATAGCTGCGGAAGATACGAGGCAAACTCTTAAACTTTTAAATCATTTTGACATAAAAAAACCTCTTACCAGTTACCATGAACATAACAAAAGGACAAAAGGGGCAAAACTTATAGAGGAACTAAAAAAAGGGAAGTCAATTGCCTTAGTTACAGATGCAGGTACACCTGCAATCTCAGATCCTGGGGAAGACCTTGTGAAACTTTGCATAGAAGAAGGCATAAAAGTTGTGCCATTGCCTGGTCCAACTGCTGCAATTACTGCTTTAGTTGCTTCAGGATTAGATACTTCTTCCTTTGTCTTTGAAGGTTTTTTGCCGACAAAAAATAAAGAAAGAGAAGAAAGGCTAAACCGTATTTCAAAAGAAGAGAGAACCATTATACTTTATGAGGCACCTCATCGTTTAAAAGAAACTCTGCGGGAATTGAAATCTTATGTAGCTGAAAGAAAGATTGTCATAGCAAGAGAACTTACTAAAATTCATGAAGAATTTATAAGAGGTACAATAGATGAGGTTTTAACGAAACTGGGGGATGAAATAAAAGGTGAAATTGTACTAATTATTGAAGGAGCGCAAAAACAACAAGTTGAAGAAAAACCAGAAATATTAATTCAAAAATACCTTGAGGAAGGAATGGATAAAAAAGAGGCGATTAAAAGAGTTGCTAAAGAATTGGGAATACCAAAGAGTCAAGTGTATAAACTTATTATAGGAAAAAAATAAAGAGTTGGGGATAATTACCATTATCAATTGAATTTGATTTTCAATTATTTTGCGTTAATAATATTTGACTATTTTTTAGGAATCAAATATAATGTATATCAATAGGTTAGATTTCAATTGATAATTTGGAGGATGCCATGGATAAACAAAAAGCAGCGTTATTATCTATGATTTCTAATAGCGCATTAATAATTATAAAACTAGTTGCAGGAGTGTTAATGCATTCAATGGTGGTAATTTCTGCAGCTATAGATTCTTCAATAGATTTAATAGCCAGTTTAATTGCTTTTTTTTCTATAAGAGTATCAGTAAAACCAGCAGACGAAGACCATCCTTACGGACACGATAAATATGAGAACATTTCTGGTTTTATAGAGGCTATTTTAATATTCTTTGCTGCTGTACTTATCATATATGAAGCTGTTGGAAGAATAATTGCTGGCACGTATGTAGAGAAATTAGAAATGGGAATTGCAGTCATGTTGTTTGTATCTTTTGTAAAAGGAATTGTTTCATACGTTTTGTTTAAAGTATCTAAAAAAGAAAATTCTATTGCTTTAAAGGCAGATGCAACGAATTTATTGACGGATGTATTTACTTCATTGGGAGTTACTACAGGGCTTGTAATTATAAAAGTCACTAAATTAGACATTTTAGACCCCATTATATCCATTTTTGTTGCGTTGATTATTATAAAAACTTCATTTGATTTGACAAAGGAAGTATTAAAAGATTTGACAGATAGCAGTCTACCTGACGAAGAGGTCAAAGAAATAGAAAACATAATAAAATCCAATCCTGAAGTTACCAGTTTTCATAAACTAAGGACGAGAAAGTCCGGTACTAAGAGAGAAATAGATGTTCACGTGAGAGTAGATAGAAATTATAACATAGTAAAAGCCCATGAATTGTCCCATAAAGTTTCAAAACAAATAACGGATAAATTTCCTGATTCCCATGTGATAATCCATATAGAACCGGAAGGAAAAAAAGAAGAGGATAAATAATAGGAGGACATACCCTCCTATTATTTATCCTGCTATTAGTCTACAGATTTCTTTAACTCTTCAAGGCAATTTTTGCATATATTTTTGCCTTTGTAGTTTATTACATTTTCAGCGTTGCCGCAGAAAATGCAAGCAGGCTCGTACTTTTTGAGAACTATTTGTTCCCCATCAACATAGATTTCAAGAGCGTCTCTCTCTGCTATGTTGAGTGTCCTCCTGAGCTCGATTGGTATTACTACCCTTCCCAATTCGTCTACTTTTCTTACAATACCTGTGGATTTCAACATTTTTCTCCCCTCCTGAGTTACAAAATTCGACAACTAAACTTCACTTATAATAATACCAAGTTTTGAAAAATAAGTCAACACCTTTTTTGGAATTTTTTAAGGTTAATAACATAAATTTTATTACATAAGAAGAAAAGCATAAAAATGAAGTTTTTTTGATAATTTGGGAGGGCTATATTATGATAAATTACATATGGTTTTTTATGATAGCGATAGGAGTTTTAGTAGGAATAATAAATGGCAGAATGGCAGAAGTATCCAAAGCTATAATTGATTCAGCACAGACTGCTGTTACTATTTCGATAGGTTTAGTTGGTGTAATGGCTTTGTGGCTTGGGATAATGAAAATTGCAGATAAGTCAGGTCTTACAGATATTATCGCAAAATTGCTAAAACCTATAATCATAAGGCTTTTTCCTGATGTTCCTAAAGACCATCCAGCTATTTCAGCGATAATAATGAATATATCAGCTAATATGTTGGGATTAGGCAATGCAGCAACACCTTTTGGAATTAAGGCTATGGAATACCTTCAAGTGCTTAACAAAAAAGACAGTGCGTCAAATGCAATGTGCCGTTTTTTAGTGATAAATACAGCTTCAATACAGTTTATACCTGCAGTAATGGTTGGAATAAGGGCTTCCTTAGGATCACGAAATCCTGCAGATTTTGTGATTGTCAGTATACTTTCAACTAGTACTGCCATTGTGGTTGGCCTTATTTTGAATAAATATCTTGAAAAAATGCCTATATTTAAGGAGTGAAAATAATGATAAAAATTATATCTGAATGGATTATCCCCATCTTTGTTTTTGTTATTCCTTTTTATGGAATTATAAAAAATGTCAAAGTGTACGAATTGTTTGTCGATGGGGCAAAAGAAGGGATTTCTGTAGTTGTAAAAATATTTCCAGCTCTTGTAGCGATGCTTGTGGCAATAGGCGTATTAAGAGCGTCAGGCGCCCTTGACTTGTTAGGGAAATTTTTAATGCCCTTTACAAATAAAATAGGCATGCCACAGGAACTTGTGCCTCTTGCTTTAATAAGGCCCCTTTCGGGAAGCGGTGCTCTTGGGATAGCAACTGAAATTATGAAAACTCATGGTGTCGATTCTCTAATTGGAAAAATGGCTTCTGCTATGTATGGATCTACTGAGACCACTTTTTATGTTCTTGCTGTTTACTATGGGGCAGTGGGAATAAAAAAGATGAGACATTCTGTTATTTCTGGAATTTTTGCAGATATTGTTGCAATACTTTCGTGTGTATTTTATAGCAGATTATTTTTTTAATACTTGTATACTTTTTCACTTTTGTTATACTATATAGTGTAATGTTGTTTTGCCTTTTAAAAGGAAAGGAATGATTTTTTGTGGCAACAATACCAAAATTAATAAGAAAATTAGGAAAAGAAGCATATAATTTGTATATTGTTGGGGGATACATAAGGGACAGGATTTTAAATAGAGAAGCTAAAGATTATGATTTTGTAGTTCAGGAAGATGCAGAGAAAATCGCCAAATTGGTGGCAGAAAAATTAGGGGGTACTTTTGTGCCTTTTATGGCGGAAAAAGGCACATATAGGGTTGTGGTAGGAGATGAAATATTGGATTTTACTAATTTAAGGGGTGAAGACATATACATAGATTTAGCTCATAGAGACTTTACAATGAATGCTATGGCTATAAAACTGACGGATTATTTTGAATTTGAATATATTATTGACCCTTTTGGTGGCATGACGGACATAAAAAACAGGAAAATAAAGCATGTTGGAATGATGACTTTTAAAGAAGACCCTTTGAGGGCTTTGAGAGCTGTAAGATTTGCTGTAACTTACAAATTTGATATTGATGAGAGTACAAAGGCTAAAATAAGAGAAGAAGCAGAGCTTATAAAACAAGTAGCGCCAGAGAGAATAATGAATGAAATTTTTATAATATTAAAAGAAAAGAATTCTCACAAATATTTAAGAATGATGGAAGATTTAAAACTTATGGAAAATATATTTGAAGAAGTTGCTAAAATGAAAGAAGTAGGAAAGTGCTATTATCACCTTACGAATGCTTGGATACATTCACTAAAAACTGTAGAAGAATACGAAAATATCATAAATTCTATGAGATTTCCCAAAGACGTATATGATATAGTTTCGGAGTATTTAGATAGAAAGCTTTCTTCTGACAACAAAGTAAAGGACATAATAAAACTTGGAGCTCTTTTTCACGATATAGGCAAACCAGAATCCATATACATTGATACTGAAAATAGAGTACATTTTTACAACCACGAGACAAAAGGAGCAGAAATCGTAAAAAAGATAGCATCAAGGATGAAAATGCCCAAAAAAGAGTCTTCTTTGCTAAAGAAGCTTGTTCTTTATCATATGAAGCCTTTGATGTACTATGTAAATGGCGGACCAACGAATAAGTCTCTTTTTAGATTTTTTTCCGAACTTAAGGATGATTCAATAGCGATTTTACTTTTATCTCAGGCTGATTTTACTGCTACAAGGCTTAATTTAGGCAAAGAGGAAGAAATACCTAGGTATACAGATTTTATTACCAGACTTTTAAAAAGGTATGTAGAATTTAAAGAAACAGAAAAACCATTACTTTCACCGCTGGATATAATAATAAATTTTGATGTAAAGGATGGGAAAAAATTAGGACAGATTTTATATGAAATAAGGAAAAATAGATTTTACGGAGAAATTCAAGATAAAAACGATGCGATTGAGTTTGTAAAAGAAAGAATGAAAATAGAGAAAGTATAAAAGAAAAAGTAGTTGACAATACTTTTTATAAAGGGTATATTAAAGAATAAATAGATATTGTAAAAGGCAATGAAGGAAAGAGTAAAAAGCTTGAACTTTTACAGAGAGTCGGGCGAGGTGCGAACCGATAAAGTTTGGGCTTTTGAAGATGGCTCCGGAGCCGTACTGCCGAAGGCTAGTAGGTTTTACCGGGAACTCCCGTTATAGAGTAAGAGTGTGTTAGCACTCTGTGAGGCATGCGTCGTGAGGTGTATGCGAAGAAGGGTGGTACCGCGACAATCTCGCCCCTTATGTGGAGGCGAGTTTTTTATTTACAAAAAAAGAGGAGGATGGATATGAAAAAGACTTTTTACATTACGACACCTATCTATTATCCCAGTGATAAATTACATATTGGTCATTCATATACTACTGTTGCTGCAGATGCGATGGCAAGATTTAAAAGGCTTACCGGATACGATGTCAAGTTTTTGACTGGTACTGATGAACATGGGCAAAAAATTCAAAGAATAGCCAGAGAAAAAGGGATGTCTCCTAAAGAATATGTAGATGGGATAGTTGAATGGATAAAAGATTTATGGAAGATAATGGATATAAGTTATGACCAATTTATTCGCACAACTGATAAATATCATGAGGAAATAGTACAAAAAATATTCACGAAATTATATGAAAAAGGAGATATATACAAGAGCAAATATGAAGGATGGTACTGTACTCCTTGTGAATCTTTCTGGACTGAGAGCCAGCTTGTAGATGGGAAATGCCCAGACTGTGGTAGACAAGTAGAAAGGGTAAAAGAAGAAGGGTATTTCTTTAGATTGTCTAAATATGGGGATAGGCTGTTACAATATTACGATGAACATCCTGATTTTATACAGCCAGAGTCAAGACGCAATGAGATGATAAACTTTATAAAATCAGGTTTGGAGGATTTATTTGTTTCAAGGAGTTCGTTTGACTGGGGTATAAAGGTACCTTTTGACCCAAAACATGTGATTTATGTTTGGATAGATGCTTTGTCAAATTACATAACTGCCTTAGGATATTCTACAGACCATGACGACGATTTTAAAAAATACTGGCCAGCAGATGTTCATTTGGTTGGAAAAGAGATAATGAGGTTCCACACAATAATATGGCCAGCAATGCTTATGGCTCTTGACTTGCCTCTTCCTAAAAAAGTGTTTGGACACGGTTGGCTTATACTGGAAGGAGGCAAGATGTCAAAATCTAAAGGTAATGTAGTAGACCCTAAAGAGTTAGTTAGTAAATATGGTGTAGATGCTGTAAGATATTTTCTTTTGAGAGAAGTTCCTTTTGGGGCGGATGGAGTGTTTTCTAACGAAGCTTTGATAAATAGAATAAATTCAGACCTTGCTAATGACCTTGGAAACTTGCTGAGTAGGACTGTTACAATGATTGAAAAATACTTTGATGGCATTCTGCCAAAACCTTCACAAAAAGAAGAGGTAGATGATGACCTTATAAATACTGCACAGAATCTGCCGAAAACCGTTGAAGAGTATATGGATAAACTTCAGTTTTCCAACGCTTTAATTGAAATATGGAAATTAGTAAGACGAGCTAATAAGTACATTGATGAAACAATGCCTTGGGTTTTAGCGAAAGATGAAAGCAAAAAGGAAAGATTAGGTACTGTTTTGTATAATTTGGCGGAAGCTTTGAGATTTATTGCAATACTTATATCTCCTTTTATGCCCAATACCCCTAAAAAAATTTTTGAACAGTTAGGAATAGAAGAGAATCTGACCACTTGGGAAAGCTTGAAATTTAGCTTGTTAAAGGTAGGCACAAGAGTAAAAAGGGGAGAAATTATATTCCCAAGGATAGATGTAAACAAAGAATTGGTTGCTATAGAAGAAAAAGCAGAAAAGGAAGAGAAAAAGATAGATTATATCACTATTGAAGACTTTGCAAAAATTCAGCTGAGAGTAGCTGAAATTTTAGAAGCGGAAAGAGTAGAGGGTTCTGACAAGCTTATAAAGATGAAGCTTAAAGTGGGAGAGGAGACGAGGCAAATTGTAGGAGGAATTGCTCGTTATTACACTCCTGAAGAGCTTATAGGAAAGAAAATAATTATTGTATATAATCTGGAGCCAAAGAAACTAAAGGGTATTGAATCTCAAGGAATGCTTTTGGCAGCATCTACCGAAGGAAAAATGTCTCTTCTTACGGTAGACAGGGATATAGAAAGTGGGGCAAAGATAAGCTAAGGAGTGATAAAATTGTTGGTAGATTCTCACGCTCATCTTGAAGATGAAAAATACGATAAAGATAGAGAAGAAGTTATTGAAGAATGCAAAAAAGATCTCACATTTTTAATAAATGTGGGGTCTAATATCTTAACTTCTAAACAGTCTATTAAGCTAGCTCACAACTATGACTTTATATACGCTTCTGTTGGAATTCATCCTCATGATGCACAAAAGGAATTTGACAAAGTGGAAGAAATAGAGAGGTTGGCTTTGCAGGAAAAGGTTGTAGCAATAGGAGAAATAGGTTTAGATTATTATTACAATGACCCTCCTAAAGAGTTTCAAAAAGAGGTCTTCATAAAGCAAATAAGGCTTGCAAAAAAGCTTAATCTTCCAATAATAATACACGATAGGGATGCTCATGGAGATATACTAGATATATTAAAACAAGAATGGACGAAAGATTTAAGAGGGGTTTTTCATAGTTATTCAGGAAGTGTTGAAATGGCTTTTCAAGCAATTGAAATGAACTTTTACATTTCTTTAGGGGGACCTGTGACATTTAAAAATGCAAAAAAGCCAAAAGAAGTAGTAAAAGCTGTTCCCATCGAAAAACTTTTAATTGAAACAGATAGCCCTTATCTTACTCCTGAGCCTTATAGAGGGAAAAGGAATACACCGGTGTATGTGAAATTTGTAGCAGAAAAAATTGCAGAATTAAGAGAGATGTCTTATGAGGAGGTTTGTAGGATTACTGCTGAAAATGCCATAAAACTTTTTGACATCCTTCCCAAATAAAAATATTAAAAAACAACTTCCTGTTTTTAGGGGAGGTATCAAAAGTCAAAAAAATGCGTATAATATCATTAAGTTTAATTTCACCATAAATGAAAAATTGTGTATAAAAGTTTGACAAATCAAATTAATTGGATTAAAATTACTTACGACTCCCCTAAATTAAATTTTTAACAGGAGGTTATGGGATGGATACAGACGATTTTAGAAAGCGACTTGGTGAAATATTTAAAAAACCAGTTGCTCTTCTAACATTGGCTGCCGTATTCCTATTGATTGTCGGAGTTGGAACATACGCAAGCTTAAAAAAGGAAATAACCCTTCAGGATGAAGATAAAAAAATAGTTGTTACAACATTTAAATCAACAGTTAAAGATTTGTTAGAAGAGAAAGGAATTAAACTAAAAAAAGAAGATGTAGTAACGCCTTCTTTAGACACTTCTTTAAAAAATGGCATGAAGGTGACTATCAAAAGAGCAGTTCCTATCACTATCTGTGTGGGTGGAAAAGCAAAAGATATTTACACTGCTGCATCTAATGTAAAAGAAGTACTTCAACAAAATAGTATAACTTTAGGACCACAAGACAAAGTAAATATGAGTTTAGATACGCCTGTTTTTAAGTACATGTACATCGATGTTACAAAAGTAACAGAAAAAATTGTTACTCAAGAAGTAGATATACCATATCAAACAGAGACAGTAAAGAATGACAATATGGAAAGAGGGCAAGTAAGAGTAGTTCAACAAGGAGAAGTTGGGAAAAAACAAATTGTGATGAAAGTTACTTATGAAAACGGCAAAGAGGTAGCAAAAAATATAATAGAAGAAAAGATAATAAAAAATCCAATTAACCAAATTGTGCATGTGGGAACATTAGGAATTTTTACTACTTCAAGAGGGGAGACTTTTAGGTATAGAGAAGTTAGAACTATGGTAGCTACAGCTTATGACAGTAGTGAAGGAAGCACTGGTAAAAAACCTGGTGATCCAGATTATGGAATAACAGCTACTGGTATAAAAGCTACAAGGGGAGTAATAGCTGTAGACCCCAGAGTTATACCTTTGGGAACGAAGTTGTACGTAGAAGGGTATGGCTTTGGAATTGCTGCAGATACAGGTGGAGCTATAAAAGGTAATAAAATTGATGTCTATTTTCCAACCCGTGAAGAAGTAATGAGATGGGGAAGAAGATACGTTAAAGTTTATATTTTAAAGTAGACAGGGTTTCCCTGTCTTATTTTTTGAGGTGGAGCTATGAAAGTAAAAGGGGTTAATGTAAAGAAAAAATGGGGACAAAATTTCATATTTGACAAAAATATTTTAGCAAAAATTGTGATTGCTTCGGGAGTTGCTCCTGAAGATTTTGTATTAGAAATTGGAACAGGATTAGGGACTTTGACAGAAGAACTAGCTAAAAGGGTTAAAAAGGTAGTTTCTTTTGAAATTGACAGAGAACTTTATGAAGCAACAAAAGAAAAACTTAACATTTATAACAATGTGATTATCATGAATGAGGATATAATGAAAGCAGATTTAAATAGAATAGCTAATGAATATTTTGAAGGGAAGCCTTTTAAAGTGGTTGCTAATCTTCCCTATTACATAACTTCTCCTATAATAATGATGCTTTTAGAGTGTAAATTTGTAAAAGAAATAACTGTGCTAGTGCAAAAAGAAGTTGCTGAAAGAATTTGTGCTCTGCCGGGTACTAAGGACTATGGGATACTTACAGTTTTTATAAATTTTAAAGCAAAGCCTAAGATACTTTTTAATCTTCCACCAAGTGTTTTTGTTCCTCCACCTAAGGTAGATTCTTCTCTGGTTAAATTAGAGATACTTGATAAACCTTTAGTTGAGGTAAAAGATGAAGCGTTATTTTCTAACGTGGTAAAAGCTGCTTTTGGACAAAGGAGAAAAGTCTTGTCCAATGCTTTAAAAACTTTAGGGCTTCCAAAAGAAATTATAGATAAAGCTTTTACTCTTTCAAATTTATCCCATCAAAGGAGAGGAGAAACTCTTAGCATAGAGGAGTTTACTGCTTTGGCAAATGTTATTTATGATTTGACAAAGCAGTAATAATAATCCCCCTCTTTTCATAATATATATTGCAAAGTTATATTTAAGATAAATGAGGGGGAAGAATAAATGCCAATAAATATATATAAAAGGTTTTATATTGTCTTTAATCAAGAAGACAAGGGATGTTCTATTGAAGGAAAAGAAGTGACAGGCTATTTAAAAGTGGAGTTTAGAGGAAGCAGAGGAAGAATAACAGCGGCTTTGCAAAATCTTAATCCCATGTATTCCTATAATGTGAAATTGCTAAAAGGCGAGGGAGAAGTTACTGTTGTGGATTTTGGAGCAATAAAAGTAGATGATAAAGGACGTGGTGGAGGAGAATGGACGTTCAATGTAGAGGATGTAAAAGATTCGGGAATTAGTTGGGAGGAATTTTCTGTAGCATTTATAGAAGCCTATGATGGAATAAAAACTTTAATACCTTTAGCATCTGTTATAAATAAAAAAACTACAAACTGGAAGGCTGCTTATAAAAAATATCTATCAAAGGCAAAAGAAGAAGAAACACCAGCAGAGAAGAGTGATAAGAATGATAGAGAAATTAATCAAGAAGAAACTGAAACTGCGATACTCCAAGACTATGAAAGTGCGGAAAATGAAACTGAAAAAGATGCAACTTCACAAAATATTTTGGAAGATCAATCTGAAACTCCTGCATCTGAAGAAACTTCTGATGCATTGACAGATTCTTCTTATACACAACAACCTGAAACTTCTTTTAAGTTTGAGGAAGAAGTAGAGGAAGGATATATAAAATATTTAAGAGAGTATGTTAACAATATAGTGAGTTTTTTAGAAGAAGTAGAGCCCTTTGAAAAAAATTTTGAAGGTTATAGATGGTGGAAAGTTAAAACGGGTTATAGGGAGGGAGGTTTTGACCATTATCTTGTGGGATTTGTAAATAATGAAAAGGGTGAATTAAAATATATTGTATATGGAATGCCAGGATTTTTTACTCTTGCAGACCAGCCTTTTGGTGGTATGACAGGGTTTGTAGTTTGGAAGCCAGTTAAAGAAAATTTAAGAGGCGCGAGGGATGAGGGATATTGGATTTTGCATATTGATGCAAAGACAGGACAAATTGCTGTGCCTATAGAACCAACTCCACCGCCTTTGATATAAAAATAAAAGCGTAGTCTCTATGCTTTTATTTTTATACTATTATACTATGAATTCTTTTAAATCTTCTTCTAATTTTTTCAAGCTTTCTTCATCAGTTGTGTGAGGTATTACTGTAAGGACATTTTCTAAATTAAGGCTAAAAAGGCCCATTATTGATTTTGCGTCTATTACATAACGACCAGAAGTCACGTCTATGTCAAAAGGATATTTTGAAGTTTTTTCTACAAAATTTTTGACACTTTCAATTGTAGTTAATTTTACTTTTATTTCTTTCACGGATAATTCCCCCTTTTATGGATTTAACTTTATCGTATATGATTTGTGGACTTTTATCAATTAGCTTTTTTCACAAAAATTTTATGCTTATTTTAGTAATTGTTTTCAAAAGTAAAATCCCTCCAATGAGGGATTTTACTTAACATCTGAGGCTAAATCAATATCAACAGAAACATTTATATTTTTATCTGTTTTAACACTTATTTGTGTAATTTTACCATCATAAGTAAAATTTTTTATGTCATATGGATAAGTGATAGCTTGTGTCACAATTGCATCAGGAGAAGGATCTATATATTTTACTTCAACTTCTAATATGGCATCCTTTGATGTCTTTATTATTTGGGCCTTTTGTATAATTACGATATATCCGCCTGTTCGCGTCATACCGCGGGTTGCAATTATATAATATACTCCATTTTCGTCTATTAGTTTTACCGTAGGCTTGCTTTTAATAGATTCAACAATTGACATTATTTTTTGAGAAGGATTTGTAACCTTTTTTAATTCTATTTGAATCACTTCCTTTTCACTTTTATTATTTAGAATCTCAATTTTTGTTATGCTATTTTTAGAATTCAATGTTAATTTAACTAACTGGCCGGTTTGCAAACATTCTTTTCCAATATTTTCGCTTTCGAGATATACAGGTACATTTTTTAGTAAATTATATTTTTTTAACTTGTTATCAATTTCTACGGTTATAGTGTTGTTATTTACCATAAAAATAGTAGCAATAATTTTTTTATCATTAAAATTAAAAGAAAATTCTTTGTTAGACTGTAAGTTTTTTAAAGAAGATATTTTGGAACAGGCTGCGGTAAACAATAGTATAACAAAAAGAATTATTAATATATCAATTTTTTTGAATATAGCATTTTACCTCCTTTTCTTTTTAATTTTGATTTTCATTATGCCCATCTTTTATTTCTTTATCAGCATTCTTAGAGTTACAATAAGGGGATTCTACTTTTGTTGTTGATTCTTTTTTAGAAGAATTTTCAGATTCATCTTCTTTTTGTTGGTTGAAATCGCTGAAATTATCAGAATTCTCACCTTTAATTTTTTCATTGTTGCTTTTGTTTTTTATTTCAGATGAGTTACTACTTTTATTTTTATTATCATAATTTTTTTCATCTTCTTTATTAGGAGGATTGAAATTTTTCATTTCTATTTCTTTTTCTTTTATTTTTTTAGTATAAGCTTGTTGTAATTCTTTAAAAGATTCTGAATTGTTTAATTTATCTTTCGGTATCTCTATTCCTTCTTCTTTGGCTTTTTGCCATATAATAAGTCTTCCAGGAGAGACTTTTTCTTTTTTAGCTTCCTCTCTTTGAGTTTCATTGGATTTTAAAGTTTCTATTTGAACATTAGTATTTATCTTTTTAATATTATTAATAGCTTTTTGTATTTGTTCATTTATAATTGGTGAATTTTTAATAGGAACAGTAGTAATTATTACTGCATCATCTTCTTTTAAAAACCCTAATTTTTGCGATTCTTCAACTGTTTGATTTATAAACGTTGTAATGTCAAGGCCTTTATAAGAGAGATTTTTTAAGATTTTTTTTCCATCTTCATTTATAGGATTGGCACTTATTATTTTTCCATTTTTGTCTATTAAAACTTCAATGCTTGGATTTATATCTATATACACATAAGCGTAAACTTCTGCTGATTTAAAATTGATAATAGTAAATATTAATGCGAGAAGAATAGAAGCAGCTATTAAAATTTTAGCAATAGGCTTAAAAGCTACAAAATTTTCGTTAAGTTCGATAGTTTCACCTATATCTACATTTTGCAAATTTTTCAAGCACTTAAATTCTCCTTTTTCAGTCATTACATAAGTTTTATTTTTTTCTTTTTGAACTACAACAGCCTTCATATTTTTGCCACCTCACTTTCTGGGCTTATGTATTGTTTTAGAAGAGGTAAGTCTTCAGAAATAATTATTACTAACGCTATTATGTATTTTCTATGTTTTTCTATAGTCTTGCGGCTTACTTTTAAAATACTTATTAAATCTTTTATAGGAAGATTCTTTCTGTTTTTTAAATATTCTAGTAATTTCTCGTTTTTACAAATTGTATAAGCAATTTTTGTAGCTATTTTTCTGGTGTCTGAGTGTTTGGGGGATTGCTTAACTAAATCATCTAAAGTTATATTGTAAAGACTTAGCAAGTTTACAAAAGAAATCATTTCTAATTTTCTATTTTCTGCCTCATAATCAGTGCCTTTTTCTACATATAGTTCTAAAGGAATAGTATTTTGCTGATTTTGCCGTAAAAAATCTATAAGTCGCCTTTTAATGAGCAAACTTGAAAAGCTTAAGAAGGGACCTTTTGTGTTATCAAAACTGTCTATAGCTTCGTTAAAAGCTATAAGGCCTATGCTTAATTCGTCGCTATTTCTTTCATCTATATATCTATTTGTAAATAAAGACAATTGTTTTATGACAAAGGGGGTATATTCTTGAATTAATTTTTCTCTTTCGGAGGGATCTTTTTTGGCTGCGTATACTCTGTCGTTTATATCCAACTTAACCACCCCACTATATTATTCGCATCGACAAAATTTTTTGCGGGTATTCTATTAATAATGATTATATATTATAATATAAATGTCAACAAAAAAATACCAACAGGAGGTATAGAATTGGTTACAAAAGAACAAGTGTTAAACGCTCTAAGAAAGGTATATGACCCAGAAATAGGAAGAAGTATAGTTGACCTCGATATGGTGAAAAATATTCATATAGAAGGGGATAAAGTTACAATTGACATAAACCTTACTGTGAAAGGTTGCCCTCTTCAAGATACTATTAAAAAAGATGCTATAAAGGAAGTATCCAAACTTGAAGGAGTTTCAGAAGTAATAGTAAATTTAGGTAGCATGACAGAAGAAGAACGACAAAATTTGGCAAGAAAGCTTAGCGGTGGCAGGAAACCTATATTTGAAAATACGAGAGTAATAGTAGTAGGTAGTGGAAAAGGTGGAGTAGGTAAATCAACTGTTGCAGTTAATTTAGCTGTAGCTCTTGCTAGATTAGGCTTTAAAGTAGGGCTTTTGGATGCGGATGTGTTGGGATTTAGTGTTCCAAGGCTTTTGGGTATTGTGGATGAAAGACCTTATGCATTGGATGAGCACACTATTTTGCCATTAGAAAGATTCGGGATAAAAGTGATTTCGATGGGTAATTTTGCTGACGAAGATACGCCTTTAATATGGAGAGGTCCACTTTTGTCAGGAGTGCTTGATCAGTTTTTCAATGATGTGTATTGGGGAGAATTAGATTATTTAGTATTGGATTTACCACCAGGGACAGGAGATATACCTCTTACAGTGATGCAAAAATTGCCTGAGTCAAAATTTGTGCTTGTGACAACTCCACAAGCTTCAGCATCTCACGTAGCTGGAAGAATTGGCTATATGGCTAAAAAAGTTAATTTAGAAATTATAGGTATTGTGGAAAACATGTCATATTTTGAATGCCCTAACTGTCACCAAAGGTATAATATTTTTGGTGAAGGGGAAACAGAAAAATTAGCGCAAGATTTAGGAACAGAAATACTTGTAAAGATTCCAATAACGGTTAAAGTCAGAGAATTAAGCGATGTAGGTATACCACCTGCTCTTGATGATGGACCTGAGGGATTACCGTACATTGAGCTGGCAGAAAAAGTTGTGGAGAAAGTAAGGCCTATCAAATAAAAAAGCCTCTTTGTGAGGCTTTTTTATTTTGCAAGTTCGTCTTCAGGAATTGTATCAGTTAAATTTTCAACATATTTTGAGAGGTTTTGTATAACTTCTTCATAAGGCAAACTTTTCTCAAGACGTATAAATTTTAGCCCTTTTTGTTTTGCCTTTCCATAAGAAAGACTGCAAAAAGCTTCAGGCACAGTTATTACTACATCGGTTTTTTTGTCAAGGAGAAAATCTACAATAGCACTTCTTCTTCCTTCTTTTAGAAAGTATCCCGGATTATCGTACTTTTCAGTATTTTCTTTTTGTGTATCAAAAATAATTATATATGGCCCGTCGGGAAGTTTTTCAATATAGCCTTCCGCTGTTATTGTAGCAGCTATTCTCATACAAATTTGCCTCCTTATTTTTTACGTATCTTCTATAATTAATTATACTCCTTCTGAATGGCAAAACAAAATTTTTAATATTGTACTCGATATATATTATATGATATAATACAGTATATCATAAACAAGGAGTGAGAGTTTTGCTCAAGGGAATAAAATGGCAGATTGTTTTGATAACTTTTGTAGTAGTTTTTGGATTTTTATTTGCCGGCTTTCAATTGTATCAAAATAAAATTTTGCCCGATAAGATTTCAAAAGATGTAAGTACAGTTAAATTTGTCAAAATGGTAACAATTTCAACTGATACCAATGGGTATATTATGAAAGTTAGATTAGGAGAAGTAGAAAATTTAATGGAAACTTATAAAGAAATAGAAAACAAAGTAAATAAATACCCTGTTAAAATAAATATTTTACTTATTGACAATTCTAATGAGAAGTTAAATAATGTTTATTATAACTCTCAGTTTTCAATTTACGAAGGTATACAAAAAGGCGATTATATGAAGATGTATGATACAATAAGAGAGATTTCAAGTAAAAATAGTGTAAGATCTTATGTATATATTGATAAGCAAAACATTTATTTAGATTTAAGAGATGGGTCTCATTATTTATATAAAATAATACCGCGTGAGATTTACAAGGGGGAAAGCTAGATGGTCAAAGAAATCTTATTAGGAGTAGTTATTGCTTTTGCGATATTTGCAGCTTTACTAGGTATAAATGTTACTCCTTTACTCTTTTTAGCAGGTGTTTTTTTGCTTCTTAATTATATTATAGAAAATAAAGGGTTAATACCAGGAAGCAAAAATATTATAAAGCCCGAGTCAGAAATATCCTTTGAGGACATCGGAGGACAAAAAACTGCTATTTCGGAGCTAAAAGAGGCACTAGATTTTGTAATAAATAAAGAGAAATTATCTAAAATGGGTATACGACCTATCAAGGGCATATTACTGACAGGACCTCCTGGAACTGGTAAAACTTTATTAGCTAAAGCAGCTGCAAAATATACAAATTCGAGTTTTATAGCGACTTCAGGTAGTGAATTTATAGAAATGTATGCAGGAGTAGGTGCACAAAGAGTTAGAAATCTTTTTGAAACAGCAAGAAATCTTGCTAGAAAAGAGAACAAAAATAGTGCAATAATATTCATAGACGAAATTGACATATTAGGTGCTAAAAGAGGTACTAATGAAAGTCATCACGAGTATGATCAAACCCTCAATCAACTGCTGGTGGAAATGGATGGGATTAAAAGTGATGGAGAAATAAATATTTTAGTAATTGCTGCAACAAACAGACCAGATTTATTAGATCCAGCTCTTTTGCGTCCTGGCAGGTTTGACAGACAAGTTGTAGTGGACTTGCCTGATAAAAGTGGAAGACTGCAAATTCTCAAAATTCACACTAAAAACAAGCCTTTAGGTGAAGATGTCAATCTTGAGGCTATAGCTGAAAATACCTTTGGATTTTCAGGAGCACATTTGGAGAGCCTTTGCAACGAAGCGGCAATTCTTGCGATGAGAGACAATTCCGATGTTATTTTGCAAAAGCATTTTGTAGAAGCGGTGGATAAGGTTATACTGGGAGAAAAAAGTGACAAAAAACCGGCAGAAGAAGAAATATTTAGAGTTTCTGTACACGAAGCAGGGCATGCTATAATAAGTGAAATAGTAAATCCAGGCTCTGTTGCAACAGTCACTATTGTTCCAAGAGGAAAAGCTCTTGGGTTTGTAAGACAGTTTGATAAAGAGGATACCCTTATTTATACTAAAGAACAATTAGAGAAGGACATAATGGTAGCTCTTGGGGGAACGGTAGCAGAACTTTTGGTTTTAGGTAATAGAAGTACAGGCTCTGTCAATGATTTTGAACAAGCAGTTCATATTGCAAAAAAAATGGTATATACTGGTTTGTCTGGTTTGGGTATAGTCAGTAGAGAAGATGTTCCTAAAGAGAAAGTCAATGAGGAAGTAAATAAAATCATTAAAGAGGAGGAAGAAAAAGTTCAAAAAATGTTGGAGGAAAAACTTGAACATTTAGAAGAAATCGCAAATATTTTAAGGAAAGAAGAGACTATATCAGGGGAGAAGTTAAGGGAGCTCATAAGTGCAGTGAAGCTCTGAGCCGATTTAAAATTGTTGGTTCTTTGTCAAAAGTTGGGGTGGGTATTTTTCTGAATACCTGCCTTTTATTTTTAAACTGAAATATATAATTGTCGTTTCTATTATGTCCTCAAAAATTATATCTTCAGCTTTTAGAAATTTTGTGATATAATTGGTATGCACTTCTGATGCCTCCTTTTAATAAATTTTGTTTTAACCAATTTTATTATAGCAGGCATTCAGAATAAGTACGTTATTTTTTATGGGGGATTTTTACCCTCTAACATTTTTATTTATAGAACCTGATTTTATAAAATTTATTTTCTTGTTATATTAAATAAAATATTATAAAATATTTTCTAGAGCCAAATAATACTCAACATTTTTTCATTTTTAATATATGAATATTATTCATATATTAGCTACACAAAAGGATAATAAAAAAGAGGTGAAAAAAGAATGAAGTTAGAAAATCTCACTTTTAAGGGTGGGGTAAATGTACCACATCATAAGGATTTAACTGAGGGGCTTCCTATAGAAAGAGCAAAGGAACCGGATGTAGTTTATATTCCATTGCATCAACATGTTGGAGCACCTTGTGAACCTTTAGTGAAAGTAGGAGATACTGTAAAAGTAGGTCAAAAAATTGGGCAATCGGATGCATTTGTATCTGCTCCAGTGCATTCATCTGTATCAGGTATAGTTAAAGATATTACGTTTATGTTTATACCTACTGGTCAAAAGGTTAAATGTGTAGTTATAGAATCGGATGGAAAGAATGAGTTAGACGAGTCTGTAAAAGCAAAAGGAAAGCTGGAGGACTTATCTCCTAAAGAAATTATTGAGATAATTAAAGAGGCTGGTATAACAGGTATGGGAGGAGCTGGATTCCCAACTCATGTTAAATTATCGCCTCCTTCTGACAAAAAAATCGATACTATTCTTGTAAATGGAGCAGAGTGTGAACCTTATTTAACAACAGACCATAGATTGATGGTTGAATATCCTGAAAAGATAGTATTTGGTTTAAAAGCAATTATGAAAGCAGTAGGAGTAGAAAGAGGAATTATTGGAGTAGAAAAAAACAAACCTGATGCCATATTGGCTTTAAGAGAAGCAAGCAAAGATGAGAAAAACATTCAAATAGCAACTTTAAAAGTTAAATATCCTCAAGGGGATGAGAAAAGATTAATTAATGCTATATTAGGACGAATTGTACCATCTGGCGGATTGCCAATGGACGTAGGAGTTATAGTAGTCAATGCCGCTACTACTAAAGCGGTGGCTGATGCGATATTAGAAGGTAAACCTTTATATGAAAGAGTAACTACGATTACAGGCCATGGAATTAAACAACCAAAAAATCTCCTTGTTAAAATAGGAACGCCTCTTAAAGATTTGATAGAACAGTGTGGGGGATTTACTGAAGACTCACCAGGCAAGATTATCAGTGGTGGGCCTATGATGGGAATAGCTCAGCATTCTCTAGATGTACCGATTATAAAGGGAACTGGTGGAATATTGATATTGACAAAAAAGGAAGCAAGACCAGAACAAGTACAACCATGTATTAAATGTGGTAAATGTGTTGAAGTATGTCCTGTAAACTTACTACCATTGTATATAAGTAGTTATTCTCTCAAGAAAAACTTTGATAAGGCAGAAGAATACAATGCTCTTGATTGTGTTGAATGTGGATCATGTTCTTATATATGTCCTGCTAAAAGACCTTTGGCAGAATCTATAAGACTAGCAAAAAGAGAAATAATTGCTAAAAAGAAATCAAAATAGATAGGAGGATATAAAATGGCATCTAAAGTGCAAGAAGTCGTTTTAGAGAATAAGTTGTTAGTTTCTTCATCTCCTCATATAAGATCTAATGAATCGGTACAGAGGATAATGTTAGATGTGGTAATAGCTCTTACACCGGCTATTATAGGAAGTGTATACTTGTTTGGTTTAAATGCTTTAAAATTGATATTAATTTCAGTAGCCTCATCTGTTTTATTCGAAGCACTAATTCAGAAATTATTTAAAAAACCTATTACTATAACAGATTTTTCTGCTGCAATAACCGGTATATTAATCGCGTTTAATTTACCAGCCAGTGCCCCGTGGTGGCTACCAGTAATAGGCTCTGCTTTTGCAATAATAGTAGTAAAACAACTTTTTGGTGGTTTAGGTGCGAATTTTATGAATCCAGCATTAGCAGCGAGAGCAATGTTGATGACTTCATGGCCAGTTCACATGACAAACTATACTGGCACTAGACCGGACGTAGTCACATCAGCTACACCATTATCCATAATGAAGTACGGTACAGGAGCTGAACTTCCAACATTGAGGGATATGTTTATAGGTAATATTCCTGGAGTTATTGGAGAAACTTCTGCATTATTGCTGTTAATAGGTGCTGTTTATTTGATAATAAGGAAAGTTATAGATTGGAAAATACCAGTATTTTACATAGGGACAACCTTTATTATGTTATTATTATTAGGAGTTGAACCTAAATTATTACCATATCATATATTAGGCGGTGGATTAATACTTGGTGCTTTTTATATGGCTACAGATTATTCTTCCTCGCCAGTAACTCCTTTAGGTAGAATTATATTTGCAGTTGGAGCAGGTATATTAACAGCAATAATTAGAGTTAAAGGAGCTTATCCAGAAGGAGTATCTTATTCAATACTATTGATGAATGTTGCGACTCCATTAATTGAGAAATTTACTAAACCTAATGTATTTGGGAAGGTGAAATAGATGAAGGAAATAACAAAAATAGGTTTAATTTTACTTTTGATAACTGCTGTTGCTGGAGTAATATTAGGAGTTTCGAATGCAGTTACTTCAGAAAAGATAGCAGAAATAGAAAAAATTGCTAATAATGCAGCAAAACAAGAGGTATTACAAGAAGCAAAAAATTTTGTTGCATTAGATGAAAAGCGATTAAAAGAGGTTGCCGGTTCTAATCAAAATGTATTAGAAATTAGTGAGGGTTATGATGCAAATTCATCTCTTGTTGGATATGTATTTAAAATTACTTCTAATGGTTATGGTGGAGAAATTCAATTCATGGTTGGTATATCTAAAAAAGGATATATTACAGGTATCAAAATCTTGAATCACAGAGAAACTCCAGGACTTGGAGCAAATGCAACTAAGAGCTTCTTCACTGATTCTTTTAAAGGTAAATCTGTAGCTGGCAAGTTAGTCGTTGTTAAGCATCCTCCTAAAGCTGATAATGAGATACAAGCTCTTACTGGTGCAACTATAACGTCTAATGCAATAGTCAGCGGTGTAAATATGGTTCGGGAAATATATAATTCAAAATTGGCTAATTAGTTAAATCGTGGAGGTGTAAAGAATGAAGTTATCCAAAGTTTTTTATAATGGTCTAGTCAAGGAGAACCCCATATTTGTCCAGGCACTAGGTATGTGTTCAGTTTTAGCTGTAACTACTTCAGCAATTAACGGTTTGGCTATGGGATTAGCTGTAACGGCTGTATTAGTTGGATCAAATTTAGTTGTTTCCTTATTAAGAAAAGTTATACCAGATAAAATTCGTATTCCAGCTTTTATTGTAGTTATTGCAACTTTTGTTACTGTTGTGGAAATGTTTATGAAGGCTTATACTCCTGATCTGTACAACGCACTGGGAATTTTTATTCCTTTAATAGTTGTTAACTGTATAATTTTAGGTAGAGCAGAAGCTTTTGCTTCCAAAAATAGTTTGTTGCCCTCCATAGTGGATGGTCTAGGTATGGGAGCAGGATACACTTTAGCAGTATTAATATTAGGAAGCATAAGAGAAATATTAGGTTCAGGTAGTTTGTTTGGAATACAGTTGTTTGGAGCAAGTTTTGAACCAGCACTAATTTTTATAATGCCACCAGGAGCGTTTATTGTACTTGGGATATTAATTGGGATTTTTAATTATGTTAGAAAGAGAAAAGAAGCTTCTGAGACTGGTGTAAGGGAGGAAGTTTTAGATGAATATATTTATAATATTGATTAATACGATATTTGTCAACAATTATGTTTTTGCCCGTTTTTTAGGGATATGTCCCTTCTTAGGTGTATCTAATAAAACAGAAACAGCTACTGGAATGGGTATGGCTGTAACTTTTGTAATTACACTATCGTCAGTTATAACTTATATAATACATCATGCTATATTAGTTCCACTAAATTTAGAATATTTGCAAACTATAGTTTTTATACTTGTTATAGCTTCTTTAGTACAATTTGTTGAAATATTTCTTAAAAAAACTAGTCCAAATCTATATAGTGCATTAGGTATATATCTTCCATTGATAACTACTAACTGCATAGTACTAGGAGTAGCTATATTGAATATTCAAGAAGGCTATACATTATTTGAAACGATTTTTAATGCCCTAGGAGCATCTATTGGTTTTGCTATTGCATTGTTGCTTATGGCTGGAATAAGAGAGAAGCTTGAAATAATAGATGTTCCAAAGGCTTTAGAAGGTGTTCCAATAACATTAATAACTGCAGGTCTTATATCCATAGCGTTTTTAGGATTTAATGGGCTTGTTTAGGAGGTAATAAAATGGATGGTATATTGTATGCAATAGTAGTATTAGGCGGTTTAGGATTTTTATTTGGATCAAGTCTTTCTTTAGCATCTAAGATTTTTGCTGTGGAGATAAATCCAAAAGTAAAAAAGATAAGAGAAGTTTTACCAGGTGCAAACTGTGGGGCTTGTGGATATCCCGGTTGTGATGCCTATGCTAATGCAATTGTAGAGGGGAAAGCTCCAGTAAATGCTTGTAGTGTTGGGGGAAATTCTGTAGCAAAAAAAGTGGCAAATATAATGGGAGTCGACGCTGTAGAAGTAGAAAGAAAAGTAGCAACTGTATTATGCCAAGGAGATCGTAATAAAGCAAAAGATAAATATCTCTATTATGGTATAAGGGATTGTAGGGCTCAAAATATATTAGCTGGAGGAAGCAAATCTTGCTCATACGGCTGTTTAGGTTGTGGTACTTGTGTGGATGTTTGTGATTATGGTGCAATTCAAATTATTAATGGAGTTGCTGTTATAGATAAAGAAAAATGTGTGGCTTGCAAAGCTTGTATAGAAGTTTGTCCTAAAGGAATAATTGAGCTTGTACCCTATGACCAAGAAGTGATAATAAAATGTAAGAGTAATGATCCGGGTAAGGTAGTTAGAAGCAATTGTAGCGTTGGATGTATTGGATGTCAAATATGTGTTAAAAGTTGCCCTGAAAATGCAATTACTTTTGAAAATTATCTAGCAAAGATTAACTATGAAAAATGTACTAATTGTGGAATTTGTGCTGAAAAATGTCCTACAGGTACCATATTTTCGAGTCTAGAACAGGTAAGGAAGAAAGTACAATAATTTAGAGCCTTTAATTAGGCTCTTTTTTATTCTTTTATAATTATTTTGTAAATAAAAAATATAAATGGTAAACTAAGTATGACGTTTGTAGAAATAAACTTGTTTCAAGGAGTGAAAAAAGTGACAAAAGGTGACAAATTTTTAATAATTACTATTGTAATTATCAGTGTTATATCACTTATATTTATAAATAAATCAGTTTCTAGTTACGAAGAAAAGTATATAAGTATACAAGTAGATGGGAAAGAGGTAAAGAGAATAAAATTTGATAGTAGTTTAGTGGGAAAAACAATACCAATAAAGACAGAATATGGTTATAATTTACTTGAAATTGGAGAGGATAAAGTGAGAGTAATTGAGGCGGATTGTCCTGATCAATTGTGTGTTAAACAAGGCTATATTTCACGAGTTGGAGAGGCTATTGTATGTTTGCCCAATAGATTAGTTGTTGAAATAAAAGGAGGGGAGAAGGAAATGGAAATAGATGGTATCAGTTACTAGAAGGGAACGAATAAAAATATTGCATCTATTCAGTGCTTTTAGGAACGAAAAATCCCGAACATGTAAGGAAAAATTTAGATTTATTAGAGTTAGAGATTGACGACAAAATTGTAGATAAAGCAATAGAAATTGCTAATTCATAAATTTTTTAATAAATTTTTGATTTAAAAAGAGGAATATTTATTTTTTTGTAGAATATTAATTATTGTGTGTGTTAAAGAAAGATTTATGGGTGTAAAAGGTGGCATAAAATGAGTAAAATTTTAGTTTTAGACGATAATAAGGGAATCTGTAGTTTAATAGAAGAAATTTTCACGATGGATGGCCATGAAGTGAGAACTTACAGTGATATTAGCCATTTTGACAAAGAGATAGAAAAATTTAGACCTGATGTAGGATTGTTTGATTTACACATGGCAAAAGATATGCTAAAAATCATCAAAAAAGTTAAGAATATTCATCCAAACATGAAAGGTATTATAATGTCAGCAGATGAGCCACAAGAGCCTTTTACGGAGTTTCCTTTTATCTCTAAACCTTTTGACATAATAACACTAAAAAATTTAGTTTATGATAGTCTAAAGCAAGAAATGTTTGTATAAGGTACGTTTGTACCTTTTTATATTTTTCTTGAGCTAGCTTTAAACAAATGCTATAATGAAAAAGTAAAGTTACATAATATTAGGTAGTATTTTGAAAACAGTTATAATAAAGGAGTTGTTAGAAATGTTAGTGACAGGTATAGAGATATTGGAAAAGGCCCATAAAGAAGGATATGCAGTTGGAGCTTTTAACACCAGTAATTTAGAAATTACTCAAGCCATTGTGGAAGCAGCAGAAGAGACTAAATCACCAGTCATAATACAAGTCAGTGAGGGAGGATTGAAATACGCTGGTATTGAGACGATTTCAGCGATTGTCAGGACAATGGCGGAAAAAGCGTCAGTTCCAATTGCCCTTCACCTTGACCATGGTACAGATTTCAATACGGTCATGAAATGCTTGAGAAATGGTTGGACTTCTGTAATGATGGATGCATCAAAATTGCCACTCGAAGAAAATATAAAAGTGACGAAAACTGTGGTGCAAATTGCTCACGGAATGGGAGTTTCTGTTGAAGCTGAAATCGGAAAAATTGGTGGTACAGAGGATAATATCACAGTAGATGAAAGAGAAGCGGCTATGACAGACCCAGAAGAAGCTTTAAAATTCGCAAAAGAAACAGGAGTAGATTATTTAGCTATAGCTATTGGGACAGCTCATGGACCTTACAAAGGAGAACCTAAGCTGGACTTTGATAGACTTAAAAAAATAAAAGAAATGCTCAATATTCCTTTAGTTTTACATGGAGCTTCAGGAGTTCCTGAAGAGGCTATAAAGAAGGCTGTAAGCCTTGGCATAAATAAGATAAACATAGATACGGATATAAGACAAGCTTTTGCACGAAGACTAAGAGATTTATTAGAAAAAGATAGTGAAGTATACGACCCAAGAAAAATTTTAGGTCCGTGTAAAGATGCGATGAAAGAAGTAATTAAGCAAAAAATGATTTTATTTGGAGCAGCAGGAAGAGCATAATTTAAAGCGGGGTTTCACCGCTTTTTATTTTTTATGTATAAATTTTTACAAATTGTCAATTATAAATTTGGGACTGAAAATAACTACTTGACATTCCAAAAAAATATAAATAAAATAGAATAAGATTATACGTATTCATTTCTTTTAGCATTTTCTTTTTGTGTTTTTAATAAGTATCCTTTGCGAGAAGTGTGTTGCGCAGAAATTCTCATTTTTATCCTCCAGGTAAGTTCCCTCTTATACTTTTTTAAAAATGAGGTAATGAGGACTTAGTTTGTTAAAATTCTACTTTTGGGAGGTGTACATTTGCATTTTGATATTAATACTTTGGGAAATTTGAGTTTGATGGAACTGAGAGAAATTGCAAAAGAGTTAGGCATTAAAAGTATTACGAAATACAGAAAACAAGAGCTGAGAGAAAAAATTTTGGAAAAAGTTAGTCAATTAAATGGAGAAAATTTAATTCAAGAGGATAACAGAAAAGAGGAAGGTTTAAATGAGGGGCCAACACAAGAATTACAAGAAAGTAGGGTAGGGAAAAATACAGACGATACTTCAAATACAAATTCTAACATATCGAAAAATGGATATGCAAAGTCTATTAGTACTGAAAATAGCGCAAATGGATTACAAGCTCAATCAAAGCCTTCAAAAGACATCTTGCCAATTGCTAAAGAACTTTCTGATCCATTGAAAGAACTTATACAGACACAAGGAGATGTAGTGGCAGAAGGCATTCTTGATATTTTGCCAGATGGTTACGGATTTTTAAGAGTAGAAAACTTTGTTCAAGGGCCTAAAGATATATATATTTCTCAATCGCAAATAAGGCGTTTTGGCTTAAAAGTTGGCGACAAAGTAAGAGGTATTACAAGGATTCCTAGAGAAGGGGAAAAATATTCTGCAATTCTTTATGTGGAATCTATAAATGGTGAAGATCCCGAAAATGCTAAAAAAAGGATTCCCTTTGATGAATTAACTCCTATTTTCCCAAATGAGAAATTGAGATTAGAGACTTCACCTACAGAATTTTCCATGAGATTGGTAGATATCATTGCTCCTATAGGTAAAGGGCAAAGGGGTATGATTGTTGCACCGCCAAAAGCAGGAAAAACCACTTTACTTAAGCAAATTGCCAATAGCATTTCACAAAACCATCCAGAAGTTATTCTCATTGTGCTTTTAATTGATGAACGCCCTGAAGAAGTAACTGACATGAAACGTTCTATAAAAGGAGAAGTAGTATATTCTACTTTTGATGAACTCCCAGAACACCATACTAAAGTGGCTGAAATGGTATTAGAGCACGCTAAAAGACTTGTGGAGTATAAAAAGGATGTGGTGATTCTTTTAGATAGTATTACTAGGTTAGCGAGAGCTTATAACCTTATTACACCTCCTTCAGGAAGAACTCTTTCTGGTGGCATTGACCCTTCTGCATTACATCCTCCGAAAAGATTTTTTGGAGCAGCCAGGAATATAGAAGAGGGTGGAAGTTTAACTATCCTTGCTACTGCTTTGATTGAAACGGGAAGCCGCATGGATGAAGTTATATTTGAAGAATTTAAGGGAACGGGCAATATGGAACTTCACCTTGATAGAAAATTACAAGAAAGAAGGATATTCCCTGCTATTGATATATACAAATCGGGTACAAGAAAAGAAGAATTGCTGCTTACTAAAGAAGAATTGGAGGCCATGTGGATATTAAGGAAAGCCATGTCAAATTTACCGCCTGCAGAGGTTACAGAGATGTTAATTGAAAAATTAATACGAACTAAATCTAATGCGGAGTTTATAAATATGATAAGAGCACAATTATATAAATCTTGATATTGTGTATAACTTGTGTTATAAT
Organism: Thermoanaerobacter brockii subsp. finnii Ako-1; assembly: GCF_000175295.2. Taxonomy (NCBI): domain Bacteria; kingdom Bacillati; phylum Bacillota; class Clostridia; order Thermoanaerobacterales; family Thermoanaerobacteraceae; genus Thermoanaerobacter; species Thermoanaerobacter brockii. The sequence goes on along the minus strand of NC_014964.1, from coordinate 2,166,698 downwards.
TTCTCCGTATGAGTTTTGGTTGAAAGAGGTGAAAGCTGTGAAACCGAATATACATCCTACCTATTATCATGATGCGGTTGTAAGGTGTGCATGTGGAAATACTTTTATAACAGGTTCTACAAAGAAAGAAATTAGAGTAGAAATATGTTCCAAATGCCATCCTTTCTTTACAGGCCAGCAGAAGATTGTAGATACAGGTGGAAGAGTCGAGAGATTTAGAAAGAGATTTAATTTAGAGGAAAAATAATTTGGGGGTTAGAGTGGTGAAGACTCTAACCTTTTGTTTTTAATTTGACATTAAGAAAGGTGGTTTTCATGATATACGGATCTTTGGATCATGGTTTTATAGAGGTTATAGTTGGTCCTATGTTTAGCGGTAAAAGTGAAGAACTAATAAGAAGGATTAAAAGAGCACAAATTGCCAAACAAAAAGTACAAGTTTTTAAACCGGCTATTGACGATAGATATTCTATTGACAAGGTGGTATCTCACAATGGCACTAATATAAATGCTATTAGTGTAGTAAAAGCTTTTGAAATAATTGAGCTTTTAGAAGAAGACACAGAGGTTATCGCAATTGATGAAATTCAGTTTTTTGACCATTCGATTGTGGATGTTGTAAGGGAAATTGCTGATTTGGGCAAAAGAGTCATTTGTGCTGGCTTAGATATGGACTTTAGGGGAGAACCATTTGGGCCTACTCCTGATGTAATGGCAATTGCGGAGTCTGTGGATAAACTGACGGCTATATGTGTGAAATGTGGCAATCCTGCTACTCGCACTCAAAGGCTTATCAATGGGAAACCTGCAAAATACGATGATCCAATCATTTTAGTAGGGGCCCATGAAACCTATGAAGCAAGGTGTCGAAAATGCCATGAAGTTCCCCGTACATAGAAAAGAGGTGTAATAATGAAAAAAACTGATATAGGTGGTCAAGCAGTAATTGAAGGAGTTATGATGAGAGGACACAATAGTGTAGCGACAGCTGTAAGAAAAGGAGATGAAATAATTATAAAGAAAGAGTATGTAAAACCCTTGACTAAAAGGAATAAATTTTTTTCGTTACCTTTTATAAGAGGTACTTTTGCTCTTTTTGATTCTCTTATCGTAGGTATAAAAAGCCTTACTTATTCTGCAGAACTTTTTGAAGAAGAAGATGAAGAAAATATTTCAAAATTTGATTCATTTTTACAAAAAGTGTTTGGAGATAAGTTAGATGATGTTTTGATGTATTTTTCTGTCGCAATATCTTTAATTTTATCTATTGTCATATTTTTTATCGGACCGACATATGTAGCGGATTACATGAAATTATTTACAAAAAATACCATAGTCATAAATTTTGTCGAGGGGTTGTTGAGGGTTGTCATTTTTCTCTTGTACCTTGTTCTTATTTCTCAGATGAAAGACATAAAGCGTATTTTTGAATATCATGGGGCAGAGCATAAGGCTATTTACTGCCTTGAACATGAAGAGGAATTGACAGTAGAAAATGCTCGCAAATATACTACTTTACATCCTAGGTGTGGAACAAATTTCCTTTTTATAGTCATGACTGTCTCTATAATAGTTTTTTCTTTTTTGAAATGGCCTACTCTTTATATAAGGATACTCAGTAGAATTCTTTTGCTTCCTGTAGTTGCTGGTATATCTTATGAAATAATAAAATTGGCAGGGCGAAGTGACAATAAAATAATAGCGGCTTTTGTATATCCTGGCTTGCTGTTACAAAAACTTACTACAAGAGAGCCTGATGACAATCAATTAGAAGTTGCTATTGCATCACTAAAAAGTGTTTTGGAGGACGAGGGAGGACAAGAATTTGAAAGTATATGAAGTGATAAATTTAGGGGCAAAAGAACTTCAAGGCATTTGCGAAAATCCTAAACTTGAAGCGGAACTGCTCCTTGCCTACTGTTTGGGGATGGATAGGATAAATCTAATAATTAAAAGAGAAGATGAAGTGGAGGAAGGGGAGTTAGCAAAGTTTTTAGGACTTTTAAATATGAGAAAATCTCACATTCCTTATCAGTACATTGTAAAAAAACATTATTTTATGGGTTTGGAGTTTTTCGTGGATGAAAATGTATTGATTCCAAGGCCTGAGACGGAAATACTTGTGGAAGAAGTATTAAAAAGGCTTAAGAAAGGTAATACACTAATTGACATAGGGACAGGCAGTGGTGCTATAGCTGTAAGTGTAGTCAAATATTTTCCTGATTGCTTTGTATATGCTGTCGATATTAGTAGAAAAGCTCTTGAGGTGGCAAAATATAATGCAAAAAAACACAACGTTTTAGATAAAATTGTTTTTATAGAAAGTGATGTTTTTTCACAGGTTCCTAAGAATATAAAGTTTGATTTTATTGTATCAAATCCACCCTATATTAAAAGAGGCGAACTTGAAACCCTTCAAGAAGAAGTAAAAAAAGAACCTATTATAGCGTTGGATGGAGGAGAAGATGGGCTTTTCTTTTATAAAAAGATTATAGAGGGAGCTCCTTTTTATCTAAATCCTGAAGGGGCAATTTGCTTTGAAATGGGATATGACCAAAAAGAGGAGGTAACTGATTTATTGACAAAAGGTGGTTTTAAAAATATTGAAGTGATAAAGGATTTATCGGGAATTGATAGAGTTGTAATAGCAAGGTATAAGTTATAGTTTTCACAAATAGCAATATATGATATAATCAATTTTTGAGGTGAGATGATGATTGATAAATTGCAAGCAATAGAAGATAGATATGTAGATTTAAGTCAGAAAATAAGTGACCCTAATATTATTTCAAATGTAGCTGAATGGAGAAAGTATGTAAAAGAGCATGCGGCTATTGAAGATATTGTGTTAAAATACAGAGAATACAAAAAAGTTTTGGAAGATATAGAGGCTACAAAAGAGTTGTTGTCTTCAAATGATGAAGAGCTTAAAGAGATGGCAGAGGAAGAACTTTCTCAATTAGAAGAAAAAAAAGAAAAATTATTAGAGGAGATAAAAATTCTTTTAATACCAAAAGACCCAAATGATGAGAAAAACGTCATAATGGAGATTAGGGCAGGAGCAGGAGGAGAAGAGGCAGCTCTTTTTGCCCATGACCTTTTTAGGATGTATTCCATGTATGCAGAGAAAAAAGGTTGGAAAGTAGAAATAATGAGCTCCAATGAAACAGATATCGGAGGATTTAAAGAAGTAATTTTAAATATTTCTGGAAAAGGATCTTACAGCAGGTTAAAATACGAAAGTGGTGTTCATAGGGTTCAAAGGGTTCCAACCACTGAAGCTGGAGGAAGAATACACACTTCTACCGCTACAGTGGCAGTTTTGCCTGAAGTCGAGGAAGTTGATGTAGAGATAAATCCAAATGATATAAAGATAGATGTATTTAGGTCAGGCGGTCATGGAGGGCAGAGTGTAAATACGACTGATTCCGCAGTCAGAGTTACCCATATTCCGACAGGGATTGTAGTAACTTGTCAAGATGAGAGGTCACAGATTCAAAATAGAGAAAGAGCTCTTAAAATTTTGCGAGCAAAGCTTTATGAAATGGCTCTACAAGAACAACAAAGAGAAATTGCTGAGACACGGAAATCCCAAGTAGGTACTGGGGAAAGGAGCGAGAGGATAAGAACTTACAATTTTCCACAAGGCAGAGTTACTGACCACAGAATAGGTTTAACTTTATATAGATTACAGGAAGTTCTTGATGGGGACTTGGATGAAATTATAGATGCTTTAATTTTAAATGACCAGGCAGAAAAACTCAAGAATATGAATCTAAATTAAAGGAACAGGGAAACCTGTTCTAGCTTGTGACAAAATTTAAAAAATTTTCAAAAGAGATATTTTGCATCGTCGCTCCGGTTTTCCAAAGCGACAAAACATAAGCTTCCCCTTCAGGTTCCGGCAGGGTACCTCCGTCAGGTGGCATCCATGCCTTAAGGTGCCCGCCTTCGCCATCCATGGCTTCGGCCCTGCCTCCACCCTCGGTCTTGCTAAGTTTTGTTATCGTTTTGTACCAAGTCGCTCCTTATGCAAAATATCTCTTTTACGAAAGTTTGCGTACAGTCTGGAACAGGAAAACCTGTTCTTTTTATTTCTGTATAGATAATGATATTATCAAAAAATATAGGTATAATTAAAATTTTTGTGCTTGACTAAATAATCGTTATAAATTATAATTATAAAAAAACACTTTATTAAGTTAAACTAAGAAATAGCAGTATGTGACAAAATACATACAATTTAACATTGCCCCCCAGCTGTCCTCTATAGAGGACGCTTTATTCGCTCGATGGTCCTCCTACCTTCGAGCGAATTTTTTTGTGCTAAGCATAAGTTCAATAACGATTTAATACATTTGAAGTAGATTTAAAAATTAAGGGGATGTTTTTATGTCTGCCTTCAATGGGATGATAATAGGCTCTTTGGTCGGAATAATCGGTACGGGAATGGGGGGAGCTGCGACATATTTTTTAAAAAACCCTTCTAATAGATTTTTTAGTGGGATTATGGGCACTGCTGCAGGTTTAATGCTTTCTATTGTTGCTTTTGACCTTTTGCCTCATGCTTTTGATATAGCAGGTCTTACATTGGGGACAATTGGGATATTAATGGGAGCCATTTTGATTTCTTTTTTTGACATGATAATAGAAAATATGGATATTGCCGGAAGTTTCATAAAAGAAGGAGTACTATTAGGAATTGCAATTGCTTTACATAATTTCCCTGAAGGACTTGCTGTAGGTTCTGGTTTTATGGTATCTCAGTCATTAGGTATTGACATCGCCTTAGTTATTGCTTTGCACGATTTTCCTGAGGGTTTAGCAATGGCAACGCCATTTTCTGCAGGCGGTATACCTCCTTATAAAAATGTAATATACACCGTATTGGCTGGGATTCCTACAGGAATAGGGGCTTTAATTGGAGTTGTGACGGGTGGTATATCCCCTTATTTTATTGGATTAAATTTAGGCATAGCAGGAGGAGCTATGTTGTATGTGACCTGTGGCGATGTAATTCCTGAGGCCAGAAATATTTACAAAGGGAAAATTTCTATTTTGGGGATGATATTAGGTTTTATTGGTGGTATAATAATAACAAAGTATTTGTAAGTTTTGTTTATGCAGGGAGTGCCTTAAATGACAAAAATAGTACGTGTTAATAAAAATAATCCAGAAATTGAGCTTATTGATTTTGCAGCAAAAGTGATAAAAGAAGGAGGACTTGTGGCTTTTCCTACAGAGACAGTTTATGGAATTGGAGCCAATTCTTTCAATGAAGAAGCTATAAAAAAGATATTTATAGCAAAGGGAAGGCCTCAAGATAACCCTCTTATTGTTCATATTGCAGAATTAGAGCAGATTTATGACCTTGTGAAAGAAGTACCTCAAAAAGCTAAAACTCTTATGAAGAAATTTTGGCCAGGCCCTTTAACACTTATTTTTAAAAAATCACAAAAAGTGCCTTATGTTAATACGGCTGGCATGGATACTGTAGCTATAAGGATGCCTTCAAACACAATTGCTCATCTTTTAATCAAAAGGGCAGAAGTCCCTATATCTGCTCCCAGCGCTAATGTTTCAGGTAAGCCTAGTCCTACTGATGCTTCTCACGTTATTGAAGATTTGTATGGAAAAGTAGATGTAATAATAGACGGAGGAAAATGTGATGTTGGCGTAGAATCTACTGTTTTGGATTTGACAGAAAAGGTGCCGGTCATTTTAAGACCGGGAGCAGTTACTTTGGAAATGCTGAGAGAAGTGATAGGAAATGTTGAAGTGGATCCTTCACTTTTAAAAAAGCCACAAGAAGATTTAAAGCCTAAGTCCCCTGGCATGAAGTACAAGCATTATTCTCCTAATGCGGAGGTCTATATAGTAACAGGAGACCTTGAGAAAGTTGTAAAAAAAATTCAAGAATTGACAGAAGAACAATTGAAATATGGTAAAAAAGTTGGTATAATGGCAACGGTACAAACTTCGACACAATATGAAAAGGGAGAAATTATTGTCGTAGGGGATAGAAATAGACCAGAGACGATAGCGAAAAATCTTTTTGAAGTTTTAAGACAATTTGACAAAAAGGGAGTAGATGTCATTTTTGCTGAAAGTTTTGAATATGACAATATTGGACTTGCTATTATGAATAGATTAGAAAAAGCTGCCGGTTATAAAGAAATAAGTGCTGAAGGAGAATTGCCATGAAAGTATTATTTGTGTGCACTGGGAATAGCTGTAGAAGCCCTATGGCAGAGGGACTTTTTAATGACAAAGCGAAAGCTTTCGGTAAGGACTTTGAAGCAAAATCTGCTGGAGTATTTGCTCCAGAAGGTTTTCCAGCTTCGCAAGAAGCAATAGAAGTATTAAAACAGGATTATAATATAGATATTTCAAACCACAGGTCAAAAAGTTTAAGACGTCAAGATTTAGAAGAGGCTGATTTAATTTTAGCCATGTCGAATTCTCATAAACAGAGCATACTTTCTAAGTACCCAGAATATTCCCATAAAGTTTTTACTATAAAAGAATTTGTAGGGCTACAGGGAGAGGTTGAGGACCCTTATGGCATGCCTATAGAAGTGTATAGACAAACGGCTCGCGAGTTAGACAATCTAATTTCAAAGATTATAACCAAAATTTCAGAAGGAAGGGAAAAACGGTGATTGCATTAGGAGCTGACCATGGTGGCTATGAACTTAAAGAAGCTATAAAAAAGTATTTAGATGAAAAAGGAATAGCCTATAAAGATTTTGGAACTTTTGGTACAGAATCTGTAGATTATCCAGATTATGCCCTCAAAGTAGCAGAGGCTGTTGCATCTCATGAGTGCAGCGAAGGAATTTTAGTCTGTGGGACAGGCATTGGTATGTCAATAGCGGCAAATAAAGTACCAGGAATTAGAGCTGCTCATGCAGAAGATGTTTTTTCAGCAAAAGCCGCTAAGGAACACAACAATGCTAATATTTTGTGCTTGGGAGGACGCATCACAGGACCAGGACTTGCTGTGATGATGGTGGAAGAATGGTTAAATGCAACTTTCCAAGGAGGACGTCATCAGAGAAGGATTGACAAAATAGCGGAAATTGAGAAAAAGTATAGCAAATGATATTAATTTGTTATTAGAAAAGAAATTTTAAACTTACAGGAGGTAAAAAATGTATAAAAATGTATTTGTCATTGACCATCCACTTATTCAACATAAAATAAGCCTTATAAGAGATGAAAATACAGGTTCTAAAGAATTTAGAGAGTTAGTAGAAGAAATTGCAATGCTCATGGCATATGAAGTCACAAGAGATTTGCCTCTTGAGGAGATAGAGGTAAAAACTCCAGTGGCAGTGGCAAAGACAAAAGTGATTGCAGGGAAAAAATTAGGAATAATCCCTATATTAAGGGCAGGATTAGGAATGGTGGATGGAATGTTAAAACTCATTCCAGCTGCTAAAGTAGGACATATAGGAATTTACAGGGACCCTGAAACTTTAAAACCTGTAGAATATTACTGTAAACTGCCTTCCGACATAGCAGAAAGAGACCTCATTGTGGTAGACCCTATGCTTGCGACAGGAGGTTCTGCTTGTGCTGCCATACATTTTCTCAAAGAAAGAGGCGCACAAAATATAAAATTGGTGAATTTAATAGCTGCTCCAGAAGGAATTGAGGCAGTTCACAGAGACCATCCAGAGGTTCCAATTTACGTGGCCAGCATAGACCAAGGTTTAAATGAACATGGTTATATTGTACCGGGTTTAGGAGATGCAGGAGATAGGCTTTTCGGCACAAAGTGATGGCGAGGGATGTACAAATGAGACCCTCATGGGATGAATATTTTATGCAAATTGTAGATGTTGTAAAAACTCGCTCTACTTGTCTTAGAAGACAAGTAGGGGCTATTTTGGTGGTGGATAAACACATAATTTCAACAGGGTATAATGGTCCTCCTACAGGACTCGCCCATTGTGAAGAAACAGGTTGTTTGAGAGAGCAATTAGGGATACCGTCGGGAGAAAGGCCAGAGCTTTGTAGAGGTGTACATGCAGAGCAAAATGCGATTATACAAGCAGCGTTGCATGGGGTAAGTACTAAAGGGGCTACTCTCTATGTAAGTGCCAGTCCTTGTGTCATATGCGCTAAAATGTTAATCAATGCAGGAGTTAAGCGAATTGTATATGAAGAGGAGTATCCCGATGAATTAGCTTTTAAACTTTTAAAGGAAGCAAATATTGACTTAGTAAAAATTGAGCGACAAAAATAAGCGGGGAATAAACCCCGCTTTTATAGATTTATTTTATTTATTAGCTTCTGCTTTTGTTTGACTTTTAGCGATTAGGTACCACAGATAACCAATTACTATTGCTCCGATGAATCCGCCTATTACGTTGTAATCAGCGACCATCCAGCCCCATTTGCCTAGGTAAGCGCCGCCAAGCCATGCTCCGATTAGATGTGCAACTAGTGCTGCCCAGTATGTTCCGTAAATTTTATTTAGCTTTTCGACGTAAGATTCTCCAGCTTTGGAGTTGAACAAAGGATGAAATACAAGACTAGATATAAGTCCTACTACAATAAGTGTTACCCAGAACATATTTCACACCTCCTTTTTGAGATATTTTTCCTTCCACTTATAATTTTACTTTATCAAAATTATAAAACAAATTTGATTTTTGACCTTTTTTGACCAAAAAAGTTTATCAGGAAAATTTATCTATATTTATCTGACCTTTTCTGACTTATTCTCTTTTTATCTAATTATTTCTAATGGCTGCCCATTTTTCCTGTTATGTCAATAATAAAATTTTTTAGATTGATGAATAAATCTTTTTATTTCAGTTAATAATTTAAAATAGAAGGGCGGTAAAAATCGGCGGATCCATTCTCCCCCTTGTGGATTCGCAGGTATTTTACCGCCTTTTTTTAAAAGGAGGTAAGAAATGTGTTTAAAAAAATATTTACAGGATTAATAATTTTTATTGTAATATTTTCATTTGGATTTCAAAAACAGACTTTTCTTTCATTGACGGAAGATGTTTCACTGACAAAAGAAGTCTTTTTAACGACAGGAGCCACTTATGAATATGCGAATATAAACGGGTGGGCAAAAGTCGACAATGTATTTACAAATTTTGACAATTTAACAAAATATGTTGAAAAAGCACTTGAAAGCATGGAAATTGACAAAGAAAAAATTAAGGTATCAAAAAGCGAAAAAGATAATTTTCGACAGATAGAAATAGACTATTCAGAAAATATGAGAGCAATAAGTATTGTGGCGCAAAGTATAAAGAATAGGGATAAAGGAGAGGCATACTTGTTAATAGATGAATATTTACTAAAAGGATATCAAGATGTTGAAAAAGAAAAAAAACTTATCGATAATACTTTTAAGGAATTAAAAGGGAAACCGGAGATAACAACCTGCTTTGTAGGGACTTTTAAAGGGAAGTTGAATAAAGAAAAAAATAGTAGTATAGTTAAATTAATACTTGACAAATTAGATGCACAAAAAGTAGAAGGAATGGAAGATGAAAATATAATAAGTGTTTCTGCTTATTCGAGCAAATTAAAAGAATATATTAAATTAGGAAGTGAAAAAATAAATTTAAACGTAGCAATAAGATATAGTTCTTTTGACGATAAAACTTATATATGGGTGGCGACACCTATTATAGCTATAGAATATTAAAAGAGGGTGATAACAACGAAATTTATTGTTGAAAAAAGCCCACCTCTTAAAGGAAGTGTAAAAATAAGTGGTGCTAAAAATTCTGTATTACCTATAATTGCCGCTTCTTTGTTGTCATCAGGAGAAATAGTGTTAGATGACATACCTACTTTAGAGGATGTCAATGTCATGATAGAGTTAATTAAGCATTTTGGTGCTATATGTGAATTTGAAAATGAGAAATTAAAGATAAAAGTGGATATTAAAGATGTAGAAGCCCCATATGATTTGGTGAAGAAAATGAGAGCATCGTTTTTGGTGATGGGACCCATACTTGCAAGGTTGGGGCACGCTAAAATTTCTATGCCAGGTGGGTGCGCTATTGGTTCTCGACCAATAGATTTGCATTTAAAAGGATTTCAAACTTTGGGAGCAGATATCACCATAGGACATGGTTATGTAGAAGCACGAGCCAAAAAATTGACAGGCAAAAAAATTTATTTAGATTTTCCAAGTGTTGGGGCTACAGAAAACATCATGATGGCGGCAGTTTTTGCGGAAGGAGTTACTATAATAGAAAACGCTGCGGAAGAGCCGGAAATTGTTGACCTTGCCAATTTTCTCAACAAGATGGGAGCAAATATTAAAGGCGCGGGGACAGATACAATAAGAATTGAAGGAGTAAAGGAGCTAAAAGGGGCTGAGCATACTGTCATACCAGATAGAATTGAAGCAGGGACTTTTATGGTAGCAGCTGCAATGACTGGAGGAAATGTTCTTATAGAAAATGTCATAGTGGATCATGTAAGGTCTATAATTGCGAAATTAACAGAATGCGGAATTAAGATAACAGAAGAACCTAAGGGACTGCGAGTCAAAGGAATCAAAAATTATAAAGCAGTGGACATAAAAACTCTTCCTTATCCAGGCTTTCCTACAGATATGCAAGCTCAAATGATGGTTATGATGACAGTGGCAAAAGGGACAAGCGTTATAATAGAAACAGTTTTTGAAAATAGATTTATGCATGTGGATGAGCTAAAGCGTATGGGGGCAAATATAAAGATAGAAGGGAGAAGCGCTGTTGTTACAGGAGTAGATCATTTGACAGGTGCAGAAGTTAAAGCAACGGATTTAAGGGCGGGAGCAGCCTTAGTATTGGCAGGACTTATTGCAGAAGGTAGGACTGAAATAAACGATATTTATCATATTGACAGAGGTTATGTAAAAATGGAAGAAAAGTTAAAAAATCTTGGTGCAATCATATATAGAATATAAAGGCGTCATGTTGCGCCTTTTTAAATTTACGAAAAATTTTAAGAAAGTATGTTGTTTACTTAAAAGTTTTTATAATTTCTATTTTTTGTTGAAGGATTTTTAATAGCTTTGTAGAATTAATATATTGAAAAGGTTTTGATAAAAGATTGATAAAGGAGAGATAGGATATGAAAATTGGCGTTCCAAAAGAGATAAAAACTGCAGAGGCTCGTGTGGCTATTACTCCTGCGGGAGTTGAAGCTTTTATAAAAAATGGCCATGAAGTATATATTGAAAAAAGTGCAGGAATGGGAAGTGGCATAACTGATGAAGAATATGCAAAGGTTGGAGCGAAAATACTTAATACTGCAAAAGAAGTATTTGATGTAGCAGATATGATTATGAAGGTAAAAGAACCACAGCCAAGCGAATATGACTATTTCAAAGAAGGACAGATTCTTTTTACTTATCTTCATTTAGCTCCTGATAAACAACAAACAGAAGCTCTATTAAGGAAAAAAGTAGTAGGGATTGCTTATGAGACAGTACAATTAGATAATGGAGCACTTCCTCTCTTAACTCCCATGAGTGAAGTAGCTGGAAGGATGTCGGTGACAATAGGAGCTTATCTTCTTACCAACATAAATGAAGGAAGAGGAATTGTAATGGGCGGAGTCCCAGGAGTAGAGCCAGCAGAAGTAGTAATAATAGGTGGGGGAACGGTAGGTACAAATGCAGCAAAGGTAGCTATGGGGATGGGAGCAAGAGTTACAATATTGGATGTAAATCCAGCGAGACTTGCTTACCTTGATGACATATTTGGTGGACGAGTTACAACTTTGATGTCAAATAGTTTTAATATTGCTCAGAGTGTGAAGAAAGCAGATTTGCTAATAGGAGCAGTTTTGATACCTGGAGCAAAGGCGCCAAAACTTGTGACAGAAGAAATGGTAAAGACGATGAAGAAAGGTGCAGTAATAGTGGATGTTGCAATAGACCAAGGTGGTTGTATAGAGACCTGTGATAGAACGACTTCTCACAAAGACCCGTACTTTATAAAACATGGAGTAGTACATTATTCTGTGCCTAACATTCCAGGAGCGGTTCCGAGAACCTCTACTTTTGCTTTAACTAACGTAACATTGCATTATGCTTTAGAAATAGCAAATAAAGGATATAAGAAGGCTTTACTTGAAAATAAAGCTTTATTAAAAGGATTAAATGTTTATAAAGGAATGGTAACCTACAAACCTGTTGCAGATGCTCAAGGTTTAGAGTATGTTGACCCTGTTGAGGCTTTAGATAAAGAGTAAGATTTTCTGAATGAAAATATCTACCTCTCACAAAGAAATTTTGTGGGAGGTTTTTTGTTGTTTACTAAAAAATCTCATGTTATAATTTTTGTAAAATTAAAATCTCAATAGGCGGTGGAAAAATGTCTGAGACTTTATTATATAAAAATTACAATCCTCGCTTAAACAGAAAAAACGAAGATAGAATTTTTGGGGAAGGGTATATTGGAGGAAAAGCTTCAGGACTTTGCTTTGCAGAAGAGGTATTAGAAAAATATATTGATGTTTTTAAGCAAAGTGTAAAGATACCTGAAAGTTTTTTTATAGCTACTGATTATTATCAAATGTTTTTAGATTATAATAATTTAAATGATATAACGGAAGATACTCCTTATGAGGAAGTAGAAATGAGATTTAGAGAAGCTAAATTTCCTCCAGAATTTAAAAAAGTGCTGACAGAGATTTTAAATAAAATGTATTATCCTTTAGCTGTGAGGTCTTCTTCTTTATTAGAAGATAATGTAAAATATTCTTTTGCTGGCAAGTATTATACCACTTTTATTCCTAACAAGGGGACAGATAGAGAAAGGCTTAAACAATTAGAAAAAGCTATTAAAGAGATTTATGTAAGCGTATATGGCCCAGATGCCGTCGCATATAGGAGAAAACATGCTCCTGATCAAAAAGAATTAATGGGGGTAATTGTGCAACAACTGATAGGTTCACAAAAAGGTATGTATTTTTATCCAGAGGTTTCTGGAGTAGGCTTCTCTCGAAATTACAGACGGTGGACTGACAGAATTAAAATAGAAGATGGGGTTGTGAGATTAGTTTTTGGTTTAGGGACAAAGTGTACAGGTAGAGGATATGCGAGAATTTTTTCTCTAACTAATTTGCGTTTAAGGCCCGAAGGCAATAATCCAAAAGAAATAGCGAAAAATTCACAGGAAACTTTTGATGTGCTAAATTTAATTACAGGGGAAGTTGAGACCTATAACATAAATGAAGTACCGCAATTTTTAACATATCACGATAAGATAGGTGATATTGCTCAAATATACTCAAAAAGAGAGAACGCTATTTTTGATATCAATATACTGAATAACAGCAATGATGTTTTTAATAAATATATTTTTACTTTTGAAAACTTTCCGAGGAAACACAGAGGATTTTTTAACATAATCTCTAATTTGTTTAAATATCTTGAGGAAGAAATGGGAATGGCAGTTGACATTGAATTCACTTATGACTTAAAAAAAGGCGAATTTTATCTTCTTCAAACACGACCATTGAGTTCTTATGAGAGTTTCAGAAAAGTCCACATTCCTAAAGATATTGAAAAAAAATGTGTCTTGTTGAAAGGGGATAGAATGCTTACAAATGGCATCTTGAAAAACATAAAATATATAGTATACGTAGACCATGAAGTTTACAGCCAATATAGAGATAAACATGAAATTGCAAGAATAATAGGTAGACTCAATAAAAGTATAGGAGATAGATACATTCTTGTGGGTCCGGGAAGATGGGGTTCCTCTAATCCCTATTTAGGGGTACCTGTTATATACAACGAAATATCTAATGCTGCTATGATTGTAGAGCTTGGAATAAAAAATGGCGATTTTATGCCAGAGCTTTCTTATGGGACTCACTTTTTTACTGATTTAGACATTGATAACATTTTATACATGCCGGTATTTGATGGTTATGAAAATAATATTTTCAATGAAGAATGGTTTAAAAGGGGGACATATATCGACACGGCTGTCAAAATATTTGAAGGACGATTTGATGCTTATTTAGATGGAGACAAAATGATAGGGTATGTCATTTCTCATGAGAAGTAAGTCGATTTATGTATAAAAAGATATAAAAATAACAAAAAATGAGACTTAAGTCCTATTTAAAGCGCCAAAATAATGTAATATAATTTAAACTGTAAGAATGATTCCCCTTTTCCCCATAAAATTTAATATATTCTGCACCCCCAACCCAATGTAGGCTGCTTTAAAGCAGCTGTTTTTTTGTTTTATTAAAGTTTTATATTAAAACTGCCGATAGAAAGTTATGAAGCAATAAATGCTTATATCCTCCTCTACTATAGTGGGAACTTTTCCCACTATTTTAATTGTTATTTTGGATTCTCTGGAAGAATAAATATATATTTATGGACATATATTTTATTTAGCATGTTTAATGTCGGAGGGGGAAAATGAGATATGTTGCTTATGGAGTTTTCACAATATTTTTTAGTTTGATAATTTTGCCATCTATAATAGTGTTTGGCTTTAATTTTCATAAAACTTTTTCTGTACCTTCCCAAGAAATAAAATTAGTGGATAACGGGAAATTAGTAAAATTAGAGGACACAAGTAATTACAAAACTATAAATGTTTTTATAACAAACCAAAACAAAATACAAAAAATGGATTTAGAGGAATACGTAAAAGGAGTAGTTGCTGCAGAAATGCCTGCGGAGTTTGAAATGGAAGCTTTAAAGGCACAAGCTGTTGCAGCGAGGACTTATGCTCTCTCAAAGGAAATAGCTTTGGGAGGAAAGGGTTGCGAATTACATCCAGGAGCTGATGTGTGCGCCGATTCTGAACATTGCCAAGCATGGCAATCTGAGGGGGAGTTGAGGCAAAAATGGGGAGAAAATTTTGATAAATACTATGCCAAAATATCTCAAGCAGTAGAAGATACAAGAGGACTTGTCTTAGTGTACGATGATGCTTTAATTGTGCCAGCTTATCATGCTATAAGTGGAGGGAAAACAGAGAATTCTGAGGACGTATGGCAGAGTAAAATTCCTTATTTAAGAAGTGTGGTTTCTCCTGGAGAAGAGGTAGCATCAAAATATAAAACTACTGTTATAGTGTCAAAAGAAGAATTTATAAATAAATTAAAGCAAAAAGAGCCTTCTTTGAAATTGGATAATAGCAATATTTTAACTCAAATAAAAGATGTAGAAAGAACACAAGTTGGGCACGTTAAAACTTTAAAAATAGGGAATATAACTTTTAATGGTAAAGATATAAAAGAAATTTTTGATTTAAATTCTACAAATTTTAGCTTTGAGGCACAAGGAAATAACATTGTAATAACCGTCATAGGTTATGGTCACGGAGTGGGAATGAGTCAATATGGAGCAAATGCAATGGCGAAACAAGGGAAAAAGTTTGACGAAATATTGAAATATTATTATACAGGGATAGAAATAGTAAAAATTGAAGATTTATTGAAAATACAGCACTGATAAAGTGCTGTATTTTTTGTATAAATAATTAAGTTAATGGTTAAAATACCATTTGGAGGTGAAAAATGTGAGAATAAACAGGGAAAATTTAATAAGATTTTTTGATAGAAAGGGTTTTTACATAGTATTATTTTTATCCGTAGTAGTGATAGCCGCTACATCAGTTTATGTTACTAATAATAATTTAAAAAAATTAGAAGAACTCAGAAAAGCACAGCAAGAAGAAATTAATTCAGCTATTGAAAGTGATTGGGGTTATGAAGAAGAACTAGCGCAAGCTCAGGAAGAAAAAGAACAGCAAAATAATTCTACAGCTGTTATCAGCCAACAACAAGAAAATAACGTATCTGACAAAAAAGAAAATCCTCAACCGGTAACAAAAAATAGTGACGAGGTTAAAAGTTCAGGGAAAAATGATAGTTTAACAAACAGCAAAGTAGCAACTGTTATGGCAAGTACTACATCCACAATAAAAAAAGATAGTAATTTATCTTCTACGATGTTAGTTTTATTGAAGCCTGTAAATGGAGACATAATATTAGAATTTGCTAAAGATAAGCTTGTATTTTCAAAAACCCTTCAAGAATGGACAACTCATAAAGGTGTAGATATTGGATCAAACTTAGGAGAACCTGTATTGTCAGCTATGGATGGAATTGTGACAAAGGTATATAAAGATCCAAAATTAGGGAATACTGTTGTTATAAAAAATGGAAAATGGGAAACACGGTATGCAAATTTAGACGATGAGATTTTAGCAAAGGAACAAGAAAAAATAGTAAGAGGACAGCAAATAGGGAAAATAGGAGAATCAGCAAAGTTTGAAGTTGGGGAAGGACCCCACTTACATTTTGAACTTTTAGAAAATGGAATACCTGTTGATCCAATAGCATATTTTAAATAAGAACACCTGCTTAAAAAGACTTGGATACTTCCCGTATTCAAGTCTTTTTTGTTTTTATAAATATTCTAATGGCTTTGTTTTGGCATATACATATTAATGAGATTTGAAAAATTTAAAGGGGGTTTTGGGTTTGAAAGATTACATAGAAGAGAGAACACTAGAAATATCAAAATATATAGTAGAACACAAAGCAACTGTAAGAGAAGCTGCGAAGGTTTTTGGAGTTAGCAAAAGCACAGTTCACAAAGATGTGACAGAAAGGCTTCCAGATATAAACTTTGAATTATATAAAGAAGTGAGAGAGATTCTAAGCAAAAATAAAGCGGAAAGGCATATAAGAGGAGGAAAAGCAACTAAAATAAAATATCAAAAAACGAACAATAAATTTTAAGAAAATAAAAGAGGATTTTGTAAATTTGTAGCGAATTAATAAATTGATAATAAATTAAACATTTCGGCATCAATGTCGATAATTTAAGTGGATGCCATTTTTGTCGAAATACATAAGAAAGGTGTGTTTGGATGTTTGCGATCTCTAAGGATATCGGAATTGACCTTGGCACGGCATCTGTCCTGGTCTACATCAAAGGGGAAGGAATTGTTTTAAAAGAACCATCAGTTGTAGCAATTGATAGAAATACTAATAAAATTCTTGCAGTTGGCGAAGAAGCACAAAGAATGGTAGGCAGGACGCCAGGGAATATATTAGCCATGAAGCCTATGAGGGCGGGAGTAATTTCTGACTACGACGTTACAGAGAAAATGCTTAGGTATTTTATAAACAAAGCCTGCGGGGGAAGGTTTTTATTAAGACCCAAAATAATGATTTGTATTCCAAGTGGCGTAACACAGGTAGAAAAAAGAGCTGTCATTGATGCAGCATTACAAGCAGGAGCGCGAAAAGCTTATCTAATCGAAGAACCTATTGCGGCAGCCATAGGAGCAGGATTAGATATATCACAGCCTAGTGGAAATATGATTGTAGATATTGGGGGAGGCACCACTGACATAGCCGTAATTTCTTTGGGGAGTTCAGTGGTGTCTAAAAATATTAAAGTAGCGGGGGACAATTTTGATGAGGCAATTATAAGGCATATGAGAAAAAAACATCATATAATAATAGGAGAAAGAATGGCAGAAGAAATAAAGATAAATATAGGTACTGCCTACTTTGACGGTAAAGAAGAGAAAATGCTAGTAAAAGGGAGAAGTTTAATGTCAGGCTTGCCTCAGAATGTAGAAGTGACTTCCAGTGAAATATGTGAAGCATTAAAAGAGCCTCTTGAAGAAATTGTTGAAGCTGTCCACAGTGTATTAGAAAGAACACCTCCTGAATTAGCGGCGGACATAAGTGACAAAGGGATAGTACTCACGGGGGGCGGAGCATTGCTAAAAGGAATGGACAGGCTTTTAAGAGAAAGGATGAATACACCTGTATATCTTGCAAATGACCCTATAAGTTGTGTGGCTTTAGGTGCAGGGAAGGCATTGGATTCTCTTGAATTATTAGAAAAATCAGAAACTGTAATAGACGTATACAAAATCAATAAGTAAGAAGGTGATTTTATGTTAAGAGGGCTTTACACTGCCTCTTCGGGGATGATTACCCAAACTAAGATAATGGATGTTTTGGCGAATAATCTTGCAAATGTTAATACAGTAGGATATAAAAGAGATGTGGTAGTTACTTCCCCTTTCCCAAATTTTGAAGTAACAAGACATGGTGGCGATAACACACCGCCTAACGGGAAAATTGGAACAATGGATTACGGCGTGTTAGTTGACACTTTTCATACAAATTTTGAAGAAGGTGCTTTTTCTCAAACAAATGGTAAGTTAGACTTTGCGATAGATGGCAATGGGTTTTTTGTGGTAAATACCCCTAATGGTCAAAGGTATACAAGGGATGGCTCTTTTACTTTATCCAAAGATGGGTATTTAGTCACACAAGAGGGATATATTGTAGAAGGGGAAAATGGGCCTATACAGTTGTCACAAGGAGACATTTCTGTTGATGAGATGGGCAATATTATAAACAATGGTCAATTGGTGGACAGGCTTAGAATTGTGGATTTTGATAATTATGATGGTTTAAGAAAAGAGGGCAATAATTTATTTTTTATAGATAACAGTGCCAATGTACAAGTTATTCCTGCAACAGGGAAAATAAAGCAAGGTTTTTTAGAACAGTCAAATGTGAATTCAGTTAAAGAAATGGTAAATATGATAAGCGTGATGAGAAATTATGAATCAAATCAGAAGGTTGTAATTGCTTTTGATGAGACTCTTGGAAAAGCTGTCAACGAAGTTGGAAAAGTATAAGGAGGATGAAAATTATGATGAGGGCATTGTGGTCTGCAGCAACTGGCATGACTGCTCAGCAACTTAACGTAGATGTTATCGCGAATAATCTTGCGAATGTAAATACTACTGCTTTTAAAAGAGATAGGGCCGAATTTAAAGATTTAATATATCAAACTTTACAAAGAGAAAACGTATATGGTGGACAAGGTAAACCTGTCAATATGCAAGTAGGGGTAGGCGTGAGACCTTCAGCAATTGTAAAAGATTTTACGGAAGGAAGCCTCCAGCAGACAGAGAATCCTTTGGATTTGGCATTGGATGGAGAAGGCTTTTTTGCTGTGTTAGGACCGGATGACAAAGTTTATTACACGAGGGATGGAAGTTTTAAATTAAGTGCTGACGGTAACACTTTAATGCTTGTAACTGCTGACGGCTATCCTGTATTAGATGACAGCGGTAATCCCATAGTTTTTGACAGCACTGAAAAAGATATATCAGTATCGCCAATGGGTGTAATAAGCGTAAAAAATCCTGATGGAACTACTCAAGAAGTAGCTACTTTAGGAATCTATAATTTTGTCAATCCTCAGGGACTTTTAAGTGTGGGTAGTAATCTCTATGAGCCAACAGAAGCCTCAGGGCAGCCTAGTACAAGAGATGACTTTCAAGGAAGAATGGGCAAAGTCATGCAAGGATTTTTAGAAACCTCAAATGTCCAAGTTGTAAAGGAAATGGTGGACATGATTGCCGCACAAAGAGCTTATGAAATAAATTCAAAAGCTATACAAGCAGCTGATGAAATGCTGGGAATTGCAAATAATCTGAGAAGATAATTTATTGAAAGGGATGACCTTGCATGGAAATAAATCCTATGAATAACAGTGATATAAATAGATTTCAAATTGATTTGCAAAAAGATGGAAGTGATTTTGAACGAATAATACAACAGGCGATAAAAGACAAAGACAGTAAAAAGCTTAAAGAAGCATGTCAGCAATTAGAGGCAACTTTTATAGGGCTTATGTTAAATGAGATGATAAAGACAATTCCAGAAGACCCATTGACGGGAGATAGCCTAGCAAATGATGTTTTTACTTCTATGCTGTACGATAAATATGCTGAAATATTGGCGCAAAATGGTTCTTTTGGACTGGCTGACCAAATATATAATCAACTTTCTAAGAAAGTGTAAAAGGGCGCTTGCACTTTCATCTTGTTGACAAAGTCAAAAATATATAAATAGGATATTTTGCATCGTCACTCCGGAGTTCCAAAGCGACAAAACTAAACTCGACCTTCGGGTTCCGGCAGGGTACCTACGTCAAGTGGCATCCATGCCTTAAGGTGCCCGCCTCCGCCATCCATGGCTTCGGCCCTGCTTCCACCCTTGGTCTCGTTAAGTTTCCCGGCACTCAGGTAAGTATGATTGTTTTTCTATTTTTGCTTTATAAACTTTCTTACTTGAGTGCCGGGTCGCTTTGTCACAAGTCGTTCCTTATGCAAAATATCCTATTTTCAAAAGTTTGAAAGGGCGCTTGCCCTTTTTATTTTTCATTTTTTTGTGATATAATCAATGATAAGCCACTGTTTTGTCATATCTTCTAATTCCGCTAAAAAGAGGTGGTTAAAACAGTTGACAAAAATATATAAAAATATATAAAAACCTATTGGATACGTTATATACCTTCCTTATCCCAATTTCTCAAAGTTTGTATTGATACTCCTAATTTTTTAGAAAACTCACCTATTGAATACATTACAATCACCTCAATCATATTATATCTCAAATGTAGTAGAAGTTATAAACAAAAAAAGTTAAAAAAAGTGGTAAAGGAAGTGCTTGAGCGTGAGATTCAAGAAGAATGAAGAAAAAATTATACTATGCAAAAAGATAGCTATACACCCAACAAAAGAACAAATAGAGTGTATAGAGAGGGATAGTAACTTATGTAAAATACTTTACAACACCTATCTACGCCAGAGGATTGAATATTATAACTGTTATGGTAAAACTATAACAATGTCAGAGCAAAGAAGTCAGATTAAATTATTAAGAGAGCAAAATACAGAGTATGCTAAAGTATATGCAAAACATTTACACGCAGTTTGCATAGATTTAGATACAGATTATAAGAATTGTTTAAAGAAAAGAGCAAATGGTAAAAAATCTAAACTTCCAAGATATAAAAATAAAGATTACTTTTACCCATTAAAAACACCGAAAGAATATGTAAAAATAAATGACAATAAAATTAAGTTGGGTTTTTATGAGTTTGATATAGATATTAATGAAATACCTAAAAATTATGGTGAAGTATGGATAATAAAGTCAAGAAATAAGTATATGCTTTCAATAACCTATGAAGTAGAGAAAATAGAAAACAATTCAAACAATATTTTAGCAGTTGATTTAGGTATTTCTAAATTTATAACAGGAATAAGCCAAGATGGTAAAGTTATTGAGATTATAAATCCAAGATACGATAAATACTGGAACAAGAAGATAGATAAAGTAAGGTCAATGAGAGATAAAAAGAAAAAAGGAAGTAGAAGATATAAAAAACTTACAAAAACATTAAACAGGTTGTATGAAAAGAGAAGAAAACAGCAGGAACACTTCATTCATGCAATAACAAAGTATTTAGTATTAAACAATAAAGAAATAATATTAGGCAATCTGTCTCAAGAACAGATGGTAAAAAAATCTAAAATGAAAGCTCTAAACAGAAGTATAAAGGAAAATTGGGGAGTGGGTAAATTTAAGACAGTATTAACATACAAGGCAAAATTGCATGGTGTTAATATTGTCTATATCGATGAAGCCTATACTTCTAAAACATGCTCAAATTGTGGTAGAAAACAAGATATGAATTTATCCAAAAGAGTGTATAAGTGCCAATGTGGTATGGAATTAGATAGAGATATAAACTCAAGCATAAACATATTTAACAAGTATAAAGGGAATAAAGAGTTAAATTACAAAGAAATAAGTCAAGTAACTACTCTACATTTCCGATATGGGAAATTAGTTGCTTGACTTAAAGAAAGGAGTGAACAAAAGTACCGTTGGCTCACGGTATGGCATTGTAGAGAGATGCCATTATGTACACTAAGCCATAAAGGCTTGAGTGTATGAGTAAAACCTATAAATATTGTAGATAATTTTAGATCTTTATAGGTTTTACAGAGCTGAAACATAGGGTGGAAAATAAAGACATAAGAAAAATTCTTCCTCATAGATATCCTTTTTTATTAGTGGATAGAATAATAGAAATTGAAGAAGGTAAAAAAGCTGTTGGAATAAAAAATGTGACAGCTAATGAACCTTTTTTTCAAGGGCATTTTCCAGACAATCCTATAATGCCAGGAGTTCTTATTGTTGAGGCATTGGCACAAGTAGCAGGTATTGCTGTTATGAATATAGAAGAATTCAAAGGTAAATTAGGGCTTTTCACAGGGATTGATAAGTGCCGCTTCAAAAAAGTAGTAAGGCCGGGAGACCAACTTGTTTTAGAAGTTTTAATAGATTCTATAAAGATGGGGCTTGTTAAAGCTAAAGGTGTTGCAAAAGTTGGAGATGAAGTTGCAGCTACTGCAGAGCTTATGTTTATAATGACTGAAGAAGGATAGGAGGCTTAATATATGTCGACGGCTAAAAAAGCTGTAAAAGCAGCTAGCGTCATAATGATAATAACTTTATTAAGTAAAGTATCTGGATTTTTGAGAGAAATAACTTTTGCTGCTAAATTTGGTACTTCTGTTTCCATGGATGCCTACAATATAGCAACTGTTATACCTATGACACTTTTTGTGGCGGTAACTGCCGCAATAGCTACCACTGTTGTGCCAATATTTACCGAATACTTTCAAAAAGAAGGAAAGCAAAAGGCATTTGATTTTATAAATAACCTTTTAGGTGTTGTATTGGTTGCAACAGTAATTTTAACTTTCTTGGGTTTTACATTCGCACCTTATCTTGTAAAATTTGTGGCGCCAGCTTTTACTGGAGAAAAATTTGAGTTGACAGTAAAGATTACGACTATATTATTGCCTACAATGGTGTTGATAGCTGCATCTAATATTTTTACTGGTGCTCTTCAGGCGATGGAACATTTCACTGTTCCTGCCATGATTGGTATACCTTACAATATTATTGTAATAACAGTAGCAATTTTATATGGGGGCAAATTTGGAATTACTGCAGTAGCTTATTCTACAATTATCGCCACTTTTATACAAACATTAGTTCATTTGCCTGTTTTATATAAATTAGGTTACAGATTCAAGTTGAGAGTGAATTTTAAAGATGAAGGAGTAAAAAGAGTCATTTTATTAGCAATGCCTGTGCTTGTGGGGACAGGGGTGCAGACTATAAATGTTTATGTGGATAGAGTGATAGCTTCTTTTTTGCCTGACGGAAGTATTGCGGCATTGAGTTATGCCAATAGGCTTAAGACGTTTGCATTAGGTGTTTTTTCAACATCAATTGCAACTGCTATATATCCTGTTTTATCGCAACATTCAGTAGCAGACGACAAAGAAGGTTTTCTAAAAAGTTTAAATTTTGTAGTAAGTGGTATTTTATATGTATTAATACCTGTATCAGTTGGTGCAATGGTACTCCGAGTGCCTATAATAAAAGTATTATTTGAAAGAGGAGCTTTTGATGAGAAGTCCACATATCTTACCTCAATCGCCCTTTTTTATTATGCCATAGGAATGACTGCGTATGGCCTTAGAGATGTCTTAAGTAGAAGTTTTTACTCTATGAAAGACACAAAAACTCCCATGATAAATGGTGCCATAGCTGTATTACTAAATATTGCACTTAACTTAATTTTGGTAAGATATTTAAAATTAGGTGGACTTGCTCTTTCTACTTCTATTGCAGCCATATTTGCTACTTTTCTTTTATTTACTTCTTTAAAAAGAAAACTTGGTAAAATAGGCGGGAAATACATGTTTATGAGTTTTATAAGGGCAATGTTTGCATCAGTTGTAATGGGGGTTGTAGTGCATTTTGTGTATAATAATATGATTATTAAGATGCCGTCAGATAAAAGAATTTATGAGGTTATAGTCTTGTTTATGACCATATTAATTGGAACTATAATTTACTCTGCCATTGTATTAATCACTGACAAATCTGCCCTCTCTTATTTTAAAAGGGGCATAAGATTTGTAAATTCTAAACTTGTAAGAAATTAATTTTGTAAATGAGGTGGTATTATGAAATCAAAAGTATATTTTTACAATCTGAGGGCAAACAAAGCTAGCAGCAGTTTGTCCTCCAAAGTAGCGAGAATTTTTGATGTAGCGGGTTTTAAAAACATTATTGATAAAAATGATTTGGTAGCTATTAAAATTCACTTTGGAGAAAAGGGAAACAACGCCTACATAAACCCCATATATGTAAGAAAAGTGGTTGACAAAATTAAAAGTTATGGGGGTAAACCATTTTTAACAGATACAAATACTCTTTACAAAGGCAGCCGTTCAAATGCGGTTGACCATTTGGTGACAGCAATTGAAAATGGTTTTGCCTATGCAGTTGTAAATGCACCAATAATAATTGCCGATGGTATTTTAAGTAAAGACTCTGTAGAAGTGAAAATTGGTAAAAAGCATTTTGACACTGTAAAGATTGCTTCAAATATTTTCTTTGCAAACTCAATGATTGTAATGTCCCATTTCAAGGGCCATGAATTGGCTGGTTTTGGAGGAGCCATAAAAAACTTGGCTATGGGATGTGCTCCTGCGGCAGGAAAACAGCAGCAGCATTCAACAGTGCAGCCTGTTGTAGGAAAGGGATGTACTGCCTGTCAAATGTGCATCAGGAATTGCCCCGTAAATGCGATATCTTTAGTCAATAGTTCTGCTTATATTGACCCTTCTATATGCATAGGGTGTGGAGAATGCGTGTCAATTTGCCAATATGGTGTCATAAAGCCTCAATGGGGAACTGATATGGATGCTTTTGTAGAGAGAATGACGGAATATGCTTATGGCGCTTATTCTACAAAAAAAGGCAAAATTGCGTTTATAAACTTTGTCATGAATGTTACACCACTTTGCGATTGTACGCCTTGGAGTGATGCGCCGATTGTTCCTGATATAGGAATATTGGCTTCCTTTGATCCTGTAGCCATAGACCAGGCAAGCTATGACCTTGTAAATCAGCAATTTGGCCACAGAGGCACAGCGTTAGAAGAAGCGGGATACGGCATGAATCCTGGAGAAGACAAATTTAAAGCTTTGCATCCTGAAACAAAAGGAGAACTACAATTAAAATATGGCGAAGAAATTGGCTTGGGTACAAGAGATTATGAACTTATTGAACTAAAATAGCAGGTTAATCCTGCTATTTTTTTAAAATTTTTAATGATTTTTGACAGTGTTTATAGTATTATATTATTAGGAAAATTAGTGGAGGATAAAGGAAAGAAATTTAATGGAGAAATATTTTATTATCATTCCTATAATTGCTATGATAACAGTGATACTACTCTTTTTAATACAAATAGCTTTTATCAAATGGACAGAGAAACTTTTCGGAATTAAAGATGAAAAAAGATAAAGATAGAGAAGAAAAAAACTGATGCAGTATAAAAAGGAGTTGGTATTTTGGAAGTGGGTTTTAAAAGAAATGAGGTAAAAGGAATAGTTTTTTACACAATACCATCTTTTGAAAAGACAGGGCTTGTCAAACACCTTTTTACTACTAGAATTGGCGGTGTAAGCAAAGGCAAATACGCTTCCTTGAATTTAAGCTTAAAAAGATATGACACTAAAGAGGAAGTCTATGAAAATTTTAAAATAATCTGCGATGTTGGCGGTTTTTCATACGAAGATATGGTCTTTTCAGACCAAGTTCACAGGGATGTTATAAGAAAAGTGACTCTAAAGGACAAAGGTAAAAACTTTGGAGGAAGCGATATTTCTGGTGTAGATTCCCTTATGACTAATGAAAGAGGTACTCCTCTTGTTACATTTTATGCCGACTGTGTGCCTTTGTTTTTCTTAGACCCTGTCAAAAAAGTTATTGCCCTTGCACATGCAGGATGGAGAGGCACAGTAGCCTATATTGGGCCTAAAACGGTTAATGCCATGGATGAAGAATATGGTTCAAATCCCAAAGATATACTTGTAGGGATAGGCCCTTCTATATACAAATGTTGCTATGAAGTAGGCGATGATGTTGCGAATAAAATTAAAGATGTTATTGATGATTGGGAAAAAGTTCTTGTAAAAAAGGCAGATGAAAAATGGATGCTGGATTTGCAGCATACTAACTATATTGAACTTATAAATACTGGCATACCAGATGAAAACATTACAGTAAGCCAAATGTGCACCCATTGCAGTAGTGAATTTTATTCTTATAGAAGGGATAAAGGCATGACAGGAAGTATGGCGGCTTTTATGGAACTTAGGTAGTTTTTCTTTTATGATATTTGTTCTAATACATAAATTGAAAAATGGTTATTTGTGTCTTTTATATATTGACTATTTCTATGCTGAATAATATAATCAAATTGGATAACATGTAGAATAGGCATAGTAAAAGAGGTGATAAAAATGAGAGTAAGCGCTACAGAATTCAAAACAAGAGTTGGTAAATATTTAGAATTAGTTGATAAAGAAGAAATTATTATAACGAAAAATGGACGTGAAGTTGCAAAACTTATTCCAGCAAAAAAAGAAGGTACTCCAAATGCAGATTTTTTGTATGGAATTTTATCTGACTATCCTGACAAAAATATATCTGCTGAGCAAATACGGGAAGAAAGAATAAGAAATAAATACAATTAAAGGGGAGGGAAGATTACCCGTTAAATAACAATATGGGTATAATAGGTTAAATGATGAAAGTGTTAATTGATACTAACGTTATTCTTGATGTTTTATTAAAAAGAACTCCCTTTGACGTAGATGCTTATAACATATTAAAATTAGCGGAAGAAAAAAAGATAAATGCTTATTTAGCTGCTTTTTCAATTACGGATATATATTATTTCATAAATAAAAACCTTTCTCACAATGAAAGCATAAAAGCATTAGAAGCTTTGTTAAGTATAGTAGAAGTAGTGAGTATAACAAAACATGATATAAAGAAAGCAATGAATTTTAAGGAGTTTAGAGATTTAGAAGATGCTTTACAAATGCAATGTTTGAAAAAGTTAAAGGGTGATTTGATTATTACAAGAGATGAGGAATTCCAAAAAATAACTAATAAAGCAATATCACCAAAAGATTTTTTATCCAATAAGGGCTTAACTTAAAGACCAATACAAATGCTACCATACTTTGTATGCCAAAAGACCTATTCAAGGTCTTTTTTATTTTTATCTAAAAAGTTTTTATTCAAACTTATGCAATTTACTAAATATTCCGCTACAATTCCTGCCATATTTATGGTATATTTTTTGCATAATATATGTTGAAGGGAGGCTTGTGACCATGATTGATAGAATTTTTGAAATTATACAAAAAGAGGATAAAAAGAATCCTTTAACAGATGACCAAATAGCATCAATCCTTAATATTAAAAGAGAAGATGTGACACAATTTAGACTGAAAAATAATATTCCCGACTCAAGAGAAAGAAGAAAACCTTACCTTTTAGAAGATGCAAAAAAAATAATTTCAAAGGACCCAAATATTTCAGATAGAAATTTGACAAAAGAGTTAAACAATTTAGGATACAACATTTCTCGCTTTGTGGCTGCACAAATAAAAAAGGAAATTTTAAAAAGCGAAAGTAGTAAAACTTTAGTTAAATCAGAAATTTTCCAAAACGTTGAAAAACAGAATGTTGATAAAGACCATAATTCCAACAAAGATACATTGTCCTTTAAAGATATCATTGGAAGCGAAGGAAGTCTTAAGGTTCAAATAAGCCTTGCAAAAGCTGCTGTTTTATATCCTCCCCATGGACTTCATACTTTAATAGTGGGGCCTTCAGGCGCTGGTAAAAGCCAGCTTGCAGAAGCGATGTATAGTTTCGCCATAGAGTCTGGGCGATTTAGCAAAAATGCGCCTTTTGTAGTTTTTAACTGTGCTGATTATGCAGACAATCCTCAGCTTCTTATGTCCCAGCTTTTTGGCTATGTTAAAGGAGCTTTTACAGGTGCAGATGTTCCTAAAGCAGGATTAGTAGAAAAAGCTGATGGAGGAATACTCTTTTTAGATGAAGTTCATAGGCTTCCCAGTGAAGGGCAGGAAATACTCTTTTCTATTCTTGACAAAGGAAAATTTAGAAGATTAGGAGAAACAGAAAGTACTCGTGAGGCTCAAATCATGTTAATTGCTGCAACCACAGAAAACCCTGAATCTTCTTTATTGCTTACTTTTAGAAGAAGAATTCCTGTCTTAATAGAACTGCCTTCTTTAGCGGACAGGCCTCCAGAAGAGAGGTATGAAATCATATATACCTTTTTTTCAAAAGAATCTTTTAGGATTAATAAGCCAATTCTCATAAAGAAAGATGCAGTAAGAGTGCTTATGCTATATGAATGCCCAGG
The DNA here is from genome assembly GCF_000175295.2 of Thermoanaerobacter brockii subsp. finnii Ako-1. Classification (NCBI taxonomy): domain Bacteria; kingdom Bacillati; phylum Bacillota; class Clostridia; order Thermoanaerobacterales; family Thermoanaerobacteraceae; genus Thermoanaerobacter; species Thermoanaerobacter brockii. Next base: position 2,138,500 of record NC_014964.1, on the reverse strand, counting down.
CAATATTGGCCAATTGAGAAGTGATATACAGGTTGCTTGTGCTAGAGCCTTTTTGAACTCTATGGGAAGCAAAGACTCTTTTGTGACAATAAACCTTTCAGACTTACCCAACCATGTAAAGATGGGAATAATCAGAGTAAACAAGAGAAGCCCTGAAATTGAAAAGTATTCAAATGAAGATGTTTTGGTATATCCTGATAAAGAAAATAAGTTGTATCCAAAAGAAGACAGATACATGCTTCCGGATGAAATATATCAATTTATAGAAGAAAGGTTTATTGATTTGAAAAATCAAGGTCTTAGCAAAGAAGAAATAGATAAAATTGTGGGGAAAGAAATAGAAGAGGAGTTAAAAAAGTTTGCTATAAATGTCAAATCAAACATCGCAATTTCAAAAAAGGATTTAAAAGGGATAGTAGGAGAAAAAATTGTGGAGGCGGCTGAAAAAGCTTATGAAATTGCTAAAAAAAGCTTTAGTAGGTTAGAGGAAAATTTATTTTATTCACTTGCTATACATTTAAGCGCAACTTATGAAAGAATATTAAGCGGCAAGCCTATAATCAACCCACAATTGGAAAATATTATAAGAGAATATCCAGCGGAGTATTCTACCGCTAAAATAATGGCAAAACAAATAGAGAGAGAATTAGGCATTGAGTTGCCAGAGGAAGAAATAGGCTTTATTGCCATGTATTTGAGGACGTTTTCAGGCGAAAAAGAAATAGTAAAGGGCAGAGTGGGTGTAGTTGTGCTTACACACGGCCATGTTGCAAGTGGCATGGCAGAGGTGGCAAATAAACTCTTAGGGGTAAATCATGCAGTCGGTATAGATATGACTCTTGATGAAAGCCCAGAATCTGTTCTTGAAAGGACAATTGAAGTAGTAAAAAAAATAGACGAAGGCAAAGGCTGCATTATTTTGGTTGACATGGGTTCATTAATTACCTTTGGTGAAATTATAACCAAAAGGACAGGGATACCTACAAGAGTGATAGGGAGAGTAGATACTGTTATGGTATTAGAAGCTGTCAGAAGAGCGATTATTCCGGATACAACTTTAGATGAAATAGCAGATGCGTTAGACGTAGATAAAACATATATAGGAAGAGTTGAAGGTATAAAGAGTAAAGATAAGCTTCCAAAAGCAATTGTAACTGTATGTATTACAGGAGAGGGAACAGCGTTAAAAATAAAGAAATATATTGAAGATGTCTTACCACAACTAAAAGATGATTACAAAATAATACCTGTTGGAATGCTCCGGCAGGAAGATATTGAAAAAGAAATTTCAAAAATAAGAGAAGAAAATGAAGTGGTAGCTTTTGTTGGTACAATAAATCCCGGCATAAAAAGTATACCTTTTATATCTGTTGAAGATATTTTACATGGCACAGGGATTGAAAAGCTTAAAAAAATCCTCAATTTAAAGGTTGAAAATCCATTGAAAGAAATCATTGATGAAAACCTTATCTTATGTGATGTGGATATTTCTATGAAAAGTGATGTCATAGATAAATTAGTAGAATTGCTTCAAGATAAAGGTTATGTAGATGATAAGTTTTTGCTAAGTGTATACAAAAGAGAATCAATGGGAGCCACCTGGATGAAAGGCGGTATAGCTATACCACATGGATACACGAAAAACGTTACGAAATCTGCCATAGCAATTGCAAAATTAAAAAAACCTATTTTTTGGGAAGGAGAGCTTAAAGCGGATTTAGTTTTTATGATAGCGTTAAAAGAAGATTCGAAGGATTATATGCTTGATTTATATAAAGTAATGACAGACGAAAAGATTGTAAATGCTTTGAAGGGAGCTAAAAGTCCGGTTCAAATAAAAGAAATAATATTAAAAAATACACTACCGGCCAATTAATTGGCACGATATTTGCACTATATAGAAGGGCAGTAGATGAGGAGGTAATTGTTGATGAGAATATCAGAGTATTTCAATAAAGAATTAATTGTTACAAATTTAGATGTTAAAAGTAAAGAAGAAATATTTAAAGTACTATTTAAAAAACTATATGATAACGGTTTTGTAAAAGAGAGTTTTTTAGATGCAATTATTAAACGTGAAAAAACTTTTCCAACAGGTTTGCAATTAAATACGTATAATGTTGCAATTCCTCATACAGATCCAGAACATGTAATAAAACCTGCAATAGCTATTGCAACATTGTCAAAACCTGTTATATTTAAAAACATGGCAAATCCGTTGGAAGAAGTAAATGTTAGCATTGTATTTATGATGGCACTAAATGAAGCACATAGCCAGGTGGAGATGCTTCAACAAATGGTTCAATTAATACAGAATGACACATTACTTGAGAAAATAATTGAAGCAAATGGAGGTGATAAAATCATTGATATAATAAAAAATGCTTCATTTACATTGAATTAAATTTTAGTAAATGAAGCAAAATAGTAAGCTTTATAAATTTAGGCTTAGAGGTGTAATGTCAACTAGTAATTATTGGAATCTTGAAAATTAAAGAGTTGATTACTACACTTAGCTAAAGAGGCGTCTTCAGCACTAAAGCTGCCAGATTGATAATTTATTTCACACAAGGCAAGCAAATTCTTGGCGAATGCGTTAAGATGTTTTGGGATTTCTTTATCCGACTTTTTAAACTGGAAACTAAAGAAATTATAATATTTTCAATAGCCGTGATCAAAGTCATACTAACAGTATCGTATCAAACCTGATACACGAAGCATTAGTAGCTTTAGGATAAAAAATTACCTCAAAGGGATAATGGAATCAGCACCTGAAGTATTATGAGAAAGTGAAGAAAAAAGCTAAGATTGTTGACTGTAGCTAGGGTGTTCCTGAAACATAACTTTAGAGATAGGAGGGAGATAAAATATGATGACAGGAAAGAATTACAAGAATGTGCGTGTACTTGTTGTGTGCGCAGATGGTGTTGCTACTTCTACAATTGCGCTGGTATCTTTAAGAGAAGCTTTGGAGGAAAAAGGTATTCACGCAGAATTTGTACAAGGAAGAGTAGTAGATGTTGATAATATGGTAAAAAATGGAGATTTTGACTTTGTGATTTCTACTGCTGGAACAGATTTAGATGTAAATATTCCTGTTATTAGTGGAGTTCCGTTCTTAACTGGCATAGGAAAAGACCAAGTTTTTACTCAAATTCAAGATATTATTAACAATAAAGAAAGAGGGGGTAAGTAAAAATGTTTACGATGATTGTGAAAACCTTTGGGGCTGCTGTTCTACTTCCTATTGTAATACTAATTTTTGAATTAATTCTTGGAGTAAAGTTTTCTAAAGCTCTCAGATCAGCACTTTACATAGGTGTAGGTCTTAATGGTTTAGTATCAGTCTTAAATCCGTATTTCATGGGATTAATTGGGAAAGCAGTTTCGGATATGATAACTACGGGAGGAGTGCATTTACCATATGTTGATACTGGTTGGGCTCTTTTAGCAGCAGTGGGTTATTCAACACAAATTGGGGCACTGATTATTCCTATTGGTATAATTGTTAACATTATAATGCTTTTATTACACTGGACAGATACTTTAGACTTGGACGTATGGAATTTCTGGCATTGGGCTTTTATAGGCAGCATGGTTTATTATGCGACTAATAATCTGGTATATGGGTTATTAACTGCGGTAGCAGTTGAAATGTTCCTTCTTATACTTGCCGATATAACTGCTCCTACCATGCAAACATTCTTTAATTTACCAGGGCTTGCTTTTCCGCATGCAAGTGGTCAAGGAGGAACATTAATAGCTGTTCCTTTGAAATGGTTCTTTGATAAAATTGGATTAACCAAGATACAAATTAGTTCACGAACTATAAGAGAAAAATTTGGTATTTTAGGAGATTCTGTTGTTGTGGGCTTTATAATAGCTACAATTATAGGGTTTATTGCATAGAGAAATAAATTAGGTGATATGCAAACTTGGTCTGGGATATTGGCATTAGGCATAGGAACAGGTGCTTTTATCTACTTATATCCCAAAGCAACCGGAGCTCTCTTGGAAGGATTTGTACCTCTTAATGAGAGAGTAAGAGAGGTACTTTCTAAGAGAGGCGTTAATAGAAAATTAAATTTTGGGATGGATTCAGCTCTTACTATTGGACATCCGGATGTTCTTACTACAGGGCTTCTGACTATGTTGACTACTGTACCTCTTATATTTTTGCTACCAGGTAATAAATTTATCATGTTAGCAGATTTAGGAGTAACACCCTTTTTCTTAGCTTCAGCTGTAACAGCAATAATGGGAGGAAATATTATTGCTTCTTATATCACTACAGTTATTGCTGTAATTATAACATTATACTTTGCCAGTGCAGCATCTCCACTTTTTGCCCATATAGTAACTTTGATAGGAACCCAGTTACCTGATACTGGTAAAGCCATTGTTGGCGCTGATATGAGACCTTTACATGGATTGTTTTGGTTACTGGGGCAATCACCTATAGGACTTGTTGTAGCATTTATAGGTATTTTTGCGATGCTATTTTTCTTTAAGAGAAGTCCTGAAGTATGGTATAAAGCATTTGGTTATAAAGGCAACGAAAGCAAAGCAAAAATTTAAACATATTATAATAAAATGCAATTAGTTGTACCAAACAAGAATAGTTGATAGTTTATTCTTGTTTGGTACTATAATTTGTTGATGTGAATCATAATAATGAATATAGGCAGATCTGTTTGTGAGACGAGGGAGGAATATTTAAATGAAAAAATGGAAAGTTGTTAGTACAGCAGTTACATTTGGAAAAATTAATAAAGAACCAGTAAAACGTCTTGAAGAATTTGGTTGTGAAGTTGTACTTAATCCTTTTGGAAGACCTTTTACAAATGAAGAAATAATAAGATATGCTTCTGATGCGGATGCATTGATAGTAGGAAATGATAAAGTTCCAGGGGATGTTATCAAAAAATGTAAGAGACTCAAGATTATTGCAAAACATGGAGTAGGAGTAGATAGCATCGACGTTAAAACTGCAAATCAATTAGGCATTGTTGTTACTAATGCTCCTGGCACTAATAGCGAAGAAGTTGCTGATTTAGCTTTTGGATTACTTCATATGCTTGCTCGTGGGCTTTATCAAGCAAATACTGATACAAAAAATGGTAAGTGGATTAAGCCAGTTGGTATAAGTTTAAGCAAAAAAACTATTGGAATTATCGGAGTTGGTACAATAGGTACTGCAGTGGCAAAACGAGCTACTGGATATGATATGAATATTTTAGGATATGATATCAAGAAAAATCCATTAGCCTTGGGGCTAGGAGTAAAGTATGTGGGGCTAGATGAACTTTTATCAGAAGCAGATTTTATAAGTTTGCATTTACCATTAACCAACGATACATTAAATATTCTTAATGCAGATAAATTTAAATTAATAAAAAAAGGTGCTATTATGATTAATACTGCTAGGAGTCAACTTATTGATAATGAAGCTCTTTACAACTCTTTGATAGATGGAACTTTAAAGGGGTATGCTACTGATGTATATGATTTTGAACCTCCAATGCATTTGCCTCTTTTTGATTTACCCAATGTTATATTAACACCTCATATTGGTGGAACAACTGTTGAATCAAATAAACGAATGGGTAATACTGCTGTTGATAATGTAATTGCAGTTTTAAAAGGCGAAACTCCTCCTAATATTGTTTTGGTTGATTAGAGTTAAGCTAAAGTAAATGGGGGGAGATATTAAATGCCTAGTATAAAAAAAGCAATTCTTTTAAATAAAGCGGATAGTGTTGCAACAGCATTGTCACAGATTCAAAAGGGTGATGTTGTAGATATTATCTATAATAATGAAACAGTTAATAGACTAATTGCATTAGATGATATAGAAATATACCACAAAATCGCAGTAGTACCTATTCAATCCGGAAATAACGTTTATAAATATGGGGAGGTTATAGGTAAAGCTATTAAATCTATAGAAATTGGCCAGTGTGTTCATATAGATAATATAGAGAGCGTGAGGGGTAAGAAATGAAAATTAAGGCATACAAAAGACCAGATGGTAAATATGGAATAAGAAATAAAGTTTTAATTTTGCCTTCTGTAGGATGTGCAAATGAAACAGCGAGATTAATATCAGAACAAGTTCAAGGTACGACATATATAACTAATCCAAAGGGATGCGGACAAATTGGAAGTAGCGTGGAGCTTATGCACAGGACTTTAATAGGGTTGGCTTTAAATCCTAACGTATATGGAACTATTATAGTTGGATTGGGATGTGAAACTATTCAAGCTTATGATTTATATGAAGAAGTTAAAAAAAGGAGTAATAAACCAGTAGAAGTCATAAGTATACAAAGAGAGGGAGGAACACTAAAAACCATACAGAAGGGAATTAAATTAGCACGAAAAATGGTAGAAGAGATGTCAAAAATAGAGCGTGAAGAAGTTGACATTTCTAATATAACATTAGCAACTAATTGTGGAGGCTCTGATGCTACTTCTGGAATAGCTGCTAATCCAACATTAGGATATTGCAGTGATATTTTAATAAAAGAAGGGGCTACAGTATTTTTGGGTGAGACTACAGAATTCATTGGAGCGGAACATATATTAGCCAGAAGAGCAAAAAATGAAAAAGTTAGGAATAACTTATTAACAATAGTTAAAAATTTAGAAAACGAGTTTATTAGATTAGGAATAGATGTTAGGGGCGCGAATCCTTCACCGGGAAATATTAAAGGAGGATTGAGTACTTTAGAAGAAAAATCATTAGGTTCGATTATGAAAGGTGGAACAAGTATTATTAATGAAGTTGTACGTTATGGAGAAATTCCGAAAGAAAAAGGTCTCATTATAATGGATACACCAGGTTATGATATTGAATCTGTTACGGGGATGGTAGCTGGAGGAGCGCAGATATGTGTATTTACCACAGGGAGAGGTACCCCTATTGGTAATCCTATTATACCTTTAATTAAAATAACGGGAAATAAACAAACGTATGAAAACATGTCGGATAATATTGATTTAGATGTTTCGGATATAATTGAAGGTAAAAAAGACATTAAAGAATGTGGTGAAATGCTTTTACAAGAGATAATAGATGTATGTAATGGTAAATTAACAAAAGCAGAGATATATGGATTTTCAGAAACGTGTATATATAGAAATCAAGAGATTTGGTGTTCGTGGTAAGGTAATAAAACATTCCTTAGATTATAAGAAGCTGAAAGTAAAAAAGGTTCAACACAAGTAAGACATTAAAATGAGGAGGGGAGAAATAAAGATGAAGATTACATCATTAAAGGTATATAAGGTAAAACCAAGATGGATATTTTTAAAGATAGATACAGATGAAGGGATTAGTGGATGGGGTGAATTGATTTCGGGTACTAAAACAGAAACAGTTGTTGCAGGCGCATATGAAATGGGAGAGTATCTTATTGATAAAGACCCGAGACAAATTGAGGATATGTGGCAAGTAATATATAGGTCCTTTTTTAGAGGCGGTCCTATAAATATGACAATTTTATCAGGCATAGAAATGGCATTATGGGACATAAAAGGCAAATATTATAATATGCCAGTATATGAATTTTTGGGCGGAAAAGCAAGAGACAAAATAATGGTTTACTCATGGATTGGTGGAGATAGACCCTCAGATGTAGTGGAAGCAGCTTTGGATAGGAAGAATAAAGGTTTCAAGGCAATAAAAATGAACGCCACAGAGGAACTTCATTATATTGATTCATATAAAAAAATTGAAGCTGTTATTGAAAGAGTGGCATCAATAAGAGATGCTATTGGTTATGAAATGGAGATAGGGATAGATTTCCACGGACGTGTTCATAAGGCAATGGCTAAAGTTTTAGCTAAAGAATTGGAAAAATACAGGCCGATGTTTATAGAAGAACCTGTATTACCTGAAAACAATGAAGCACTAAAAGAAATAGCTAGTCATACATCCATACCTATTGCCACAGGTGAAAGATTATATACTAGGTGGGGATTCAAAGATGTATTAAAAAGCGGTGTTGTAGATATAATTCAACCCGATGTAGCATTAACAGGGGGTATTCTTGAAGCTAAAAAAATATCTGCTATGGCAGAAGCGTTTGATGTAGCTGTAGCTCCACATGCTCCGTATGGTCCAATTGCACTTGCTGCTACATTACAATTAGATATCTGTACACCTAATGTGTTTATACAAGAACAAAGTTTAGGCATACACTATAATCAAGGTTTTGATTTACTTGATTTTGTAAAGAATAAAGAAATCTTTGCGTATAAGGATGGCTTTGTTGATATTCCAACGGGCCCAGGACTAGGTATTGAAATCGATGAAGAATTAGTCAAAAAAGTTGATATGGAAGGATTACATTGGACTAATCCAAAATGGAGGAATTACGATGGAACGGTAGCTGAGTGGTAATATTATTAAGCAGTAAATAACATTGGATTTTCAAGGGGTGATACAATGCCGAAGTATAAAGTTGTGATTACTGCTAGATCGTTTGGTGAGAGCAGTGATGAGCCGTTCAATATATTAAAAGGGAATGACTGTGAAGTGGTTAAGATTCCTGCTGATAGGCCTTTAAGTGCAGAAGAACTTATACCTTTAGTGAAAGATGCTGATGCACTGATAGTAGGTAACGATAAAGTAACTGAAGATGTAATTAATGCAGGCAAGAAGTTGAAGGTTATTTCTCGATACGGGGTTGGATATGATAATGTTGATTTGAATGCTGCAAAGAAAAAAGGAATTGTTGTAACAAATACTCCAAACGCTAATAATAACTCCGTGGCTGATTTGGTAATTGGGCTCATGCTCGTGCTTGCAAGGAATTTACTTGCTGTAGATAGAATTGTGAAATCTGGCGGATGGAAGAGAATAATGGGTACTGAAATCTACGGAAAGACTCTGGGCATAATTGGCTTAGGAAAGATAGGGAAAGGTGTTGCAAAGAGAGCTAAGGGTTTTGATATGAATGTACTTTGCTATGATGTTTATCCAGATCTAAAATTTTCAGAAGAATATGGAGTAACTTATTGCTCATTTGAGGAACTTTTGAAGCAGTCAGATATTGTAACTATCCATGTTCCATTGACACCGGAGACAAAAGGTCTTATTGGCGAAAGAGAACTTGGCATGATGAAACCAACTGCTTTCTTGATAAATACATCAAGAGGTGGTATTGTAGATGAACGCGCACTATACAATGCTTTAGCGAATAAGAAAATAGCAGGGGCTGCACTTGACGTTATGGAACAAGAGCCACCCATTAATAGCCCACTTCTTCAGCTTGACAATGTTGTAATAACATCCCATATTGGAGGATACACATGTGAGGCCATTACTAATATGGGAATTGTGGCTGCAAAAAATGTTGTACTAGTGTTAAATAAAAAGCAAGGCGCACACATAGTTAATGGCGAATAATTTTTAGGAGGGAATGATTATGAAAAGCTATGAGGTATTAAATAAGATTAAGGAAGTAGGAATTTGTGCAATTGTAAGGGGTACATCCGTTGATTCATTATATAGAATTGCAGATTCACTGATTGCAGGGGGAATAAAAGCTATTGAAGTTGCATTTAATACCCCTGGTGCTGCTAAGATGATAGAAAAACTTGTTGAAAAATATAGTGATCAGGTATTAGTAGGTGCAGGTACTGTCTTAGATGCTGAAACTGCGAGAATTGCTATACTGTCAGGAGCATCATTTATATTATCACCTTCTTTAAATCTAGAAATGATAAAAATATGCCAAAGGTACAATGTACTACCTGTTCCGGGCATTTCGACACCTACAGAAGCAGTAACAGCGTGGGAAAATGGAGCGCAGATTGTTAAAGTGTTTCCTGCTGGAGTCTTTGGGCCAAACTATATAAAACAGTTAAAAGGACCTTTATCGCAAATAGAAATGATGGCAGTTGGGGCAGTAAATCTTGACAATTTTAAAGATTTTATAAAAGCTGGAGCATGTTCTGTAGGAATAGGCAGTGAGCTTGTAAATAATAAGCTTGTCGAGGAAGGAAAGTTTGATGAAATAACAAAGAGAGCTGCAGCATTCGTAAATGCGTTTAAAGAAGTTAATGGTAAATAACCAAATTTGTTTTTCCTCCCCTGTTTCTGTATAATTAATGTGCAGGATAAACAAGACAGGGGAGGATATTTTGTTGAGAAAAAACGCGTATACAATTGCAATAATTTACCTTTTAATGATGTTAATAGGAATAGTAGAAAATGTCAAAGGACCGCTGATAATAAATATCAAGACTTTTTATGGTGTTGACTATACTATGATGGGCTTATTTTTGTCAGCTGGAAGTTTTGGATTTATTTTATCAACTTTTCTAGGAGGATTTTTAGCCGATAAAATAGGCCGTAAGTCAGTATTAATAAGTGGTCTAATCCTTATAATAGCCGGAATACTTGGAATTTTTGCAGCTCGTAAATTTATTGTATTTCTTATTTTTGCTTTTGTGATGAACATGGGGATGGGACTATTGGAGATTGGCATAAATGCAGTTGCTTCAATAGTTTTTATAGTAAACCAAGCACTTATGATGAATTTGCTTCACTTTTTTTACGGAGTTGGAGCTATTATTTCCCCAAATATGACAGCAAAACTGTTACATATCAATTTTTCGTGGCAACAAGTTTATTTAACTGTTGGAGCAATAGTTTTTATACTAATGTTAGCTGCACTTGAGATTAAGATGCATGGAGAGGAAAAACACATTGCGAGAGATAAAATAGATTACATACAAATCCTAAGTGACAAACGCATGTGGCTTTTTGCAAGTATGCTTGGATTTTACGTTGCCTCTGAACTTGGCATAGGCAATTGGGCTGTCACATTTTTTAGCGCACAATATAAAATGGACAATACAATAAGTTCTCTCTATCTTGGGCTTTTCTTTGCGACATTCACTTTTGGCAGATTAGTTGGGGGGTTTATTGTTGAAAGAATTGGTTATATAAAAAGTTTGTTTATATTTTCTTTGGTTTCTTCAATACTTATTGCATCTGGAATGGCCGGAAGAAATTTTGCATTTTTAATTTCAGTAGCAGGATTTTTTTATTCAATAATTTTCCCAACGACAATTGCTATAGTCATGAAAGAATTTAAACAACATGTAACTATTATAATCGCCATTATTTTGACAATAAGTTCAACAATAAATATGTTGGCAAATTTTTTAATTGGAAGATTAAACGACATTTTTGGAGTTTTTATTGGATTTTCAGCTATATTGATATTTATGATTTTAGTCGTATTTATGTCTTTAATTTTAGCGAAAACAGAAACAACTGATGATTTAGAGAAAGTCTGATTTACAAACTAGCTTAACTTTCCTCTAAAAATTTTTACTTTTCTGTGGTATACTTTTTATAAATACAGTATGGAGGTGTGCGATAGTTTACTAATTCGCCTTAAAGGGGAGATCATCCTTGACAAACAAAGAAAGAGTATTTAATTTGATAAAGGATTTGTCAAAAGATATAAATATTAAAGAAAAGAAGGGATTGACTGCCCAAGAAATTGCAAAAAAATTGAATTTAAGAAGGAATGTGGCAAGCCATTTATTAAATGAACTTTATAAAGAGGGCAAAATAATAAAAATAAACACAAGGCCTGTCTATTTTTTAGACAAAGAAGTTTATGAAAAGAAGGCAAAAGAATTCAAAGAAACGGCTAAAACTTTGGATTCAACTGTAAAGGTTTCAAACGATGACCCTTTTACAAAGCTTATAGGATATAACGGCAGTCTTAAAACACAAGTGAAATTATGCAAATCTGCTGCTTCCTATCCTCCCAATGGACTACCTATTTTACTTATTGGAAATACAGGAGTAGGTAAAAGCTTCATTGCTCAACTTATTTACGAATATGCAAAATCGATCAATGCCATAGATGAAAATGCTCCATATGTGATATTTAATTGCGCTGAGTATGCTAACAATCCTGAACTACTTTCCGCAAACCTTTTTGGCTATGTAAAAGGAGCATTTACAGGTGCTGATAAAGATAAACCCGGCCTTTTAGAAGAAGCGGATGGAGGATATTTGTTTTTGGATGAAGTTCACAGATTGCCGCCAGAAGGGCAGGAAAAACTGTTTCTATTTTTGGACAAGGGAATATTTAGAAGGCTTGGTGAGACAGGCAATTGGAGAACGGCGAAAGTGAGGTTTATTTTTGCTACAACAGAAGACCCTGAGCAAACTCTTACAAAGACTTTTTTAAGAAGAATCCCATTAGTTGTAAATATTCCTTCCCTTTATGACAGACCTTTACATGAAAGGTTACAACTTATCTATAACTTTTACAAAAATGAGGCAAAAAATCTGGGAATGGATATTTTAATAAGCAAGCAAGTATTGAATGTTCTTCTTAAGACCAAAATATCCGGCAACATTGGCCAGCTTATGAATGTCATAAAATACAGCTGTGCTCAAGCCTATAACCATGTCATAAGAGAGAAGACAAATATATTGCGAATCCATCTATATGACCTGCCGAGAGAAATGCAGGCTGATTTAGATATAATAAAAAGTAATTTTCACTTTAACGGCATGTTAATTTCTCACAATAGGAAAGATGAAGATTTAACATGGGATAAAGGAGACGATAGAGAGGTTTATGAGGTAGTGAACAAGCTATTTGAACTATTTGAGAGATATAGCAGCAAAGAAATAAGTGAGGATACTTTTAAAAAAGACGCTTTAATTTATTTGAATGAATTTACAGATAAAATAATTTTTAAAAATGACAATACTTATATAGATTCGATAGTTTTCAATGCTATCAAAAGCGTAGTGGAGAATGTGTTAAATATAATACAAAATATGTATGGGATTAAATATTATGGTAATTCAGTTTTAGTATTGACGCATTTTATTAATTATTTATTAAGCGATGTAACTTACGAGAAGTATTCTGAGAATATAAAAATGGTATACAGAGTTTTGAAAAATGTTTTTCCCAAAGAGTTTATAATAGCTAATAAAATGGTAGAACTTATTGAAGTTAACCTGGACGTCAAGCTCAACCAAATAGCTGTAATTTATTTTACGCTTTATATTAAAAGTTTAAATAAAAGTGACAATACAAATCTCATAAATTCTATAATAATAGCCCATGGTTATTCAACTGCCAGTAGCATAGCCAGCGTCGCCAATAGGCTTTTGGGACAGTTTGTTTTTGAAGCTTTTGATATGCCAATTGAGATGTCAACACAGGAAATTATGCTAAAAGTTCAAGATTATTTAAAGAATATAGATACCTCCAAAGGAATCATTATATTGGTTGATATGGGTTCTTTAGAGGAGATATACAAGTCTTTGACTGACATTGTCGAGGGAGACATAGCAATTATTAATAATATTACTACTCAATTGGCTTTAGACGTTGGCAACAAGATAATGCAAAATCAGCCTATAGAACAAATTGTTACAGAATCAATCCAAAGAAATAGCAGTAGTTATAAACTCATTAAGTCGCAAAAAAATAAAAGAAATGCTATTATTGCTACTTGTATAACGGGAATAGGAACTGCTGTAAAAATAAAAGAACTTTTAAAAGAATGCTTTGTAAATGAAGATATTGAAATAATTGCGTACGATTATAATAGACTTAAAGGTAATGGTGTAAAAGACGAGATATTTAAAGACTTTAATGTTAAATTAATTATTGGTACAGCAGATCCTGGCATAAAAGAAATACCTTATTTGTCGTTAGAAGATTTGATTGCTGGAAAGGGCGATGTACTATTGAGTAAAGTTTTAAGAGGGGTTGCGGATGCTGAAAAAATTCAGCGAATCAATCAAACGATAGTCAGACTTTTTTCTTTGCAAAATGTGTTACATCATTTGACAATATTAAATCCTGATAAAATAATTGCTCAAGTTGAAAAAGCTATTTCCGATTTAGAAAGATTCATTGGTGTGAGGCTTTCAAATGATTTAAAAATAAGCTTATATATACACGTTAGTGTAATGATTGAAAGATTAGTAATGAAAGAGCCCATTGTGTTTTACAGTAGTTTAGAAGAGTTTGAACAGTGTCATAGACAGTTCATAAATTTCGTTAAATCTTCTTTTAGTGTCATAGAAGAGATGTACAAAATTGAAATTCCTACATCAGAAATAAGGCTGATATATGATATTATAAAAGATAGAGTAGCAGAGTTAAATGTGTAATTAATCAAAGCATGCTGAATAGTTAGTACACTATTTGGCATGCTTTTTGCATTATAAAGAAGCAGATAAAAATTTAAAATAAAGTATAGTTAACATCAACTTTTAAAAAAGTTTCAAAGAAGTATTTTAAAATTCAAAGTTAAAGATATTAGCAAAGCGGAGGTGTAGTAGTGAAAGAAAAATTCGTACTAATTATTACACATGGAAATTTTGGGAAAGGATTATTAAACGGAATTGAGGTGATTATGGGAAAACAGGAAAATGTGTTAGCCTTGGGACTTAATTTAGGGGATAATATCGAGCTTTTAAGAGCTGAAGTTGAAAAGATTGTTAGAGAAAAGCTAAGAGAGAACAAGGAAGTAATAATTGCTGTGGATTTATTTGGGGGAAGTCCATTTAATGTTGCACTTTATGTTATGAAAAATTACGATGTAAAAGTTATAACAGGAGTTAACATGCCTATGCTTATAGAATTGCTGTCTTCACTTAATGCATGTGACACAAAAGAACTGATAAATAACATATACAAAGTTGGTGTTGATGGTATTAAGGTAATTGAGAAGAATTCACTTAGTTTGTGAAGAAAGAGAGGTGAAACAGCATACGAGTAAAAAAATAGCAGACAGTTGGAGGGAATACAGTCTAACTCGAGTAATAACAAAGAAGGCTCTACAGAGGTAAGCTAGAGATTCCAAGTTCTTGTTAACAGTTATACAATAATACCAGAAGATAATATTTTTCTGCTTAAAGCCTGAAGCTTTAGCCAGAAATTTCCAAAATTATATTATACGAGATAGGGGGAAATGAAAAATGCAAATGAGTTTAAGTATTTCACAGGCAGCTTTGATAGCTTTATGGATAGCAATAGTAGAGGCACGTGCTCTTGGTTACTCTACATTAATGCTTCGTTTTAGTCCTTTGATGACAGGCTTAATAGTTGGGATAGTTATGCATGATATTCCAACAGCGATGACTATTACAGCTGCCATTCAATTAATTTATATGGGCTTAATTGCTCCAGGAGGTGCTATGCCAAGTGAACCTGCTGTAGCGACTGCTATAGCAGTACCGGTTGCTATTTTAGGAGGCCTAACTCCAGAAGCAGCAATTGCTATAGCTGTTCCTGTAGGACTTTTAGGTTCTTATCTTTATTCTCTAAGATTTTTTATTAATACATTTATCATTCGTTTAACCGATAAATATGCGGATGAGCTTAATGAAAAAGGATTAACTTTAAGCATTATTGTACTTCCTATACTTGTAAGTTTGGTTCTGTTCTTTCCACTAATGTTTATTGCACTTTATAAAGGAACACCTCTAATAGCTGATTTAGTAAAAACATTAACTGTTGGAAAGGCATTTCATGTGTTAAATGTTGTTGGAGGAGGACTACCTGCATTAGGAATTGCGTTAACACTAACTGTAATAGGAAAAAGAAAATTTCTTGTGTTCTTTCTTTTAGCTTATTTTATGGCTGTAATTTTAAAGCCGCTTAATGTCAATACTGTGACATACGCAATTTTAGGAGGAATAATAGCTTATCTATATGTACTTGTTACACATTCACAGGTTGAAGGGCAAGAAATCTAAAGAGGAGGTAAATGGCATATGATGGAAAACATAGAAGCTAAGGATGATTTAAAGGGTACACAATCTAATTCTACTGATAGTAAAATTACGAAAAAAGATTTACTTTTGAGTTGGATTAGATGGTGGTATGCAAATGAAATTCCTCATAGTTATGACAGAATGATAGCCCCTTCTCTTCTTTGGGGGTTGATGCCTATTTTGAGAAAACTGTATAAAAAGAGTGAAGATTTAAAAGAAGCATATAAAAGACATCTCGTGTTTTATAATACTCAAGCAATTTGGGGCGGTGGGACGATACTTGGAATTACAGCTTCTCTAGAAGAGGCGAGGGCTAGAGCATTGGAGGAGAATAAAGGAGAGGATGTTGTTACTCCGGATGTAATTAATAGCACTAAAGTTGGTTTAATGGGACCACTTGCAGGTATAGGAGATGCTATAGATTCTGGTACAGTTCAATATATTTTAATAGGTATGTTCCTTCCTTGGGCGAAAGCAGGTAGTGCTTTAGGTGCATTAATTCCGTGGATTGCATTTGTGGCTTTAACTTTTACTTATGGATTTTACTTTACTCAGCTAGGGTATCGGTTAGGACGAGCTGCAGCCATTGAAATAGTTAGTGGCAAGGGAATAAGGAGTATAATTGATGGATTATCAATTTTAGGCACATTTATGATGGGGATTTTAGCAGCTTTATATGTATCAGTTAGTACTCCTCTAAAATGGAGCCTTTCAGGGAAAGAGTTTGTGTTGCAAGATATATTGGACAAAATTCTACCTGGGTTATTGCCTTTACTTACTGTGTTATTAGTTTATTTATATTTTTCCAAAAAAGGCTTGAAAATAATACAAGCACTTTTATGGTTAGTAGTTATTTTTGGAGTGTTAGGAGTAATAGGTATACTTTAAAAATATAAAGATTTTAAATTTAAATATATGTTATTGATCCTTGCAGAACCCTTAAAATTCATGTATCTTTGGGTTCTGCAAGGAATTTTGAGATAAAAAAGAAAGGTGAGTGATTAAAATGGGAGAAATAGTGTTTGCTAGAGTAGATGACAGATTAATTCATGGTCAAGTAATGACCAAATGGGTAAAAGGATATAATTGTAATTCTATTTTTATAATTGATAATTCCCTTGCGAATGATGAGTTTATGAAACAAGTTTATATGATGTCTGCCTCAGCAGCTCATGTAGCACTGAAAATACTTAGTACAGAAGAAACGATAACATTATGGAAAAAAGATAAGTTTAACGGATTTAGAGTAATTTTACTTTATAAGGATATAATTTCGGTTAAAGAAACAATTGCCAATGGCTTGCCAATAAAAAAATTGAATATAGGAGGTATTGCTAAAAGCCAAGATAGGAAATTTATAATACCCAGTGTTAGCTTGAAAAAAGAAGAGTTAGAAATACTTGTGGAACTTGCGGATAATTTTGGCGTGGAAGTCTTTTTTCAAACAGTTCCAGATAGTAAAAGAGTTGATTTAGAGGATGCCCTAAAGTTATTTGGTTTAAAATAAATAAACACTACATTTTACTATTATAGACATGAACAAAATGTTAAACCAAGGTCATTAAAAATAAAATTCATAGAACACATAAATAGGTTTCTTTCTTTAAAAATAAAGGGAGGTTTAATAAGAATGAGGAAAAAAATATTGATTACGCCAAGATCTTTTGGGAAAAGTAGTAATCTCCCATTTGAGATGCTAAAAAAGTATGATTATGAAATTATAAAAAATGAATCCGGACAACCATATGAAGAATCACAATTGATTGATCTCATTAAGGATGTGGATGGTATAATTGTTGGTTTAGATAAGATAACAAGCAATGTGTTGAGAAATGCAAAAAAATTAAAAGTTATAACAAAATATGGAGTTGGCGTAGATAATATAGATGTTGATGAAGCAGAAAGAATGGGGATAAAGATTACTTATACGCCTGATGCAAATAAAGAATCTGTAGCAGATTTAGTTTTTGCTCTAATGTTGGGTTTAAGCAGAGAAATCATAAAGTTAGATAATATAGTTAGAAACAACCGATGGGAAAAAATAATTGGTAACGAAATTTATAAGAAAACAATTGGAATTATTGGGACGGGAGCCATTGGTAGATGTGTTGCCAAAAGAGCTACGGGTTTTGATATGAAAATATTAGCATATGACAAGTACCCTAATTATGAGTTTGCAAATAGCATAGGCATGAAATACGTTGATAAAAAAGCATTATTAGAAGAGTCTGATTTTATAACATTACATTTACCATTGACAGAAGAAACCTATCATTTTATAGATGAGGAAGAATTAGAAATTATGAAAGATACAGCTTATATAATTAATACTTCGCGTGGTGGAATTATAAACGAGAATGCTCTATATAACGCGTTAAAAAATAAAAAAATTGCAGGAGCGGCATTAGATGTTTTTGAAATAGAACCACCGATAGATAGTAAATTATTGAAATTAGACAATATAATTTTAACACCTCATTGTGGAGCATCTACCAAAGATGCGACAGATAGGATGGGAATTATGGCAGTGGAAGGACTTATCAGCGTATTAGAAGGCATGGAACCAAAATATCTTTATAAAAGGCAGAAATAAAATAATTTTAAAAAATAGGAGGTAGGAAGATGGAAAAACAACAAATAATTGAAAAACTTAAACAACTTAAAATTACAGCTGTAATTAGAAATAGTGATATAAACACAATGTTTTCTTTAGCTGATGCCTTAAAAAAAGGTGGTATTGAAGCATTAGAAATAACTGTTGAAGCGCCCGGTGCTATAGATGTAATCAAAGAATTAAGTAAAGCAAATAAATATTTTGTTGGTGCTGGAACAGTATTAGATGCGGAAACTGCGAGGGCTGCTATTATAGCAGGTGCAAAATTTATATTTACACCGGTTATGAGACTTGATGTAATAAAATTATGTAATAGGTATGGTATACCTGTTATTCCTGGTGCTACTACTCCGACAGAAATTTTAACAGGTTATGAAGCAGGAGCGGATTTTATTAAAGTTTTTCCTGCAGGAGTTTTTGGACCTCAATATTTAAAAGAAATTTTAGGGCCACTCAAACATATACCCATTTTTGTGACGGGAGGAATTAATAAAAATAATATTAAAGATTTTATTTTAGCAGGTGCAACAGGCGTATCCTTAGGCGGAGCATTAGTAGATAAAGAACTTATTGCAAAAGGCATGTTTGACAAAATAACCGAAAAAGCTATTGAGTTTGTAAGGCTGGTAAATCAAGTTTAGTTTACATGAAAGGGCATTGATTCAGCAGCAGGTTTAGCCTTATCAGGACTTAAGGAACCATCATAAAATTTAATATGACAGACAATACGTAATTCATTAGTAAATTAAATTTGGGAGGCATAAAAATGGGTGTTAAAATTGCCATTGTAAATTCCAGCAGTTTTGGCAAGCACTTTCCTGAACATATTGAAAGGTTAAAAGCATTAGGAGAAGTCGAAAGATTTGAACTTCCCCACGATATGAGAGGGAAGGCTTTAGCGGAAAAGCTAATGGGGTATTCTGTAATAATTGCCAGTGTCAAGCCATATTACGATAAGGAGTTTTTTGAGCATAAAGACAAAACTCTTTTAATAACACGTCACGGCATAGGTTATGATACAATAGACATTAAAAGTGCTACTGAAAAGGGAGTTATTGTAACGAAAGTTGAAGGCATTGTAGAAAGGGAAGCTGTAGCCGAAAACGCTATTGCACTTTTACTAGATGTTATGAAAAAAGTAAGGTCTGCCTCACTTAAAGTGAAAGAAGGAAAGTGGGGGGAAAGAGCGAGCTTCATTGGATATGAAATAAAAGACAAAGTTGTAGGAATTATAGGTATTGGAAATATTGGAAGCAGAGTTTGTGAAATCCTGAAATATGGGTTTGGTGCTAAAGTAGTGGCTTATGACCCTAATCTTTCAGCAGAAGAAATAGAAAAAAGGGGAGCAGAGCCTGTCACATTAGAGGAACTTTTAAAGAGGGCAGATATAATTTCTTTAAATGCTTCGCTAAATCGCGACAATTATCACATTCTTTCTCATAAAGAATTTGCCATGATGAAAAAAGGTACATTTATTGTCAATACAGCAAGAGGAGAACTTATAGATACAGAGGCTTTAATTAAGGCGTTAAAGGAAGGAATAGTTTTAGGAGCAGGGTTAGATGTTATAGAAGGGGAACCTATTGACGAAAATCATCCTCTTTTGGCATTTGACAACGTCATAATAACGCCTCATACTTCTGCATACACTTATGAATGCCTAAAAGGCATGGGGGACAAAGTGGTTTCTGATGTAGAGAAAGTTTTAAGAGGAGAAATACCTGAAGGGGTAATAAATCCAGAAGTTTTGGAGGGTAGGCCATGGAAAATTTGATTTTTTCTGTTGATATATAAATAAAGAAAGCAAATAACAACCATTTATTGGAAATTATTAACGAAAAAGCAATGATACAAAAAATTAAATGTTACAATTATAGAAGAAATGAATAGGACAAAAGGGAAAGGGTATAATTCAACAAAGCCTTTAAAAATATGCAAGTAAACTATTTATATAATGGGAGGTAATGTATGATAAAAGCTGACATTGGTTTAATAGGCCTTGGGGTGATGGGACAAAATTTAGCATTAAATATTGCAAGAAATGGATATGCTGTCTCTGTATTTAACAAAACAGAGGAAAAGACGAGAGAGTTTATTGATGAGAAAGTAAAAGAAGAGAAAATTTATCCTTTTTACACATTAAAAGATTTTGTCGAAAGTCTAAAAAAACCAAGAAAAATTATACTTATAATAAAAGCAGGAACACCTGTAGATGATGTGATAAACGAACTCTTATCGTATTTAGAAAAAGGGGATCTTATTGTTGACAGTGGGAATTCTTATTTTATGGATACTTCCAGGAGGTTAAAAGTTTTAAAAGAAAAGAATATTTTATTTTTAGGCATGGGAATTTCTGGTGGAGAATATGGTGCATTATATGGTCCTTCTTTAATGCCAGGTGGAACAAAAGAAGCTTATGAGTTGATAAAAGATGTACTTTTAAAAGTAGCTGCAAAAACAGAAGATGGGCCTTGTTGTACGTATGTGGGCAACGATTCTGCAGGGCATTTTGTAAAAATGGTTCATAATGGTATTGAATATGCTATTATGCAATTGATTGCTGAAGTGTATGATTTTATGAGGAAAATATTGAATATGACTAATGAAGAGATAGGGGATGTGTTTGAAAGGTGGAATCAGGAAGAACTTGATTCTTATTTAATGGAAATTTCTTATAAAATTATGAGATATAAAGACAAAGAAACTGGAGGATTTTTATTAGATTACATTTTAGATAAAGCAGAACAAAAAGGCACTGGAAAGTGGACTGCTCAAACTTCTTTGGATTTAGGAGTTCCTACACCAACATTGAATTTGGCGGTAGAGGCCAGAGTTATTTCTCATTACAAGGAAGAAAGAAAAACTTTATCAAAATTATATTCGAAAGAAAAGAATACAATCTCTGTGAATAAAGAAGAAATGATAGAGCATTTAAAAAAGACACTGCTTTTTGGAGTATTCATGTCATTTTCACAAGGATTATGGCTCATTTATGAAGCTTCAAAACAATATAATTATGGAGTAGACCTTAGCGAAATATTAAGAATTTGGAAAGGAGGCTGTATTATAAGAGCAAAAATTTTAGACTTTTTGAGGGATATTATCAGAGAAAATGAAGAATATGCAAATCTTTTGCATAGTGATAAGTCTATAGAATTTATTAAGGATAAATTAAATTCTGTCTATCAAGTTCTAGAAATTGGAAGAAATTATAGAATACCTCTCATGATAATAAATTCTGCAGTTGATTATTATTTTGCTTTAACAGAGGAAAATCTTCCTGCAAATCTTATTCAAGCCCAACGTGACTTTTTTGGAGCTCATACTTATGAAAGAGTCGATAAAGAAGGAATATTCCACACAGAGTGGGAAAAATAAGCCATGGAGAAGTTGCTCCATGGCTTTATAACTAAAAGAAATAGCATGATTGACTCGATGACAGTAATCTGCTATAATTTAAGCGTTGAAAATTTGACTTAGATATTTTAAAGAAGAAGTGGTTCCATAGGCTTCTTGCTTTTTTCATGGGAAGGTGATTTTTATAATAAAAATAAAACTAACACCTACTCAAGTACTTGCTTTAGGATTTGCGACTATTATATTAATTGGAACTTTATTACTAATGCTACCTGTGGCAACTAAAAGTGGAGAGAGAACAGATTTTTTAACTGCGCTTTTTACGGCTACATCAGCTACATGTGTTACTGGCCTTGTAGTTGTTGACACAAAAACATATTGGTCTGTTTTTGGGCAAATAGTGATAATGTTGCTGATACAAGTTGGCGGTTTAGGTATTATGACCATGTCAACGCTTTTCGCGTTGATCCTTGGTAGGAAGATAACCTTTAAAGAGAGATTGGTGATGCAAGAAGCTTTCAATACAAATAGCCTCGGAGGCATTGTGAAATTTGCCAAGTATATACTAATGGTTTCTTTTTTATTTGAAAGCATTGGCGCAATTATGTTGACTTTGAGATTTTTACCGCAGATGGGATTAAAAAAAGCAGTGTATTATGGCTTGTTCCATTCTATTTCTGCATTTAATAATGCTGGCTTTGATCTTATGGGGAATTTTAAGAGTCTAACGGGTTATGTTTCTGACTGGGTGGTAAACCTGGTCGTAATGGGTTTGATAATATTTGGTGGATTAGGATTTTACGTTTTGCTTGATATATACGAACATAGACATTTTAACAAATTTACACTGCATTCAAAAATTGTTATAACTATCACGTTGCTTTTAATTGCCATCGGTACACTGCTTATATTTTTATTTGAATACAATAATCCAAAAACATTAGGACCACTGGATTTTCCTACAAAAATACTTGCAGCATTATTTCAAGCTGTGACACCAAGGACAGCTGGCTTTAATACGTTATCGCTTTCTGACATGACTATAGCGTCTAAATTTTTGACAATAATACTTATGTTTATTGGAGCTTCTCCAGCTGGAACAGGTGGAGGCATCAAGACAACTACTTTCGCGGTTATACTATATACTGTGTTATCAGTTATACAAGGTGAAGAAGAGACAGTACTTTATAAGCGCACTATTAGCAGAAACATAGTCTATAAAGCTGTAGCTATATCTTTTATAAGTGTTTTTATTATTTTCTCCGTGACTATGGTTTTATCTATTACTGAAACATCCAACTTTTTGACTGTATTATACGAGACGACTTCAGCTTTTGGAACTGTAGGACTATCACTTGGGCTTACCCCCGAATTGAGTACAGTTGGCAGAATTATTATAATATTTACAATGTATACTGGCAGAGTTGGTCCTTTAACATTGGCGCTGGCATTGGCAAAAAGGCAGAGAAGGCCTAAACCTATAATAAAATATGCTGAAGAAAAAATTATGGTGGGTTAAATAGAGGTGGGACGATGAAACAATTCGTTGTTATTGGGTTAGGAAGCTTTGGCATAAGTTTGGCTAAGACTTTATATGAAATGGGCAATGACGTACTGGTTATAGATGAAGATGAAGAATTGGTGCAAGCTATGAATGGCTTGGTTACACATGCAGTGAGGGCTGATGCTACTGATGAAAATGTACTTAAGTCCCTAGGTGTGAAAAATTTTGATGTGGCTATAGTTGCTATAGGAAAGAACATGGAATCAAGCATTATGGTAACAATGCTTGTGAAAGAATTGGGAGTAAAATACGTAATAGCAAAAGCTCACAATGAATTACACGCGAGGGTTCTTTATAAGGTTGGAGCAGACAGGGTTGTTATGCCTGAAAAAGATATGGGCATAAGGGTTGCCAGAAATGTTTTTTCTAGCAATTTAATAGACCTTATTGAGTTTTCTAAGGAATACAGCATAGCAGAAATTCTTCCAATTGAAGAATGGTTTGGCAAAACGTTAAAGGAAATAAACGTGAGAGAAAAATATGGATTAAATGTCGTAGCGGTAAAAAAATTTAATGATGAAATCATTGTATCACCAGGGCCGGACTATGAGATTAATGAAGGTGATGTATTAGCTGTTTGCGGGAAAAATACAGATATTAAAAGATTTGAGATAAAAACATAGGATATAGGAAGAATTGTAGAAAAATAAAGCCATTGGAGTATATGTCACTCCGTGGCTTTATTTTTTTTATTTTTTTACTCAAAAAAGGAGGATTTTTTTAATATACGTCGAATATATATAATATAAGTTTGTTGAATCAATAAACTATTGGGGTGGTTATATAAATGAAAAGAAAATTAAAAAACAGTGTCGGAATATGGGCATTTGGCCCTGCTGCTACAAGATTCGATCCTGCAGGATACCACACGGAGCTTTCAAATGAGACAATGGAAGCATATATTGCATGGCACTTGGAGCAAAGTTTTAAATAATTATATTTTCAAAAAGGAGGAAAATGACATGGAATACTTCAAAAATGTACCACAAATAAAATATGAAGGACCAAAATCAAACAATCCATATGCATTTAAATTTTACAATCCAGATGAAATAATAGACGGAAAACCTTTAAAAGAACACTTGCGTTTTTCAGTAGCGTACTGGCACACATTTACAGCCAATGGGACAGATCCATTTGGAGCACCCACAATGCAAAGGCCATGGGACCATTTTACTGACCCTATGGATATTGCCAAAGCGAGAGTAGAAGCAGCCTTTGAACTATTTGAAAAACTCGACGTACCATTTTTCTGTTTCCATGACAGAGATATAGCTCCGGAAGGAGAGACATTAAGGGAGACGAACAAAAATTTAGATACAATAGTTGCAATGATAAAAGACTACTTAAAGACGAGCAAAACAAAAGTATTATGGGGCACAGCGAACCTTTTTTCAAATCCGAGATTTGTACATGGAGCAGCTACTTCCTGTAATGCAGATGTATTTGCATATGCAGCAGCGCAAGTAAAAAAAGCACTTGAGATAACAAAAGAACTTGGAGGACAGAACTATGTATTTTGGGGTGGAAGAGAAGGATATGAAACATTACTTAACACAGATATGGAATTGGAACTTGATAACTTAGCAAGATTTTTGCACATGGCAGTAGAATATGCACAAGAGATAGGATTTGAAGGGCAGTTTTTAATTGAGCCAAAACCTAAAGAACCGACAAAACACCAATATGATTTTGATGCAGCAAGTGTACATGCATTTTTAAAGAAGTACGACCTTGATAAATACTTCAAATTAAACATAGAAGCGAACCATGCGACACTTGCAGGACATGACTTTCAACATGAATTAAGATATGCAAGGATTAACAATATGTTAGGCTCTATAGATGCAAATATGGGAGATATGCTTTTAGGATGGGATACAGACCAATATCCAACAGACATACGAATGACAACCCTTGCGATGTACGAAGTCATAAAGATGGGAGGTTTTAACAAAGGTGGACTTAACTTCGATGCGAAAGTAAGGCGTGCCTCCTTTGAGCCAGAAGATTTATTTTTAGGGCATATAGCGGGTATGGATGCATTTGCAAAAGGATTCAAAGTAGCCTATAAGCTTGTTAAAGATGGTGTATTTGATAGATTTATAGAAGAAAGATACAAAAGTTATCGAGAAGGCATAGGAGCAGAGATAGTAAGTGGGAAAGCGAATTTTAAAACTCTTGAAGAATACGCATTAAACAATCCAAAAATTGAGAACAAATCAGGCAAGCAGGAACTACTGGAGTCAATATTAAATCAGTATTTATTTAGTGAATGACGGAGGGCTAAAATATGTATTTTATTGGGATAGATTTGGGTACATCAGCTGTAAAGATAATTTTAATAGAGGAAAAGGGAAATGTAATAGGAAGCACATCAAAAGAATATCCAGTATATTACCCTCAGCCAGGTTGGTCAGAACAAAATCCTGAAGACTGGTGGAATGCCACAAAAGATGGCATACGTGAGTTAATAATTAAAACTGGTGTAAAAAATGGTGATATAAAAGGCATAGGTTTAAGTGGCCAAATGCATGGGCTTGTACTTTTAGATGAGAACAACAATGTACTGATGCCTGCTATACTTTGGAATGACCAAAGGACGCAAGAGGAATGTGATTATATTACCCAAACATTAGGCAAAGAAAGATTGACAAAATATACAGGGAACAAAGCATTAACAGGATTTACAGCGCCAAAGATATTATGGGTAAAAAAACATCGCACTGATATATATAAAAAGATTCATCGTATACTTTTACCTAAAGATTACATCAGATTCAAACTTACAGGGGAATATGCAACAGATGTATCAGATGCATCAGGTACATTGTTGTTTGATGTAGAAAATAGAAAATGGTCAAAAGAGATGCTAGATGCGTTAGAGATACCCTATAATTGGATGCCAAAATGTTATGAATCTACGGAGGTAACTGGATATGTCACAAAAGAGGCAGCAGATTTGACAGGATTAAAAGAAGGGACAATAGTTGTAGGCGGAGGAGGAGATCAAGCAAGTGGAGCAGTAGGGACAGGAACAGTAAAAAGTGGCATAGTATCAGTTGCACTTGGCACTTCAGGAGTTGTATTTGCAAGTCAAGACAAATATGTAGTAGATGAAGAAAACAGATTACACTCTTTCTGTCATGCTAATGGCAAATGGCATGTAATGGGAGTAATGCTCTCAGCAGCCGCTTGTTTAAAATGGTGGATAGATAACATAATCAACTTTAATGGTTCTTCTATAACATATGAAAAGCTTTTAGAAGAAGCAGAAAAAGTAACACCAGGCAGTGGTGGATTAATATTTCTGCCTTATCTCATGGGTGAGAGGACTCCACATAGTGACCCTTATGCAAGAGGAAGTTTTATAGGATTAAACATGACTCACAAGAGAGAACACATGACAAGAGCAATACTTGAAGGTGTAGCATTTGGGCTTAGAGACTCACTTGAGATAATAAAAGAACTCAATATACCGGTAAATGAAGTCAGAGTAAGCGGTGGTGGTGCAAAAAGCGTATTGTGGAGGCAAGTACTTGCAGATATTTTCGGTGTCAGAGTAGACATGGTAAATGCAACTGAAGGACCAGCTTTTGGCGCAGCAATAATGTCAGCCGTAGGATATGGAATATTTAAAGATGTTGAGGAGGCATGTAGTACACTCATCAAAGTGACTGATAGTGTTTACCCAATAGGAGAAAATGTAAGTAAATATAATGAAATATATCAGATTTATAGAGGTTTGTATAAGGCCCTTAAAGATAGGTTTGGGGAAATAGCCAGTATAAATTAATTTCGAAAAATATACTTGTAAAAGTAAAAACACAATATTAAAGGGGAATGTTAAAGGGGGTGAGATAAAATCACAAAATTGTTAAATTAAAAATTTAATTTTACTAGTAAAATTTTCACAGCACAAATTAGGAGGGTGAAAAGAATGAGGAGAATTATTGCTTTGATTACAATTGTGATTATGGTGGTTGGGTTGTTATCAGGATGCGGACAAAATAGTCAAACAGGGCAATCTGAGTCAACTCAGCCAAAAGAAAAAGTATTAAAGATTTGGTCTTTTACAAATGAAGCAAAGGTTTTCGCAACAGCTTTTAAAGAGAAACATCCAGATGTAAAAATAGAGTATACTATGATTCCAATGACAGAAGGAGAATATCAATTAAAACTTAAATCAGCATTACAGTCAGGAGATGTTCCGGATGTTGTTGCTTTAGAAGCAAGTTTTGTTAGAAGTTTTGTGGAAAGTAATTATTTAGCTGACATATCTGATTTACTTCCTGCAGCAAAAGAATTAGAGACTTATCAATTTACTATAGATATGGGAACAGATCAAAATGGTGTGATAAAAGCTTATTCTTATCAGGCTACTCCTGGCGTTATGTATTATCGTAGAAGTCTTGCAAAACTATATTTTGGAACTGATGATCCGGCAAAAATCCAAGAGTTAATGTCCGACATTGACAAATTTGCAGAAGCAGCAAAAATAATAAAGGAAAAATCTAACGGCAATACCTATATGGTAGCTTCTACAGCTGATTTTGGAAATTTGTTTTTTGCAAATAGGTCACAACCGTGGATAGTGAACAATAAATTGGTTATAGATCCACAAATTGATAAATTATTTGATATTGCAAAATTATTTAGGCAAAACGGATATGAAGCACAAACACAACAATGGTCAGAAAGCTGGTTTGCTGGCATGAACGATTCGTTAGTGGATGCAAAAGGTAATCCAAAACAAGTTTTTTCATATTTCCTGCCAACATGGGGATTGTCGTACGTATTGCAACCTAATGCTGTAGCAAAACAAAACAAAGAAGGTAAAACGGTAGGTCATGATACATCAGGCGATTGGGCTCTTATTCCAGGTCCATTACCATATCAATGGGGTGGTACATGGTTCGGAGTGCCAAAAGATAGTAAGAATATAGAATTAGCAAAAGAATTTATAAAATTTGCTACTTTAAATGAGGAAACATTAAAAAATTGGGCACTAGGTGTTTATACGAATGAATATCTAAAAAAGATAGATCCCAGTGTTGGGAACGATTTAAAACAACCAGCTGGAGACTTTGTATCGAGCAAAAAAGTAGTAGAAGAACTAATACCACAGATGAAAGATACTCCTGCAAGTAAATTTGTTGGAGGACAAAATCCTTATGAAGTATTTGCAGAAGCAGCAAAACGCATTGATCTTGCTAATACTCTCAAAAATATTCAGGGCACGGATGATGTGATTCAACGTGCATTATGGGATCCATTGGATGCTTACGCTTCTGGTAAAGTAAGTAAAGAGGAAGCGGTAAAGCAATTTAAAGACAATGTTAAAAATGCTCTTCCCAATGTTCAAGTTAATTAATATATTAGCTAGAGAAAATGTTAACGTTTTGTTGGCATTTTCTCTAGGCTTCTTAGTAATTTTATAAAAGTGAGGGAATACAAATATGGAAGCTTTTAATTTAAAGTCGAAAAGCAAGATTAATAAGAACTATTATGGTTATATCTTTACTTTGCCATTTATAGTTATATTTTTAGTTTTTAATCTATATCCACTTATTTATACATTTTACTTAAGTTTAACAGATATGACTCTGATGAATTCGTCTTATCATTTTGTTGGACTTGCGAATTTCAAACAATTATTTTCTGATAACTATTTTTTAAAATCAGTAATAAATACTTGGAAAATTTGGCTTATTAATTTTATTCCCCAATTAACTATTGCTATGCTTTTAGCTATTTGGTTTGTCAATAACAGATTGAAAATTAAATTTATTGGGTTATGGAGAACGATTTATTATTTACCAAATATACTTATGCCAGTTGCAGTAGCTGCACTTTTTTATAATTTTTTCTCCCTATATGGTCCTGTAAATCAAATAGCAGTTCGTACAGGAATTTTAAAAGAAGCTTTTGACTTTTTTAGGAGTACTACTTGGACACAACTTATTGTGGCGTTTATTCAATGGTGGATGTGGTATGGAGTAACAATAATCTTTTTAATGGCAGGGCTATCTTCAATTTCACCTTCATATTATGAATCAGCTTTAGTGGATGGTGCTAATTCATGGCAAATGTTTACTAAAATTACTCTTCCTCTTTTAAAACCGGTTCTAATATATGTACTTGTGACTTCGTTATCAGGCGGAATGCAGATGTTTGATATACCCTATTTATTAACTGATGGGACAGGATCTCCTGACGGAGCTATAAGAACAATGAGCGTTTTAATGTATATGAAATTTTCAAGCGGCGATGGTTATATTGGTGCTGCTGCTTCTGTTGGTGTTATGATTTTTCTTATAACTGCTATTGCAGCATTTATTATAATAAACCTGCTAAAAGAGAGGGAATAAAGACAAAAATTAGGCTAAGAAAGGATGGGATTATGAATTATAAACTTCGTATAAAATTTATGAAGATAGGAGTATATATCTTTTTAATTATACTTTTCTTACTTGCTATTTTACCTATATGGCTTTTGCTTGTTAATGCTACACGTTCCACACCTGAAATACAGCAAGGAGTTAGTTTGTTGCCAAGCAGTAATCTGTGGGTAAATTGGAATCATCTTACAGGTATGGGAGTAAACATATGGAGAGGCTTTTTAAACAGCCTTATTATATCTGTTCCAGTTACTTTTTTAACTGTTTATTTTTCAATGATGACGGCTTATGCAATTCATGTATATGATTTTAAATGGAAAAAAATGCTATATAATACTGTGGTACTTTTGACAATTGTTCCAACTCAATTAGTACCAATAATAGGATTTTATAAATATATGGCATCTCTAAAATTATTAAATAGTTATATTCCGCTAATTGTTCCAGCTATTGCTTCGCCTCCAATGGTATTTTTTGCACTACAATATTTGGAATCTACGATAGTAAAGGATTTAATAGAAGCTGCCCGTATCGAAGGAAGTGGAGAACTTGGAATTTTTCATAAAATTATTTTACCTATAGCAAAACCTGGTGCATTTACAATGGGAATTTTATCTTTTGTTGCTTCTTGGAATAACTTTTTTACTCCATTTATGTTAATTTCAAAAATAGAAAAATATACGCTTCCAATGATTGTTAAATTATTACGTGGGGATATGTATAGAACAGAATATGGAGCAATATACCTTGGTCTTGCAATCACGATGATTCCTATTATAATAGTTTATGCTATATTTTCAAAATATATTGTAAGTGGGATTGCAATGGGAGCTATAAAAGAGTAAAAAACTAATAGCAAAAGGGGGATTTTTAAATGACGCCATTATATTTAGATTCCACTCAATCAGTGGAAAAAAGAGTAGAAGATTTATTACAGCAAATGACTATAGAAGAAAAAGTAGCACAACTAAACAGTATTTGGGTATACGAAATATTAGATGATATGAAATTTTCTTTTGATAAAGCTAAAAGATTGATGTCATATGGAATAGGTCAAATCACCCGCCTTGGTGGAGCAAGTAATTTATCACCACGGGAAACAGTGAGAATAGCAAATCAGATTCAAAAATTTTTGATTGAAAATACAAGGCTTGGCATACCTGCTTTGATTCATGAGGAGTCTTGTAGTGGATATATGGCAAAAGGGGCAACTATTTTTCCACAAACTATAGGAGTTGCGAGTACGTGGAATAATGAAATTGTTGAAAAAATGGCTTCTGTAATAAGGGAACAGATGAAAGCTGTTGGAGCAAGGCAAGCTCTTGCGCCTTTATTGGATATTACAAGAGATCCACGTTGGGGAAGAACAGAAGAAACTTTTGGAGAAGACCCTTATTTAGTAATGCGTATGGGTGTTTCATATATTCGTGGGCTTCAAACTGAAAGTTTAAAGGAAGGCATTGTAGCTACAGGAAAACATTTTGTGGGATATGGAAATTCAGAGGGAGGCATGAATTGGGCTCCTGCTCATATTCCTGAAAGGGAGCTTAGAGAAGTTTTTCTTTATCCTTTTGAGGCGGCGGTAAAAGAGGCGAAATTAAGTTCGATTATGCCGGGATACCACGAACTTGATGGGGTACCGTGTCACAAATCAAAAAAATTGTTAAACGATATTTTACGTAAAGATTGGGGTTTCGAGGGAATTGTAGTATCTGATTACTTTGCTATAAGCCAGCTTTACGAGTACCATCATGTGACATCAGATAAAAAGGGAGCTGCAAAATTGGCTTTAGAGGCTGGTGTTGATGTGGAATTACCAAGCACCGACTATTATGGCTTGCCGCTTAGAGAGTTAATTGAAAGTGGTGAGATTGATATAGATTTTGTAAATGAAGCTGTAAAGAGAGTTTTAAAAATAAAATTTGAATTAGGGTTATTTGAGAATCCTTATATAAATGAAGAAAAGGCTGTTGAGATTTTTGATACAAATGAACAACGAGAACTAGCTTATAAAATAGCGCAGGAGTCTATAGTATTGTTGAAAAATGAAAATAATTTGCTGCCTTTAAAGAAAGATTTGAAATCTATTGCAGTTATTGGCCCCAATGCTGATAGTATTCGCAATATGATTGGTGATTATGCATATCCTTGTCATATTGAATCATTACTTGAAATGAGAGAGACCGACAATGTTTTTAATACACCTTTGCCAGAAAGCTTAGAAGCAAAAGATATTTATGTACCTATTGTAACTGTGCTACAGGGAATTAAGGCAAAAGTTTCTTCTAATACAGAAGTTTTATATGCAAAAGGCTGCGATGTTCTTAACAATAGTAAGGATGGTTTTAAAGAAGCGGTTGAGATTGCAAAACAGGCTGATGTTGCTGTTGTAGTAGTAGGAGATAAATCAGGGCTAACAGATGGCTGTACTTCTGGTGAATCAAGAGATCGGGCAGACCTTAATTTGCCGGGTGTACAAGAAGAGCTGATAAAAGCAATTTATGAAACTGGTACACCAGTAATAGTGGTACTTATAAATGGAAGACCAATGTCTATTTCTTGGATAGCTGAAAAAATTCCAGCAATTATTGAAGCTTGGTTACCTGGTGAAGAGGGTGGAAGAGCTGTTGCAGATGTGATTTTTGGTGACTATAATCCTGGAGGTAAACTACCAATTTCTATTCCTCAATCAGTAGGGCAGTTACCAGTATATTATTACCATAAACCTTCTGGAGGCCGCAGTCACTGGAAGGGGGACTATGTAGAATTAAGCACAAAGCCTTTATATCCCTTTGGTTATGGTCTTAGCTATACAGAGTTTTCATACACTAATCTTAATATTTCTAATAGAAAGGTTTCTTTAAGGGACAGAATGGTTGAAATCTCTGTTGATATAAAAAATACAGGTACATTAAAGGGAGATGAAGTTGTTCAACTTTATATACATCAAGAAGCTTTAAGTGTTACAAGGCCTGTTAAAGAGCTTAAAGGGTTTAAACGCATTACTTTAGATGCTGGTGAAGAAAAGACAGTTATTTTCAAACTTTCTATTGAACAACTGGGTTTTTATGATGAGAATATGGAGTATGTGGTAGAACCAGGACGTGTAGATGTAATGATAGGGAGCTCTTCTGAAGATATAAGGCTAAGGGATTATTTTGAAATTGTAGGAGAAAAAGAGAAAGTAGCTAAAAAATTTATTACGGAAGTAAGGGTAGAGAATAAATAGAAAGCCAAATAATAGAGATAGGAGTGATAAAATTGGCAAAATTTCCAAGAGATTTCGTTTGGGGGACAGCCACATCATCATACCAAATAGAAGGAGCGGTAAATGAAGACGGAAGGACCCCTTCCATATGGGACACATTTTCAAAAACAGAAGGGAAGACCTATAAAGGCCATACAGGAGATGTAGCCTGTGACCATTACCACCGCTATAAAGAAGATGTAGAGATATTAAAAGAAATAGGAGTAAAAGCTTACAGATTTTCAATTGCATGGCCAAGAATTTTCCCTGAGGAAGGGAAATACAATCCAAAAGGGATGGACTTTTACAAGAAGTTAATAGATGAATTACAGAAAAGAGATATAGTACCAGCTGCAACAATTTATCACTGGGATTTACCCCAATGGGCTTATGACAAAGGAGGAGGCTGGCTAAATAGGGAAAGTATAAAATGGTATGTAGAATACGCCACGAAACTATTTGAAGAATTAGGCGATGCGATACCCCTATGGATAACTCATAATGAGCCATGGTGTTCCTCAATATTAAGCTATGGAATAGGAGAACATGCGCCAGGGCACAAAAACTACAGAGAGGCACTAATAGCAGCTCATCATATACTACTTTCCCATGGAGAAGCAGTAAAAGCCTTTAGAGAAATGAATATAAAAGGGAGTAAGATTGGTATAACACTAAACTTAACCCCTGCATATCCAGCCAGCGAAAAAGAAGAAGACAAATTAGCAGCCCAATATGCTGACGGATTTGCTAACAGATGGTTTTTAGATCCAATATTCAAAGGCAATTATCCAGAGGATATGATGGAATTATATAGTAAAATAATTGGAGAATTTGACTTTATAAAAGAAGGAGATTTAGAGACTATAAGTGTTCCGATAGATTTTCTTGGAGTCAATTATTATACAAGAAGTATTGTAAAATATGATGAAGATTCCATGCTAAAGGCAGAGAATGTGCCGGGGCCAGGTAAGAGGACGGAGATGGGATGGGAGATAAGCCCAGAGTCTTTGTATGACCTTTTAAAAAGGCTAGATAGAGAATATACAAAACTGCCTATGTATATCACAGAGAATGGAGCAGCATTTAAAGATGAAGTGACAGAGGATGGACGAGTACACGACGATGAAAGAATAGAATACATTAAAGAGCACTTAAAAGCAGCAGCAAAATTTATAGGAGAAGGAGGTAACTTAAAAGGATATTTCGTATGGTCGCTGATGGACAATTTTGAATGGGCCCATGGATATTCAAAAAGATTTGGGATAGTTTATGTGGATTATACTACACAAAAGAGAATATTAAAAGACAGTGCATTATGGTATAAAGAGGTAATATTGGATGATGGTATCGAAGATTGAACCCAATCCCTCTGATAAGGGATGGAATAAAGCATTTTTCATAGTAATGTTGAAATGTTTTCTCTTTATAATCTAACTTAGCTGTATAATTAAAAGGTAACTACAAAATAAAAAATTATTTTAATTTTCTTTTAAGATTTAATGTGTTATAATTCACACTAGAAACAACAATATAAATAGAAGGGTGAAGAAATGATAACAGCGGATCAATTATTAGTTAAGCAAATAAATAAATCAATAGTACTAAATACTATTCGCAAAAAAGGCAATATTTCTAGGGCAGAAATTGCAGGTATAACAGGTTTAAACAAGTCAACTGTATCTTTCCTTGTTGATGAACTTATAAACGAAGGGTTTGTGAAAGAAGAGGGGCCAGGAGAATCAAAAGGTGGCAGGAAGCCAATCATATTAAGCATAAATAACAAAGCTGGATGCATAATAGGCATTGACTTAGATGTAAATTATATACTAATTGTCTTGACTGATTTGATGGCAAATGTTATTTGGGAAAAGAAAATAGATATAAAAATTGGCGAGAACCAGCAAACGATTATTGAACGTTTGATAGAATTGATTGATGAAGCAATCTCAAATGCTCCTGAAACAATAAGAGGAATTTTAGGAATTGGGATTGGTGTTCCTGGCATTGTGGATTACAAGAAAGGCAGTATATTATTAGCGCCAAATTTAAAATGGGAAAATGTACCTCTTAAACAAATTATAGAAGATAAATTCAAAATTAAGGTACACATAGATAATGAAGCAAATGTAGGAGCTATAGGAGAAAAGTGGTTTGGAGCAGGGATTAAATATAACAATCTTGTTTATGTGAGTGCTGGAATTGGTATTGGTACAGGAATAATAATTAATGGAGAGTTATACAGAGGCACAGTAGGTCTTGCTGGAGAAATGGGACATATGACAATTGATATTCATGACCATCAGTGTAGGTGTGGCAATACAGGATGTTGGGAAAATTATGCTTCAGAAAAAGCATTGCTTGAATACATAAATACACAATTGCTGATGGGAAAGTCTGATGAGTATATAAACAAAAATAACTTTTATACACTGAGTGCTATTGATATTATCGATTATGCGCGAAAAGGGAGCAAAATAGCGGTAGAAGCTTTAAAAGAAATAGGAAGAAAATTAGGAGTAGGTGTAGTCAATATTATAAATACTTTTAATCCTGAACTTATAATTATTGGAAATACTTTGTCTTTAGCTGATGACTTAATTTTAAATGAAGTTTTAAAAGAAGTAGAGGAAAAAAGTCTTGTTTATAGATATTATAAAGTAAAAATAAAAACTTCCAAACTTCAATTCCATGCGGGGGCAATTGGAGCAGTATCTCTTGTTATTTCTGAATTGTTTGCATATCCTGGACTTTAATTATACTTTAATTATATAGTAACAAAAAATAATAAAGGGTTTTAAATATATTAAAGTTTTTAATAAAATATATTTGTTTTGTTTTGTATGATACGCTATAATACTTACATGTGATGGAAATATGAAAGCAAAAGAAGTTCTGGAATTATTAAAAATATCAAGACCAACACTAACTAAATATGTAAAATAAGGGAAAATAAGAGTAACAGTTATGCCAAATGGTGTCTACGATTATAATGAAGAAGACGTATATAAAATTTTTATGAATGGAGTTGAAAGAAAAACATATATCTATGGAAGAGTTTCAACTCCAAAGCAAAATAGGGATTTAGAAAATCAAATTGAGTTGCTGAAACAATTTTGTTTTAATAATGGCTACAAAATACACGGAGTGTTTTCTGATATAGCAAGTGGAATTAGTTTTGAAAAAAGAAATGAATTTTTTAAAATGCTTGATGATGTTCTTGCAGGCAAAGTAGAAAGAGTTGTAATAGCTTACAAAGACAGGTTAAGCAGAGTGGGATTTGAATTGTTTAAACATTTATTTAGGAAATTTAATACTGAAATAGTTGTTGTATCGGAAGTCGGCAATGAAAAGCTTGATTCTCAGGAAATAATTGAAGAAATTATAAGTTTGCTGCACTGTTACAGTATGAAATTTTAGAGCAAAAGAAAAATTCAAAAAATAAAAATTTTTAGAAAGCGAGGTGTTTGAAGATAATAGTCAAGAGAGTGGAACAAATACAGATAAATAAAAATCATGAATTATGGGCTTATTGTGATAAAATATGTTTCACAGCGAAAAACTTATACAATTATGCTAACTACATTATAAGGCAGGAATTTATAAACAACAACAAATGGATAAGGTACAAGAAACTCAATAAGACGTTAAAAGAACACGAAACATACAAAAACTTACCGGCGCAAACAGCACAACAAACCTTAAGACTTCTCGACAGAAACTGGAAATCATTTTTTAAAGCAATGAAAGAATGGAGAAAAGATAAAAGCAAGTTTAATGGGAAACCTAAATTACCAAAATACAAAAAGAAAAATGGGAGAAGCATTGCTATATTCACCAATCAACAGTGTAAGATTAAAGACGGATATTTAACTTTTCCAAAGACAGATCTAAAGCTTAAAACGAGAGTGGAAGGCAAATTAAAAGAAGTCAGGATAGTTCCAAAAGGAAGTGTTTATGTTATTGAAATAGTCTTTGAAAAAGAAGTAGTTGAAACAAAGAAATCCTCAAAGAGAATAGCTGGAATAGATTTGGGACTTAATAACTTTGTAACTTTGGTAAATAACATAGGCGTAAAGCCTATTGTTATTAATGGCAAAGTTATTAAGTCAATAAATCAATACTACAACAAGAAAAAGGCAGAGCCAATGAGTTATGTAGGTAATAGAGGCACGAGCAACAGAATTAAAAAATTATCAATAAAAAGGGACAACAAGATAAAAGACCTTATGCACAAAATAAGCAGATTCGTGGCTAATTGGTGTAAACAATATGATATAGATACTCTTATAGTTGGATACAATGCTGGATGGAAGCAGGAAATAGAATTAGGGAAAATAAACAATCAAAATTTTGTGAGCATTCCTTTTAATACTTTTATAAACATGCTCAAATATAAATGCGAAGAAGAAGGAATAACCTTTATACTTGTAGAGGAGAGTTATACCAGCGGCTGCAGTTTTTTGGATAACGAAGAAATCAGCAAAGAAAACTATAATTCAAACCGCAGGATAAAAAGAGGATTATTTAGAAGCAACAAAGGGATTTTAATAAATGCAGATGTAAACAGTGGGTATAACATTATAAGAAAAGTATTCCCCGAAGCATTTGCGGAGGGGATAGAGGGTGTGGGGTTACACCCAGTTAGGCTGAATACAGCCTAGCAAAGAATAGTGTTTAATAAATTTTTGAATGGTTTTTAATATTTTAAACACTATTTATAACCTGAGGTGTTGACATGGGAAAATTAAAAGCAATTATTATAGGGCCAGGGAATATTTTTAATAAAGCCTATTTGCCTTTCATATTTAATTTAGATGAACTAAATATATTAGGTATTGTTGGAAGAAACAAAGAAAAGCTCCAAAAATATAAAGAAAGATATGGTTATGATGTTTACACAGAAATAGACGTTGTGATAAAACAAAAGCCAGATTGTGCTTTTGTACATGCAACCACAGATAGCCATTATGAAATAGTAAAAGAACTACTAAAAAGCGGTATTCACGTATATGTTGATAAGCCTATAACTGAAGAGATAGATAAGACAAAAGAACTTATAGATTTGGCTATGGACAAATCTCTTATTTTGAAGGTAGGTTTTAACAGAAGATATGCGCCTATGTATCAAAAAGCCTTAGCTTTGTTTGAAGGCTTAAAACCTGAATTGTGCATTATGGTGAAAAATAGGAATAATGACATCAAAAATAGTGTTAAGTTTACACTTTATGACGATTTTATTCATGTAATAGACACTTTATGCTATATAGTTAAAGATGTTGATGACATAGATGTAAATATTTTAAAAGAAGGAGATTCATTAAAATCCATAGAAGTAGTATTAAAATCTAATAGTTCTACAGCGATAGGAGTCATGCATAGAAATGGTGGAAAAGATTATGAAAGGTTAGAGATACACGGGCATGGCAAAAGTGCAGTTGTGGAAGACATGGAAAGTATAAGTGTCATTTCTCAAATTAATTTAGCCTAAAATCGAAAAAATTTTTCAGATTAAATAATCTTGTGATAAAATTAATGCTAAAGGAATTTGATAAATTTTTTTCAGATTCCTTTAGCATTAATTTTAATTGGAGAGGTTACTTATGCAAATAGTTTTCCATGTTGATAACATTGAAGAGTATTTACGAAAGGGCAAAGATTACAATTTCCCTGCCCCGCCAGATAGATGTCCTTATCCCGATTGCAAGTGTAGAGTAAAACTAAAAAAGCACGGGTTTTATTACCGTTACTATTTAGACGGATCCAACTGTATAAAAATAGCCATAAGAAGATATATATGTCCTGTGTGTAAAAGAACTCTTTCCTACCTTCCTGATTTCTGTCTTCCCCATTTTCAGTATTCTTTCAATATGATTGTAAAGTCTTTAAAAGAGACACTTACAAGAGAAAAACTCTCAGTTCTTTCATAAGTGACTTAAAAAGAAACTTTCCCACCATACTATTTTCAAGACAGCATATATATTTTACACCAAAAGGATAATGAATAATTTAAGTTTTATCATATACGGATTAAGGCAAATAGACCCTTACATAAAGTTATCTGAGACTGACTCACAAAGAGAGAGGGCCAGAGAGATTTTGGACATAATAAGCATTGTACCACTCTTCTCCCAACGGTTTTATGCTCATTGCCAAAAATCATTTCTGGCCTCTCTCACATAATTTTAGCATTAAATCCGAAAGATTTAAATAAAAATTTTGATTTTTTCTTAGCAACATAACTTTTTCCTTTAATGTCCCCCAGGTATGAGCTAAAATTACGATTAAGAAATCAAAAAAGTGAAGGGGGAACATATAAATGCTTGATGAAAAAGCGAGAGAAGCTATAGCATTAAAGAGATTTTCACTGATAAGTCCGGTGCTAAACGGACAGGTAAAAAATCAGAAAGAATATTTTGATGCTCTTTCCGATAAACCTATTGAGATACCTTATCTTGGAATGAGAAGATATACTCCCAAGACACTTAGAGGGTGGCTATATCAGTATTTAAGAGGCGGTATAGAAGCGTTAAAGCCGGGTTATCGAAGCGACAGAGGCAAATACAGAAAGATAAACTTTGAACTTTCAGAGAAAATAAAGCAAAAAAGCTTGAACATCCTGAAATGCCAAACAAACTTCTTTATGAGACATTGATAGGAGAAGGAATAATCTCACCGGATAAAGTATCCCTTTCGACATTCTATAGGTTTTGAAAACATTCCTGTAAAATCTTTAGATAAAGAAAAAGAGGGTAAAACAAAGAGATTTTCCCATGAATTCATCAATGAACTGTGGCAGACTGATGTCATGTATGGGCCATATATTAAAGAAGGTAAAACAAAGAGACAAACGTACCTTATTGCATATATAGATGATGCTTCCAGGCTGTGTACCTATGCTCGCTTTTACTATACCCAGAATTTTTTAGCTTTAAGAGACTCATTTAAAGAAGCAGTGCTAAGAAGGGGAATACCCAAAATGCTCTACACTGACAATGGAAAGATATATAGAAGCACTCAATTTGAATATATATGTGCATCATTAGGTACATCTCTTATTCATGCTGAGCCCTTTTCACCTCATTCAAAAGGGAAAATAGAAAGATTCTTTCATACGGTGAGAATGAGATTTTTAAGCACAATAGATCCTACATCCATAAAGAGTATAGATGAGCTCAATATGATGTTTTTTAAATGGCTGGAGGATGATTACAACCGAAAAGAACATAGCAGTATTGGCATGAGTCCTTTAGATTTTTCATGTCTCAAATATCAAGGGTAAATATGTGTGGTGACATAGATATGTTGAATGAATGTTTTCTCATAAGAGTAAATCGTAAAGTAAACAAAGATGCCACACTTAAAGTGGAAAATATACTTTACGAAACAGAAGAAAAGTTTAAAGGTATGCGCTTAGAAGTCAGATATGACCCGCAGTGGCTTAAGGATAATACACCCCTTCTACTTTTTCATGAAGGCAAAAAAGTGGGGGAAGCGTATAAGGTAAATTTTCATGAGAATGCTAAAATTCCTGTAGAATATATCGAAGACAGAAAGGTTGTAAGCGAAAATGAAGATACTGTGGATTTTGCTGCAAAACCTAATCCCCCAGTAATATCCTTTAATGATATCATTGATTAAAAAAGAGGTGTTTACAATGTTTACCCAATATTTTGGAATGAAATTTAATCCATTTTCTAAAGAGATAAGTGTAAATGACCTTTATATAAGTGAAGACATTGCTGAATTAAATGCCAGGCTAAAATATTTACAAGAAACAAGGGGTATAGGAC
The DNA here is from genome assembly GCF_000175295.2 of Thermoanaerobacter brockii subsp. finnii Ako-1. Taxonomy (NCBI): domain Bacteria; kingdom Bacillati; phylum Bacillota; class Clostridia; order Thermoanaerobacterales; family Thermoanaerobacteraceae; genus Thermoanaerobacter; species Thermoanaerobacter brockii. The sequence continues at coordinate 2,097,737 of NC_014964.1, read as the reverse complement.
TTATCGTTGGGGAGGCGGGTTCAGGCAAATCTACCGCATTAAGAAGATATGCTGAAAGCCTCAACCGTTCTACATTTAAACCATGTTACTTTGCTCTATCTACACTCACAGTGAGAGAATTCTATCAAGCATTGGCTATGATTTTAGGCGAAACCCCCTCATACAAAAAGTAACGCTCTTTCACCAGATACAAAGAGCGATAACAGAACTTTACTATAGCCAGAAGATAACTCCTGTCATAATATTAGATGAAATACAACTGGTTTCTAATGATGTTCTTGAAGATTTGAGAATAATATTTAACTTTAATATGGATTCTCAAAACCCGTATATACTGATACTTTCAGGACAACCACACATAAGAAACAAACTAGCCTTGAATGTAAACAGTGCACTAAGGCAAAGAATTTCTATAAAGTATGTAATGCAAGGGCTAAAAAAGAAGAAATTCAAGATTATATAAAAACAAGAATGAAAATAGCTGGAGTGATGGATGATATATTTACACCATCGGCATATGAAGCAATATATTCTCTAACAAAAGGGCTGCCAAGGATAATAAATAACCTGGTAACGGCTTCTCTTCTCTATGCGTATTCTAAAAGGCTAAGAGAAATAGATGAAGAAGTAATATACCAGGCACAAAATGAAATCAGTTTATGAGAGTAGTAGCTTTCGCTACTCTCATTTTTTATTATACTTCAATTAACCCAAATTGCCAATAACAGATATTAACATATTTTGGCGGTTATGCTCTTAAAAAGTGAAAAAATTTTTAATCAGGCTGTGATAATTTGAGAAAAAATACTTTTATGCACTTAAAAAATGCCATTATAATTTGAAAATCTTTGGAGATTTAATTTGAGAATTGACATATAAGAATAATGGAAAATGGCAAAATATATGTGCATAATTTTGAAAGCTGGGATACTATATCTTATAGAAGAGGTTTTGAGACTGCTGTAAAAAGCTTTTTAAAGGACGTATTAGAAGGGAATTATGCAAATGACGAATTAAAATGCACGTTAAAATCTCAAGAGATTATAGAGGAAATATTAAAAAAGACAGTATAAAATCAGGGCACAAAAAGCCCTGATTTTATAATAATGTGCGCCCGGCATGGGCGATAACTTGGCGGTGAAAGTCCGCTGTGGGCTTGGTAGTGGGAACCACTAGCCGAACCGCAAGGGTGTCCATCGTGAGGTGGAATCTGAAGGAAGCGGCAGGCAAAATCTCGGTCTGATGAACAAGAACCAGATAGGAGGCTGAATTGGGGCGGATGAGTTTGCATTACAAAACGAAGTCCAACACTACCCGAACCCCATACAGTAAATCTGGCAGATATATGAGATGAAGGTTATCGTTCTTACCCGGGGAGGTCTGAATGATATGCTCAAGTCGAGAATAAATTTTCTCCATGAGTAACCTATATCGTGAGATATAGCTGAACATTCAGAAGTCAGCTCAAGTCATAGTACTGTTTGAACCTACCGAAAGGATAGGTAAGGGAAGGACTTGACGGTAGTATTTAAGTAGATATTAGGATAGACTATTCATGTTTGAAAGCTGTCAACCCTGATAGGGACTGCCTAACAGAAAATAGAGTGGAACTCGAAGATAAAGGTTAGGAGTGCTTAGTGAAATCTACGCCTAATATATGGAGCATTCCTGTAATGAATAAAAAATAAGGGAGAATGAACTTTGAAAAAATAAGTACCTCCTGATAAAATACAGAGTGTAAGTTCTAGAACTTACCTCGAATTATCAAAATAAACAGGAGGTACCTAAAATGAAGTATACACAAAATGAAAAGATTTTGCAAGTAACAGAAGACACATTAATTGCGGGAGTAGACATAGCAAAAGAAAGCCATTATGCCAGAGCATTTGACTACAGAGGAGTAGAATATGGAAAATACCTAAGATTTGAGAACAATAGAGAAGGTATAACAAAATTTCTTAGATGGGCAAAAGACTTGATGGAGAGACATAAGAAAAACAAACTAATAGTAGGGATAGAACCGACAGGGCAATATTGGCTATGTTTTGCCCAATACCTTAAAGACAATAACATAAAGGTAGTATTGGTTAATCCATTCCATGTAAAGAGGAGCAAAGAATTAGATGACAATTCTCCCACAAAAAGCGATAAAAAAGACCCAAAAACAATAGCAATGCTAGTAAAAGACGGGAGATATGTAGAACCGACAATACCTGAAGGAGTATATGCAGAATTAAGGGTAGCGATGGACATAAAAGACAGGTTGAACAAACAAATAGGGATGACAAAAAATCAAATAACAAGATGGATGGACATATACTTTCCGGAGTTTAACACCGTATTTTCAGACTGGGAAGGGAAAGCAGCACTTATCACATTAAGAGAATTTCCAACGCCTGAGAAGATAGCAAAAAAGAGTGCTGAAGAAATAATATCGATATGGAAGAAAGAAGTACAAAGAGGGGTAGGAGAAAAAAGGGCTATAAAGCTGATAGAAACTGCTAAGGAGAGCATAGGGAAGAAGCAGGGCATAAAGATGGCGGAATACGAGATAAAGACTCTCATTGAACAATACGAATTTCTCAAAAAACAAATTGAAGAAATAGAGAAGAAGATGGAAGAATTAATAGTTGAGATACCAGGGGTTAAAGAACTACTAGAAATCAAAGGGATAGGGATGAATACAGTAGCAGGGTTTATTGCAGAAGTAGGAGACATTGAGAAATATGAACATCCAAAACAGATACAAAAACTAGGAGGATTAAACCTAGTAGAGAATAGCTCTGGTAAGTATAAAGGAGAAACAACAATAAGTAAAAGAGGGAGGAAACGATTGAGGAGAGTACTATTTACTGCAGTAATGGCCTTGGTTGCAAAAAACGAAGAGTTTCGTGAACTTCACAAATATTACACTACCAGAGCGCAAAACCCGTTAAAAAAGAAGCAATCACTAATAGTATTGTGCAACAAACTGATAAGGATATTTTATGTCATATTAAAGAAAGGAGTAAAATATGACCCAATCAAGATGATGAAGGATATAAAGAGGCCAGCCTTACAGGAAGCTGCATAAAAAGTGCCAACATACTATAAAATCAATTAAGGGTTAATTATCTTCTCTTCAGCTTTAACTTACTCACATCTAAAAAGCTGATCCTTAAGAAGAATTAATTTTTAGGGAAAACGAAAGTGTGAACGACGTGACATAAAAGGTAAAGGAAGAAATAAAGCAAAAACAACTAGTCAAGATGGTATATTGACAACAAGAGCGGGAATTGTCATAAAAAATAATCACCATACGGGCAAAGACCCTGCAATGGAGCAGAAATGACATCCACCTCATGGCAGGTAGAACGAAGGAATTAAGGACGGAGATCCAGTGAGACATGGGAGGGTAAACCCCATGAGATAAGTGGAGCTATCCCGCCATAATATGGAAATAGGATATGAGGTTTATTAAACTTACCTATTTAATGGTTAGATAAGTAAGAAATGATAATATAAGCCATGAGATGCTCTTGTTGTGATGAGAAAATTAAAGAAAAACTAAGATATTAAGAGAAAATAAAAGATAATAGAGGGAGGTAATCTCACTTATTTATTTACCGAACCGCCGTATACCGAACGGTACGTACGGTGGTGTGAGAGGACGGCGGTTAGTCACCGCCTCCTACTCGATTAAATCACGTGAAGAGTTATAAAAAATTTTTTAATAAATTGCAATATTAAATGCAACACCTAATGAAAATCATGTAGATATAGGATTTGGAACAAATCATATATAACCTTAAGCCCATCTTAGTTAACAAGTTGAGCGAAGGTCGTGATTTGTCAAGGGTTAAAGTCAGGCGAAGCCTGCCCCTTGACAAATCACGAACGAGCTCTAAACTTTATAATGGATGGGCTTAACAGATTTTTGCCAGCTCTTCATAAAAGTATTCCTTAGGCGTTTTGTAATTTAACAATTTTCGTGGAAGGTTATTAAGCCAGTTTTCTACTCTCTTTATCGTATCTATAGATAAATCTTTAATACTTTTACCTTTAGGGATGAAACGTCGTATAAGACCGTTATGTCGTTCATTTGTAGCTCTTTCCCAAGATGAATATGGATGTGTATAATATACTTCTACGCCATATTCTAAAAGAGCACTTTCTAAATCACTAAACTCTGTACCATTATCAGATGTTATTGTTTTAAAGACCTTGCTTAAATTGTCACCAAACATATCTTTTAATTTTGATAATGCATCTTTAACAGATTTATTGTCTTTTGCATCTAATAAGAATATTATTTCATGGCGAGTCTTACGCTCTATTAATGTTAAAAGGACCTTGTCATTAGATTTCTTGCCAATTAACGTATCTATTTCCCAATGCCCAAAAACTTCACGGCTTTCAACTTCTTTAGGCCTAAAATCAATACTTTTACCCATAATACGTTTATTTTTACGATTTTGTTTCTTTCTTGGTTTTAAACGTAGTTTTAAAGGTAAATCAATGTTTTTAACTTTTAATAATCCTCTATCTATATAGTTGTACAGTGTTTTAGTACAAACAATAGTTTTATTATTCCAGCTTGGGTCTTTTTTACAATAGCCTACAACTGCATCTGGTGACCATTTTTCATTTAATATTTTATTTTCAGCATATTTCAAAAAATCTTCTGCTTTAGCTACTTTAAATTTAGCTCCGCAATTTGAGCGATTTTTTTCGTAGATAGCTTGACCGGTTTCAGGAAAATAGCTTGTATAAGAAGATAAATCACTTCTAAGTTGTGTAGTAGTTCCACGTTTAATTTCACGGCTTATAGTGCTTGGAGATCGATTAAGTTTTTTAGCAATATACCGAATACTTCTTCCTTCTTTGAGTAATGCATAGATTTCTCCTCGTTCATAGCTACTTAAGTGTTTAAAAGAACGCTTTTTTGTGGTATCATTATTATGAACCATAGTGAAAATCCTCCTTGTATGATGTTTAGTTGACACCTATATCATACACGATTTTCACTATGGTTTCTATTCTTTTATCTGTTGCATTTAATTATACAACTAACCGTTATAAAAAATTTTTATTTTTATTATTGACAAAATGTGATTTTTATTTTATTATATAGTTAAGCGTTTTACTAAAACGTTAAACTAAAATTTAATAGGTGATGAATTTATGGCTGTAACAATAAAAGATATTGCAAAACTAGCGAATGTATCAATTACAACAGTATCGAGAGTTATAAACAATAAAACTGAAGGGGTCAGTGAAGAAACTAGAAATAGGATTCTTCAATTAGTAAAAGAATTAGGGTATCAACCTAATGCAATAGCACGAGGATTAGTTACTAAAAAAACTAAAACTGTCGGTCTTATAATTCCTGATATTTCCAACCCATTCTTTCCTGATATTGCCCGTGGTGTAGAGGATAGTGCTCACATTTACGGTTACAACGTCTTCTTGTGCAATACAGATGACAATTTGGAGAAAGAAAGCGAGTATATAAATGCACTAAAAGAAAAATATGTCGATGGTATAATATTTACCAGCAGTTCTATTCCTAAACATGAACATATTACAGACCTTATAAAAAGTGGTATTCCAGTTGTCATAATGGATAGGCGCATTGATTCTGAAGATATTTATGGTGTGTTTCTTGATAACTACGAAGGTGGTTACATTGCAACAAAGTACCTTATAGATTTAGGGCATAAAAGGATTGGTTGTATAACAGGACCACTGTATATTAGTAATGCTATTGAAAGATTGGAGGGGTATAAAAGAGCTTTGGTAGATAATGAAATAGAAGTCGATAATAGGCTCATATTTGAAGGAGATTATAAGATAAATAGCGGCATAATTGGGGCGGAAAAATTGTTAGAGCATGAAGTAACAGCTATTTTTGCCTCTAATGATTTAATGGCATATGGAGCGTATAAAGCCATACGCTCATATGGTTATAAGATTCCTGACGATATCTCAGTTGTAGGATTTGATGATATACAGCTTTCACAAATACTAGAACCACAGCTTACAACTATAAGGCAACCTGCATATGATATGGGACTGGCTGCTGCTCGAATGCTAATAAAACTTGTAGAAGGGAAAAAGTTAAAGAAAAAAATTATTAATTTTAGACCACAGTTGATAATACGCCAAAGCACAAAAAATATTGGCTAAAGGTGGTAAAAAAAGATGGAGAAGATAGTTGTTGTTGGAAGTATTAATATGGACGTTGTGATACGAGTTCCGCATATTCCTGTAGTTGGTGAGACAGTTATTGCTTATGATTTAAAAAATTACGGCGGTGGTAAAGGCGCAAATCAAGCGGTATCAATTGCAAGGTTGGGTGGAACGGTCTTTATGATCGGCAGAGTGGGAAATGATGAATATGGTAAGAAATTATATGAGGATTTAAAAAATGATAGCGTTGACATTAAAGGAATAGAATTTGATTACGAAATACCGACGGGTACAGCTTATATTAATGTGAGTGAAAGAGGAGAAAATAACATAGTTGTTTATCAGGGAGCAAATAAAAGGCTTAATATAGAGCAAATAGAAAAACACGAAGATATTTTTGATGAAGCAAAAATGTGTGTAATTCAGTTAGAAATACCAGTTGAGACAGTAGAATTTGTAGTGGATTTATGTTACCGAAAGGGTATAAAAGTCATATTAAATCCTGCACCAGCATGTGAATTGCCTGATACGCTCTTAGAAAAGGTTTATATTTTAACTCCAAATGAAACAGAATTAGCTCTTTTATCTAGAAGTAAAACAGAAACAATTGCAGATATAAAAAAGGCCTCAAAATATTTGCTGGACAAAGGAGTTCAAAACGTTATAACAACTATTGGAGAAAAAGGAAGCTTTTTTATCAATAAGGATACAGAAAAACTATTTGATGCGATCAAAGTTACTGCTGTTGATACAACAGCAGCAGGTGATTCATTTACAGGAGCATTAGCAGTGGCATTAAGTGAAGGGAAGAACATTGAAAGTGCAATAGAATTTGCTACATACGTAGCAGCATTAACGGTTACTAAAGAAGGCGCTCAGTCATCCTTGCCTTATAGAGATGAGGTAGAAAAATTTATTAAAGAAAGGGGTTATAACAAATGAAAAAGACATATTTGCTGAATAGTGAAATTTCAGAAGTTGTTGCAAGATTAGGGCATACAGATTTGTTGGTGATTGCTGATAGTGGATTACCTATACCAGATGGTGTTAAAAGAATTGATATTGCTTTAACAAAAGGGATACCGAGTTTTAAAGATACATTAAATACGGTACTTACTGAGTTGGGAGTAGAAAAAGCATATATTGCGAAAGAAATGATAGATAAAAATAACGATTTATACCTATACCTTCTCGAGCTATTTGGAGAAAAGCTAATAATTATTAGCCATGAAGATTTAAAGGCAATGTCAAAAAACGCTAGAGCTATTATTAGGACTGGTGAATATAAGCCATATGCAAATATTATTTTAGAGTCAGGTGTGGAATTTTAACAATCCAAAGGGGGGAATAATTTTTGGAACCCGTTTTAGAGATGAGGAATATAACGAAAAAGTTTGGCAATGTTAAAGTTCTGGATAATGTGAGCTTAACGCTCTATAAAGGTCATGTCTTAGCTTTATTAGGTGAAAATGGGGCAGGAAAGTCAACTTTGATGAAAATTCTCTGCGGCATTTATGAGAAAGATGAAGGAAGTATTTATATAAAAGGGGAAGAAGTAAATATAAGAAATGTCAAAGATGCTGAAAAATATGGCATTGCTATGATTCATCAAGAGCTCAATCTTATACCATCACTTAGTGTTGCTGAAAATATTTTTTTAGGGAGGGAATATCTAAAATCATTTAACGTTATAGATTGGAAAAAAATAAAGCAAGAAGCTGCTAAAAAGCTTAGCGAATTGGGTATGAATATAAACGTTAATAGACTGGTAAAGTACTTGAGTGTTGGAGAACAACAAATGGTTGAAATAGCTAGAAGTTTATTGATGGATGCTGAGATATTAGTAATGGATGAACCAACTGCTGCTTTAACAGAGGCAGAGACAAAGAAATTATTTGAGGTCATAAGATCGCTTAAATCAGAAGGCAGATCTATTATTTATATATCTCACAGAATGAATGAAATTTTTGAAATTTGTGATGACTATATTGTTTTAAGAGATGGACGCTTTATTTCTCAAGGTAAAATTAACGAAGTTACACGTGATGAGTTAGTTACAATGATGGTTGGAAGAGAACTAAAAGAACAATATCCTCGTGAATCTGTTCCGCTGGGAGAGGAAATATTGCGAGTAGAAAATCTTAGTGTGAAGGGTTTATTTGAAAATATTAATTTCACAGTCAGAAAAGGTGAAGTAGTAGGGGTTGCTGGTTTGATAGGTGCAGGAAGAACTGAAGTGGCCAAAACAATATTTGGCTTTTATAAGAAAACCTCAGGTAAAATTTATCTTGAAAATGAGGAGCTAAAGATAAATAATCCAAAAGATGCTATTGATAATGGAATAATATATTTATCTGAAGATAGAAAAAATGACGGTTTGATATTAAAGCATACTTTAAAAGAAAATATGACACTTTCGGCATTAAAAAGTATTTCTGATTATATAGGCACTATTTACCATTCTAAAGAAAAATATTTAGTAAACCAAATGATTGAAAAATTAAACATTAAGACCTCTTCAATAAATCAAAAAATATCTAAACTGAGTGGAGGAAACCAACAAAAAATTGCTATTGCCAAATGTTTATTGACAAATCCTAAATTAATTATTCTTGATGAACCAACTCGAGGCATTGATGTTGGAGCAAAAAATGAAATATATAAATTGATTAATAATTTAAAAAAGCAAGGTATTGGTATAATTTTAATATCTTCAGAATTGCCAGAGGTTTTGAATATTAGCGATAGAATTATTGTAATGCATGAAGGAAGGATAACAGGCGAAATACTTCATGAAGAAGCGACAGAAGAAAAGGTAATGTTAAAAGCTGTAGGAGGGGAATGAGTTGAATTTACCGGAAGAAAAAGTAACAAAAATAAATATTAGTGAATTTTTACTCAAAGCAAAATCTTTGATAGGCTTAGTAGGGTTAATCGTTGTATTTTCAATATTATCACCAAGATTTTTAGATTATTATAATCTTACAAATGTTTTAAGACAGACTTCCCTAAATGCAATAATGGCTGTGGGTATGACGTTTGTAATATTAACAGGTGGAATAGACTTATCTGTAGGTTCTATATTAGCCTTTTCAAGTGCAATTACAGCTGGCATGTTAAAAGACGGTTCTCCATTAATTATAGCGGTATTAGCAGGTTTAATAATAGGTACCGGTTTAGGATTTTTTAATGGTTTTGTCATAATTAGATGGAATATACCACCCTTTATTGCGACATTTGCCATGATGACAGTAGCAAGAGGTCTAACACTTGTATATACTAATGGACAACCAATAACGGGTTTAGGTGCGGCTTTTGGTTATATTGGCAACGGTTATATTGGGCCGATACCTGTACCAATAATTCTTACGGTTCTTATCTTTGCGATAGGTTATTACATTTTAAAGAATAATAGACTTGGAAGATATGTCTATGCTACAGGGGGCAATATACAGGCTGCTAAATTGGCTGGTATTAATACTAACAATATAATTCTATTTGTGTATTCTTTAAGTGGCTTTTTAGCAGCAATAAGTGGTTTAATAATTACTTCAAGGTTAAATTCCGCAGCTCCAACAGCGGGACAGGGTGCTGAACTTGATGCCATAGCTGCGGTTGTACTTGGAGGTACAAGTTTATCAGGTGGCGAAGGGGGAGTAATAGGTACTCTGATAGGTGCTTTGATAATAGGCATTTTAAATAATGGCTTAAATTTACTTAACGTTTCGCCTTTTTATCAGCTTATAGCTAAAGGTGCAGTAATATTACTTGCTATAGCATTAGACAAAAAAGAAAGTAGATAAAGGGGGTGTTTTAGGAAGGTTTTAATTGAAAAACAAAAAGTTTTAAAAATTAAAAATTTAATTAAAAGGGGAGAGTTGAATTATGAGAAAATCAAAAATTTTGTTCCTTTTATTAACATTTATTTTACCTGTTGCGTTAATTGCTGGATGCAGTACAGGTAATACCAATAATACTTCAAATGCTAAAGAAGAAAAGACTATAGGCTTGGTAATATCGACACTTAATAATCCATTTTTTGTAACATTGAAAGATGGAGCAGAAGCTAAGGCAAAAGAATTAGGCTATAAATTAATAGTAGCAGATTCACAGAATGACTCTTCAAAAGAACTTTCTAATGTAGAAGATTTAATTCAACAAAAAGTAGACGTTTTGCTTATAAATCCTGTAGATAGCGATGCTGTAGTTAATGCGATAAAAGAAGCAAATAGCAAAAATATACCAGTTATTACTTTGGACAGGTCTGCAAATGGTGGAGATGTTATTTGTCACATAGCTTCAGATAACGTAAAAGGTGGAGAAATGGCAGCAGAGTTTATTGCCAAAACGCTAAATGGGAAAGGAAACGTAGTAGAACTTGAAGGCATACCAGGTACTTCCGCAGCAAGAGATAGAGGCAAAGGATTTGATGAAGCTATCGCTAAATATCCAGATATAAAAATTATAGCAAAACAAGCTGCTGATTTTGATCGTTCAAAAGGTTTATCAGTAATGGAAAATATCCTTCAAGCCCAACCTAAAATTGATGCAGTATTTGCGCAAAATGATGAAATGGCATTAGGTGCAATAAAGGCAATAGAGAGTGCAAATAGGCAAGGAATTTTAGTAGTTGGATTCGATGGGACAGATGATGCGTTGAAAGCTATAAAAGATGGCAAAATGGCTGCAACGATTGCTCAGCAACCAGCTTTAATAGGTTCTCTTGGAGTAGAAATGGCTGACAAATATCTAAAAGGTGAAAAGGTAGAAAAATTTATACCAGCTGAGCTTAAACTTATAACGAAGTGATATGATATCAATACAGATAAGGAAAATAGAAAAACGAATGCGAATCTAAAAAGCCTGCCGTGTTTTGGGCGGGCTTTTTTACGTGCGCCCGGCATGGGCGATAGCTAGGCGGTGAAAGTCCGCTGTGGGCTTGGTAGTGGGAACCACTAGCCAAGAGCAAGGGTGTCCATCGTGAGGTGGAATCTGAAGGAAGCTTAAGGCAAAATCTCGGTCTGATGAACAAGAACCAGATAAGAGGCTGAATTGGGATGGATGAGTTTGCGTAACAAAACGAAGTCCAACACTACCCGAATCCCATACAGTAAATCTGGCAGATATATGAGATGAAAGCTATCGTTCTTACCCGGGGAGGTCTCAAGGATAAGTCATGGAAGTAAAATCTGAAATGACAACCCATACAGAGATGTATGGCTGAACTTTGAGAAGTCAGCAGAGGTCATAGTACTTATCTAGACAATAATAGATAAGGAAGGACCGAACATTAGGAGGTTTTGGAAATCTTATGAACTCGAAAGATATGCAAAGACTGCAGACAACTCAACAAAGAGGCTATCCGTTGGATAGAGAAATGGAATTTCAAAAGACAACGGAAGTGCATAGTATATCATCGGCGTCAAGAGATGGAAGAAACGAGGTACAAAGATATACCAGCAAGATGCTTGAAATGGTAGTAGAACGAGGGAACATGGAAGCAGCATACAAGCGCGTTGTTGCAAATAAAGGAAGCCATGGAGTCGATGGGATGGGAGTAGATGAACTTCTACCGTATCTCAAAGAAAACTGGGCAACCATAAAACAACAACTGCTGGAGGGGAAATACAAACCACAACCAGTGCGAAGAGTAGAAATACCAAAACCTGATGGAGGGAAAAGACTACTAGGAATACCTACAGTACTAGACAGACTAATACAACAAGCAATAGCCCAAATACTAAATAAAGTCTACAACCATACATTTTCTGATAGCAGTTATGGATTCAGACCAGGACGCAGTGCAAAAGACGCAATAAAAGCCGCAGAAGCATACATAAATGAAGGATACACATGGGTTGTAGATATGGACTTAGAAAAGTTCTTTGACAGAGTAAACCACGACATAATAATGTCCAAACTAGAAAAGCGGATAGGAGACAAAAGGGTACTAAAGTTAATACGAAGATACCTAGAATCAGGAGTAATGATAAACGGAATCAAAGTATCAACAGAAGAAGGGACACCCCAAGGAGGGCCATTAAGTCCCCTATTAGCAAACATAATGTTGGACGAACTAGACAAAGAACTTGAGAAACGAGGGCATAAATTCTGCCGATATGCAGATGACTGCAACATATATGTAAAAAGCAGGTCTGCAGGAAACAGAGTAATGAAGAGCATAAAGAAATTCATAGAAAGCAAATTAAAACTAAAAGTCAACGAAGCAAAAAGTGCTGTAGATAGACCATGGAGAAGAAAATTTCTTGGATTTTCATTCTACACAAAAGAAAACGAAGTAAGAATAAGAATCCATGAAAAATCCATCAAAAGGTTTAAGGAAAAAGTAAGAGAAATAACCAATCGGAACAAGGGAATAAGCATGGAAAACAGAATAAAAAGACTAAATCAAATAACGACAGGATGGGTCAACTATTTTGGATTAGCAGACGCGAAAAGCATAATGAAAACCCTTGACGAATGGATAAGGCGAAGACTAAGGGCATGTATATGGAAACTAATGGAAGTAAGATAAAAACGAAGCATGATAACTTAGTAAAACTAGGAGTAGAAGAACAAAAAGCCTGGGAATACGCCAATACAAGGAAAGGCTACTGGAGAATATCCAATAGCCCAATCCTAAATAAGACTCTTACAAATAAATACTTTGAAAGCATAGGTTATAAGAGTTTATCCCAAAGATATCTAATTGTACACAATTCCTAATGAACCGCCGTATACCGAACGGTACGTACGGTGGTGTGAGAGGACGCTGAATAAAATAATTATTCAGCTCCTACTCGGGGAGTGAAAAATATTTTGTGTATTTAGATTAATTTTATCCTCTTTCTCAGCAAGAATCAGTTAACATTTTTTATTTGATCAATCTTTAGTATAACCTTTTTTCTACATCTTATGCATGAAAGTGAATAATTTTGGTTAAAATATTTAATTAGGGATACTGTAAGCTTTTCTCTAGAACCTTTGAAGACCCAGGGATTCAAAGGTTCTAGAGAAAAAATTTTTTCGGGCTTCGCCCCCTATAAGTATTTTTCAAGTCTTCCAGGATACATTATGATTAATTGATTTAATACTATATCCCAGTTTTTATACCTCACTGTCCATTTCTTTAATACATTCATTGTTACTAAGTATAGCATTTTTTCTAATGCTTCATCAGATGGAAATATTGTTTTTGATTTTGTAACTTTCCTTAACTGCCTGTGGAATCCTTCAATTATGTTTGTTGTATACATTATTTTCCTTACTTCTTCAGGGAATTTGTAAAATGGACTTAATACATCCCAGTTATTCTCCCAACTCTTTATGGCATAAGGATATAGATTCTGCCATTTGTTTTTTAATTTCTCAAATTCATCCCTTGCTATTTCTTCATTAGCTGATTGATATACTGCTTTAAAATCTTTACTGAATTCTTTAAGGTGTTTATATGACACATATTTGAAGCAGTTCCTTAATTGATGTATTATACATCTTTGTATCTCTGATTTTGGAAATGCTGCTTGTATTGCTTCTTTTATCCCTGTTAATCCATCTACAGAAAATACTATAACATCTTCTACTCCTCTGTTCTTTAGCTCATTTAATACTCCAAGCCAGAATCTTGAACTCTCATTTTCTCCAATCCAAATCCCTAATACATCTTTTATGCCTTCTATCGTTACCCCTAATACTACATAAGCTGCTCTATTGATAATATGACCGTCTGTTCTTACTTTGTAATGGATGGCATCCATAAATATGAAAGTGTATATCTTTTCTAATGGCCTTGATTGCCATTCTTTTATTTCTGGTACTATTCTTTCGGTTATTTTGCTTACCATTTCTGCAGATAGTTCTATTCCATACAGGTCTTTTATCTGGTCATGAATATCTCTTGTTGACATTCCTCTTGCATATAGAGCTATTACTTTTTTTTCAATTCCTGATATGTCTCTTTTGTATTTTGGAACTATTTTAGGTTCAAATTCTCCTTGTCTGTCTCTTGGAATATCAATTTCCATCTCACCAAATTGAGTTTTTACCGTCTTTTGAGTATAGCCATTTCTTGAATTTTGAGTATCTTTGTCTTTTTTGTCATATCTTTCGTAGCCAAGTTCTGTTGAAAGTTCTGCTTCAAGCATTTCTTGAATAGTATCTTTAAAAAGGTTTTTTAATGATGTATAAAGGTCTGGAATAGATTGAATATTGTTTTCACTAATGAAATTTCTTAATTGTTCTTTTGTCAATAGTGACATTTTTAAAACCTCCTTCTTGGTTTTGTATATATTCTAATTCTTACCAAGAAAGAGGTTTTTAATCAGTTTACACAAAATTTTTTACAGTCTCCCTACTCGATAATAATGCTTCTATATAATAAATGCACGGGTGTTTTAGTAAGCAAATACATCTTTCAAATCTATTTCTAGATCTTCAAAGATAGAGACTTTAATTTTATTTCCTACAGTATATACATCAGGTCTTCCATATCTGGAATTTTCCTGCAAAATAAACACACTTACAACTTTGTCATCTGGTTCTACTATCCAATATTCCTTTACTCCATGCTTTTCGTATAAATTAAACTTTTCTATTTTATCTCTACTTGCAGTTGAAGGTGATGTAATTTCAACAATTAAATCAGGAGCTCCTTTACATCCTTCGTCATCCAGCTTTGACTTATCGCATACTACCACGATGTCGGGTTCTACAACAGTTTTTATTTCTTTATCACTTTTCTCATTTCCAGAAGGAAACCTTACTCCAAAAGGTGCACTAAATACTTCACATTGCTTACCTCTAAGATATACAGCGAAGCTTGTAAATATTTCTCTTGATATTCTTTGATGAACTGTCGATGGAGGAGTCATTAAATAAATCTGCCCGTTTATTAATTCTATTCTTTGATTATTTGGCCAGTTTAAATAATCCTCATAAGTATAAATATCCTCTCTTTTTGGTAAAGGCATAATTAAACACCCCTTTAAAACTCTTCTTATACTAAGTTTAACATTTTATATTCTTAATATCCAGAGCAAAAATATCTCCCTTTTTATTTGTTGCATTTAATTATACAACTAACCAACATCGTGAGAAAAATAAAAAAGGATTTATAAAAAAAATGTAGAATTAATTATAGAAAACATAAAATAGAATTGGTGCGTAAAGAAAATGAAAGTCCTTTTAAAAATATCATCTGAAAGGATTGAAGATTATGGGGATTAAAGACATGACACTGGAAGAAAAAATAGGTCAGATACTAATGATTGGCTTTCCATTGCCGATTTATGATGACCATATTGAGGAGCTGATTAGTGAGTATAAAATCGGTAATGTGATTTTATTTTCTCGAAATGTAAAAGATAAAGTACAACTTCCAAAGTTTATGTAATAATATCCAAATGAATATGATAAAGCATACCGGTATTCCAGCTTTAATTGCTATTGACCAAGAAGGTGGAATGGTTACGAGAATTTATAAAGATGCCACTTACTTGCCAGGTAATATGGCTATAGGAGCTACAAACAATCCTGAAAATGCATATAAAATAGGGGAGATAGCAGGTAAAGAGCTTTTTTATAGTATCGAAAACATGAAAAGAAGATATGGAATGTTTAAAAATTCAAAAAGGTGTTGGATTGGGGTTGGCAATTGTTCAGGCTGGCATGTACTTTTTGTATAATAGAGGAATTAGAAATGTGGTGATAGATTGGACTGAATTTGTGGATTTTTATTCAAGACTGGGGTGCAAAATTTGGAAAAAATACACAGTGTATAAAAAGAATTGAAATAAAAGACAAGTTGTTATTGGAAGGAAGTGATTTGCATGAAAAACCTTTTATTAAAACATGGTGAAATATATACACAGAATGAGATAATATATAATGGAGATTTATTAATTTCTAATGGGAAAATTTCAAGTATAGGTAAAAATTTAAGTACTAATGATGCAGAAGTAATTGATTTAAAAGGCAAAAAAATAGTGCCTGGCTTTATAGACATACATATTCACGGCGGTGTTGGACATGATACAATGGATGCTACTTATGAAGCATTAAATGCTATTTCAATTCATCTTGCAAAACATGGAGTGACTTCTTTTTGTCCTACTACTATGACAATGGATATACCCTATATCCTAAATGCTCTTAAAAACATAAATGAGACGATGAAAAAGAAGACGGCTGGAGCACAAATTTTAGGGGCATATGTTGAGGGACCTTTTATAAGCAAAGAACACAAAGGAGCACAGGATGAAAAATATATAATACCACCTGATAAAAACTTATTTGACGAGTTCTTGGAAATAGCGGGAGGTAACATAAAAGTAATTGCATTAGCACCTGAAAAAGACCCGGATGGAAGCTTTGTAGAACATGTCACTAAAAAGGGTGTAAAAGTATCCTTGGGACATACAAATGCCACTTATGAGGAGATGAAAAATGGAGTAGAGCATGGTGCTACAATTGCGGTTCACACTTATAATGGCATGAAAGGGCTACATCATAGGGAACCTGGTGCATTAGGGGAAGTATTTTTAGACGACAGAATATACAGTGAAGTAATTGTAGATTTTATACACACACACCCTGCTTCAGTAAAGCTTTTGATTAAAATAAAAGGAACAGACAAAGTGATACTTATATCAGATGCAATGTCTGCTTGCGGATTGGGAGACGGAGAATATAAACTTGGAGGGCAAAAGGTATTTGTAAAAAATGGAGAAGCAAGATTAGAAAGTGGTTCATTAGCAGGAAGTACTTTAACGTTAGATAAAGCTGTAAAGAATATTACTTCTCTTGGAGTACCACTTTTTGAAGCCTGCAAGATGGCCTCTTTAAATCCTGCAAAAGCAATTGGAGTAGATGATAGAAAAGGGAGCATAGAAGTTGAGAAAGATGCAGATATAGTTGTGCTAAACAATGATTTGACTGTTTATATGACAATAATAGAGGGAAAGGTTTTTATGGAATAAAAATGTATACATATTGAGAAATAAATGCCAAGAAGCTTAATTGCCATACAAAGTTTAAGGAATCCTTTTGATATAAGGATTCCTTAGACTGTATACAAACTTTCGGAAATAGGATATTTTGCATAAGGAACGACTTGTGACAAAGCGTTAACAAAACTTAGCGAGACCGAGGGCGGAGGCAGGGCCGAAGCCAAGGATGGCGGAGGCGGGCACCTGAGACAGGAGGTCGAATGTGCCCGGGACCCTGCCGGAACCCGAAGGTCGAGCTTAGTTTTGTCGCTTTGGAACATCGGAGTGACGATGCAAAATATCCTATTTTAAAAAATTTTTGCTTTGTCAACAAACTGAGGAATCCTTTTGATATAAGGATTCCTTTTTACATTAAAAACATTTTGCGATATGTCAGATGTTATTCCTTTACAATATTCTCTTTACAAAATTTTCTATTCTTTCAAGCGCTCTTGCTATTTTATCTAGAGAATATGCGTATGATACACGAATAAATCCTTCACCGCTTGGGCCAAATGCGTCTCCTGGTACTACAGCTACTTTTTCTTCTTTTAAGAGTTTTTCACAAAATTCCTGTGAAGTCATACCCGTCTTTTTTATTGACGGGAAAATATAGAAAGCTCCTTTTGGCTCAAAGCAGTCAAAACCTATTTCGCGAAATCCGTTTACAATAAATTTCCTTCTCTTATCATATGTTTCTCTCATTTTTACTATGTCTTCTTCACATTGATATATACCCTTTATAGCTGCATATTGTGCTGTTATTGGAGCGCATATAGTTGTGTACTGATGGATTTTATTCATCGCTTCAATGAATCCGTGTTCTGCTGCAATATATCCAAGTCTCCAACCTGTCATGGCAAAAGCTTTAGAAAAACCGTTTATAAGTATTGTCCTTTCTTTCATGCCCGGAAGTGAGGCTATGCTTACGTGTCTTCCTTCATAAGTCAATTCACTATATATTTCATCAGAAATTACTATTAAATCATGCTCGATTATTATGTTTACAATTTCTTCTAATTCTTCTTTTTTCATGATAGCACCTGTAGGGTTATTGGGGTAAGGAAGAATTAATGCTTTTGTTTTCGAGGTTATTTTTGATTTTAGGTCATCAGGGGTTAGTATAAAATTGTTTTTTTCATCAGTAGGAACAAATACAGGGATGCCTCTTGTCAAAGTTACACAGGGGGCATATGAAACATAGCTAGGTTCAGGAACTAAGACTTCGTCACCGTCATTTAAAAGAGCTCGCAGAGCAAGGTCAATGGCTTCACTAGCACCAATAGTTACCATTATTTCTTTTTCAGGGTCATAGGTTAAATTATAATGAGTTTTTAAGAAATAGGATATGGCCATTCTAAGTTCGGGCAAGCCTAAGTTTGAGGTGTATGTTGTGCTACCTCTATCTAGTGCGTTAATGCCTTCTTTTCTTATTTCCCACGGAGTTACAAAATCTGGTTCGCCAACTCCCAGTGATATTATGTCTTTTGAATTAGTCACAAGGTCAAAAAATTTTCTGATTCCGGACGGTGGAATACTTTTTACTACGTTGGATATGTATTTGTCTGTATTCATGGTGTTATCACCAATCTTTTGTCGTCTTGTCCTTCTTCATAAAAAACTCCGTCTTTTTTATATCTTTTTAAAATAAAATGTGTGGTAGTGCTTAATACGCCATCAATGGGGGCAAGTCTTTCAGCGACAAAGAAGGCTATTTCTTTCATTGTTTTACCTTCTACTTCAACGGAAAGGTCGTAAGTTCCGGAAATTAAGGAAACTGATTTTACTTCTTCGTACTGGCATATTCTTTCAGCTATTGCATTAAATCCAAGTCCTTGCTGGGGTGCTACTTTTACATCTATGAGGGCAGTTACGACTTCCCGGCCAGCCTTTTCCCAATCCACGAGAGCAGTGTATTTTAACAACACTTTTTTGTCCTCAAGACTTTTTATTGTGTTTTTAACTTCTTCTTCACTAAGCCCTGTGATTGCTGCCATTTGCTTTTCTGTAAGACGGCTGTTTTCGCACAGAAGGTCAAGGATCTCCATGCTTTTATCCATTTTTGCACCTCCTAAAAATATATTTTATGCACATTATAATACAAAGATAGGCGTAATTCAATAATTTAATAAATTGAAGTATAAAAATTTAAATAAAAACGTTTGAAATTTAACGAATGTGTGAATTCTGGGTTGACATGTTTGCATAAAGAATGTTACAATTTTTATATAGATATTGATAATTATTTTCAATTATGGAGGCATCACAAATGGCAGAGAATACTATTATAAATCTTATACAATTAAGGGAAAATCATGAAGGAGAGATTATACTAATAAAAGCTGGAAGGACAGCTATGCAAAGATTGAATGAAATGGGACTTGTCCCAGGGACAAAAGTTAAGCTGGTTAGAAAAGGCCCTTTGCGGGGGCCTGTTGAGCTTGAAGTTAGAAATTCTCACCTTGTGATTGGATATGGTCTTGCTTCAAAGATATATGTAAAAACCCTTGATGGGAAGGGGGATATGCGGTGAAAAAAGAAATAGTTATAGCTTTAGCGGGAAATGCTAATGTAGGAAAAAGCGTCATATTTAATCAATTGACAGGCTTAACTCAGATAATTGGTAATTGGCCGGGCAAAACGGTGGAAAGGGCAGAAGGGGTTTTGAGATTTAAAGGACGAACTATAAAAATTGTTGACCTTCCCGGCATTTATTCACTTTCTGCTTATTCTCAAGAGGAAATTGTCTCTCGTGAGTTTATAGCTTTTGAAAAGCCAGATGTTGTAATAAATGTGGTGGATGCCTCTAACCTTGAAAGAAATCTGTTCTTTACAGTTCAGCTTTTAGAGCTTCATGTGCCTATGGTTATGGCTTTAAACCAAGTGGATTATGCCCTTAAAAAGGGTATAGATATAAATGTAAAAAGGCTTGAAGAACTTTTAGGAATTCCTGTTGTAAAAACTATCGCTACAAAGGGGAAAGGCCTTGAAGAATTGATAGATAAAGCTTTAGAAGTTGTAGATTCACATAAAGAAACGGCTGTAAAAGAGTATGACATAAAACAAGAAAAAATTCTCAAATACAGAAATGAAGTAAGCGAATATGTAATGAGAATTTATAACATTCTTTTAAAATATAATGCAAATATTATAAATTTGTTCCATCCTCTGTGGATTTCTCTAAAACTTATAGAAGAGGATAGAGATATAATAGAAAAGTTAAAAGGAGAGCCTAACGGGAAAAAAGCTTATGAAGAAATTCAAAAAGAATTAGAAGGTTTAAAGGCGAAGACAGAGAATCCTCTTGTGACTTTAGTTACAGCAGACAGGTATGACATTGCCTCTTTTATAGCAAGTCAAACGGTGTCAGAAATTCACAATAGAATTACATGGACTGATTTGATTGACAATGTTGCTCTTCATAAAATATTTGGCTATATATCAATGTTTGCTATTGTCTTCATATCATTTTACGGCATATTTAAATTTGGAGAGTATTTTTCTGGCGTGTTGGAGGGATTTTTTGATGTATTAAGACCTTTGGTGTATAATTTGCATATTCCAAATATGTATAAAGACATTTTATGGAATGGTTTTGCTGAAGGACTTATTTCTGCCATAACCATCGTACTACCTTATATACTCCCATTTTATGTATTTTTATCAATACTTGAAAACACAGGTTACCTCGCAAGAATTGCCTTTTTAATGGATGAGATAATGCACAAAGTGGGACTTCACGGCAAAGCTCTCATTCCAATATTGATGGGCTTTGGGTGCAATGTCCCGGCAGTATTAGGCACAAAAATTTTAGAAACTGATAGAGAAATATTTGTTGCGTCTTTTATGTCCACTCTTGTGCCTTGTTCTGCAAGGATCGTGATAATTTTAGGCACAATAGGGGTCTTCATGGGGCCACAATATGCACTTGCTGTTTTTGCCTTAGACGTTTTGGTAATTTATATAGCGGCGTATTTTGCAGATAAAATAGCGCCTGGAAAACCCTATGATTTGATAATGGAGCTTCCTGGTTACAGAATGCCCGCCTTAAAACCTACATTAAAGCAAATATGGATTAGGATTAAAGACTTTTTGTATGTGGCACTTCCTATAATTGTCGTAGGAAGTCTTGTGCTTGAAATATTGAAATACACAGGTATATTTAAATACGTGACGTATGTAACGGACCCTATTGTAGTAAAATGGTTGGGATTGCCATCAATAGTAGGGATAGTATTGATTTTTGGGATTTTGAGAAAAGAACTGACACTTATAATGCTTTTAACACTGTCTGGGACAAGTCATATAACACAGATTTTGACGCCGCGGCAGATGATTGTCTTTGGTGTTGTTACAATGCTTTATATTCCCTGTATTGCTACAATTGCGGCATTAAAAAGGACAATTGGATGGAGAAAAACATGGTGGGTAGTTTTTGTTAATATTTTTATTGCAATACTAATAGGGGGAATATTAAATAGAATTCTTACTTTTGTATAATTGTGCTATAATGTTAATGGGTGAAAAACAATAGAATTTATAGAAAAAATAAATTGAAAATAGAGTAGGACACTAGACCTACTCTATTTTTTTATCAAATCAGATTGGCTTTTAGCAAAAGCTCCTCATTATTAAGAATTTCCTCAGGTTTACCTATAGTTTCTATTCTATGGTCTTCGTTTAGCACTATTATCCTGTCTGAAAGCGTTGCTGCCATATCAAGGTCGTGAGTTGCAATAACTATTGTAGTACCTTTTTTGTTTAATTCTTGTAGTTTCACTAAAAGCCACTTTTTTGACCGTGGGTCAAGGCCATTTGTAGGTTCGTCAAGAAGCAAAACTTCAGGATTTATCACCATGACTGACGCTAATGCGACTTTTTTCTTTTCTCCGCCGCTTAATCTGTGAGGGGGCCTATCTTTTAACTTTTCAATTCCAAAAGAGTTAAGGGTTTCTTCTACGGTTTTTTGAACTTTATTTCTTTCTAAACCCATTTGAAGAGGAGCAAATGATATTTCGTCAAAGACTGTAGTGCTGAAAAGTTGCACATCGGAATCTTGAAACACAAAACCCACTTTTTTTCTAAATTCATATTCATCAAAAGTTTTTTTATCGCCAAGCAATTTGCCAAATGCCCATATTTCACCGCTGTCAGGAGAAATTAAATTGTCCATCAATTTTAAAAGAGTGGATTTTCCACTGCCATTTGCACCGAGAAGAATTAATTTTTCTCCTTTTTTTACTTCAAAAGTTATGTCAACTAAAGCAGGAACTGATTTATTATAAGAGTAATAGACATTTTTTAATTCAAATACTGTGCTCAATTTAAACCTCCTTATGGGTGGATATACCACAAGATGAATAAAAAAGTTATATTAAAACCTATCCATATATAATCATAAAAAGCCATTTTAAAAGTAGTTAGTGCTTTGTAATCTCCATTATAACCTCGTGAAATCATAGCGTTATAAACTTCATCGCTCAGTTGTTGAGACCTTATCAAAACATTTGCCATAGCAGAAGCGACAAATTTTCTTCCTTCACTACTATCACTTTTCCTGACATTTCTGCTTTTTCTTGCGAGAAACATGTTTGTAGCAATTTCTAAAAGCAAAAAGATGTAACGTAAGGCCATTTCAAGTGTAGCAGTAAAAATGCGGGGAAGCTTAAAAGACCTCAATCCTTTTAATATTTCTACCCATTTTGTTGACAGTGCTAGTATATATACAAAAGATAAAGATATAAATGACCTCATCATAAAAATAATGGCACTATACAAACCTTCTTTTGTTATGTAAAAATTTTTTGTGAAATATACTAAAGGATGTCCTTCTTTTACTACATTAAAAAGTGAAGGTATCAGGACAATACCTGTAAAAAATATTGAGACTGCTGATACCCTCATAACATATGCTTTTAAAGGTATTTTAGAAAAATAAGCCAACAAAAGTGTATAAATAAGAAATATGGTCATAAAAGATATTGTCTTTCCAAAATTGACTATAATGATTAATATAAAAACGGAGACGAGTTTTATTCTCGTATCAAGAGACTGCATAATACCTTTCTTAGCAAAAATTGTGTCAGAATAAAACATATCTTCAAATGCATTTTGTATACTTAAGATTGTCTTTTCTAAAAAGTTATCCATTTTTCTTCTGGGGTTTTCCCATAATCCTCCCTAATATTGCAAATATCAATACAATAGCTGCAATTCCTATAACTGCCGAAAAAATATAACCTAAAGCTTGTTGGAAGAAATTAACATCAAATCCTGGTATACTGTAATCGGGTAATATTGCTTTTATAACTTCTGAGAATCTACTCATTCCCTCAGGTACATATCCTATCATGTTCTTAATTTCATCTAAGCCCCATTCTCCCCATGCCGAACCAGGAGCTAAAAGCCCGAGAGGAGTGAGAAGTATTATAACTATAGCTGCAATGTAGAATTTTTTCATCTATTATCACCTCTAAGCTTGTATGAAAATTTATACAGTATATTTTCCTCATCCGCTTTTTGTAAATAATATACTACAAGGCCTGTTATGATGGCTTCTACAATACCAGCTACAGTAAGATGAGCAAACATCATTGCAGGTATTGCTACGTTTAATCCATAGGGAAAATATAGAGGTGTTCCATTTGCTGTATGAAAAAGCAATGGCTGAAGTCCAAGTTCTATTGCTGTAGCAAGAGCTGCAGTATTTATTCCTACATATCCCCCTATAGCAGATGATATGACTTTATTTAACTTAAGTGACAACATAAGTTTATAAATTCCGTATCCAACAAAAGGAGCTATAAAAGCTATATTAAAACTATTTGCACCCAAAGCTAAAATTCCTCCGTCACCAAAAAGCAATGCTTGTATAAATAAAGCTATAGTAAGAGATATACTTGCTGCCCACGGCCCTAAAGTTATTGCAAGGAGAGTTGCACCAATGGCATGGGAAGTTGTACCACCTGGTATTGGTACGTTAAACATCATTATTGTAAATGCAAAAGCAGACCCTATAGCCAAAGTAGGTATGTCTTTTTTGTCAAAACTTTCATTGACTTTTTTTGCTGCAACTGAAATGACTGGTACCATAGCAGCACCCATAACAGCGCAGGTTTGAGGACTTATATAGCCTTCAGGTATGTGCATAAAAAATTCCCCCTTACAAATTTTCACCTGTTGTTGTCATTACCAGTTTTCCATGCTTTACTCCTTTTGTGCTTATAATTTCATCTGCAATTTTTGTAATTTCTTTTGAAGTGCCTTTTACTACCATTACTTCGAGGCAGTTGTGCTTATCCAAGTGTACGTGCATTGTTGAGATTATGTTTTGATAGTGCTTGTGTTGCATATCTGTCAGTTTGTCACTTATTTCCCTCACTTCATGATTAAAAACATAAGTAATTGTTCCAATAGTTTCTACATCCTCTGCTTCCCACTGATTTTCCACGATAAAATCTCTTATCAAATCTCGTATAGCTTCAGACCTGTTGTTGTAATTTTTTTTCTTTATAAGCTCGTCAAATTGATAAAGAAGTTTTGATTCCATTGAAACTCCAAAACGTGTTATTTCTTCCAGACTTATCACTCCCATAAAATAGTGTTATCTTCTTAAAAATAATAACACTATTTTATGGGAGAGTCAATTTAAAAATTAACTAAAGTCTTCGCTTTTATGCGTAGAATGCATTGCGGGAGTAACTACGGGAGCCTGCAGACAAGAGCATAAAAGCAGAAGGCTTAATTTTATCATTGGAGGCACTATCGTATATCTTGCAATAAAAAATACGAACTGTGTTTAAAGTTGCTATTGGAGAGATAGATTTTTGGTGGTAGTTATATTATTTGTGATGATTAAATTTTTAGTAAAAATATTTAATAAGTGAGATGAGTGTAAAAATTTTTCACTCTTTTTTAATTATAAAGCTCTTGTGATATAATAAAATAAAGTTAGTTACAATACAGGAGGTAGAGTATGCCACTTAATGTAGTACTTGTTGAACCTGAGATACCACAGAACACGGGGAATATTGCAAGGACTTGTGTACTTACGGGCAGCAGGCTTCATCTTGTAAAACCTTTAGGTTTCAGTATAGACGAAAAATACGTAAAAAGAGCTGGCTTAGATTACTGGCCTCTTTTAGACCTTACTGTTTACGATAATCTCGAACAATTTCTTGAACAAAACAAAGGGAAAAAGTTTTATCTTGCTACCACAAAGGCTAGAAAATATTATCATGATGTGAAATATGAAGACAATTCTTATATACTTTTTGGGAAAGAAACTGCAGGACTTCCTAAGTGGTTGATTGAAAAATACTACGAGGATTGTATACGGATACCAATGCATGAAGTGATATCTACAAGGTCTTTAAATTTGTCCAACTCTGTAGCTATAGTACTGTATGAGGCCTTGAGACAACTGGGTTTTCCTAATATGAAATAAAAAAATTGAGGGATGATTATGAAACGAAAGATTATTCATGTTGATATGGATGCTTTTTTTGCATCTGTAGAACAACATGATAATCCGGAATACAAAGGGAAACCTGTTATTGTAGGAGGTCTGTCGGGAAGAGGGGTAGTTTCAACTTGCTCCTATGAGGCAAGAAAGTACGGAATACATTCTGCAATGCCGATGTACATGGCAAGGAAGCTATGTCCACACGGTATTTTTCTTTCTGTAAGGAGAAAAAGATATGAAGAGGTTTCAGCTCAAATTTTTGATATCCTGTACAGTATAACTCCTTTAGTGGAACCTGTTTCTATAGATGAAGCCTATCTTGATGTTACAGATATTGACAAAAATCCAGAGATTATTGCCCTGGAAATAAAAAAGAAAGTGAAGGAAACGACAGGACTTACTATTTCTGCAGGAGTTTCCTATAATAAATTTCTTGCAAAACTTGCCTCAGATTGGAATAAGCCAGACGGATTTATGGTCATAACAGAAGACATGATTCCCGACATTTTAAAACCACTTCCCGTTTCCAAAGTTTATGGTATAGGGCAAAAATCCGAAGAAAGACTTAAATCTATGGGAATAAATACAATAGGTGACCTTTTAAAACTGTCACAGGAGAATCTTGTTGAAATTTTTGGTAAAGTAGGTGTGGAGATATATTTAAGAATCCGTGGCATTGATGAGAGGCCTGTTGAAACTATGAGGGAGATTAAGTCTATAGGAAAGGAAAAAACATTGGAAAAAGATACAAAAGATAAAAAACTTTTGCTTCGCTATGCGAAATTATTTTCCGACATAATATCCGAAGAATTGTTTAGAGAAAGGCTTTATGCCAGAACAGTTACTGTTAAGATAAAAACATCAGATTTTACAGTTCACACCAAAAGCAAAACTTTAAATAAATATATACGATTAGGTGAGGACATATACGATGTAGCCTACGAAATTATTGAAAGTCTAAAATTAGACCAATATATAAGGCTTATTGGTCTATCTGTTTCTAACTTGAGTGCAGTAAAATATGAGCAATTGTCCTTTTTGGATAAAAGGGTTATTAAATTTATTAAAGCAGAAAATGTAGTTAGAGAAATAAATAAAAAGATGGGGCAGGAAGTAGTGAAAAAGGCAAGTGAACTTTTAAAAGAGGAAACGAAGCAACGGAGGGATTAAATTGGAAGCAAAAGAGAGGCATAAGCGCAATGTTGCTAAAGAAATTATAGAATTGGCTTGGCCTTCTATAACAGAACAAATGCTTATAATGACAGTTGGAATGGTGTCAACTATATTTGTAGGTCGAATAAGTGCCAGTGCAATTGCGGCTGTTGGGATGATTAATTCCCTTATTTTTTTCTTTCAGGCAATCTTTTCAGGGCTTGCCACTGGTTCCACAGTAATTGTAGCGAGGCTTATTGGTGAAGAAGACAAAGAAGGGGCTCGCCTTGCAGTTATGCAGTCCCTTATTATGAGTATTGCCATTTTTATAGGACTCACTACTTTGGGCTATATTTTTGCAGTACCTATTGTTAAAACCTTCTTTGGAAGTGTATCCCCTGATGTTTTTAAATTGGCTTTAATGTACTATAGAATAGTGCTTTTTGGTCTACCTTTTGTGATAATTGATATCATCATAGGTGGGGCTTTAAGAGGTGCAGGGGATACCAAAACCCCAATGTACATAACTGCTACAGTAAATGTGATAAATCTTTTGTTAAATAGCACGCTTGTATTTGGAGTAACTTATCAGAGTAGATATTTAATACCTCCTTTAGGAGTAAAAGGTTCTGCACTTTCTGCTACAATTTCAAGAATAATAGGAGGTTTTTTGCAGTTATATGTTTTATATTTTGCTAAAAGAAGGATTAATCTTGATATAAAAGAAAAGATTCGATTTGACTTTAACATGATGACGAGGATTATACGAGTAGGAATACCAGCTTCTTTAGAGCAGGTAATAATGCAAGGTGGTTTCCTTGTAATGCAAGTTATCGTTTCCACAATGGGGACTATTGCAATTGCTGTATATCAAATAGGTATGAATGCTAATAGTCTTGCTTTTATGCCTATATTTGGATTTTCAATAGCGGCAACCAGTTTAGTGGGACGGAGTCTTGGTGCAAAACATTTTATGTTAGCGGAAATATACGCAAAGGTTTCAAGAAACATTGCTGTTGTTGTAATTTCTGTTATAGGTGTTTTTATGTTTATATTCTCAAGGCAGCTTGCAGCGCTTTATACTACTGATCCTATTGTTATAAAAATGGCATCGGATATTATTAGGATTTTTGCTGTTGTGGAACCTTTGCTTGCTATATTAAATGTCATGGCAGGAGTATTAAGGGCTGCAGGCGATATTCCTTATATTGTTCTCTCGGCTTTTATTGGTTTATGGCTTTTTAGAGTGACAATTGGTTACACTCTGGGAAAAGTATTTGGTATGGGAGTATATGGAATATGGATTGGTATATGTATCGACTTTGTTGTAAGGTCAGTAATGTATAGCTATAGGTTTAAAGCGGGTAGATGGAAATATATAAAAGTTTAGACTACACAAATTTATCACATATTCTTAATTTTTACATAACAATTTTTTGATATTTTAATTATAACATCAATTTTTTAGAAGAGGTGGATTTATGAAGAGGAAATATTTATATGCGATTGTTGCAGTATTAATCATTGGAATTGCCACTTTTTACTTTGTAAACAGGGCAAAATCATCACAACCCCAGCAGCTTTCATATGTTACAGTTACTCGTGGTAATATTTCTATGGAAGTCACTGGAACAGGAAACTTAAGTGGCGATGTAAGAGCAATTACGTTAAAAGGCAGTGGAACAGTAAAGAAAGTGTATTTTAAGGTAGGAGATACTGTAAAGAAAGGAGACCTATTATACGAAATTGAAGATGACGATTTAAATAATCAGCTTGAAGAAGCCAAATTAAATCTTGATTTAGCACAGCAGCAATTAAATCAAGAAAAGCAAAATTATAATAATAGCCTTGCTAAGTTGAGTATAACTGCACCTTCTGATGGAGTTGTACAGGTATTAGTAAAAGAAGGACAGGATGTTACTCCAGGTATGCCTGTTGCAATAATTGGGGATAATTCAAAAGAGAATGAAACTGCAGAAAATAATGGGCAAACTACTCAAAATTCAGTTAATGTTACAGCACAAATTGCAGGTACAGTAGAAAAAGTATATGTGTCCCAGGGACAAAATGTAAAAAAAGGCCAACTTTTAATAAAACTATCCTCGAATAATATAAGTGATGCACAAATAAAAAATGCCGAATTAAAACTGAAGCAAGCACAAAACCAGTACAATCAGATTTTGCAACAAATTGATAACTTAAAAATTTACTCTCCTATAGATGGGAAGATCCTTAGCCAAAATATAAACGAAGGAGATATACTAGGTACTTCTGTAGCGAGCACTAACATAAGCAATACAAATAGCCAATCGCAGCAAGCAGGTTTTGTGCCCGTTTTAGATATAACACAATTATCTACTTATGAGAGTCAACCAGAAACTGCGGTAATAGTGGGCAATTCTAATTATGTTGTCAATCTTTCTGTTGACGAGACAGACATAAAAAATATAAAAGTAGGGCAGCAAGCACAGCTTACGACAGATAATTTACCGGGTAAGACTTTTACCGGTACTGTTTCACAAGTATCACAACTTCCAACAATACAAAACGGAGTAGCTTCTTATAATGTAACTATTGAAGTAGAGCCAAGTGAAGACTTACTTTTAGGAATGTCAATGAATGTTTCAATAACTGTTGCAGAAAAACAAGATGCTTTAATACTTCCTATACAAGCTGTTCAGACAAACGGTGATAGAAAATACGTAATACTCTACACAGACGATTTAAAAAATCAAAATATCAATAGCACTAACAATAGCACTAACAATAGCACTAACAATAGCACTAATAACAGGAACTCTTTCAGGAACAACATGCGATTTGTAGAGACAGGCATTTACAACGACAACTTTATAGAAATCGTGAGCGGTTTACAGGAGGGAGACAAAGTATTAATTCCAACCTTTAATTCTTCAACAAACGCAAATAACAGTAATCTAGGTGGTTTTGGTGGAATGGGTGGCTTTAGGCCAGGAGGCAATTTCAACGGGAACAGCACAAGCCAAGGTGGTAGTTACCCAGGCGGAAGCTTTAACAGGACATGGCAAAATAACTCTTCCAAAGGGAGGTAAATGATGGATAGTGTTTTGATAAAAATAAGGAATTTAACAAAGATTTACAAAATGGGGGAAAATGAAGTAAGAGCGTTAGATGGTATAAACCTTGACATTGAAAAAGGAGAATTTGTATCAATTGTTGGTCAATCAGGTTCAGGCAAAACCACTTTAATGAACATAATAGGCTGTTTAGATGTAAAAACTTCTGGAGAATATTTTTTAAATGGCATAGATACAAGCAAACTTTCTGACAATCAATTAGCAGATTTAAGATGTAGTGAAATAGGGTTTGTTTTTCAAAATTTCAATTTGCTTCAAAAAATGACGGCTTTAGAAAATGTGGAATTGCCTATGATATACAAAGGTGTGCCTACAAAAGAAAGGCGGCAAAGAGCAGAGATGCTTTTAGAGATGGTAGGACTTAAGGAAAGGATGCACCATAGGCCTAATGAATTATCAGGTGGTCAGCAACAAAGAGTAGCAATAGCAAGGGCACTAGCAAATAATCCCCATCTCATATTGGCAGATGAACCAACGGGAAACTTAGACTCAAAAAGTGGTAGTGAGATAATGAAAATAATAAAAGAGTTAAACGAGAGAGGAAATACAGTAGTACTCATAACGCATGATCCTAATATAGCTGCACAAGCCAAAAGAATAGTAAGAATAAAAGATGGGCGCATTTTAGAAAACGAGGTGGTAACACCGTGAGATATGTAGAAGCTTTGAAAATAGCTATACGCAGTATTTTAAGCAATAAAATGAGGTCTTTTCTCACCATGTTGGGGATTATAATAGGTGTCACAGCTGTTATAGCCTTAGTAAGTATAGGCCAAGGCTCTACAAGAAGTGTTACTTCTCAGATACAGAGTATGGGTTCAAACCTCATAATGGTAAACGTAATGGGGAGAGGGGGAGAAAGCTCTTTAACTTATGACCAAGCCATTGCTTTAAAAGACTCAAGCTTTATAGCTGCTATATCTCCGGTCATATCTACCAGTGTAACGGCTATGTACGGAAATAATTCAGTGGACAACACAACAGTAAATGGAGTTAATGGAGATTATCAATCAATACGCGATCTACAAGTAGCAGCTGGCAGATTCATTTTGCCGATGGATGATGAAGGAAGGAACAAGGTGGCAGTTCTTGGCAGCAATGTAGCGAGAGAGCTTTTTGGCTTTACTGACCCTATTGGCAAAACTATAAAATTAAATGGCCAAAACTTCACGGTAGTAGGTATTTTGTCCCAAAAAGGTTCTTCAATTGCAGGTTCTGATGATGATTCAATATTTATACCCCTTAAAACAATGTTCTACTTTGCGAAAAATAGAGATATAAGACAAATATATATAGAAGCAACAAGTCCAGATA
Source organism: Thermoanaerobacter brockii subsp. finnii Ako-1 (assembly GCF_000175295.2). Lineage (NCBI taxonomy): Bacteria > Bacillati > Bacillota > Clostridia > Thermoanaerobacterales > Thermoanaerobacteraceae > Thermoanaerobacter > Thermoanaerobacter brockii. The sequence goes on along the minus strand of NC_014964.1, from coordinate 2,066,535 downwards.
CCGTTGAACTCGCTAAAAACGAAATAAACAGCAAACTGCTAACTATATTTAAAGGCGATGCAAATGCCTTTAGAATAATTGATCAATCACAAATTTTATCTACAGTAAATAGTGTTACTGCTACATTGAGCTTGCTCCTTGGAGGAATTGCAGGAATATCCCTTTTAGTCGGTGGAATAGGCATAATGAACATAATGCTTGTATCTGTTACTGAAAGGACGAGAGAGATAGGGATAAGAAAAGCATTAGGAGCCAAAAAGAAAGATATATTACTTCAGTTTATAATTGAATCATTAACTTTAAGCGGATTAGGAGGAATAGTGGGAATTATAGTAGGATACGTATTGTCGATGGTACTAGGCTCAGCTATGAATATAAATGCTAAGCCTTCTCTCTCTACAGTATTAATATCCTTTTCCTTCTCAGTAATTGTAGGATTGTTCTTTGGCGTATATCCTGCAAATAAAGCTGCCAATTTAAATCCAATTGAAGCTCTAAGATATGAATAAAATACAAAGAAAGAGGGCATAAATTTATCAATTATAATGCTTGTCAATAAAACGTTGGTGGATTGGCTTATAAATCACAAAGCAAAGTAGATAAAAATTAGGAGAGTACATAAAAAGTCAAATGTAAATATATAAATAGCCTGTAAATGCAGGCTATTTTTTAATCATAAGTTATGTGGTAAAATATTTTTAAATCTAAAAATTTGAGGGGGTTTTATTGTGAGGCTTGTGAGAATAGATAAAGCGTTGAATGAATATGGAATAATTGAAGGGGATAAAGTTATTGCATTTGGAAGTGAAGGTTTCAATTCTTACAACTTGGAGGAAGTAAAGCTTTTGCCCCCTTGCCTGCCTACAAAAGCTATATGTGTAGGGTTAAATTATAGGGATCATATAGAGGAAATGGGGGACAAAGAGCCGGAGGAACCGACATTATTCATAAAACCTTCAACAGCAGTTATTGGCCCTGATGATTTTATAGTTATTCCTAAGATGTCAGAGAGGGTTGACTATGAGGGGGAATTGGCTGTTGTCATAGGCAAAAGAGCGAAAAATGTGTCTGAAAAAGATGCGTTAGATTATGTCCTTGGCTATACGATAGCTAACGATGTAACTGCGCGGGATTTGCAGGCAAAAGATGGCCAATGGACAAGAGCGAAGTCTTTTGACACTTTTTTGCCCATAGGCCCTTGGATTGAGACAGACTTAGACCCATCTTCTTTGGACATAACTACATATGTAAATGGTGAAGTAAAGCAAAAAAGTAACACCAGACACCTCATATTTAACGTTCCAAAACTTGTAAGTTTTATATCCCACATAATGACTTTAAACCCTGGCGATGTCATATTGACGGGGACACCTTCTGGTGTTGGTCCATTAAAACCTGGTGATGTTGTAACTATTGAAATAGAGGGAATAGGTAAACTGACAAACAGAGTAAAATAAAATCAAATGTCATGCAGGGCTTATTTTAGCTGCTGCCAGTTTTGTGTTGTTAAGTACTGCAATGAAAATATTGAAGCAAGTGAAAAAGATAAAAATGAAACAGACTTAAAATTTAAATATGGGAATACTGATTATGCGTTAAAAATAACAGTGTCAGGGGAAGGAACGAATATTTGGGTTGAAGGAAAATAGAAAGTAGAAATTTGCAAAGTTTATGGTGAGTAATATACAAGGGGACGTTTTGTTTATCTTATTAACAAAGGGAGTGTCCTCTTGTATTTTTTTTATCTTTATCAATAGTAAATAATGTGGTAACATCTATATAGATAAGTTTTTGGGAGTTGATTTTATGGGTATAAGGTTTATATATGGAAGAGCAGGTACAGGCAAGACTTATTTTTGCCTCCGTGAAATAAAAGAAAAAATAAATGACGGCAATAGTCATCCTCTTATACTTTTGGTGCCAGAGCAGTTTACTTTTGAGGCAGAAAAATATCTTCTTGAGACAGTGGAAAAAGATAGAAAGATGAGGGCGCAGGTTTTAAGCTTTAAAACTTTGGCAAACAGAGTTTTTACAGAGGTTGGAGGGCTTACACGTCAGCACGTCAACTCTTGTGGCAGGTCAATGGTGATTTACAAGATAATGGAGGATTTAAAAGAAAACCTTAAAGTTTATTATAAAGCTTCAAGACAGCAGGGGTTTATAAAAAAGATTTCTGAGGTAATAACAGAGTTTAAAAGGTTTGAAGTCACACCAGAAAAGCTTATGGATACAGCTGAAAGTATACAAAAAGAAGGTTTAAGGGAAAAGTTAAGAGAGTTAAGCTTGATATATGGCAAATTTGATGAACTTCTTCATCAAAAATACATAGATGAAGAGGATGCTCTTACATTGTTAGCGGAAAAATTGGAGTATTCTGAGCAATTTAAAGGTGCAGAATTCTGGATAGATGGTTTTACGGGGTTTACACCAAAACAGTACAAAGTTTTAGAAAAGCTTCTCAAAAAAGCTGCCAGAGTAAGTGTCACTCTCACAATGGACACATCGAAAGATTCAATAGATAACACAGACCTTTTTTACACTACCAAGAAGACAGAAGATAAATTGCTTAAAATATGCTATGAAAATAATATTTCTTATGAAAAACCTGTAGATTTAAACGAAGGTGTGCCAAAAAGATTTGAAAAAAATGAAGAAATGGCTTTTTTAGAAAAGCATCTTTTTTCATATCCTTACAAGATTTATAGTAAGGATACAAAAAATATAAGCCTTTTTAAGGCAGTGAATGTTTACAGTGAAGTAGAAGAAACAGCAAGAGAGATAATAAGGCTTGTAAGAGATGAAAATTTACGTTATTCAGATATTGTAGTTACTGCAAGGGATTTAAAAAGATATCACAAACTTATAAAAACTATATTTTCCCATTATGGAATTCCACATTTTATAGATTTAAAATTAGACATAAAAAACAATCCTATTATTGTCTACATAACTTCCCTTTTCGAAATATACTTAAAAAATTGGTCTTATGAATCGGTTTTCAGGCACCTAAAGACTGGTTTTACAAATCTGAATAAAGAAGATATAAGTTTTTTAGAAAACTATGTCTTAGCAAACGGCATAAAGGGCGGCAAGTGGAAAGAAGAATGGAAATATAGTTTTAGAAATAGACTTGACAAGTTATTCGATGATCAAGATGAAAAAGAAGCTTTAGAAAAAGTAAATACAATAAAAAACGGCATTTCGGAACCTCTTAATAAGTTTTATAAAGACTTTTCCAATGCAAATACGGTTAGGGAAGCCTGTGAGATTTTATACAATTTTTTAGTAGAAAGGGATATTCCACAGAGGATAGAAAATCTCATTAGAGAGTTCAAAGAGAATAAAGAGTTTGAGATAGCAAATCAATATTCTCAAATTTGGGACATAGTTGTGGATGTATTGGATCAGATGGTAGAAGTTATGGGAGAAGAAAAAATCAACATAGACCTTTTTTCTAAAATCTTAGACATTGGGTTTGAAGCATACCAGATTGGCAGTATACCGCCAGCTTTAGATGAAGTTTTAGTAACGAGTGTTGACAGGATGAAAAGCCATAATGCAAAAGCCCTTTTTGTAATAGGGGCAAATGATGGGATATTTCCTGCTTCCTCTTTTGAAGAAGGTATACTTACAGATGAAGATAGGCAGATTCTAACTTCTTATGAGGTAGAACTGGATAGGGATACGAAGGCTAAGGTGTTTGAAGAACAATTTTTGGTTTATACAGCTTTGACCTCCACAAGTAAATTTTTGAGGATAAGCTATCCTATTGCAGACCATGAGGGTAGGAGTTTGAGGCCTTCTATAATAATTTCAAGGTTTAAGAGGATTTTCCCTCAAATTACGCAGTTTAGCAATGTAATAGAGATGGATACAGATGAGGAAAACTTGCACCGTGTTTCTTCTCCTGATCCCACTTTTAATGAAATGATAAAATCTTTCAAAGAATGGGATATAAAAGATAAAATAAATTCCTTGTGGTTAGATGTGTACAATTGGTATTCAAATAAAGAAGTGTGGAGAAAAAGGATAGAGAAGGTGCTTGAAGGATTTAATTATTCTAATCAAGTTAGAGTAATTCCTTCTGCTAAAATAAAGAGACTGTATAAAGATGAGATAAACTTTAGTGTTTCACGACTTGAAAAATATGCTGCCTGTCCTTTTGCCTATTTCGTACAATATGGACTTAAAGCCAAAGAAAGAAAAATTTACAGTTTTGATCCGCCAGACTTGGGAATCTTTATGCACAATGTTTTAAACGAAGTCTCTAAAGCATTGGAAAAAGAGGATAAGACGTGGGAGGATTTAGATAGAGAGTATTGTGATGAGGTAGTGAACATTGTAGTGGATAATATGCTAAAAGGTGTATCTGAACACATTCTAAAGAGCAGTCCCCGTTATGAATATCTTTCCAAAAGACTTACAAGGGTACTTTCAAATGCAGTTTGGGTGATTTCTGAACACATAAAGAGAAGTTCTTTTATTCCTTCAGGACATGAGGTTGCATTTGGGGAAAACCAAATGTATCCACCTATAAAAATAATTCTGTCCAATGGAGAAGAGATAAATCTTATAGGTAGAATTGATAGGGTAGATGTGTTTGAAAAAGGCGAGGAATCTTATATAAGAATAATAGATTATAAGTCAGGCAACAAAGAATTAAAACTTGAGGATGTATTTTATGGTTTAGAGCTTCAGCTTTTAATATATTTGGATGCGATATTAGAAAGTGCGGATAAAGAAAATACAGATATCAAACCGGCAGGCATATTTTATTTTAGAATAGATGACCCGATTGTGAAGGCTGATAAAGATATAACTGACGAAGAACTGCAAAAAGAAATTTTAAAAAAGCTGAGATTGGACGGCCTTGTGCTTAAAGATGCCGAAATAATAAAGGAGATGGACAAATCTATAAATGGTACTTCATATATAATTCCTGCTTCTATTAATAAAGACGGTACAATAGGCAAGAAAACAAAGGGAGCTACAAAAGAACAGTTTGAACTTTTAAGAAAACATGTAAAAAATATGATAAAAGATTTGGCGGAACAAATGATCAATGGCAATATTTCTATTACTCCTTATAGAAAAGGAAAAGAAACTGCTTGCAAGTATTGTCCTTACTCTTCTGTATGCAAATTTGAAACCAATTTTGAAGGGAATAAATACATGTTTATAAAAGAGCAAAAAGAGGAAGAGATTTGGAATATGTTACAAAAGGAAGTGAATAAAGATGGGGACAAAGTGGACTGAAGAGCAGAAACAAGCTATTACGACAAGAGGAAGCAATCTTTTAGTTGCGGCAGCAGCCGGTTCGGGTAAGACGGCTGTCTTGGTAGAGAGGATTATAAATCTCATAACAGATGAAGAAAATCCTGTAGACATTGACAGGTTGTTAGTTGTTACTTTTACAAATGCTGCTGCATCTGAGATGAGGGAGAGAATTGCAGAGGCTTTAATTGCCATATTGGACCAAAATCCGGAGGATAAAAGGCTGGCGAATCAGCTGACACTTCTTAACAAGGCTACTATTACAACAATCCATTCCTTTTGTTTGGAAGTAGTCAGAAATAACTTTTTTTTGCTGGATTTAGACCCTAACTTTAGAATTGGAGATGATACAGAAACCTTGCTTTTGCAATTGGAAGCGTCAGAAGAACTTTTTGAAGAGATGTATGCTAAAGAGGATAAAGATAAGGAAGGTTTTTTGACATTGGTGGAAAGTTATGGTGGCACAAAAGATGACCAAGATTTGCAGGACATCCTATTAAGACTTTATGGATTTGTGAGGTCTCTCCCTTGGCCTGAAAAATGGCTAAAGGATGTGATTAACACTTTTAGAGTAGAGGATAATTTCAAATTTGAAACTTCAAAGTGGGCTGAGGTTATATTGGATAGTTTAAAAGTAGAAATATCTGGGATTTTAAATACCATGCTTGTGGCTGTCGACAAACTCAAAAACGAGGCGGGGCTTGAGGGATATTTTCATGCTTTTCAGAGGGAAGCTTATGAAATAGAGCAGCTCCTCCAATATGATAATTGGAATGAATTTAAAAATCACATACAGGCAATTGAGTTTGAAAGGCTTCCCAATGCTGGTAAGGATGCAAATAAGAATGTTAAAGAAGAAGTTTCAAATATAAGAAAAAAAGTAAAAGATAAAATAAAAGAAATAAAGGAAAAGTTTTTTTCTGACAGCGTAGAGGAAATAAAAGATGAAATAAAGGCTTTGTACCCTATTATGGAAGCTTTGGCGGATTTAATACTACTTTTTGATAAAAAGTATAAGGAAAAGAAAAGAGAAAAAGGAATAATAGATTTTAACGATATTGAACATTTTGCACTTCAAATTTTGACTGAGATTGATGAGGAAGGAGCCGTAAATCCTTCAGAAGTAGCTTTGCATTATAGAGAAAAATTTGAAGAAATATTTGTAGACGAATATCAGGACTCAAACCTGATACAGGAGGAGATACTTAGTATAATCGCAAGAGAAAATCCTCCCAATAGATTTATGGTAGGAGATGTAAAGCAGAGTATATATAGATTTAGACAGGCAAACCCTTATATATTTTTTGAGAAATACAATAGCTATTCTCTTGATACAGGAGAAAAGAATCAAAAAATACTGCTGTATAAAAATTTCAGAAGTAGAATAGAAGTTATAGAAGCCATAAATTATATTTTTAAAAAGATAATGTCAAAAAATATAGGGGAAGTAAACTATACAGAAGAAGAAAAATTAAATTATGGGGCAGAGTATGAAATTCCTCCCGAAGATTCTGTTACAGGTGGTGCCGTAGAACTTCACCTTATAGAAAAACAAAAGGTTGAAGAGGAAGTAGAAGAAAAAGAGGAGGAAAAAAATGAGGAAAAAGATTTTGAGGAGGAAGAGGAGGACTTAATTGATGATATACAGGTAGAAGCAAGGGTTGTAGCAGAGAGGATAAAACAGCTTTTTTCACAAAATTTTATGGTTTACGATAAGAATATAAAAAGTTACAGAGTAGTTGATTACAGGGATATTGTAGTATTACTTAGGGCTACTGACAGGTGGGCACCGGTATTTTTGGAGGAACTGACACAGGCAGGTATTCCAGCTTTTGCAGATACGGGCACAGGATATTTTGATACAACAGAAATAAAGACTATAATATCTCTTTTACAAGTGATAGATAATCCAATGCAGGATATACCATTGTTAGCTGTGCTTCGCTCTCCAATCTTTTCTTTTACAGAAGAAGAGCTTATTGACTTAAGATTAGAGGATATGGAGAAAACCATATATGAAGCAATCAAAAAAGCTTCTCAAAGGGAAGACGAATTAGGTGAAAAGGCTAAGAATTTTTTAGATACACTGAAAAAGTGGCAGGAAAAGGCTGTTTATATGCCTGTTGATGAATTTCTTTGGTATTTATATAAAGATACTGGTTATTATTCTTATGTTGCTGCTATGCCTCAAGGGGTTCAGAGGCAGGCAAATTTGAGGATTTTATTTGAAAGAGCTAAACAGTACGAGGAAACCAGCTTTAAAGGCCTTTTTAACTTTATAAATTTTATCAACCGACTTAAAGTGAGCAGTGGCGACATGGGAAGTGCTAAAATTGTCGGAGAAAATGAGAATGTTGTACGGATCATGAGCATACACAAAAGCAAAGGCTTAGAATTTCCTGTGGTGATAGTTGCAGGGTTGGGCAAGCAGTTTAACACAAAAGACCTATATCAAAAGATTCTGTACCATCACTTTTTAGGATTAGGTCCTGAATTTGTAGATTTTAGAAGAAGGATTTCTTATCCCAGCATTGTAAAAGAGGCTATAAAGTATAAGATAAAGTTAGAAGGCCTATCTGAAGAAATGAGGGTTTTGTACGTTGCACTGACACGGGCAAAAGAAAAATTAATACTTGTAGGAAGTGCAAGAGATATAAAGAAAAATGTGAGGAAATGGGCAAATGCGGCAATTTTGCAGGAAAAGGTTTCTGAATATGATATTTTAAATGGCAAAAGCTACATGGATTGGATTGGAGCAGCTGTTATAAGGCACAAAGACTTAGAACCTTTACGAGAGTTTGCAGGTGTTTCTCTTTCTGAAGAAGAAGACGCTTCAAAATGGGAAGTAAAACTATGGAATAAAAAGGATGTGCTTTTAGAAAAAGAGAAAAATGACAAAGTAGATGTGGTGGAAAGACTAAGAAGTTTAGACTTGGATGCCCACTACAGCGAGTTTTACAAAGAAGTTGAAAGAAGGTTAAACTATGTATATCCTTACGAAAAAGCATGTTACCTACCTGCCAAGCTTTCTGTGACGGAGGTTAAGCGCATTTTAAATGCAGAAGTAGTTGACGAAGATACCACATCTATTTTTGAAAGAGAAGTTTTAAAAACACCCATATTTTTAGAAAAGAAAAAAGGACTAACTGCAGCTGAAAAAGGTATAGCTATGCACCTTGTCATGCAAAAACTTGATTTAGATAAGGATTTGTCTTTGGAGGGTATTAAAGAACAGATAAAAGATATGGTAGATAGAGAGATATTAACAGAGGAGCAAGCAAAAGAAGTGAATATACATAAAATCGAAGGATTTTTCAAAACCTCTCTTGGAGAAAGGATGCTAAGTTCAAAAAATGTAAAAAGAGAAGTGCCATTTCACATTAAATTGAGCAGCAGGGAGATTTACAAAGATTTGCCTGAAGAATACGAAAATGAGTTTATACAGGTGCAGGGAATTATTGATTGTTTCTTTGAAGAAGAGGATGGTTTAGTTTTAATAGATTATAAAACAGACTATGTACAGGAAGGCAAAGTAGAAGAAATTAAAGAAAGATATAAAGTTCAGATAGAACTATATTCAAAGGCATTAGAGAATATTACAGGCAAAAAGGTAAAAGAAAAATACATTTATCTATTTTTCAATGGGAACATTTTGGAGTATTGATAGACATGCGTCAAACAGAGGGGACGGTTCTTTTTGTTTGGCTCAAACAAAAGGAACCGTCCCCTCTGTTTGGTATAAGTTTTATGATATAATAAGCTTGTAACAATTGTTTATCGTTTCTAAGTGAAAGATAAAATATTAAGGGTGATAAAATGAGGATTTTACATACTTCAGACTGGCATTTGGGAAAAAGCCTTGAAAATTTTTCAAGGATTGAAGAGCAGGAGAAATTTTTAGAGGATTTTGTGCAGATGGTGGAGGAAAATAATGTAGACCTGGTCATAATTGCCGGGGATATATACGATTCTTCAAACCCTCCTGCAAGGGCGGAAATGCTTTTTTACACAACTTTAAAAAAACTTTCCAACGGGGAAAGAGTGATTTTGGTCATAGCAGGAAATCATGATAATCCAGAGAGGCTTTCAGCTGCAAGCCCTCTTGCATATGAACATGGAGTGATACTTTTAGGTACTCCTAAAAGTATTGCTCCTAAAGGAGATTTTAGAAAGTTTAAAATTTTAGATTCGGGAGAAGGTTTTTTAGAAATTGAGATAAAAGGCGAAAAAGCTGTAATTATAGCTCTTCCTTATCCCAGTGAAAAAAGGCTAAATGAAATTTTTACATCAGAATTGGAGGAAGAAAAAAGGCAGAAAAGTTACTCTGAAAGAGTTGGTGAAATTTTTAATGACCTTTCGAAAAAATACAGAGAAGATACTATAAACATTGCGGTATCTCATATTTTTGTTGCAGGAGGAGAGGAGTCAGGTTCAGAAAGGCCAATTCAATTGGGAGGAAGTTTTACAGTAGAAATAAGGCACCTGCCGCAAAAGGCACAGTACATAGCTCTTGGACACCTTCACAAACCACAGAGAATTTCTTCTACTCTTCCTGCTTATTATTCTGGTTCCCCTCTTCAGTACAGCAAAAGTGAGATGAACCATTCTAAATGTGCTTATTTAGTAGATTTAAAGGCAGGAGAACCTGCACTTGTGAAGGAAATATATTTTAAAAATTACAAGCCTATTGAAGTGTTTAGGTGTAATGGTATAGAGGAAGCTTTAGAGATTTGCAATGAATACAGGGATAAAGATATATGGGCATATTTCGAGATTAAAACTGAGTTTCCACTGCCTTCTTCAAAGATAAAAGAAATGAAGAGCATATTACCGGATATAGTTGAAATAAAGCCAATTTTGCCAGAGGATGAGATGGAAATTGAAGACTATGAGATAGATGATAAAAGTGTAAAGGAACTTTTTGAAGAATTTTATTTAAAGGAAAACAAAGTTCCTCCAACAGAGGAGGTTTTAGAACTTTTTATGAGTATAATAAAGGAAGAGGATGAGGAAGATGAGACCTCTGAAGCTTAAAATTGCTGGGCTTAATAGTTTTGTAGAAGAACAAATTATTGATTTTGAAGTCCTAACAGAAAAAGGACTTTTTGGCATATTTGGTCCCACAGGAAGTGGAAAATCCACTATTATAGATGCAATTACTCTTTCAATGTACGGGAAAATTCCCAGAAATAGCAAGGATTTTATAAATACTCAATCTACATCTATGTCTTTGACATACCAGTTTGAAATAGGTGTTGATGGGGCAAGAAAAAGGTATATAGTTGAGAGAAATGTAAAAAGGGACGCAAAAAGCGGCGGTTATAAAACTACATTAGCAAGACTGCGGGAAATAGGGGAAAGTGGAGAAAGAGTTTTGGCAGAAAAAGATAGGGAAGTTCAGCAAAAAATAGTGGATTTAATTGGACTTACAGCAGAGGATTTTACTCGTTCTGTAGTGCTTCCACAAGGGAAATTTAGTGAATTTTTAAAGCTAACAGGCAAAGAAAGAAGGGACATGTTAGAGAGGATTTTTGGCTTAGAAAAGTATGGAAGCAAATTACTTGTTAGAATAAGAGATGTAAAGAGAGAAAAAAGTAATTTATTGAATGAGGTAAATGCGAAGTTAAGTCAGCACGAAGGTGTTACTAAAGAAGCATTGGAAGATTTAAAGAAAAAGTTTGAGATTTTAAAAGAAGAAGAGAAAACTTTAAAAGAACAAAAGGATAAATTAGATAAAGAAAGGGAAAAACTTAAAGGGATATGGGAAAAACAGCAGGAGTTAAATCAATTTTTGCATAAGAAGGAAGTCTTAGACCAGCAATTAAAAGAAATAGAAGATAAAAAGGAAAAGTTAAAAAAAGCGGAAAAGGCATTATCAGTAAAACCGTATATAGACTCTTTAGTGGAGACAGAGAAAAAACTCATTTTAAATCAAAAGGATGTGGAAAAGTATTCTAAAGAGTTGGAGGAGGCTGAAAAATTACTTGAGAAGGTAGAAAAAGAATATGAGGCTTCATTAAAAGAAAAGGAAGAAAAAATTCCTCTCATAATTGAAAAGGAAGAAAGGCTTAAAAGGGCTTTTAAACTGAGAGATGAGATAAAAAAGATTAATAGTGAAAGGGAGAAACTTGTAAAGGAGTATAAAGATTTAAAAAAGCAGATAGATGGGATAGAAAGAGAAATAAAAGCCCTGTCCGATTCTATAGATATAGCAAAAAGACAGTTGGGTGAGAAGGAAAAAAGAATTAATGAAATTAAAGTTGATTCGAATAAAAGGGAAAAAATTTTTGCTGCTTTTGAGATTCAGAAAGAGTTTGAAAGGGCAGACAAAGAGAAAAAAGAAAAGGAGAAAAGAATTTTAGAATTAAAAGAGCTAATAGGTAAGCAGCAGAAAGATATTGAAAAAATAGATAATTTATTGAAACGAAAAGAAAAAGAAATACAAGAGGTTGACAATAATATAAAAAAACTTGAAATGCAAAAGCCTCCCACAAATGAAGACCTTTTGGACCTGCAAAAAAGTTTAGAAAGAAAAAGAGTAGAAATTTTAGAATTGAAAGAAAAAGAAAAGTTAAAAAATGAGGCGGAAAATAATTTAAAAGAAATTTTAAAAATAAAAGAAGAAATAAATAATGAGATAAAAGAGATTGAAGAGAAATTAAAAAATAAAAATAATAGTTTGGAAGAAGTAAAAAAAGATATAGAGGAACTTGTAAAAAACAACATGGCAGGTGAACTGGCAGAGGGATTAAAAGAAGGTGTTCCCTGTCCTGTCTGTGGTTCGATTCATCATGTAAGATTGGCACAAAAGGTAGAGGAAGACTTAATAAAAGAAAAGCAGGAAATAAAGGCAAACTTAGAAAAGGATATAATGGACTATCAAAGTAAGCTTTTTAAATTAAAAGGTGAATTATCAGGAATAGAAGTCAAAGAAGAGATGTATAAAAAAGAATATGATAAACTGTGGGATATATTAAAAGACATTAACCTTTTAAAGTTAGAAGAAGAATTAAATAAGATGGAGTCTGATTTTATACAGTGGAAAGAAAAATTAGAAAAATGGAATAAGAGTAAGGAAGGATTAGAGACCTTAATTAAAAAATTAAAGGAGGAAAAAGCAAGTTTAGATTTAGAACATACAAGATTAAAAGAAGGTATAAATAAAGATATTAGCCTTTTGAAAGAGTTTGAGTCTTCTCTTGAGGCTATTAGTATAACTTACAGTGAATTAGAAGGTCAGTTAAGAATATCAAGGGAAGAATTGGGGATTTCAGATTTTAAAGAAAAAGTGGAAGAAATAAATCAAAAAGAGAGGGAAATAGAAGGCCTGAGGAATGAAATAGAGAATTTTAAAAATACGATTGAAGAATTGACAAATAAAAAGGAAACCCTTTCAAACAATCTCAATGCTCTTTCAATAAGGAAAGGACAGATAGAGGAAATAGGTAAGGAAAAAAGTAAAAACCTTCGGGAGAGGCAGCAGGAGTTTGATTCTTTATCAGAAGGTAGAGACATAGAAGAATATTTAAAAGAGATTCAGTATAATAAAGAAAAAATTACAAAAATGGAGAGTGTTTTAAAAGAAACTTTAGAAAAGGCAAGAAAGGATAAACAAAATATAGAGAGTAAAAAGATATCTGCCTGTAAGAGTCGGGACCTTTTAAATAATATGTTTAGGGAACAAAGTGAAAAATTAGAAAATGCTCTATTAGAAAAGGGATTTAAGGATAAAAAAGAGGCTTTGGAGTATTTATTAGACAGTGAAAATATTAAAAAAATTGAGGAAGAAATTAAGAATTTTGAAAATGAATATGTATCTGTAAACAAAAGTATAGACAGACTGATGGAGATATTAAAGGGGCAGAAAATTAATGAAGAAGAATGGAATCAATTAGAAGAAAGCATTAAAGGGTTGGAACAGGTCTTAAACGAAAAAAGGAAGGAAATAGGCGCTACAGAAAAGGCTATTTCAGATATGCAAGAGAATTTGCAAAAAGTAGAAGAATTTACAAAGCAGAAAAAGGAATTAGAGCGTGTAGTGGATATATTAAATGAATTGGACAATCTTTTTCAGGGAAATAAATTTGTAGATTTTATTGCCGCAAGACAGCTTAAATATATAACCTTTTTTGCATCAAAAAGGCTTAAGGAAATAAGCAGGGGAAGGTATGCCCTTGAGATTGATTCAGACAACAATTTTGTAATGAGAGATGACTTCAATGGCGGAGTAAGAAGGTCTGTAGATACTTTATCTGGCGGTGAAACTTTTTTGACATCCCTTTCTTTGGCTTTGGCTCTTTCTTCTCATATACAATTAAAGGGAAGAGCACCTTTAGAATTCTTTTTCTTAGATGAAGGTTTTGGAAGTCTTGATGCGGAACTTTTGGATATAGTGATGACCTCTTTAGAAAGGCTTAAAAAAGACAAAATGGTAGTGGGCATAATAAGCCATGTAGATGAATTAAAAGGCAGAGTACCTGTAAAACTAATTGTTACACCACCTGCCGTCTCTGGCGAAGGGAGTAAGGTGAGAATAGAATATACATAGAGAGAAGGGGATACCTTCTCTCTAAAACTGTCTTACAATTTTCTCAATTGCATCGAGAGTTTTTTCAATCTCTTTTTTACTTATGTAATAATGAGTTACAAATCTTACTGCAAAATCATTCCCGTCGTTTATTAAAATTCCATGCTCTTTTAGTCTTAAGGATAGTTCCTTACCTGTCATTCCTGTGCCTGAAATGTCTGTCATTACAATATTAGTCTGCACTGTTTCCAGGTCGAGGTTTATTCCCGGTATATTTTTTAATCCTTCTGCTAAAAATCTTGCATTGTCATGGTCTTCCTGTAGCCTTTTTGTCATTTTTTCAAGTGCTACAATGCCAGCAGCTGCAATAAAACCTGCTTGTCTCATTCCACCACCTAACATTTTGCGGTATTTTCTTGCTTTTTCAATGAAATCTTTTGTGCCGACGACTACCGACCCAATAGGGGCGCATAAGCCTTTGGAGAGGCAAAACATTACACTATCTGCATATTTGGCTATTTCTCTTACATCTACTTTAAGATAAGTAGCGGCATTGAATATTCTCGCACCATCTAAATGAACAGGTATATTATGTTTTTGAGCTATTTCGTATATTTCCTTCATAATTTCAATTGGAGTTACAGTGCCACCAGCTCTGTTATGAGTATTTTCAAGGCAGATAAGACTTGTGACGGGGTAATGTATGTCCTTTGGCCTTATGGCCTTTTCTACATCGGCAGGATTTAAGACACCTTTGTTGCTTTTCAAAGCTTTTGTCTGTACGCCTGCAAGGTATCCCACTCCTCCAACTTCATAAGTTATGATATGGCAGTTTTCTTCTACAATAATTTCTTCTCCTGGATGAGTGTGAGTCATTATTGAGACTTGGTTACCTTGTGTACCGCTTGTTACTAGCATTGCTGCTTCTTTTCCCAACATTTCTGCTGCCATTTCTTCAAGTTTTCTCACTGTAGGTTCTTCGCCGTAGACGTCATCACCTACCTCAGCTTTATACATAGCTTCTCGCATTTCTTGTGTTGGAAGAGTTACTGTATCGCTTCTCAAATCTATATATTTCATTTTTATCCCCCTATCAACTTAAGCTTACTTCCATTATATCACATCTCATAAAGATTTCATTTATCAGCAAACTAAAGCGACGACCTACTTTGTTAAAGAGGTCGTCGCTGTCGAAAAGAAGGGATATTTTATGAGTGACCTTATTTCAAAGGCTTGTGTACAAACCACCAGTCAAAAGCTTCAATTTCTTTTGATTTAATTTTTTCTTTTCTTTCATTTGCAGAAGCTTCATCAGTGGATGGTGGGACTATTACATGGTCTTTAATTAAGTAGTTATTTGGCCATTTTTCAGGGAGTGCCACGCCGTATTGGTCTGCTGTTTGCAATGCTTTTAATGCTCTTAATATTTCATCTACATTTCTTCCAACTTCTTGTGGATAATACATTATAAGTCTTATTGTTCCTTTGTCGTCTACTATAAATACTGCTCTTACAGTATTGGTACCTTTGCCTGGATGAATCATTCCTAATTGGTTAGAGACTTTTCCTAAGTCATCAGCTATTACTGGGAAAGGAATAGCTATGTTTGTGTTGTCCTTTATCCACTCTACCCATTTTATGTGGGAGAAAACTTGGTCAACTGATAGACCTATTAATTCAGTGTTTAATTCTTTAAAGTCATTAGCTTTCCTTGCAAATTCTACAAATTCTGTTGTGCAAACTGGTGTAAAGTCTGCTGGGTGGCTAAAAAGCACAAACCACTTTCCCGCGTAATCCTCAGGCAGTCTCTTTACTCCTTGAGTTGTTACTACCTCCATAGATGGGAATTTTTCTCCTAACAATTTCATTCTAATTTCCTCCATTTTTTAAACCTCCTTATTTTTCTCATTACATTTTTTGCATATGCCATAAACATTTATGTCAACATTTCTAATTACAAAGCCTTTTAATTCTTCTACATTTATAATTTCCTCTGATACGGGAAAATCATATACGTTGCCACATATTTCACATTTAAAGTGTCCGTGAAAGTAAGTGTTTATATCATATCGCAATTCTTTTTCTTTCAAAGATAAAGCATTTACAACTCCTTTTTCCATAAACAATTCCAATGTGTTGTAAATACTGGTTTTTGAAAGGGTTGGTATTTCGCTTATCAAGTATTGATAAATGTCATCAGCTGTTGGGTGTATTCTATTGTTTAAAAGGTATTCTAATACTTTTATCCTTATGGTAGAAGGCTTTATATCATGTCTCTTTAAATAATCTTTTAATTGCTCTATTGTATAAGTCATTTTCATTACTTCTTTCTCACGATTATTTTGCTGCGTAGTAGCATCTTTTGGGAGACATTATCAAGTCCTCTTTTTTTAGCTCTTTTATAGCTTTGTCTACTTCTTTTTTGTCTAAATTAGCTTTTTGAGCAATATCTCCTGGTCTTAAAGGTTCAGAGGATTCTTTTAAAGTTTTTAGTACCAACTCTTTTACTTCCATTTATCTCACCTCATTTGTATTAAATTTAATTTTGTATTGATTTCAATTTTATTATAATATTAATTTTTAGTTTTGTCAACAGTTTTTTGTTTTATTTTTTCCTTCATGAGAAGAAATTATTAAAAAATGAAGCAGTAATCTTCAAAAAAACATTGACAATTTTAAAGGAAAAGTATATTATAATAGTAGAATGCATTCGGTTGCATAAAAGTTCTTGACATTTCTCCCCGATTTGATTAATTTTCAAAATTAATCAAATTCTTTTTTTAATGTGGGATGCATTCGATTGCATTTACTAAAAAGAATAGGAGAGGTCTTACAAATGTCCGAAATAAGATATGACCTTATAACTGGTAAAAGGGTAATTATAGCTACAGAGCGAGGTAAAAGACCTCATGATTTCAATGTAAACTATGAGGGAAAGAAAAATAATAATACTTGCCCTTTTTGCCCCATGAATGAAGAGATGACTCCTCCTACTTTAGTTGAAATTAAGGATAAAAAAGGGAACTGGTTAGTGAGAGGATTTGAAAATAAATTTGCAGCCGTGAATAGGGATTTAAAGAGCTTTGAGGTACCATCCCTTTATAAAGCAGAATATGGTTATGGTGTAGCAGAAGTGATAGTAGAGTCACCAGAACACGATGTAACTTTTGGAAGTTTATCTTTAGGGCAAATGCAAAAAGTTTTTATGGCAATAATTGAGCGTTATAAAAAAATTGCTCAAGACGATAAAATAAAATACATTCAGGTGTTCAAAAATTTTGGAGCAAGAGGAGGAGCTTCCTTAGAACACGGGCACTGGCAGATTATAGCTATTTCTTTTATTCCAGATGTAGTAGAAAAAGAGGTAACAGGTACACAAGAATATATTAAGAAGAAGGGCAAATGTCCTTATTGTGAAATTGTCAAATATGAAAAAGAAGAAGGTAAAAGGATAATAGCTGAAAATGAGAGTTTCATTATTATAGCCCCTTATGCATCTCAATATCCTTATGAGTCATGGGTAATACCCAAAGAGCATCAGGAGCGATTTGAAGAGTTAAGAGAAGGAAATATTGCAAGTCTGACTGAAATTTTGAAGCCTCTTATAGAAAAGTACGAGAAAGAATTTAACTTGCCTCCATATAATATTGTGATTCACACATTACCAATTTCTGATATAAGAAATTATCATTGGCATATTGAAATTATTCCAAGGCTTACTGTGGCAGCTGGTTTCGAGTTAGGGACAGGAGTTTATATAAATCCTGTGCCACCAGAATTGGCAGCATCAGTTTTAAGAATAGAATGAAATTCTATTGAAAGAAGTGGTCAAATGTATATTGATAAAACCTTCAACTTTGAAGATATACCTACAAAACTGAAAGATATAATTAAAAATATAGATAAAGACAATTTTAAAAAGTTTAGGTGGTTTCAGGAGAAGGCTTATAATATTTTAGATATATTTTTATTTGATTATGCAATATTGTCTAAAAAGGAAACTGAGATTATAATTGCAGCTATTATAGCTTTTGTGGTGAAAGCTCCAACGAGTAAGAAAGAGATTACTTTGCTTTATTATGTGCCTTTAATTATAACTCCTTATTTTAGGAATAATGATTTAATAGATATTATTGAGAATCCAAATTTAAAAGCTTTTATATACGATGGAATTGACGATATAAATTATGTTAAGTTTTTAAATAAAGTGTTAAGTGAAGAAACAGTTATAAAATTTGAGTCTGGTGCCCAATTAATTCCTTATAATCTTAAAAAAGAC
Organism: Thermoanaerobacter brockii subsp. finnii Ako-1; assembly: GCF_000175295.2. Lineage (NCBI taxonomy): Bacteria > Bacillati > Bacillota > Clostridia > Thermoanaerobacterales > Thermoanaerobacteraceae > Thermoanaerobacter > Thermoanaerobacter brockii. The sequence continues at coordinate 2,048,455 of NC_014964.1, read as the reverse complement.
GATATATACAGTTCAAGAAGGCTGAGCAATAAGTCTAGTAATAGTTTAACATTTTTGCAAAAAGATGAAATAATAAAGACTTATAGAAAATTTGTAAAAGGAGTTAATCCTGACCTTGAAATGACTTTTGAACTTAAAAATGCAGGTTTTGGAAATGTTCAAGATATAAGAGGATATTTTTTATATAAAGACAGGAACAGAGAAAGGTACACTGTTGCTATAATAGTGGAACACATTAAAAACATGGGAGACATGTGGCAATATACCGAAGAGTATTTGTCTTCTGTAATTTCTACTTTATCCGATTATGATGAAATTAAGGAAAGTTACGTAGAAGGATACTTGAGCAATTACCTTGAAGAGGTAAGAGGGATAGCAAGGATAATTGCCGATATGCATATTAAATTGTCTTATATTGATAAAGAAGATTTTGCTAAAAGAAATGTGGAAATATCAGATGTTGAAGAAATAGTAAAAAGTATAAAAAATAATTTTACTAAACTTTTAAATTTTGTAAAATTGTCAACTTTCGATGAACAAATAACTTCAATGATAGAAGAGATTGTAAAGCAACAAGATTTTTTAATGAGCAAATTAGAAGAATTTAAAGATACTGCTGTTTTTGGCAAATATATAAGATGTCATGGAGACCTACACTTAGAGCAAATTTTAAAGACTGAAGAGGGATATGTGATAATAGATTTTGAAGGGGAACCGACAAAACCTATTGAGGTGAGGAGAAAAAAAATATCTCCATTAAAAGATGTGGCAGGCATGATACGCTCTTTTAGTTATGCTGCTTATGCTGCTTATTTTAATTATCTTAATGCAAAAGGTAAGTTTCGGGATGAAAAAATAGAAAAAGCGCTATTATGGTGGGAAAAAGCTGTCACAGAGACCTTTGTGGAAAACTATTTGGAATTGGTGACAAGGGAAGCACCAGACATTGTACCAGAAGGTAAAAACTTTGATAAGGCTTTAGCTATTTTTAAATTAGATAAAGCTCTTTTTGAAGGAATTTATGAGGTAAATAATAGACCTTCTTGGTTTAGAATACCTTTAAAAGGTATTTTAGAGTGTATTGAGGATTTGAAATTAGAAAAGCACAGATCGGAGGTAAATTATGGATAAGTTAAAAGTTACAATGTTTACAAATGAATACCCACCTAATATTTACGGTGGAGCTGGCGTTCATGTAGATTATCTTGTCAGGGAACTGTCTAAACTGATGAAAGTAGATGTGAGATGCTTTGGTGACCAAGATTATACGGCTGATAATGTAAAAGTCCGTGGATATAAAGAGTGGGATAAGTTAAAGGAAAATTCAGATCCAAGATATCAGAAAGTTTTGGGGCCTTTTTCCATAGATTTGGCAATGGTGAAAGATGAGATAGACTCAGATATTTTACACTGCCATACCTGGTATACTTTCATGGCGGGCTTTTTAGCTAAAAAATTGTATGATAAACCCCTTGTAGTTACAATTCACAGCCTTGAGCCTTTAAGGCCATGGAAAGAGGAACAGTTAGGAAATGGATATAAGCTAAGTTCTTGGATGGAAAAAACAGGAATTGAAGCCGCTGATAGGGTTATAGCAGTATCACAAGGATCGAAAGAAGATATATTGAAGTATTACAATATTCCAGAAGAAAAAGCTGAAGTTATATATAACGGCATAGATTTGAACCAATACCAGAAAACAGATAGAAATATTGCTCGCAAAAAATATGGAATTGAGGGTAAATACATTCTCTTTGTAGGAAGAATATCAAGGCAAAAGGGCATTACTTATTTAATAGATGCAGTAAAGTATCTACCTAAGGATATAAAGGTTGTACTATGTGCTAGTTCTCCAGATACACAAGAGGTTTTAGAAGAAGTAGAGCAAAAGGTTAAACTTTACGACAATATTATTTGGATAAATAAAATGGTAGAAAAAGAAGAAATTATAGAGTTGTACAGCAATGCTGAAGTTTTTGTTTGTCCTTCTATTTATGAGCCTTTTGGTATAATAAACTTAGAAGCAATGGCTTGTAAAACTCCTGTTGTGGCAAGTGCTACAGGAGGAATTAAAGAGGTTGTAGTTCATGAAGAGACAGGATTCCTTGTAGAACCAGGCAATTCTGAAGAATTGGCAAAATATATAAACATACTTTTAAATAACAAAGATTTAGCTGTAAAGTTTGGAGAAAATGGGAGAAAACGTGTTGAAGAGATGTTTAGTTGGGAAAGCATCGCCAAAAAGACTTATGAGATGTACAAGGATGTAATAGAGAAATATAAAAAATAAATGCGCTAAGGCAGGGGTGACAATTTCCCTGCTTTGTTTTTTTGTGTTATAATAAACTTAAAAAATAATGGATGGTGTGGCCATGGAAGGAGAATCTTTTCTTTATAATTCGGTAATAATTTATGGCTACATAGCGCTTTTTATAGGGCTTATGATTGAAGGAACTGGAATGCCGGGACCAGTGCAAATATTATTTTTCGCTGCAGCGTACTTGGTTTCAAAGGGGGAAATGAACCTTTTTTATGTTATAGTCATCGCTGCATTAGGAAATGTGACAGGAAATGTGATAGCTTATTTGGTAGGCTATTATAAAGGTAGGCCTGTTGTTGAAAAGTACGGTAAATATCTAAAAATAACAGTAAAAGACCTTGAAGCTATGGATAAATGGTTTGCTAAATATGGAGGATTTACGGTTTTATTAGGTAGGCTAATAGGACTTCCGCGGACCCCGGCTATTTGGGCCTCGGGAATAACGCGTATGAATTTTACTGTGTATGTGGTGTTTTCTGCTATTGCTGATTTTATATGGTCTACTTTTTGGGCAGTAGTGTCTTATCTTGCTGCAAAACAATTGATTAACATAAACTTTTTCGGAAAGAGCCAACCGCCTTGGGTGTATTTTGCTTCTACAATAGGCTTTATGATATTTTTATATGTAGTTTGGAAGGTACTCCTTTGGATGAAAGAAAAGTATCTAACGTAAACTATTAAGAAGATAGCAAATGTATCTGATCTTTTAGATATAGAGGATATATGCTATGAGTTTAGAGAATGTGTCGGAAGTTTATCCTTTATTAAAAAGGTAAGAGAGTTTAGGGAGTCACAGGTTTAGCGTAAAAGAATTTAATAGGGTCACTGTATTTAGGTACCACTATTTTATCAGAAGTTTGTATGTCTACTTTAATACCATAAAATCTTAAAGTATCTACTATTCCGCCTTTTAAATTAAGAGCTGCTTGCAATGTGTCAGGGTCTCCTATTGCTTTTATTACGTAAGGAGGAGCATACCTGGTAGAGTTTATGATTATCGTTGGACCTACGCATCGTATTTCAGATGTTGCAATTATTCTTTGGTTGTTTATAGCTATTGCTTCAGCTCCACCCGCTTTCAATTCATTTACAATACTTAATAAATCTTCATCATGGACTAAGTACAAATTAGGGTCTTCCCCGTCTCGAGGCTGTAAGTCGCTGTCATTTACCGTTACTATAACTCCTGGGCCTACCATATCTGTAAGTCCTGCTAAAATTTTGTATTTTTCAACATCCTGCTGTAGATTTTTTAAAGCGGCATCATCTTTTGATGCAACATCTTCGTACTCTTTAAATCTTTTAGTGAGTTCTTCTAATTGCTGTTCTAAATTTGCCTTTTCTTCTTGAGCTTTTTTGAGCTGTTGAGTAAGTTCTTCTAATCTTGCAGAGTTTGTAACTGAAATAGAGGTAGGAGGTTTATCGCCGCCTTGTACAGTTTTAAATTGCATAGAAATCATGAGACCCATTGCAATAAATACAAGTATCAAAGATAAAGTTTGCAATGCCTTTCCTTTCAATTTCTCCACATCCTTTCTCTATATAAAAAGACATCTTCGTCTTGCTTTTGGTTTCAGCTTATATGCACTTTTATAAATAACTATGATACTCTATAAATACTATAACATGGAAAATGTTAAAATTTATTAAGAAATTATTAAGTTTTTATTACAAAAAAGTTACAAAACCTCTGACATTTTTCATATCAGAGGTTGTCATTTTTTATTTTATTTTCTATAGAATTTTTTAGTGACAATATTTCTTCTAATTCTTTATTGTATTTATCTATTTTCAACATGGTACTTCTATATAGGCGTATATCTTCTTCGTTTTTTTGTATACATTTTTTAAGGGAGTTTTTTACAGTTTCAAAAAGCGTATCATAAGTAATGTAATTATGCATTTCAAGGTCGGAGATTGGAACTGCGATTAATTCCTCCCCTTCTATTTTATAGTGATAAAAAATGTTGTCGGGTTTTAAAACTATTTTTTCATCTATGCTTTTATCGTAAATTATTATACCTTCTCCTATTTCAAAAGTTTTTCCGCTATAACTTCTAAGTTTTATATTTTCGACTCCTATGTATTTTTTTATTGCCAAAAGTATGTTTTTTATTTCTGAAATGGATTTTACAAGCACTTCTTGCATTTTTTTATTTGCCATCTCTTTATCTTTTTCACTTTTTATGAGTTCTTCCATCAAAGACTTTATTTCATGTATATCTCCCATAAAATATCACCTCTTTCTTAATATTCCACAGAGGAATCATTTTAAACGTTGAATATTTTAAATTATTAGAGAAAAAATAGACTTGACTATTTTTTGAAATTTGATAGACTATTATTAATAGAAAATTAATATTGAAAAGGAGAAGATATTATGAACAAAATATCTATAATAGGTTCTGGATTTGTCGGTGCTACTACTGCATACACACTGGCTTTGAGTGGGATTGCCAAAACTATTGTATTAATAGATATTAATAAAGACAAAGCAGAAGGCGATGCTCTTGATATAAGCCACGGCGTACCGTTTATTAGTCCAGTTGAATTGTACGCGGGAGATTATAGTGATGTTTCAGGTTCTGACATAATAATCATTACAGCGGGAGCAGCACAAAAACCGGGAGAAACCAGACTTGACTTAGTGAAGAGAAATACGATGATTTTTAAAGACATAGTGGCAAAACTTATTAAAGTAAATGACACAGCAATATACCTTATAGTTACAAATCCAGTAGATATTCTTACATACGTTACCTATAAAATATCTGGCTTGCCATACGGAAGAGTATTGGGGTCTGGCACAGTTCTCGACAGTGCGAGATTCAGATATCTTTTAAGCAAACATTGTAACATAGATCCGAGGAATATACACGGATATATAATTGGGGAGCATGGCGATTCTGAGCTTGCAGCTTGGAGCATTACGAACATAGCAGGCATACCAATTGATAATTACTGCAATTTATGTGGAAAAGCATGTGAAAAAGATTTTAGAGAGGAGATTTTTAATAATGTTGTAAGAGCTGCCTATACGATAATAGAAAAAAAGGGTGCGACATATTATGCGGTTGCTCTCGCAGTAAGAAGAATCGTAGAAGCTATTTTCAGAGATGAAAATTCCATTTTGACTGTGTCATCTCCGCTAACCGGCCAATATGGTGTTACAAATGTGGCTTTGAGCCTTCCCTCCGTTGTTGGACGAAATGGAATCGTAAATATACTTGAATTACCACTTTCACAGGAAGAAATTGCTGCTTTTAGAAGATCAGCCGAAGTTATCAAAAGTGTAATACAAGAGCTTGATATATAAGAGGGGAAACCCTCTTTTTTTGTATATAAAAAGTCACAGCGTGAAAATATAATAATTAAAATAATGATTTTTTAGGGTGTGATAGTCGTGCAGAAAATAACTCAGCAGGAGATTATTTTAAGTGCCTTTGTTGAAGCACAAAATTTAGAAAAGATACTGTTGGATAAAGTAAGAGAATATGGGAAAGAATCAGTAGATAATCAAATAAAAGCATTGTTAAAGCAAATTGAAATAATGATAAAAAATCATAAAGAAGACATAAAAAAGGCACAAAAGACTATGCATATTAATTCCCTTGTCAAAAAAAATATGTCTCAAGAGCCTTTAGACATGCTTCAAGATTTATTAAAAAATTTAGTTAATATTCAAGCCTTTTATAATGAAACTGTTGTGAATATTACTAATCCTTACGTTAGACAGTTGTTTACTCAAATGAGGGATGATGTTATGAGATTTATTTCTATTCTTCAAATGGAGATTGAAAGTCTGGAATCGAAACCTTCTATTCCAAATAACACAGTTTTAAATACACCGGAGATGAGTTAATATGAAAGTGGCTATTATTGGTGCTGGTGTTTCAGGGCTGGCTGCGGCAATTACTTTTCAAAGGTATGGCATTACACCAGATATTTTTGAAAAAAAGTGCAAAATAGGTGAATTATTTAACCATGTTGCGGGGTTATTAAAAGTGATAAATAGGCCTATAAAGGATCCGCTTCATCATCTTAAAAATGTTTATGGAATAGAAGTTAAACCAATTAACACCATTGACAAAATAGTAATGAAGGGGCCAACTGTAACAGCTTCTGTTACTGGGAGTAATCTTGGGTATATGATTTTAAGAGGACAGGACGCAAACTCTCTTGAAAATCAATTGTATAATAAGTTAGAAATACCAGTTAATTTCAATATAGAAGCTGATTATAAGAAGTTAAAAAATAATTACGATTATGTCATTATTGCTACGGGAAGTTCGCAAATTCCAAAAGAATTGGGGTGTTGGCAAGAGCTGGTGACGACCTGGGTGAGAGTTGCAAATGTATTAGGAAATTTTGATACAAAAACTCTTATAATGTTGATAAATACTTTATACACTAAGAGCGGCTATGTGTATTTGATTCCTTACAATGAAAAAAGAGCTGTTTTAGCTATGGTTATACCTTACATTTCAAAAGAAGAGCTGCAGTATTATTGGGATACCTTTCTAAAAGTAGAGAAAATGAATGTAGATATTGTCAATATGGTGGATTTGCAGCATACTTCGGGTAATTGTTTTCCACATCAATATGAAAACTTGCTTTTTGTTGGGAATGCAGGAGGGGCGATAGAGCCTTTTTTAGGATTTGGAACTTTTAACTCTATTATGAGTGGGGCAATAGCTGCTAAAAGCATAGCAGAGGGAATTGACTTTGAAAAAGAAATTAGTTTTTTGTCAAATGCTAATATAAAAATGTTGGAGTTTAGAAAAGCTTTAGACCTTATGGACAATGATAAATTGGACAAGTTTATAAAAATTCTTACTTTTCCTCCTGTGAAAAAACTTGTTTACAATACTAATTTCAATGCGATAAAATACGGTTCACTTTTTATGGAATATACAGTAAACAAGCTACACAATAAGCCTTATGAACATAGAAAGAGGGTATAAAAATGAAAGTGGCAATAATCGGCGCAGGAGTATCAGGCTTATGCTGCGCTTACATTCTTGAAAAATTAGGTGTACAGTGTGATATTTATGAAAGGAAGCATACAATTGGAAGCCTCTATTCTTTTGGAGAATTGCTGTTGCAAATTGTTCATAGGCCTCACAAAGATCCTCTTAAGTTTATGGAGAGTCAGTTTAGAATTTCTATTATACCTTTGACCAAAGTGAAAAAAATAATTATCAAATCTCCAAAAAACATAACAGTTATTAAGGGAGAAAATCTTGGATATATTGTGCAAAGAGGTCAAGAGCAAGAAAGTGTAGAAAACCAATTGGCAAAAAGAATAAATGCAAAGATAAATTTTAATATTAATGCGGATTACAAGGAATTAGCAAAATCTTATGATTATGTGGTAGTTGCTACAGGAAATAGTATGATAGCAAAACAACTTACAGAAGTTGAAAATATAGTTTCTTCAAGGATCAAAGGAGGAATTGCTTTAGGAGATTTTGAGCCTCATACTGTGTACTTATGGCTTAACACAATGTACGCGAGGTCAGGATTTGCATATCTTGTACCTCTTAGTCAAAATAAAGCGTCAATAATTCTTGTGGCTACTTATACGCAAAAAGAAGAGATTGAAAATATGTGGCAAACCTTTTTGTATCAAGAAAAACTAAATTATGAGATGATAGAAACTTTTGAGACGGAATTAGACATAAGTATAACAGATAGACACCAAATAGACAATATATATCTAATAGGAAATGCAGGAGGTTTTTTAGGTCCTTTTTTAGGATTTGGACTTTTAAACGCTGTAGAAAGTGCGGTTTATTCAGCTGAATCAATTAAACATGGCGAAGATTATGAAAAAAAAGTAAAGAAAATAACAGATAAAGTTGATAAACTTGTAGATTTTAGGAAGATGATGGATAGTATAAAAAATGAAGACTATGATAGAATAGTAAAAATGATTGGAAATCCTATAGTTAAAAGAGTGATGTACAAAACTAATTTAGATGTGATAAAATATTTACATTTTCTTGCAAAAATAACAAACAAGACCCAGTGATTAAACTGGGCCTTAAATATTCCACAATTGAAGGCCTGTTGTTTTATCGTAAACTCTTTCCAAATTATTGTCACCGTAATCTGTTATTACGAATTCTGCAGCAAATATTATTGTCCCTTCCATCAAATGGCCGCCAAAAGCGTTTCCGTTTTTATCTGCTAATGTTATGTGGACATGAGCAAAGGGCTTGCCATCTTTTACGGAGATATTTCCTATGGCATTTAGTATTTCCATGTGTTCGTCTTTTGATATGTAGATGTAGTTTTTGCTTTGTGCATCATAGTAGCCAAATACTGCTTTTGATACAGCACCTATTATGCGTATTTCTCCTGAGAGTATGTTTTCTTCTGTAATCAGTTTATTGATTTCTTCAAGTAAGTCTTTCCCGTATGGAAATCTACCCATGAACTTTCTCTCAATTAATACACTTTTATACCCCATAAAACCACATCCTTTTAACTTTTATTTTTTACATTATTAATTATATCATAAACTTGCTTGAGTGTGGAATTTACAGAGGATATATACCTTTTTGGTTCATGTGCGAAAGGAGTGAGTTTAATATGAAAACTTCAGGTTTTCCTATATCTACGGTAAACCAAGAATCAATGGATTTACCTAATATCAAACGTTTCATTGTTGTTTTTGATTTCAAACGATAAAAATGAACGTAAGAGCATCCGAAATAAATAGGACATATTGTTGAAAAATAGATATAATAATTTATAATATAAGTATAAATAGCATAACATTATTAATAAAATATAACATACTAATGTAAAAAGGAGGAAAATTCTATGTCCAAAATAACTTTAACTGTGATTAAAGCAGATGTTGGTGGCTTTGTAGGGCATACAGACGTACATCCTGAACTTCTTGAAATCGCTAAGAAACATTTAAAAGAAAAAGGGAAAATGCTCATTGACTTTCATGTGACTAGAGTAGGAGATGACATTGAACTTATAATGACTCATAGAGAAGGAATAGATAACGAAGAAGTTCATAAACTTGCATGGGATGCACTTTGGTCTTGTGGTGAGAAAGCTAAAGAACTTAAATTGTACGGTGCAGGACAAGATTTGTTGAAAGATTCATTTTCAGGCAATATAAAGGGGTTAGGACCGGGAGTTGCAGAGATGGAAATTGAAGAAAGAAAAAGTGAGCCTGTCATAATTTTTATGGCTGATAAAACAGAGCCAGGAGCATGGAATTTACCACTTTACAAGATGTTTGCAGATCCTTTTAATACAGTAGGACTTGCAATTGACCCTAATATGCACCAAGGATTTAAATTTGAAGTTTATGATATGATTGGGCATAAAAAAATAATATTTGAAACTCCAGAAGATATTTATGATATGCTGGTCTTTATTGGAGCGACAGGACGATATTGCATACGAAGAGTGTATACAAAAAACAATGAAATTGCAGCAGTGTCTTCTACTCAAAGAATGAATTTTATGGCGGGGAAGTATATAGGAAAGGATGACCCTGTACTTATTGTGAGATGCCAAAATGGTCTTCCAGCAGTAGGTGAAGCGTTGGAACCTTTTGCTAATCCCTATCTTGTTGCTGGTTGGATGAGGGGGTCTCATAATGGACCTATGATACCTGTTTCATTGGAAGATGCTGTGCCTACCAGATTTGATGGGCCTCCAAGAGTATGCGCACTTGGTTTTCAATTAGCAGAGGGTAAGCTTATTGGCCCGCAGGACTTCTTTAAAGATGTTGCTTTTGACAATGCAAGGGAAAAAGCGTTAGAAATAGCCGATTACATAAGAAAGATGGGACCCTTTGAGCCTCACAGGTTGCCTTTAGAGGAATTGGAATACACTACCCTACCTCATGTTGTTAAAAAACTTCAAGGGAGATGGAAGGAAGAATAAAGGATAAAAAAGACGGGTAAAACCCGTCTTTTTTATCCCCCGCTTTTTCAATGGTCCTCCTTTATTTGCTCCACTTTAAAACAGGATTTCTTGCAGCCAGTACCTCATCAACCCTTCTTACAGGCGTGTTGTGTGGAGCTTCTTTTAAAAGTTGCGGATTTTCTTTTGCTTCCTCTGCTATTTTAATCATTGCTTCAATGAAAGCGTCTAATGTTTCTTTACTTTCTGTTTCAGTAGGCTCTACCATTATGGCGCTGTCAACAATTAATGGGAAATATATTGTGGGTGGATGGAAACCGTAATCTATAAGTCTTTTAGCTACATCTAATGTTGTGATATCATTGACTTTTTCTAAAAGACCAGCTAAAACAAATTCATGCATGCATACTTTGTCAATAGCGACTTTGTAGTGATTTTTGAGTTTTTCTTTAAGATAATTAGCATTTAAAACTGCCATTTCGCTGGCTCTCTTAAGTCCTTCAGCTCCCATAGTTAAAATGTAGGAATAAGCCTTTATAAGCACATTGAAGTTGCCATAAAAGCTTCTCACTTTTCCAATAGAAAGCGGCCTATCATAGTTTAAGCTATATATGCCGTCTTTAAATTCTATTACAGGCACTGGCAAAAAGTCGGCAAGCTCTTTTTTGACACCTACAGGTCCAGAACCCGGGCCACCACCGCCATGAGGTGTAGAGAAGGTCTTGTGAAGATTTAGATGTACAACGTCAAATCCCATGTCTCCAGGACGCGTAATTCCCATTATAGCATTTAGATTTGCACCATCGTAGTATAGAAGACCTCCTGCTTCGTGTATTAATCTTGCGATTTCTACTATGTTCTCTTCAAAAAGCCCCAAAGTACTTGGGTTTGTCAGCATAAGTCCTGCTACTTCATCATTTAAAACAGCCTTTAAGGCTTCTAAATCTATAGCCCCTTCTTTGTTGGATTTAATTTCAATTACGTCAAAACCTGCAACTGCTGCACTAGCGGGGTTAGTACCATGAGCAGAGTCTGGCACGATTATTTTTTTACGTTTTTTGTCATTTCTGTGTTCGTGATAGGCCTTAATTATCATGAGTCCCGTCAATTCTCCGTGGGCACCTGCAGCAGGCTGTAATGAAAATTTGTCCATTCCAGTTATTTCAGAGAGCATATTTTCTAATTCATACATGAGTTTCAAAGCGCCTTGCACAGATTCCACAGGCTGGTAAGGATGCAGAGCTGTAAAATCGACAAGGGATGCCATGTCTTCATTTATTTTAGGATTGTACTTCATAGTACAAGAACCTAATGGATAAAAACCCGTATCGACGCCGTAGTTTTTATTTGATAAAAGGGTGTAATGTCTTACTATGTCTACTTCACTTACTTCGGGAAGCTCTATTTCTTCTTTTCTCATCATTTGTTGCGGAAGTATGTCTTCTAAAGGTTTTTCTTCTACATCCAACTTAGGGAGAGTGTAGGCTTTTCTTCCTTCATTTGACAATTCAAATATCAATTTATTGTACTCTTTCACACTATCACCTCCAACAGAGCTTTTAACTCATCAATTTCTTCTTTTGTCCTTTTTTCTGTAAAGGCCAGTAACATTGTATTTTCGTATTTGTCGTAATCTCTGTGGAGGTTGTATCCGCCTAATATGCCCTTTTCTAAAAGTTTTTTATTAATTAAGTCTACATTTACATCAGTCTTTAATGCAAATTCCATAAAGAAGGGCTTGTTAAAAGCAGGTTTATATTTTCCTGATGCGGTAAGCACAGAAAAAGCGTAATGAGCCTTTTGAGTGCACTGATAAGCCACTTCTTTTATACCTTTTTTACCCATAGTTGCTAGATACACTGCAGCTGTTAAGGCATTTAATGAGTGGTTGGAGCAAATATTTGAAGTTGCCTTTTCTCTTCTTATGTGTTGCTCTCTTGCTTGCAAAGTAAGCACAAAGGCTCTTTTGCCGTCTACATCTTTTGTCTGGCCTACTATTCTTCCTGGCATTTTTCGCACAAGCTTTTGCATTGTAGCTAAAAAACCAAGATAAGGACCACCAAAATTTAATCCATTGCCAAGAGACTGACCATCTCCTACAGTTATATCTGCGCCAATTTCTCCTGGTGATTTAAGTACGCCGAGAGGTATTGGATGTACGTAAGTTATTAACATTGCTTTGTTTTCATGTGTTATTTTCTCAATTTCTTGCAAATCTTCAATGATTCCAAAAAAATTAGGATACTGTACAATTACTGCCGCGGTATTAGTCCCAATTTCCGCTTTTAATTTTTCTAAATCTGTTACTCCTTCATTATCGTCTATTTCAATTACTTGGATATCTCTAAAATGCATATAAGTCTTTAAAACTTTTCGCGTTTCTGGATTTACAGTTTTTGAAACTAATATGGTTTTTCTTTTTGTATTTTCACAAGCCATAATTGCAGCTTCTGCGCAGGCTGTTGCTCCGTCGTACATTGAAGCGTTTGTGACTTCCATTCCTGTAAGGTTTGTAATCATTGTCTGGTACTCAAAGATAGCTTGTAGTGTTCCTTGGCTTATTTCTGGCTGGTAAGGGGTATAGGCCGTGTAGAATTCAGAACGGGATATTATATGCTTTACAACAGAAGGAATGTAATGGTCATATACTCCAGCGCCTAAAAAACTTGTCAGCTCTTCAAGGCTTTTATTTTCTTTGGCGTATTTCTTTATGTGGGCTGTAAGTTCTACTTCTGACATTGGACTTCCAAGATTTAAAGGCCTTTTTAAGCGAACTTCTTGAGGTATGTTTTCAAACAGTTCTTCTATAGAATTTTTTCCTATTGTTTTTAGCATTTCTTTTTCGTCATTGGAGGAGGCAGGAAGGTAAGGAAACATGCTCTCACTCCTCATCTAAAAATTTTTTATATTCTTCGGCTGTCATCAAATTATCAAGCTGTGACTTGTCTTTGAGTTCTACTAATGCCATCCAACTGCCATAGGGGTCATTGTTTACTAAAGAGGGGTCGTCAACGATAGCATTGTTTACTTCAAGTACTTTTCCATCTACAGGTGTGTAAACATCAGATGCAGCTTTTACAGATTCTACAACTCCAAGTACATCGCCAGCAGAGAGTTCTGCGCCTACTTCTGGAAGCTCAATGTACACTATATTTCCTAAAGAATGCTGTGCATAGTCAGTTATTCCTATGTATGCTTTATCTCCTTCTACTTTGACCCATTCATGGTCTTTTGAATAATACAAGCCTTCTATAACTTCCATACCAAAAACCTCCTATTTTTTATAATTTTTCTTATAAAAGTTTTTGCTTATGATTAAAGCCTTAAGTGGCTTATTTCTTATCACAATTTCAATTTGATTTCCTAATTGGGCATATTTTGAATCAATCAATGCAAGGCCTATATTTTTCTTTAGTGTAGGAGAGAAATACCCTGTTGTTACATAACCAATTTTTTGATTATCAGCACGAACTTCATAACCGTGTCTTGGAATTCCATTGTCTATCATTTCAAACCCTACAATTTTACGTTTAAGCCCTTCTTCTTTTTGTTTTAGTAGAGCATCTTTTCCGATAAAATTGCCCTTGTCAAATTTGACGAAAAACTCAAAACCTGCTTCTAAAGGAGTTATTTCTTCTGAAAGTTCATTTCCGTATAGAGGTAAACCTGCTTCAAATCTCAAAGTATCTCTTGCACCTAATCCTGCCGGTTTAAGTCCATATTCTTTTCCAACTTCAATTATTTTTTCCCACAATTCTACTGCGTATTTATTAGGCATGTAAATTTCAAAGCCATCTTCACCCGTATATCCTGTTCTTGATACCAGGCATTCAATTCCAGCTATTTTTACATTGTCTTTAAAGTAGAAAAATTTAATTTCTGAAAGATCAGTATATGTAAGTTTTTGAAGTATTTCTTCTGCTTTTGGACCTTGTACTGCAAGCTCTGAAATTTCATCTGAAATGTTATTTATCTCTACCTCATATACTCCTTTGTTATCCTTCATCCATTTATAATCTTTTTCTATATTAGCCGCATTTACAACAAGTAAGAAGTGTTCATCAGAATATTTGTAGACTAATAAGTCATCTACAACGCCGCCATTGTAATTGCACATGAAAGTATAAAAGACTTGGTTGTCTTTTAGTTTTGACAAATCATTTGTTATGAGATTTTGTAAAAAGTTAAAAGCTTCTCTTCCTTTTACAGTTATTTCTCCCATGTGAGAAACATCAAAGAGTCCTGCAGCATTTCTCACTGCTTCGTGTTCAGAGATTATACTTTCAAACTGAACAGGGAGAGCCCATCCTGCAAAGTCAATGATTTTTCCATTATATTTTTTGTAAAGGTCAAAAAGAGGTGTTTTTTTGAGGTTATCCAAACATACCACACCCTTTCATAAAATTTAACAGAGGAGTTATGATGAGCACAACAAGAGAATATGCCATCACAACTCCTCTGTTTTTTAACCTGAGAGCTTCTACTTAAAGTATTGCTCCTTCGGTGCTCTTCCGAGCTTTCCAGAGGTCTATCCGATAGCGATACTTTTGCCTGAGAGCTTCTATAAAGGCTTGGCGGGCCTTTATATTTCCCCTTCGGCTATCTTTTTACAAAGATATCTCTCGCTATCTTCATCTAGAAACAGTATTAAATTTTTTTAAAATATGCTATACTTTTATTATATTATATTCCCTGTAATAGTCAATAATCAAAACGAGGAGAGGTGGCTATGTTATATATTTACAATAAAAACACAAATCCCTATTTTAATTTAGCAGCTGAAGAATACGTTTTAAAAGAATTCCAAGAAGAATGTTTCATGCTGTGGAGGAATGAACCTAGCATTATAGTAGGAAAAAATCAAAACACATTAGCGGAAATAAATTTAGATTATGTGAGACAACATAAAATTCCGGTTGTCAGAAGATTATCAGGAGGAGGAGCGGTTTTTCACGACCTCGGCAATCTAAATTTTACTTTTATAGTAAATGAGGATGTCAGTAGTTTCAGCGATTTTAGAAGATTTACGCAGCCAATCATAGATGTGCTTAGAAAACTTTCTATCAATGCTGAGTTTTCAGGGAGAAATGACATAACAATTGACGGTAAAAAAATTTCAGGAAATGCACAATATTATTACAAAAATAGAATATTACACCATGGAACACTTTTGTTTTCTTCTAGCATTACAGATTTGTCAGCGGCACTGAAAGTGCGACCTGTAAAATTTGAAGATAAAGGTGTAAAATCTGTGTCTAAAAGAGTTACAAACATAAGTGAACATTTAAAAGAACCCATTACGATAGAACAATTTATAGACCTCATTATGAATCACATTAGAGAACAAACTCGTGGAAGTGAAATGTATGAATTTACTCAAGAAGATATAGAAAAGATAGAGAAATTGGTCAGGGAAAAGTATAGCACATGGGAATGGAATTTTGGAACATCGCCAGATTACAAGTTTAAAAATGAGAAAAAATTTGCCGGTGGCACTGTAGAAGTAAATTTAAATGTAGAAAAGGGAATAATAAAAGATATAAAAATTTACGGCGACTTTTTTGGAAAATACGATGTTTCAGAGGTAGAAAACCTTTTAAAAGGCGTAAAGCATTCGGAAGAGGAAATAAGAAAAGTGCTTTCAAATATTGGCATGAATGATTATTTTGCCAACATAACTGTTGACAATTTAATCGAAGTGATGTTTTGATAAAAAAATATTTTTAAATTGTTGAATTTTTAACTAAAAAGTGATAAGATATATATGAAGGAAATTGTTAAATAATTGGCGTTTTTATTTTATCAAATTTAATCCCCTCCCTAATGGGGAGCTATTACAAGAGATACGATTTGTAAGTGATTGATGAAACAGAAAGTATTGGAGGTATATATAGATGGAAATAGAAATAAAAATACCTGCTTTGTCAGATACGATGAAAAGTGGGCGAATTACAAAATGGTACGTAGAAGAAGGACAATACGTAGAAAAAGACTCTTGTCTATGTGATATAGCAGTAAATAAAGTAAATTTTGAAGTATACAGTGACTATGAAGGCATTATTTCAAAAATTGTTTGTCCTGCTGGAAGTACAGTTGAACCGGGAGATGTTATTGCAATTGTTACACAGTCTGAAGAAGTAAAGCCTTCTGCCACCCAAAAAGAAATTAAATATGAATACAAAGAATATGATTTAGCTGTCATAGGGGCTGGACCAGGGGGATATGTGGCTGCTATTAAAGCTGCTAAAAAAGGTGCAAAAGTGGCTTTGTTTGAGAAGGATAAATTAGGTGGCACCTGTTTAAACAGAGGATGCATACCAACAAAAGCTTATGCGAGAATTGCTGAAGTGTATGACATTTTAAAACGGTCAGGAGAATTTGGATTTGATGTGAAAGTAAATTCTTTTGATTACGCTAAAATTGTAAAAAGAAAAAATGACATTGTAGGAGAGCTGACAGAAGGTATAAATGCTTTACTTAAAGCCAATGGAGTGGATTTGTTTTACGCTGAAGCAAAAGTTGACAAGGAAAAGAATGTGCTCTTTGGAGAAAACAAAATTAAAGCGAAAAATATTATCATTGCAACGGGGTCATCACCTGCTGAACTTCCTATCGAAGGCATTAACTCCAAAAATGTCATGAATAGCGATGTTATTCTTGAAATTACCTCTTTGCCTCAAAGCTTATGTATTATAGGTGGCGGAGTAATAGGCATGGAATTCGCCTTTATAATGAACCAATTTGGAGTGAAAGTGTCTGTTGTTGAGATGATGCCTGACATTCTGCCCATCCTTGATAAAGAAGTAAGTTCTTTTATTAGGGCCGTGGCTCAAAGAAGAGGGATTAAAATATATACTTCTTCAACAGTTGAGAGAATAGATGAAGAAGAAAATGGCGGAAGTATAGTAACAGTTAAAAATGGTGAAAATATAAAACGCATATACGCAGATAAAGTGTTTGTGTCTATAGGGAGGAAGTTAAATACAGATATTGGTCCAATTGTAGAACTATTAGATTTTGAAGGGAAAGCTATTAAAGTTGATGAGTACATGAGGACAAATGTAGAAGGGGTTTATGCAGTAGGTGATGTTACAGGCAAAATGATGTTAGCCCATGTGGCTTCTGCACAAGGGGAGGTAGCAGTTGACAACATTTTTGGTGAATCAAATACATTAGACTATATGAAAATACCTGCAGCAGTATTTACAGAACCAGAGATTGGGTATTTTGGCTATACCGAAGAAGAGGCGAGAAAGAAATTTAAAGATATAAAAGTGGGAAGATTTAATTTTGAACACAATGGGAGAGCAAAGACATATGGAGAAACGGAAGGTTTTGCAAAAGTAATTTCAAACGAAAAAGGAGAAGTAGTCGGTGTGTGGGTGGTAGGTAGTGGAGCTTCTGAACTTATCCACATACTTTCAACAGCCTGCCAAGAAGGTGTGGATGCAGAAGCTTTGAAGAAAGCGGTTTATGCCCATCCTACCCGAAGCGAAACTATTATGGAAGCTGTTAAGGATATTTTCGGGGAGTCTGTACACAAAGTATAATTTTAACGTTATTTATCTATAGTGCTTTCGAAGCTCTTAAAGGGCTTTCGAAATACATAAACTTTGAAAAATAAAAGGAGGAGTTTAAAATGGCAATTGAAACATTTAAAGCAGTTTCAAGGAAATTGCCAGAGGGATTAGCAGTTGAAAGCGAGGTAAGAGGCTTTAAAATAATCTTAGATGAACCTAAAGAGCTAGGCGGCACGAATAAAGGGATGAATCCTGTTGAGGCTTTACTTTGCGCTTTAGGGTCATGCCAGACGATTGTAGCGGCAGCTTTTGCACAGGCGAAAGGCATAAATCTACAAGGTTTTTGGGTAGAATTAGAAGGAGACCTTGATACAGACGGATTTATGGGAAAAGCTGGTGTAAGACCAGGTTTTCAAGAAATAAGATTTAAAATGCACATAAAGACAGATGCCCCAAAAGAAAAAGTAGAAGAATTTGCAAAGTTTATAGAAAATACCTGCCCAGTAGGAGATTCTTTAGCAAATCCAGTAAAATTAGTTTTGTCAGATGTGATTGTTGAATAATAGTCAAAAGCACTCCACCTTTTTGCGGTGGAGTGCTTTTGATTATAGAGGATTTTTAAGATTTTTGTAGAACTATAATAATAAAACTATTGTTTTAGGAGGATTAGAGATGAACTTTGAAGACAAGGTGGCAAAAAGAGCAAAATCTATAGAAATATCTACCATAAGATATTTCTTTAACATGGCGCGAGAGGTGCCGGGAGCAATATCCCTTGCTATTGGAGAGCCGGATTTTGTAACGCCAGCGCATATAAGAGAAGCAGCGAAAAAAGCCCTCGATGAAGGTAAAACAGGATATACTGTAAATCCAGGGCTTATTGAATTGAGGCAAGAAATTTCGAATTATCTTAATAGAAGGTATAACCTTTCTTACAATCCGGAAACAGAAATTTTAGTTACAATTGGGGCTACTGAAGCTATATACGTTGCTTTAAATACTTTGGTAGAAGAAGGAGACGAAGTATTAATTCCAGAACCTTCATTTGTGGCATACCATCCTTGTACAATTCTTGCAGGTGCTAAATCCGTTTTTGTCCCAACATATGAAGAGGATGATTTTGTATTAAGGGCAGATGTTTTAGAGAAGTACATTACGGACAGATCAAAAGTCTTAATTTTACCCTATCCTAATAATCCAACTGGTGCGGTAATGCCAAAAGAAGCGATGGAAAAGATAGCTGAAGTGGTTAAAAAATATGACCTTATTGTGGTTACTGATGAAATTTATGCTGAGCTAATATATAGTGGTTTTGAACACGTAAGCTTTGCTTCTTTAAAAGACATGTGGGAAAGGACGGTTACTATAAACGGTTTTTCTAAATCCTATGCGATGACAGGTTGGCGTCTCGGATATATAGCGGCACCAGAATATTTTATAAAACATATGACAAAAATACACCAATACGGCGTAACAGCAGCAGCAACGATGTGTCAGTATGCGGGTATAGAGGCTATAAAAAATGGGGACGGAGATATTTTAATGATGAGAGAAGAGTACGACAAAAGAAGAAAGTATTTGCTTCAAAGTGTGAGAGAAATGGGACTCGATTGTTTTGAGCCAAAGGGTGCTTTTTACATATTCCCTTCAATAAAAAAGACAGGCCTTACCTCAATGGAATTTGCTAAGAGACTCCTTTACGAAGCAAAAGTTGCAGTTGTGCCGGGAAATGCCTTTGGAGAAAATGGTGAAGGATATGTTCGCATGGCTTATGCAACCTCTATGGAAAACTTAGAAGAAGCAGTAAAAAGAATGAAAGAATTTATGTCAAAGTTTTAAAAATAAACTGCGGAAGGTGAATAGCTTACCTTCCGCAGTTTATTTTATGCCATTTATTTAGTTTATTTTTGCCACATTTATATTGCAAAATGTTAAGCTTTTCATAATAATATAAATAGAATATAATTTAAAATGAAAGAGGTGATAATTATCACACTCAATGAAAGATGTACTCAAATCCTTATCAGACTTATTAATTCTAATGCGCCTATTAAAATTTCTGACCTTGCAAAAATATTCAATGTAAGCAGTAGAACTATAAGATACGACCTTGATACAATCGATGAGTTTTTAAAGTACAACAATTTGCCACAATTGATACGCAAACCGAATGTGGGTGTGGAATTTTCTGAACTATTGGAATACAGAAATAAAGTTTTATCTCTTCTTGATAATCTCAATATTTATTATTACAACTTATCTCAAAAAGAAAGAGTAAATATCATATTAAGTGAACTTATACAGCAAAAAGACTACATCACTATCAATAGCATTGCAGATAAATTGATGGTGTCAAGAAGTACCATTATAAAAGATTTAAAAGATGTAAGAGAGTGGCTTACACGTCATGGACTTCAGTTAAAGTCTGCACCGAAATATGGAATCAAAGTTGTGGGGGATGAAAAACGATTACGAAGAGCTGCTATAGAACTTCTAACAGAGGCAATTGACGTTGATAAGGCGCTGGATATTGTAAAATCTCCGATTTATACTCGTTCTAGTGTAGGAATTGATAAACAAATTACCAAGCTATTTGAAGATATAGACATACCTTATATCGAAGAATGCATACAAATAGCAGAAAGAGAACTGGAAACTGTTTTTTCGGATGCGGCATTTTCTGGCCTTGTAATACACATAGCAATAGCGATTAAAAGGATTCAACTAGGGAAAGACATAATTATGCCAAAAGAAGAATTAAAAGCTTTGGAAATTACAAAGGAATTTGCTGTTGCATCAAATATTGCAAAAATGTTGGAGGACCATTTTAAAGTTTCTATTCCTCTTGATGAAATCGGATATATTACTGTTCATCTTCTTGGAAGTAATGTCTCAAAAACACGTCCTTATCCTAATGAAAACTGGGTTGAATACCAGTTATTGACGGAAAAAATTATTACAAATGTCACCAACAAAATACACCAAGATTTATCAGGAGATAGACAGCTTTTTGAAGGGCTTTTAGACCATTTAAGGCCTACAGTATACCGGTTAAAACACGGACTTAAATTAAAAAATCCCATTTTAGATGAGATTAAAGCAAATTATAAAGAATTGTTTGAAATAGTCAAAGAAAGTTTAAAACCTTTAGAAGATTATACAGGCAAAGCATTAAACGACGAAGAAATAGGTTATTTTACAATACATTTTGGTGCTGCAATTGAAAGATTAAAAGTTACTAAAGCACCTAAGCCTAATATCCTCGTTGTATGTGGTACAGGAATAGGTACGGCGAAACTTCTTTCTTCGAGATTACAATCAGTTTTTGATGTGAATATAGTAGATGCTGTCGCATACCATCAGGTAAAAGAAAGATTGAAAGAAAAAGATATAGATCTAATAGTATCTACTGTTCCAATTCCTTATGAAGGTATTAAAACCATTGAAGTAAATCCGCTTCTTACAGAGAAAGACATAGAATTATTAAAAGACCTTGTTATTAAACCTAAGCTGCAAGGGACAGTTATTAATGATTTAATAAAAATAATAGAAAAGCATTGTGTGATAGGCAATCGTGAAAAGTTAATAGAAGATTTATCAAAATTTTTAAATGTAGCATCATATGAAAATACGAGAGGAGTTGTACAACCAGTGTTAAAAGACCTTTTGACTAAGGATACTATAAAACTAAATGTTGAGGCAAAAGATTGGGAGGAAGCAGTGAGGATAGGAGGTGAGTTATTAGAGAAAAGCGGGGCAATTGAACCGAGGTATATTGATGCAATGATAAACACTGTAAAAGAGATAGGCCCTTACATTGTTATTGCGCCAGGAATAGCGATGCCCCACGCAAGGCCAGAAGCAGGTGCTAAAAAAATAGGCATGAGCTTAATTACACTAAAAAATCCTGTCAACTTTGGCAATAAAGAAAACGATCCAGTAAAAATTGTAGTTTCCCTTTGTGCAATCGACCATTCTTCACATCTTAAAGCATTGTCTGAACTGGTAGAACTTTTGGGAGATGAAAATACGGTAAAAACAATATGTGAGGCAAATGACGTTGAAGAAGTGGTAAATTTGATTAAGTAGATATTTTGTCAAATGGAGTTTGTGTGTTTGATAATGGTATTTACTATGTGAAAACAAATAAAAGATAGTTTATTTTTAGAGGAGGGAATTTGATGGCATTAATTGATTTTTTGGTTAAAAATTTGTTTAATCAGGTATCTGTTTTAATAGGTCTTGTTACATTGATTGGTTTACTTTTACAGAAAAAATCTTTTCAAGACACAATTTCAGGTACTATAAAAGCAATGGTAGGTATACTAATTATGCTAGCGGGGACAGATGTTTTTATAGCAGGTCTTGTTTCTTTTCAAACGATAGTTTCATCAGCATTTCATATTTCTGCCCCAGTTGCTAAGAATACTTTACAAAACTTTACGAATAACTTCGGAAGTATTGCAGTTTCAATAATGGCTCTTGGCTTTTTAATTCATCTCATTATTGTAAAACTATTTAATACAAAATTTGTATATTTAACAGGACACTTAATGTGGTGGATTTCTCTTGTTATTACAGCAAGTTTATTAGAAGTATTTCCCAATATTAATCAAGGTACTTTAATACTAACAGGAGCGATTTTAATAGCACTTTATTGGACTTTTCAGCCTGTTTATCTCCATAAATATATGAGGAAAGTTACAAATAGTGATGAAATTGGTTATGGCCATACTTCTTCCATTGCTGCTTATTTAGCAGGATGTTTTGGACATTTATTTGGAAGACCAGAAGAAAGTACTGAGAAAGTGAACATTCCAAAGAAAATTGAATTTATGAAAGATATTACTGTTGGAACTGCTTTTATTATAACGATAATAATGCTTGTTGCTAGTTTCTTTGCAGAAAGAGAAGTTGTATTAAAACAAGCAGGAGATCTAAATTTTGTTATTTGGGCAATAATTCAAGGATTTAAGTTTGCCGCAGGTATAACTATTCTATTATATGGAGTAAGACTCTTTCTTGCCGAGATTGTTCCTGCTTTTAGAGGAATATCGCAGAAACTTATTCCTGGTGCAAAACCCGCTTTAGATGTACCAGTAGTATTTCCATATGCACCTACTGCAGTTCTTATTGGTTTTATTAGCTCAACACTAGTATTTTTGCTCTTTATGATAATATTCGGGTTAACTGGATTTGCGACAATAGTTCCTTCAATGATAATGCTTTTCTTTCCTGCTGCTGGTGCTGCAGTATTTGGAAATGCAGTTGGGGGATGGAAAGGTGCTGTATTTGGAGGAGCAATAAATGGTTTATTTTTGGCTTTTGGTCAAGCACTGACTTGGCCTATGTTAAGTAATACTGCTCCTGAACTTGCTGTTCTTGCAGATCCTGACTGGTATATCATAATGTGGCTAATAATAGGAATTGGTAAACTTATAAAGTTGGTATTTTAGCCTAGGAGGTTTTGTTGATGAAAGACAGAATAAGAATTGTAACAGCATGCGGTGTAGGTATGGGAAGCAGTCTTATACTTAAGATGATGATAGAAGACCTTTTAAAAGAATTAGATATAAATGCGCAAGTAGAAAATACTGATATAGGAAGTATAAAAAGTACTAACGCTGATATAGTTGTAGTTCAAACGTTTCACAAAGACAAGATGGAAAATATAGCAAAAGTGGTAATAACTATTGATAATTTTTTTGATAAAGAAAAATTAAGAGAAAAACTTATCGAAGGGTTAGATAAAGTGAAAGAAGTACAAAATTAAGGGGGCTATAAAAATTGTTATTAGAGTATATTGACGAAGTTTATAAAAGCGTAGAAAAGATAAAAGCAACTCAGATTAAAAATATACAAGAGGCAGCAACATTAATAGCTAATTCTCTTCTAAAAGAAGAAGACAGTGTTTTTCATGTATTTGGCTGCGGCCATTCTCATATGGCCGCAGAAGAATTGTTTTATCGTGCAGGAGGTCTTGCTTGTGTAAATCCTATTTTGCCTTCAGAATTAATGCTTCATGAAGGAGCACTAAAAAGTTCTTATTATGAGAGGAATGAAGACATAATAAAATTGATTTTTGATAGATATGATTTACGACAAGAAGAATGTATTATTATTGTTTCTCATTCTGGCAGAAATGGAGCACCAATTGAAGCAGCAGTTGAAGCTAAGCGTAGAGGGTTAAAAGTTGTGGCAATAACCTCAAAAGAATATAAGCAAAAAACATTTTCTAGACATTCTTCTGGTAAGTTTCTCGAAGATATTGCAGATATTGTTATAGATAATTGTGGGCAGTATGGTGATGCAGCGTTGAAAATTAAAAAAGATACTCTGGAAATTTCATTTTCTCCTCTTTCTACTGTACTTAATACTGTTATATTAAATATGATAGAGGCTGAAATAGTTTTTATTATGATAAAAAAGAATTTAGTTCCTCCCGTATTTTTGAGCGGTAATATAGAAGGAGCAGAGGAACATAATTTAAAATTAATTGAAAAGTATAAGAAAAGAGTAAAACATTTGTGAGATTTAATGCTTTAAAATGAGTAAGCCATGTTGGTTAATTTTTTAGAAACAGAAGGTTTCACAGATGATGAAGTTCTTGGACGTTTTTCTTTACGTTCAAGGACTTTTAATTTTGTAAATTTGTAAATGATAAGGGAAGGAATTTTTATACAATATGGATAATAAAAGATATAAATTTTTTGAAATTGATCTTCAATAGATTATAATTAAATTAGAATAATAAAAACATTGAGGAGTGATTTTATGGAAAACTTTGTTTTTTCAAGCCCTACAAAAATTATTTTTGGTAAGGGAACAGAACATCAGGTTGGAAGTGAAGTAAAAAATTATAGCAGTAAAGTGTTGTTTTGTTATGGTGGAGGAAGCATAAAAAAATCTGGCTTATATGATAAAGTTGTAAATTCTTTAAAAGAGGCTGAGATTGAGTTTATAGAGCTATCAGGGGTAAAGCCTAATCCAAGGCTTAGTCTTGTGCAGGAAGGAATAAAACTATGTCGAGAAAACAATATCGATTTTATCTTAGCTGTTGGTGGAGGAAGTGTTATTGACACTGCAAAGGCTATTGCAATGGGTGTGCCTTATGATGGCAACGTGTGGGACTTTTTTGTAGGAAGAGCGAAGCTTGAGAGGGCCTTACCTGTAGGTGTAATTTTAACTATTCCTGCAACAGGAAGTGAAGCGAGTGATGCTACAGTTATTACAAATGAAAACGGATGGTTTAAAATAGGTTTTCATCATGACTTGATAAGACCTAAGTTTGCGATTATGAATCCAGAGCTTACATATACATTGCCAAATTATCAAACGGCCTGTGGTGTTGCAGATATTATGGCACACGTCATGGAAAGATATTTTACAAATGTCAAAGGTGTTGATTTGACTGATAGGTTTTGTGAGGCTACTTTAAAAACTGTTATAAATAATGTGCGTATTGTGCTAAAAGACCCAACAAATTATAATGCAAGGGCAGAAATTATGTGGGCAGGTACCATTGCACACAATGATTTACTAAGCACAGGAAGGATAGGAGATTGGGCTTCCCATAAAATTGAACATGAATTAAGTGCTATTTACGATATTGCCCATGGAGCAGGACTTGCAATTATCTTTCCAGCCTGGATGAAGTACGTATACAAGCATGATATAAATCGCTTTGTACAATTTGCTGTAAGAGTATGGGATGTGAATTTAGCTTATGAAAACCTCGAAGACATAGCATTAGAAGGTATAAGACGAATGACAGAATTTTTTAAAGCGATTGGTCTTCCTGTTACGCTCAAAGAAGCAGGCATTTCTGATGACAGATTTGAAGAGATGGCAAATAAGTGCACAGACAACGGCAACAAAAAAATTGGTAATTTTATAAAGTTAGGAAAGGAAGATGTCATCAATATATATAAATTAGCAAAATAAGCTTTTAAAAAGTCAGTCATTAGTGGCTGACTTTTTTGATGGGATTTTTAATGATTTGTTACAAATTGGACATAAAAATGGCCTGAATTTATGATATAATTTATATTAATCATTATATGCTTTCAGAAGAGTACTTTAATATGGGGGATTTAATATGGATAATAACGCAAATTTAAAGCGAAGTGAAAGGAGAAAACAGAAGGATAAAACTAAAAAGAAAAGCGTGGCAAAAAACATAATAAAATTTGTCATATATACTTTTATAATTCTAATATTTGCAGCTGCTGGGGTTATTGGAGCTAAAGTATGGACAATAATTAAAGATACTCCCGAGATATCTGAGGAAGCTTTAACAAAGCAAGCCCAATCTTCTATTGTTTATGCAGATAACGGAGAAGAAGTAGCAACTTTGTTTGGGGCAAGTAATAGGATATGGGTTCCATTAGACCAAATACCTAAAGATTTACAAAATGCTTTCGTTGCTATTGAGGACCAAAGATTTTATCAAAATAACTTAGGAATTGATCCAAAAAGAATCATTGGAGCTCTTATTGCAAATATTAAAGCGGGAGGTAAACCTGTTGAAGGTGCAAGTACTATAACTCAACAGCTTGTAAAAAATACCATGCTTTCCAGTGAAAAAACCCTTTCAAGAAAAATTAAAGAAGCGATTCTTGCTTGGAGACTGGAACAGAAATATTCAAAAGAACAAATACTAGAGGCTTATCTCAACACAATATACCTTGGAGGACCTAATGTAAATGCATATGGAGTGGAAGCAGCTGCAAGAGCTTATTTCAACAAACATGTTAATGAGTTAGATTTAGCAGAAAGTGCTTTAATTGCTGGTATAACTAAGAACCCTTCCTTGTATTCGCCTGCAGCTAACAAAGAAGCTGCAATAGAGAGGCAGCGTCTTGTTTTAAAAGAAATGCTTAAACAAGGGTACATTACACAAGAACAATACGATGAGGCTATTAATGAAAAGTTGGAGTTTGATATACATTATTCTGTTGTCAGCGATAAACATAAATATTTCATAGATCAAGTAAAAGAGGATGTGGCTAATGCTCTTTCACAAAAATTAAACATATCGTATGAAGAGGCTATGAACAAAATATTCAATGGTGGTCTTAGAATTTACACGACAATGGATGTAAATATCCAAAATATTATGGAGGAAGCTTTCAAAAACTCAAAACTTTTTCCGGCTGATTTAAAAGATAAAGAAGGCAACATTCGAATAGTTCAAGGTGCCATGGTAGTAATGGATTGGAGAACAGGAGAAGTTAAGGGTATAGTTGGGAGAAGAGAAACTGACGAAACTCAGGGCAAAGTAAGAGTTTTCAATTATGCAACTACAGGTGGCAGACCACCTGGTTCTTCAATAAAGCCTATTACAGTTTATGGACCAGCATTGGAGAAAGGCTATACAGCTGCTACAGTTGTTGATGATGTTCCTGTTTATTACAAACAGTGGAATTGGGAGCCTCACAATTATAGTAGAAATACTTATAAAGGTCTTATGACCTTCAGAGAAGCTTTAAAAGTATCCCAAAATATACCTGCTGTAAGGATAGTTGTCGAGATGATAGGGCTTAATACTGCTGCAGAATATGGCAAAAAATTTGGGCTTGACATAACGGAAAGAATTGAAAAATCACCAGCTGCCCTTTCCCTTGGAGCAGGTGGAGAAGTTACCCCACTTCAAATGGCCGCTGCTTATGGAGCGATTGCAAATGGAGGAGTTTACACATCTCCTATTACATTTACAAAGGTTACTGACTCAGAAGGGAATGTAATTTTAGAAAATAAACCTTCCCAGCATATAGTTTTAAGTCCGCAAAATGCTTATATATTAACAAATATGATGCAGGAGGTTGTAAAACCTGGAGGGACGGGTACGAATGCAAGACTTCCTAATATGCCTGTTGCAGGGAAAACTGGTACAAATGAAAACTATTATGATGCCTGGTTTGCAGGGTTTACCCCTTATTATTCGGCTTCAGTGTGGATGGGAACCGGGGAGAATATAGCAATGATATATGGTGGTAAAGGAGTTACAGGAGGTTCTTATCCAGCAATATTTTGGAAAACAGTGATGATGCAGATACACAAAAATTTACCATATAAAGATTTTGTAAGGCCACCAGGAATTATTTCTGTAACAGTATGTCGCGATTCAGGAGAACTTCCTACAGATTTGTGTCATTTGGATCCTAGAGGTGACAGAACCTATACTGAAATTTTTGCACAGGGTACTCAACCCACAACTTATTGCACTGTTCATGTTACAGCAAAAATAAATTCTCAAAATGGTAAACTAGCAACGGATTTAACTCCTCCTGATTTGGTAAAAGATGCTGTGTTTATAGATCCACCAGGTAGAACACCAGCGCAGAATGCAGTTGCACTAGATGGAAAATATGTGGTTCCAAAAGAATACGATGATACTGTTCCGCCACCACAGAATTCTGATAATGGTGATGCTCCAGGGGATAATACTCAACCACCGCCCGCTAATAACGGTGGTACAGAGCAACCTCCTGGAGGAGAAACGACCAATCCGCCTCCTAACAATGGTAATTCTCAAACTAGTCCGCCTAGTAATAACCCTCCTTCCACAACAAATCCAATACCATGAGAAAAAAGCATACTTGAAAGCATAGCTTTCAAGTATGCTTTTTTTATAAAATGTGCTATTATTAAATTAAGATATAGTTGGAGGAGTTAAATTGAAAAAGATTGTTTTATTAATGATGGTTTTAACGGCATCCCAGTTATTTTCCCAACTTTTTATTGCATATGGATAAGTATTCTGCCATTTGCTTTTAAGTTTTTCAAATTCATCTCTTGCAATCTCTTCATTAGCGGCTTGGTATACAGGTTTAAAATCTCTACTAAATTCTTTGAGATGCTTGTAGGAAACATATTCAATCTAGAACCAAAAAAACAAATATTTGGTATTGACAACAACATTGCTTTAGAGTAAAATTACGAACAGAGAGAAATGAAATATTGTTTCGTAATGTAGAACATCTTTCTTGATTGTTGAAATGATTGCGTTGTTATTATTGATCTTATTCCCGGATTTAGTTATGGTACCATTGAAATGGTTCTCCTAAGGAGGTACATGTAAAATGTCTGTTTTAGGTGATTTCAAAGAAATTGAGAAAATCTTATCTGAAGTAAAGATACCAAAGTTTTTAAAGGTGAGACAAGTCTTTAGTGCCCCAGTTGTAGAAAATATTAATGATACTGTTGTTAGAGAGCTCAGTAACGAAAAAATTAAGCAATTACTTAAACCTGGTATGAAAGTAGCAGTTGCGGTAGGGAGTCGTGGTATTACTAATCTTGCTAAAATTGTTAAGGCTACGATTGACTTTCTGAAGAGTCAAGGGGTTGAGCCATTTATTATACCGGCTATGGGTAGCCATGGAGGGGCCACTGCCGAAGGACAAAAACAAGTGTTAGCAGAATTCGGCATAACTGAGCAGACAATGGGAGTGCCAATATTATCTTCTATGGATGTTGAACAGATAGGTGTGGTAGAAGGAACACCAGTTTATATTGATAAATATGCACTTGCGGCTGATGGTGTAGTTCTTGTAAATAGAATTAAGCCTCATACTGCTTTTAGGGGTATAATTGAAAGTGGACTAATTAAGATGAGTGTAATTGGATTAGGGAAACAAAAGGGAGCTGAAGCTTGTCACCAGTTAAGTATGAAAAACTTTGATCAACGCCTTATTCAATTTAGTAAGATTATATTTGAAAAGGCAAATATACTTTTTGGAGTGGCTATTTTAGAGAATGCTTATCATCAAACTGCTCAGATTCAAGCAATTCCTGGTTCTGAAATATTGGAAAGGGAACCTAAGTTGTTAGAAACTGCAAAAAGTTTGATGCCCAAAATTTTGTTTAACCCTTTAGATATTTTAATTGTTGATGAAATTGGAAAAGACATCAGTGGTGATGGAATGGACCCGAATGTGACGGGGCGTTTTTCAACAAAGTTTGCCTATGGTGAAGTTGAAGTAGAGAGAATTGTTGTTTTAGGTCTAACTAAGGAAACTGAAGGGAATGGGAATGGTATAGGCGCTGCTGATATTACAACAATGCGCGTTTATGAGAATATTAACATGGCAAAAACGTATATCAATGCTATAACTGCTGCTTTTCCCCCAACTGTACGTATACCAATGGTTATGCCTAATGATGAATATGCGATAAAATGTGCAATAAAAACTTCTTATTGTTTGAATAGTGAACAACTTCGTATTGTGCGGATTAAAAATACTTTGTATCTAAATGAGATTTATATTTCGGAAGCTCTTTTACCAGAAGCAATGAATAATCCGCAAATTGAAATTTTAAGTAATCCAGAACCATTAAAATTTGATGAAAATGGTAACCTGTTTTAATTAAATATCGATTATTATAGTTGGCGGTATTCGACTAGGTATTGTAACGCCAACAGAAGCGGGTGCAATTGCAGTAGTATATGCTTTTATTATCTCCCTCTTTGTTTACAAAGAGTTAAAAATAAAAGATTTCCCCAAGGTTTTAATAAATGCCTCAAAAACCACTGGGCAGGTTTTATTAGTTGCAGCAACTGCTATGAGTGTTGCGTGGGTAATATCTACTGCACAGTTGCCTCAAGCTATTGTTAATGTTTTCTCGGGCCTTATTAGCTCAAAATTAATGCTTTTGATAGTAATTAATATCTTTCTCTCCTGTTCTTAGGAATGGTAATGGATCTAACGCCGGCAGTATTAATTTTTGCACCGATATTATTACCACTAGTAAAAAGTGCAGGTATCGACCCTATTTATTTTGGGCTCATTATGGTATTGAACCTTGTTATAGGTCTAATAACTCCACCGGTTGAAACTGTTCTATATGTAGGTTGCGGCATAGGTAAAATTTCAATGACCGACCTTGTTAAAAAACTTATTCCATTTTTAATAGTAGAAATGGCTGTGCTTCTGTTAATGATTTTATTCCCTAAATTAGTTATGGTTCCTCTTAACTGGTTTGTAGATTAAACCACCTTTTAAAGGGGTGAAAAAATGGAAAAAAGCAACATAACAGCGGTTCAATCTTTGGAGAGAGCCTTAAAAATTCTTGAGGTTTTAGGGAAAAACCCAAACGGTTTAGGAGTTACTGAACTGGCTCGCGAGGTTGATCTTCCTAAAAGTACTGTTTACCGCCTTTTAAGTACCCTTGCAAAATGGGGTTACGTGGAGCAAGAAAAAGAAAATGAAAAATACAAGTTAGGTTTAAAAATAATTGAGCTTAGTAGTAATATTTTAAATAATTTGGAGCTTAGAGAAGTAGCTCGCCAGTATTTAGAAGAATTAATGGAATTTGCAAATGAAGTAGTGCATCTTTGTGTATTAAGAGATGGGGAAATAGTTTATATTGACAAAGTCGAGTCTCACAATACTATTCAAATGTACTCGCAAATAGGCAAACGTGCTCCGGTTCATTGTACTGCGGTAGGAAAAGCAATATTAGCGTTTTTGCCGCAAGAGGAAGCTATTAGTATTTTAAAGACTAAAGGCCTACCTCGAAAAACGCCGAATACAATAACCAGCTTAGAAGAAATGCTTAAGCACTTAGAAGAAATTAGAAGATTAGGATATGCTATCGATAATGTAGAACATGAAGAAGGCATTCGTTGTGTTGCTGCTCCTATTTTTGATTATACTGGACAGGTTGTAGCTTCTGTGAGTATTTCTGGTCCAGAGTATCGTGTAACTTGGGAAAAAGTTCCTGGGCTAGCGGTTAAAGTTAAAGAGATTACCAAAAAAATATCGCAACGCCTTGGTTATTCAGGGTAATTAAAAATTTAAGTTTAATTTGGGTAGAATTTGACTTGTTTTTTTGCGACCATTGCAAAACAATATTTTGTAATGTGAAACATTTATTTGTATTGTTAAAATAATTAATGAGGTGAACGAAATGAGTTTATCATTAATTGCTGAAACTGGGCTTGTTGCTATTATTAGAGGCACAGAAGAAGAATACTTAATTCCGGTGGTTGAGGCTTTAGCAGAGGGAGGCTGCAAAGCGGTTGAGGTAACTTGCAATACTCCCGGTGCGATAGAAATGATCAGCAAGTTAAGAGACAGCTTTGGTAAGGAATTGTTGATAGGTGCAGGCACAGTACTAGATAGGGAAACGGCCCGGTTAGCAATATTAGCGGGAGCCCAATATATTCTCATGCCTCACTTTTCTAAGGAAGTTGTGGAGATAGGAAATCTCTATGGAAAAGATGTGATTCCAGGGGTAATGAGCCCTACTGAAATCACGCAAGCCTTGCAATTGGGAGTAAAGATGGTAAAGGTTTTTCCAGCAAGTACACTTGGAGCAGAATATTTTTCAAATATATTAGGACCGTATTCTAATTTGCAGATGATGGCGGTAGGCGGGATTAACCTTAAAAATGCAGCTGATTTTTTAAGAGCTGGGGCAATAGCTTTAGGGATAGGGAGTGATTTGGTAAATAACAAGATTGTTCAAGATGGGAGATATAATGAGATAAAGAGAAAAACAGAGCAGTATTTAAAAATAATTCGCGAGGTGCGGAAAGGAGGTGACGGATGATGACTACCTTTGTTCGTTTTAAAACAAACAACGAGGTTTTTTACGGAGTTCTAGATAATCAAATTGTACATGTAATAGAAGGCAATATTTTTGATGATTGGAAAGCAACCGAAACAAAATACCCTCTTGAGGAAGTTAAGTTATTGTCTCCAGTGGTTCCAAGCAAGATTATCGGGGTGGGATTAAATTACTACTCAAATGTTGCAGCGCTCAATGCTCAAGTTCCTCAAGAACCGGTAATATTTTTAAAACCACCCTCGGCAGTGATTGGCCCGGAGGAAAATATTGTTTATCCTCCTGATGTAAAGGAACTTGGTTATGAAGTAGAATTGGCTGTGGTAATAAAAGATACTGTAAAAAATGTAAGTAGAGATGAAGCATTAAGACATGTTTTTGGTTATACAATTGCCAATGACCTGACAGCTAAGGATAAAATGACGGGAGGTCCCTGGACCAAAGCTAAATCGTATGATACTTTTTTACCTCTTGGTCCATGGATTGTGACCGATTTAGACCCAAGCAACTTGGAACTTGAAATGTATTTGAATGGCACTAAAACTCAAAGAGGGAAAACATCTGACATGATATTTGATGTACCAACATTAGTGTCCTATATTTCGGGCATTATGACCTTAAATCCTGGTGACGTTATTATTACAGGTACTCCTCCTGGGGCTGGATTTCTAAAACCAGGGGACCACATTAAAGCAAAAATCGAAGGTATAGGAAACCTTCAAAATTATGTAGTTGAAGGGAGATGAAGAAGATGCTAGATGTAGTTACTCTTGGAGAAACAATGGTTCTCATGACTCCAGAAATTTCTGGCCCCCTTAGATATGTTAACAAGTTTATTAAACAGATTGGTGGTGCTGAATCTAATTTTGCCATTGGTATAGTGAGGTTAGGGCATAGGGCAGGTTGGATTAGCAAACTAGGAAATGATGAGTTTGGGAAATATATTTTGTCATTTATACGGGGAGAAGGGGTGGATACATCCAGGGTAAAATTTGATCCAGATGCGCCGACGGCTGTATATTTTAAGGAGCGAAGAGAATACGGCGAGAGTAGAGTTTACTATTATAGGCGTGGTTCAGCTGCGAGCCGGCTCAGACCGGAAGACCTTGATCCTGATTATATTGGTTCAGCAAAATACTTACATCTTACTGGAATTACTCCGGCATTAAGTGAGTCGTGCTACCAGACGGTAAAAGAAGCGATAAAAATAGCGAAGAGTAGGAGTGTAAAAATTACATTTGATCCAAACATTCGTTTAAAACTATGGAGCAAGGAACGAGCAAGAGAAGTAATAATGGAGTTAGCGGCTCAAGCGGATATTGTATTACCGGGAGTGAGCGAAGGAGAGATATTAGTAGGGGAGAGGGAACCGGAGAAGATAGCTGCCAAATTTTTAGGATTAGGGGTAGGTACTGTTGTAGTGAAGATGGGGAAACAAGGAGCTTACTATGCAACGAAGTCTGAGAGTAAATTTATTCCTGGGTTTCCCATTGAGAAAGTAGTAGATCCCATTGGTGCAGGAGATGGCTTTGCGGCTGGTTTTGTAACAGGATTGCTCAAAGGTTACAGTTTAGAAAAAGCTGTAAGGCTTGCTAATGCAGTAGGTGCAATTGTGACTACAGTTATAGGCGATGTTGAAGGTTTACCAACAATGGATGAGGTTTTAGTATTCATGGGAGAGAGGGAGGGGATTGATCGATGAAGAATGATTTAGTAAGACTAAAGGAACAGGGATTGGTGGCAGTTGTTCGAGGAGTTCAATTTGAGACTGCCCATAGATTGGTTGAAGCTTTAATGTTAGGTGGGATTAGCATTATTGAGATCACTGTTGATGCTCCCCGGGCAATTGATGTAATAAAGGACTTGGCGACAAGATTCGGGGATGAGATTTTGCTGGGTGCAGGTACAGTAATGGATGGAGAAACGGCCCGTATGGCAATTTTAGCGGGTGCACAATTTATAGTATCTCCAAGCCTACATCCAGATGTTATAACCGTTAGCAAACGATATGGAAAAATTGTTATTCCCGGTGGTATGACTCCTACAGAGATTGTTAAAGGATATGAATTAGGCGCTGATATGATTAAGGTTTTCCCAGCTAGTATCTTGGGCCCCGGGTATATCAAGGATATACGCGGACCATTAGGACATATTCCTTTAATGACTACTGGAGGAATAGATTTGCATAATATTGCCGATTTTATTAAAGCTGGCGTTGACGTAGTTGGGGTAGGAGGCTCTTTAGTTTCCCGCCAGATGATTCAAGAGGGTAAATGGGAATTAATAACTGAAAAAGCTCGTCAATTGGTTGAAGAAGTGAAGCGGGCACGCAAAACAAATTAAAATAGAAGTCATAAAAATCTTAAAGAGGTGATGTAATATGAGTCAATTAAAAGTTGTAGTTACCGATTTTGAATATGCAAACCTCAAGTATGAAGAGGAAGTTTTAAGCAAGGCTGGCATTACCTTAGTGCCTGCCCAGTGCAAAACTGAAGAGGAATTAATTTTGGCTTGTAAGGATGCGGATGGATTAATTAATCAATATGCAAAAATTACCCGACGTGTTATTGAGGCTTTAGATAAATGCAAAGTAATTGCTCGTTATGGTATTGGAGTTGATACTATTGATATAAAAGCTGCTACGGCGAGAGGTATTTGTGTTGTTAATGTTCCGGATTATTGTATGGATGAAGTTTCTGACCATGCCTTGGCCTTATTGTTGGGCTGTGCGCGTAAAGTAGTTTTAATGAATAATGCAGTGAAAGCGGGTACATGGGATTTTAAGATAAGCAAACCTATTTACCGTCTGAGGGGCAAAGTTTTAGGACTAGTAGGTTTTGGACGTATTCCCAGAACCTTAGCCGAAAAAGCAAGGCCATTTGGTTTTGATATTTTAGTGTATGATCCTTACATTACCCAAGAAGATGTAGAACCATATGGTGCAACTTTAGTGGGTTTAGAAGAATTAATGTCTAAGTCCGATTTTGTTTCTGTGCATGCACCTTTAACCGAGAAGACGTATCATTTGATTGGAGAAACGGAAATTGGTTTGATGAAGCCGAGTGCTTTTATAATCAACACAGCAAGAGGACCAGTGATTGATGAGAAAGCATTAATAAAGGCGTTACAAGAAAAACGCATTGCCGGAGCAGGTTTGGATGTGCTTGAACAAGAACCGACCCCAAGTGATAATCCTCTTTTAAAAATGGATAATGTGATTATTACTCCCCACGTTGCCTGGTATTCTGAAGAATCCGAGGCTGAATTAAGGACTAAAGCTGCGCAGGGTGTTGCTGATGTGTTGCTGGGCTACTGGCCAAAGTATTTAGTAAATAAAGAAGTAAAAGAAAAATTACAGTTAAAAGAGCGCAAGGAGTAGAAAATTAAAAGTTGGAAACTAATACTATTTGATCTTGATGGAACTTTAGTCAATACGCTTCCGCTAATTGAAGAATGCTACCGCTATACTTTTATTGAAAAACTTGGAGTAGCCGTTTCAATTCCTGAAATAATGAGGGAATTGGGACGGCCCTTAAAAGATATTTGACAAAAATTAGTTCCGGATCAAGTAGACGAAGCCTGTCAAATTTATTACGACATTTATAATCGTCTTCACAATAAGCTAATTAAGGAATATCCGGGAGTTAAAGACGTTTTGTTTCAGTTAAAAAGCTTGGGTTATAGATTAGCCATTGTTACATCCAAAAACAAGGCTAATACTGTCAAAGCTTTAAATTACTTTGGCTTAGAACTCTTGTTGATTTTCTTATCAAAGGCGGAGTCCATGGGATATTTGTGTTAGGTAGTTCGGATTGCCACGTATTTACGGTTTAGATAAACCTTCAATTAGCTTACTAAAGGAAGCATGCATTCTAAAAGCTCGTTAGGAGAAGAAAAATTTTCAAGAATATACAAAGAGGACTTAGAAGTAATATCAGAAAATATTAGACAAGATAATAAAAGAGGATATACATAGCAGGAGATGGAGCGAGATGGATAAAAGAGGGTTGTCGCTAAAAATTATCCTACAGTATCTTGATACTATCTTGACAAAAAATTAACTTGACTATATTTGAAAAATCGAATATAATTTATATGAAAGGGTGAAAAAAAAGTGGAAGCTGACGTATATAATAAAGCTGCCGAGTACTTTAAAGCATTATCACATCCTACGAGGATAAAAATAATAGAGCTTTTAAGCAAAAAAGAAATGTGCGTATGTCAGATGATGGCAGCACTAAATTTAGACCAATCCCATGTATCAAGGCATTTAATGGTATTAAGAGCAAATGAAATGGTAAAAACGAGAAGAGAAGGTACTATAATTTTTTATTCTTTAACAGATGAAAATATCATAAACATTATTGAGGAAGTGAAAAATATCTTTCTTGTTACAAAATAAATTTTTTTACTTACTATATTTGAATATTCGAATATAGTAATATAATAGGAGATTAATATAAATGATAATTGCTTTTGCATCAAAGAATCATCTTGGTTTAAATTAATGAGCTTTTATTTGTAAATGGAAGGATAGCTGATATATTGAAAGAGCTTTAAACGCTGGAGAGGAGGTGAAATATGTGGCAAAGAATTGGTATCCTATAATAGATAAAGATAAATGCATTCAGTGCTATCAATGTGTGAACTTTTGTCCACACGACGTTTATACCATCGGTGACGATGGGTATCCGGATGTTGTAAATCCAGACAATTGTGTGGAATTTTGCCGTGGATGCTCAAAAGTTTGTGATAATGAAGCTATAACATATTTTGGAGATAGGAGGTAATTTTTATGAGTAAAAAAGGATTACTTTTATGCGTATGCCAAGGCACGTGTCCATCATTTCAACAAATGGGCAAATTTGAAGTTTTAAATACTTTAAGAAGAGAGGGCATTTTTGAGTGGGTAGGATTACATCCTCAACTTTGTGCTGATGATGGGGACAGGTATTTAAGGGAACTATTAAGGGGAGCACAAATAGACGAACTTTATGTTGCTGCTTGTGACCCTACAATGCAAAGAAAAATGTACAGAGATGCTTTTGACGATGTAGGTTTTCCAAGAGATAAGCATATTGGAATCGAAATAAGAAACATGAATACAGAGCAGGTTATAAATGAAATCAAAAAGGCTGTTTCTCAAAGAGAAGAATCTAAAAAATAAATTACTTTAACAAAAGGTGAAACTTCGATTACTGCTAAAACTAATAAATATTTAGCGGTAATCGAAGTTATACTTTTATGGTATTACTGAATAATTAGATTATTTTATTATTGCTATTTTGCACGAAATGATTATACTTGCATGCATATTGTAATGCTATAGCAAATTAAAACTAAAAGAAAGCTTTGAAATAATAAATGAAACAATAGGAATATTAATGCTAAAAACTCCTAATGATATAAATCTTGATGCCATAAAAAAGGAAATTGAAAAACTTCCAGGGGTAAAAAATTATACACCATGTGCATGTCTGGCAGACTAATGATAAAGATATACATTTTGAATGTCATGTTAACACAAGAGATGATATCAAATTGAGCCAGGCAGAGACAATAATGGAGCAGATTAGAACTATCCTTGAGGGAACTTTTAATATACATCATGTTACCTTGCAGATGGAATATGAATGTTGTGAGAATGTTGGACTGATCTCATTTTTGTTTTGCTTTTAAATATGTTATAATATGTATGCAAGCAATTACTTGCATACATATTGTGAGGTGTTTTAATGGGCGATTCGGTGAAGGAAAAGATAGTTATGTCTACTTTAAAACTAATTTCTGAAAAAGGATATAAGTCTACAACTACAAGAAATATTGCAGAAGAGGCAGGAGTAAATGAAGTTACAATTTTTAGATGTTTTGGAAGCAAAAAAGATATAGTGCTTTATGCATTAAAAGAGCTGGAATTATTAAAGCCTGTAAATGAAAGAATATTAGACAAATGTACATGGGATTTAAAAGAAGACCTATTCATGTTGGCTCATGAATATCATAAAAATTTTACAGAAGAAAAAGCGAAAATCATGATAGGATTGAGAAGTCCAGAGATTTTTGAAGAGGTAAAAGAATATCTGATCAGGATTCCAAAAGGCTTTAAAGAAGTTTTGATAAAGTATTTTGAAAAAATGTATGAGAAGGGATTATTAAATACTGATGATTTTGAACTTTTAGCCTTTGCTTTTATATCATTGAATTTCGGTTTTGTTTTAATGAATGCCTCCTATGGTAACAAGCTAATTGGCTTTAGCGATAGAGAATTTGTTAAAAAAGCATAGAAATTTTTGTAAAAGCAATAGAAAAAAGTGATTGAAGTAGTGTAAAATAT
The DNA here is from genome assembly GCF_000175295.2 of Thermoanaerobacter brockii subsp. finnii Ako-1. Taxonomy (NCBI): domain Bacteria; kingdom Bacillati; phylum Bacillota; class Clostridia; order Thermoanaerobacterales; family Thermoanaerobacteraceae; genus Thermoanaerobacter; species Thermoanaerobacter brockii. The sequence continues at coordinate 2,009,811 of NC_014964.1, read as the reverse complement.
GATATATGATGTACTTGGAGGAGAGGAGAGCAAATAATGAAAATAGGTATTCCAAAAGCTTTAATGTATTATTTTTATTATCCATTCTGGAAAACTCTTTTCGAAAGCCTTGGTTTTGAAGTGGTCACCTCTGACGATACTTCAAAAAGTATTTTAGACATAGGGGTAAAAGAAGCAGTTGCGGAAATATGTGTACCTATGAAGGTATATACAGGACATGTTTTAAATTTGCTGGATAAGAGTGTTGATTACATATATATTCCTAGGTTTGTAAGCTTAAGGAAAGGTATATTTATGTGCCCTAAATTTATGGGGTTGCCTGACATGATAAAAGGTCTTTTTGATGGCATTGAGAATAAAATTTTGACTCATAACATAGTGTCAAAAAGTACTGACATATCAGAGTTTCACAATTACACAGTTTTTATCGATAAATTGGGTGTGAGTAGAAAAGATTTAAAAAATGCTTTAAAGAAAGCACGAGACAAATGGCTTGAGTTTAGAACTTTGAATAGGCAAGGATATGATATAAATGAGCTTTTGACGAGTGATGAACCAAAAAAATATGATGGCGATATTACAATAGGTCTAATTGGTTATGTATATAATGTTTATGATAGATTTGTCAATATGGACTTGCTTAATGTTTTTCGCAAGCTCAACATAAAAGTTGTGACTTTTGATATGATGGAAGAAAAGATAATACAACGTCAATTGAAAAAATTTAAAAAAAATATGTTTTGGGAGTTTAGCAATATGCTCTTAGGTACGGCTTATGAGTTTATGGAAAGAGATGACATTGACGGCATTATTCATATTACTGCCTTTGGATGCGGTCCTGATTCAATTCTTGAGCCTTTTTTAACTATAGATTCTGAAAAACATAAAAAACCTTTTATGACTTTAAGAATTGACGAACAAACTGGTGAAAGTCACGTAATTACACGAGTTGAGGCATTTACGGACCTCATAAGGATTAAAAAATATAAAGCTGAAAAATCTGTGGAAGGCGTGATTTAAGTGAAGATAACATTTCCTTATATGGGTTCTCCTTATATGTATGAAAAACTTTTTACATTATTAGGGCATGAAGTGATAACTCCCCCGAAGCCTTCACAAAAAACTGTAGATTATGGGGTAAAATATAGTCCTGAATTTGCTTGTTTTCCTTTAAAGGTTATTTTAGGAACTTATCTTGAGGCTTTAGAATTAGGAGCGGATACTATAGTGACTTCTGGTGGGAATGGCCCCTGCAGGGCTGGGTATTATGGAGAGGCTCAGAAAAAAATACTTAAAAATATGGGATATGATGTCGAATTTATAATATTTGATGAGCCCAAGAGAGATTTAAAGACTTTTATGGACAATGTAAAAAAGATAAAAGGAAATAATTCATGGCGACGGGTTATTAAAACTGTAAAAACTGTATATGACATGGCAAAATCGATGGATAAAGTAGAGAAAATCATAGAGACCAAGAGAGCTTATGAGTGTAATAAGGGAGAGTTTACTAAGGCATGGCATGAGATTACAGAAGAGTACAGGAAAATAGAATCTTCTGAAGATGTAAAAAGGGTAGAAAAAAAGGCGATCGAGAGGTTAAATAGTATAAAGATTTGTGAAGTACCGGAAGAAGAAAAAATAAAGATTGGAATAGTAGGAGAAATATATGTTGTGATGGAGCCTTCAATAAATGGTAATATAGAAGAAGTTTTAAATGCTTATGGCGCAGAAGTGGAAAGGTCTCATTACATTTCCGAATGGATTGATTTTAATTTAATACCTTTGCCTTCTTACAAAGAGAAAGAACATCAAATATTGAAAAAAGGTGAGAAATACATAGAGATAATAATTGGTGGGCATGCAAAACAGTCTGTAGGTGCAATAATTGATTTTATGGAAAGAGGATTTGATGGAGTCATTCACTTGAAACCTTTTGGATGTTTACCAGAACTTGTTTCTCAAAGTGTGATAGATAAAATAATGAGAGAATATGACTATCCAATTTTGTCACTTTCTGTAGATGAACAAATGGCTATTGCCAATGTATTAACGAGAATAGAAGCTTTTTTAGATGTAATAAAACTAAAAAAACACAGAAAAAGGATAGCGAGGTAGACAAAAGTGGAGAAAATATATATTGGTGTTGATGTAGGGTCAGTAAGTATAAAGGTTGTAGCAATTGATGAAAATAATGAGGTATTATTCAATTCGTACGTAAGAAATGTTGGGCAACCAATTGATACTGTAAAGGATGAACTAGCCAAATTACACAATGAGTTAGCAACTAAAGAAATAGGTGGTGTTGGAGTAACGGGAAGTGGCAGACAGCTTCTTGGATACGTTCTTGGTGCAGATGTAATAAAAAATGAGATTACAGCCCACGCTACTGCTACATTACACTTTCATCCAGATGTTAGTACTATTTTTGAAATTGGCGGACAGGACTCAAAACTTATTATTATAAATGATGGTACGATAGCTGACTTTGCTATGAATACGGTTTGTGCTGCTGGTACAGGGTCATTTCTTGACCATCAGGCACAAAGACTGGGTATAAAGATTGAAGAATTTGGTGAAATTGCACTGACTGCAAAGCGTGATGTGAGAATTGCAGGTAGATGTACAGTTTTTGCTGAATCTGACATGATATCAAAACAACAATACGGCTTTAGTAAAGCTGAAATATTAAAAGGTCTTTCTAAGGCCTTAGTGAGAAATTATATGAACAATCTTGTAAGAGGAAGAAAATTGAAGCCAGTTTTTGTATTCCAAGGCGGTGTGGCGGCAAATATTGCGATAAAAAAGGCATTTGAAGAAGAAGTAGGACATGAGGTAATTGTGCCAAAGTATTATGACATCATGGGAGCAATAGGAATAGCGATGTTGGCAAAAGATGAAATGAAACGGACAGGCAATTCTACTAAATTTAAAGGGTTTGAGGTTTCAGAGGAGAAGTTTGAAACGACGAGCTTTATTTGCAAAGCTTGTCCTAACGAATGTGAAATAATACAAATTAAAGCAAACGGCAAAGTAATAGCGATGACAGGAGATAGATGTGGCAGATGGTCAAACTCTGTTATATAATTGAAGCAAACAAGGGGAGCATTTTCTCCCCTTATTTTTTGTTATCCTTCTTTTGCTGTTTTAAAGTAGTTTTGGAGAAATGCTGTTATTATGAGTGCAACAATACCTCCCATGAGTGCTGTTATAAGCTGTGGGAAGGTAAAAGCCTGGACAATTTTTAAGGGAACTTTTACATTGAATAGTTGTATTATATATTTTACTGATAAAGCCAACCATATAAACTTAACTACAGCACCTACTATCATTCCTATTACTTTGTTTTTTTGCGTTGAAAAAAGCATTACATATAACCCATTACCCACCATTATGAAAGGAATCATTAAAGGAAATCCCATTATGCCTACTAAAAATGCAATTACTGGTGTTAAAAGTCCTATTATAATTCCTGACCACATTCCTACAGTTCCAGCTGCGATTAAAAGCATTGCATTAACGATAGAACCTGTTATAAGTTGGGGCATTTTTAAGAACTGAAATATTAAAGTGATGGCGAGTAAAATAGCAGTTCTTGTTAAGAATTTTACATTCACTCAAATCGCCTCCTTTCCTTTATTGTCTGGGAATCTTCGCCTCGCAATGTTCGGTTCAGGATAGCATAGGGAAATAATTACCTCATATTGTCAATTATATTTTATTACTTTAACAAAAGAATGTCAAATAAATATCAAAGTTGAAAAGAAATTTTTAGCTTTGTTGACTTTAATGAGAGATAGAGATACAATTTAAATATAAATGTAACAGTTGTTACAATAGAGGTGATTTATGTGAATAAAATAGAATTTAAAGAGGTAAGCTACAATAGTTTTGGAAAAGAGATATTAAAAAACATTTCTGTAAAGTTTGAAGGTGGAGCAATACATACTATTGTCGGCCCTTCTGGAGCTGGAAAATCGACGCTGATTAAACTGATAAACCGATTGATAGATCCAACCCATGGCAGTATTTTAATAGACGATGTGGATATTAAAACAATAGATGTGATAGACTTAAGAAGGAGAGTTGGAATGGTTTTTCAGCAGCCTCATCTTTTTGAAGGGACAGTAAAAGAGAATATTGAGTATGGTCCAATGCTTAAAGGCGAAAAAAATGTCAATGTGGAGTATTATTTGAGCATTGTAGGATTGAATAGTGAGTATGCTACAAGGAATGTGAAAAATTTATCAGGAGGGGAACAGCAAAGAGTTTCTATAGCGAGAACTCTTGCAAATAATCCTGAAGCTCTTTTACTTGATGAACCTACTTCAGCCCTTGACCCTACTTTTACAGAAATAGTAGAGAAATTGATATTTAACCTAAAAGAAAAAATGAATTTGACGATTATTTGGATAACTCACAACATGGAACAGGCTAAGCGCATTGGAGATTACACAGCACTGCTTAACAAAGGGCAATTAATAGAATATGCTAAAACTTATGATTTTTTTACAAATCCCCAAAATGAAATTACAAAATTGTTTATACAAGGTAAGTTAAAGGAGGAAGTTAAATGAGTGTATTGTCTTTGACATTGGCGTCAAGTCTTGTGCTAATATCAATTTTTGTTTCTTATTACCAAAAGCTGGGGATTGAAAAGGAAATAGTTATAGGTACTATAAGAGCAGTTGTGCAGCTTACAATAGTGGGATACATTTTACACTACATATTTGCTGCAAATAATGCTTTATTTACCTTGGCAATGGTGGCTTTAATGATAGTAGTTGCTGGAAATAATGCTTCAAAGAGAGGGAAGGGCATACCGAATGTTTTTTATTTTATCACTTTTTCAATTGCCTTAAGTGCCGCGATTACAATTTCTCTGCTCATTTTGTTTGGAAATATACATTTTAGACCCCAGGAAGTTATACCTGTATCAGGAATGATAGTAGGAAATTCAATGGTAGCCTCAGGACTTGCTGTTTCAAGGCTAAAAGACGAAATAAAAAATAAGTCAGAGGAAATAGAGGCGTATTTGTCACTTGGTGCAACTTCAAGGCAAGCAGCTCAAAAAGTGATAAAGACAGCGATAAAGACGGGAATGATTCCTACAGTTGACAGCATGAAAACTCTTGGCATCGTGCAACTTCCAGGAATGATGACTGGTTTAATATTAGGAGGGGTAGACCCTATTAATGCAGTTAAGTACCAGATAATGGTTACTTTTATGCTGGCATCAACAGTTTCGATTTCTTGCTTTAGTGTTACTTTTCTCACCTATAGAAACTTTTTTACTAAGTACCATCAACTTGTGTCTGATTTATAATAATATTGTTTAAAAGGATATTGCATTTATTTTTCTTTTGTAATAAAATAATGTACAAATCTATTTGTAAATGCGATGAAGTGGAGTAGTAAGCATGATAAGCTTTCAGAGAGCCGTTGGTTGGTGCAAAACGGTAGCTTCTCCTGCTGAAACTCGCCACGGAGTAGGTATACCGAAGTTTAGTAGGTATACACGGTTACCGCCGTTACAGGTTCGAGTGGGCGTATGCCAACAAGAGTGGTACCGCGGAAGTGAAGTCTTTCGTCTCTTTAAGATGAAAGACTTTTTTTAATAGAGAAAAATAATAAAATTTAATGCAGAGGTGGAGGGTATGGCGTATTCGGTTGAAATTGATAGAAAATGGCAAAAAAGATGGGAAGAGACAAAACTTTATAAGTTTAATCCTAAAAATGTAGATAAAAAGCTTTATTGCCTTGAGATGTTTTCTTATCCTTCAGGTGCCAAGCTTCACGTAGGACATTGGTACAATTATGGACCTACTGATTCTTGGGCGAGAATGAAAAGAATGCAAGGATGGGAAGTTTTTCATCCAATGGGATTTGACGCTTTTGGACTTCCTGCAGAAAACTATGCCATAAAGACGGGAATACATCCTTATGATTCCACCATGGAAAATATAAGGACGATGGAAAAGCAGCTTAAAGAAATGGGGGCGACTTTTGATTGGGACTATGAAGTAATAACTTGCTTACCGGAATACTACAAATGGACGCAGTGGATTTTCTTGAAGCTTTTTGAGGCAGGCCTTGCCTATAGAAAAAAAGCGCCAGTGAATTGGTGTCCCAGTTGTCAAACTGTTCTTGCAAACGAACAAGTTATAGATGGGAAATGTGAAAGGTGCGGCACTGAAGTTACAAAGAAAGATTTGACTCAGTGGTTTTTTAAGATAACTGCTTATGCAGAAGAACTCCTTGAAAAACTGGATGAACTTGATTGGCCTGAGAAGACAAAAATAATGCAGAGAAATTGGATTGGAAAGTCGGATGGAGCAGAGATAGAATTTAAAGTAGCCGGAAAAGACCTGACATTTAAGGTATTTACTACAAGAGCTGACACGTTGTATGGAGCGACGTATGTAGTTATTGCGCCAGAACACGAAATTGTAGATTTAATTACTACAGAAGAATATAAACAAGCTGTTGAAGAGTATAAAGAATACGCGAGAAAACAGAGTGAGATTGAAAGGTTGTCTACTGAAAAAGAAAAGACAGGGGTATTTACAGGAGCATACGCAATTCATCCTCTGACGGGAGAGAAACTCCCTATTTGGATAGCAGACTATGTCCTTGCAACATATGGAACAGGATGTGTCATGGCTGTTCCTGCCCATGATAAAAGAGATTATGAGTTTGCAACAAAATACAACCTTCCTATAAAAAGAGTGATAAAAGGAATTGGAGATGTGGAGGACAGTCTACCCTTTGATGAGTATGGAGTGCTTGTAGACAGTGGAGAATTTGCAGGTTTGAAATCAGAAGAAGCGAGGATAAAAATTGTAGAAAAATTAAAACAAGAAGGTAGAGCAGAGTTTAAAGTAAATTACAGATTGAGGGATTGGCTTGTTTCAAGGCAGAGATACTGGGGCGCTCCAATACCTGTTATTCACTGTGAACGCTGTGGCATAGTCCCTGTCCCAGAAGAAGATTTACCAGTGTTACTCCCTTATGATGTGGAATTTGCTCCAACAGGTGAATCTCCACTTAAAAAGCATGAAGGCTTTATGAACGTTACTTGTCCCAAATGTGGTGGCAAGGCTTTAAGAGACCCTGATACGTTGGACACTTTTGTGGATTCTTCGTGGTACTTTTTGAGATATCCCGATAACAAAAACGACAAAGAGCCTTTCAATAAAGAATGGATAAATAAAATGTTGCCTGTTGACAAGTACGTAGGTGGAGCAGAGCACGCGACAATGCATCTTTTGTACGCAAGGTTTGTTACAAAGGCTTTGAGAGACTTAGGATATCTTGACTTTGATGAGCCGTTTAAATCTTTGGTGCATCAAGGCACAATATTGGGACCTGATGGCAGCAGAATGAGCAAATCTAAAGGGAATGTAATTTCGCCTGACGAATACATTAAAGAATACGGTTCTGATGTATTTAGACTCTATCTGATGTTTGGATTTGCTTATTCTGAAGGTGGGCCATGGAATGATGATGGAATAAAAGCCATTGCAAGGTTTGTCAACAGAGTGGAGAGATTTATAGATAAATTCATAGAGACAAGAAACAATCCTGGAAAAATAAAAGATGATATGGGGAAAGATGAAAAAGAGTTAAACTATGTGAGACATTATGCTATAAAAGGTGTGACAGAAGATGCAGAGAGATTTCAGTTTAATACTGCAATAGCGAGGATAATGGAACTGGTAAATGCCCTTTATAAATACGAGGCAGATGTGGAAGTTAAAAATATCAAATTTTATGAAGAAGTGGTGGCAGATTTAATAAAACTTTTGGCGCCATTTGCTCCTCACTTTTCTGAAGAAATGTGGGAAAAGCTTGGATATGAATATTCTGTCTTCAATCAGAAATGGCCTGAGTGGGATGAAAAAGCTCTACAAAGAGATGTTGTAGAAATAGCTGTGCAGGTAAACGGCAAGGTAAGGGGGAGACTTGAAGTTCCTTCAAAAGCTACTGACGAAGAAATAGAAAAGCTCGCTCTTTCTGATAAAAATGTAAAAGCATATGTGGATGGAAAAGAGATAAAGAAGGTCATAGTTGTCAAAAACAGGCTTGTAAATATTGTTGTGAAATAATTAAAGGCAGGAGGCTCACTCCTGCTTTTAAAAAAATAAATATTTTTTAGTGATGGTGAGGTTTATGATAGTAGATGGTGATGTTAGGAAGAGTATAAATGGAGTTAAAAGTGCACTACCTATTGTGTTAGGATATTTGCCAATAGGCTTTGCTTATGGACTCGTTGGTGTGAAAAGCGGTTTTACTATTTCACAAGTGGTGGCATTGTCTCTTTTTGTATATGCTGGTTCAGCACAATTTATTGCCATAAGTTTGCTTAGTGCAGGAACAAATATTGTTACACTAGTGTCTACAATATTTATAGTAAATTTGAGGCACTTTTTATATAGCACATCGCTATCGCAGTATATGAAACACATATCGAGGAAACATATACCAATATTATCTTTTTTTATTACTGATGAGACATATGCTGTTGCGATTACAGATTTGCAAACTAACTCTGAATATACTGAAGGTTATTTCTACCAACTATTTTTAACCTCGTATACTGCCTGGGTATTTGCTTCATTTTTAGGTGCTGTATCAGCAACTTTGATAGGAGGCTCTATAAACGTAGGGCTTGATTTTGCACTTCCAGCGATGTACATTGCCTTGCTACTTATGCAAATATCAGGGTATAAAAAAGTTTTTATAAGTGTCTTTTCGGGGTTGTTGTCTATAACTTTGATGTTTGTATTACCGGGAAATACAAATGTCATTGTAGCCGCATTAATAGGTGCAGGAATGGGGGTATTGGTTGACAAATGGGTACGAAATTTATAATAAGTGTTATTGGAATGTTTTTAGTGACATATATTCCGCGATTTATGCCTGTTTATGGCTTAACTAAAATAGAACTTCCTCAAGCTGTAAAGTCGTTTCTTGAGTATGTGCCTGTAGCAGTTCTTTCAGCTCTTTTATTTCCGGTAATTTTTATTAAAGATGGAAAATTATTTTTAGATTTATCAAATGTATATTTATTTTCAGCAATACCGACATTTATAGCTGCATATTTTACGAGGAAGCTATTTACACCTGTTGTTGTTGGTATTGTTAGCTATGTGATTTTATCATATATTATTAAGTAGATTGGTATGCTTTCTGGATAATAATGTTTTTACTGCTTTTTATAATAAGCAGTTTTTTTATTTGCGTTTTTGTGATATAATATACTTGCAAATGTTTGATAAACAAATAATTGTTTGGGAGTGTGTGAATGTGGCATTGACACAGAGGGAAAAAGAGATATTGAGATTTATAAAGAAAAATCCAATGATTTCTCAAGAAGAATTAGCACAGCTTATGGGTATTAGTAGATCTGCAGTTGCAGGGCACATAGCAAACCTCATGAAAAAGGGCTTTATATTAGGAAGAGGCTATGTAGTGAGGGACTTTAAAGGTGTTACTGTAGTTGGAGGAGCAAATATAGATATAAAAGGTAAACCCTATTCAGAGCTTAAGCAGCATACTTCAAATCCAGGACACATAAACATAGCACCTGGTGGTGTAGGACGAAATATTGCTCACAACCTTGCACAGCTTAGCTTACCTGTTACACTTTTGAGCGTTGTAGGTAATGATGATGAAGGAAGAAGGCTTCTTGAGGAGACAAGGCAAGCAGGGGTAAATGTTGAACAGATTGTAATTTCAAATACAAGGCGTACAGGTATATATCTTGCCATTCTTAATGCAATTGGTGATATGGATGTGGCTCTTTCGGGAATGGACATTTTAGAAGAGTTAAATATACAATATCTTGAGTCCAAGATGGAAGTTATAAAAAATAGTGAGATTGTAGTTTTTGATACAAATATTCCTGAAGACAGCATCAAATATATTGTGGAGCTTTGCTACAATAATAATATTCCTGTAGTGGCAGAGCCCGTTTCCATCGACAAAGCAAAAAAATTAATAGGTGTACTTGACAAAATCGATTATGTAACTCCAAATAAAGAAGAACTTGAATCGATATCTGGAGTTAAAATAGCAAATGATGAGGATATGAAAAAAGCAGTTAAATATTTAAGACAAAAAGGTGTCAAAAATGTCATAGTAACTTTAGGAGAAAGAGGGGTATATATTTCTTCAGAAGAAGTTGAAAAATTTATAGAACCATATCAAGCCGAAATTGTTGATGCTACAGGTGCAGGAGATGCTTTGACGGCTGGCTTGGTCTATGGTATTTTTAATGGCTATACTCTGGATGTATCGGCAAAACTTGGTCTTGCTGCGGCATCTCTTACAATATCCTCACCTTATACAGTAAATCCATTTTTAAATGAAAATCAATTAAAAAATATAGTAAAGGAGATTGTAAAATGAATAAGTTTATTGATTTATCAAAAGAAGTTAAAGAAGCAATGGAAGAAAGGAAGCCTGTTGTTGCACTTGAATCTACTATAATATCTCACGGAATGCCTTATCCGGAAAATATTGAGACGGCTAAAACTTTGGAGAATATTGTAAGAGAACATGGAGCTATACCTGCTACAATTGCCGTTATAAAAGGAAGAATAAAAATTGGTTTAAGCGAAGAAGAACTCGAATTTATGGGAACTTCAAAAGAAATATTAAAAGCTAGCAGAAGGGATTTACCCGTAGTTTTAGCAAAAGGACTTAGTGCAGCGACTACAGTTTCCGCAACAATGATTTGTGCAAATCTTGCAGGCATAAAAGTGTTTGTTACAGGAGGTATAGGAGGTGTCCACAGAGGAGCAGAACAAACATTTGATATATCAGCTGATTTACAAGAACTTGCAAATACAGACGTAGCAGTTGTATGCGCAGGTGCAAAGGCAATACTTGACCTCCCACGTACTCTTGAATACCTTGAAACCTTTGGGGTTCCTGTAGTAGGGTTAAAAACTTGGGAATTTCCAGCTTTTTATACAAGAGAAAGCGGACTTAAAGTTGATTATAAAGTTGATGACGAAATAGAGGCTGCAAAAATTATAAAGACAAAATGGGATTTAGGCCTCAAAGGTGGGGTTTTGATTGCAAATCCTATTCCAGAAGAATATGCTTTGGATAAAGCTTATATAGATAAAGCTATAGAAGATGCTCTTTATGAGGCAGAAAAACGCAATATAAAAGGTAAAGAAATAACACCTTTTTTGTTGGATAAAATAAAAGATTTGACACAAGGTAAAAGCTTAAAAGCTAATATTGAACTTGTCAAAAATAATGCCCATGTAGGTGCGAAAATTGCCATTGAATTAAATAAATTGTATAAAGAGGCGTAATCCGCCTCTTATACCTACTTTTTGTCGTTATCGTGTACTTCATCTATTATTTCTTCTCTCATGTTTTGTATACTTGTCAGCCTATTTTTGTTTTTCTGCTTAATCCTTTCTATTTCTTCAGGAGAAAGTTCTTCTGCGTGTAATTTTAGGTAATCTTCTGCTTCTCTATAATTTTCTATAGTATCGTGTATCATCTGTTGTAATTTCTCTACATTGTCTGAGCGGTCATCCGGCTTTGGAGGTTTTGTGTATTTATCATTTTCCTTTGCCATAACATCACCCCAATTTTAAAATTTCTTATATTTATTTTGTTCATAAAAAATATTTATATGTATTGTAGGAAAAGATGTTGTTAAGTGCAGAAAATTGAAGCTATTATTTTAGCGTAAACCCTCTCTTTTCTTACTATCGTGTGGTATAATAATAACAGTAGCCATGAAAGGAAGGAAATATTATGTCACAAAAATACGACATTACCATTAAAGATATTTTTTCTAATATGGCAGACGACATAACGGCTTATTTTTTAGGTCTTACATATACTAAAACAGATGAACTCAACATAGAATTTACAAAAGTTGAAAAAAGACAAAGTGACATAGTACTTAAATGTACTACGGAAAAGGGAGATATTGCCGTACATTTAGAATTTCAATCAGACAATGACGATAAAATGCCGTACAGGATGCTAAGATATTCACTTGAAATAATGGAAAAGTACAATTTAACACCTTATCAATTGGTAATATATATGGGCAAAAATGATTTAAGGATGGAGAATAAATTAGACTACAACTTAGGAGAAGAAAATATTTTGGACTACAGGTATAAAATAATAGATGTGGGGACAATAAAATTTTTAGACATTACAAAAACAGACTATTACGATCTATATGCTCTTTTGCCTATAATGGACAGAGAAAGAAGAAAAACAGAAGGAGAGAAATATCTTAAAGAGTGCGTAGAAGCAATAAAAAATATACCCATAGATATAAACAAGAAAAAAGACATAACTTTTAAGGCAGAGATATTATCAGGCTTAGTCTACAGCAGGGAAGTTATAGAGAGAGTTTTTACGGAGGTGATGGAAATGTTGCGGATTGAAGAATCTGAAGCATACAAAATGATATTAGAAAAAGGCGCTAAAGAAAAAAGCCTAAGAATTGCAAAAGAATTATTAAAAGAAGGCATGGATATTAATAAGATTGCGAAAATCACAGAACTTTCAATAGAAGAAATTAAAAAACTTATGAACTGAAAGCGCTAAATTGGGGCGCTTTTATTTTTATTCATTTTTTTAATGGGGGTGTAAATTTAAGTGGGCACTTCGAGTAAAGATAAAAAAATAAGTGTTTTAAAGTGTATTATTTTTTTGTCTTTTATGATAAAATGTATCGTAAAAGGGGGCGAAGGATGTGAAAAGAATTGACAAAGTTTATAATTGTCTAAAGGAATTGTGCAATAAGCAATTGGCTGAAAGAGGAGAAGTAGTGGGAGTTTCAGCTATGGAAATTGCACATGCCCTTAATATACAAAGAACAAATGCTTCCAGCGATTTAAATACCCTTTTTAGAGAAGGAAAAGTTATAAAAGTTGAAGGTAAACCAGTTTTGTATAAGGTTAAAGAACTTGATATGGTTTCTGATGAAAGTGATATGGTAGTGAAAGATGTATTTGACAGCATAATAGGAGCTAATTTAAGCCTTAAAAATGCCGTACAGCAAGCAAAAGCTGCTATAATTTATCCTCCTAATGGCCTTCATACACTTTTGCTTGGGGAGACGGGTACTGGAAAATCCATGTTTGCAGAAGTCATGTATAGTTTCGCAAAAGAAATTGGGAGAATAAAAAGAAACGCTCCTTTTGTGACTTTTAACTGTGCTGACTATGCTAATAATCCGCAACTTTTAATGTCACAACTGTTTGGAGTGAAAAAAGGAGCGTATACAGGTGCCGATAAGGATAGAATGGGCCTTGTTGAAAAAGCAGATGGTGGCATACTTTTTCTTGATGAAGTCCATAGGCTTCCACCAGAAGGACAAGAGATGCTTTTTTATCTGATTGATAAAGGACTTTATAGACGGCTTGGAGAATCTGAAACACAACATAAAGCGAATGTTTTAATAATATGCGCTACAACAGAGAACATTGAGTCTACTCTTCTTAGGACTTTTATAAGGCGGATACCAATGGTGATTAAATTGCCGGCTTTAGCAGAAAGAACATATGAAGAAAGATTTGAACTTATTAAAAGTTTCTTTAGAGAGGAAGCAGCTATTATTAACACTGATATTATGATCACTTCAAATGCTCTAAAAGCACTATTGCTTTATGACTGCCCCAATAATATAGGTCAACTAAAAAGTGATATAAAACTTTCAATTGCAAAAGCTTACCTCGGATACATGATGAAAAGGGATAAAGGAGTATGCGTGCATACTGAAGATTTACCTGAGTATGTCAGAAGAGGATTGTTTAGGTATAAAGAGTCAAAAGATGAGATTGATAAATTTATTACAGGAGATATAATAAAGTTTTCAGCCGATAATGCTACTCCTGTTATTCAACAGAATAATCAGATATTCAATTTTTATGAGGCATTAGAGGAAAAAAGGAAAGCTTTGGAGCAAAAAGGACTTAACGAAAGTGATATAAAACTCATCATGAGCATTGATATAGAAACATATTTGAAAAAGTATCTCTTAAATCTGGATAAAAATAATTTGGAGGAATTATATAAAGTAGTAGATAAAAAGATTGTTGATATAGTAAACGATTTTTTGAATTATGCCAGCAAAAAGTTAAAAAGGCCCTTCAGTGAGAAAACTTTATACGGCCTTTCTATGCATGTAGCCAGTTCTGTCGAAAGAATACTAAGTGGCAAAGACATTGTAAATCATCAGCTGGAAAATATAAAGAAGGTGTATGAGAAAGAATTTGAAGTGGCAAATGTTTTGAGAGAAAGGGTCCAAAAAGAGTTTAACATAAAAGTACCTGATGATGAAGTAGGTTTTGTTACAATGTTTTTATGCCTTGACGAAGAAACAAAGGAAAAAGACGAAAGGGTAGGCATTATTGTTGCAATGCATGGAGAAGCCGCTGCTACTTCAATCGCGGAGGTTTCCAATAGGCTTTTAGGTGACAATTATGTAATTGGGTACAATATGCCACTTGATCAAAAACCAGAAGTTGCGTTAAATAATTTAACTAATATTGTAAAAAGAGTTGACAAAGGAAGAGGCGTATTACTTCTTGTTGACATGGGTTCACTAGTATTATTTGGTGACATGATATACGAAAGGACAGGAATACCCGTCAAAACAATTGAAATGGTTTCCACTCCTATGGTTTTAGAGGCGGCAAGAAAGGCAATCCTTAACGCTTCTTTAGATGAAGTGTATGATGCAGTTGTCAATTTCAGTCCTTATGTAGGCAGAATCTACAAAGACAGTGTTAAATTTGAAGATTCTCTTAAAAAGAATGTTATCATAACTGCTTGTATAACCGGCGAAGGTACAGCGGTTAAACTTAAATCAATACTTGAAAAAAACCTTGACTTAAAAGAGCAAGATATAGATATTATTCCAATTGAAATTGAAAGCACCAGAGAATTTAGAAGAAAACTACTCAACATCAAAGAAGAAAAAAATATTTTAGCTGTTGTAAGTGCTATAAATCCACAGGATGATTCTATATTGTATATTTCTACATCAGATGTGTTTGATAATGATAAATTATCTGTATTGAAAAATAAAATTGAGGCTCTTTCACAAATCGAGATAATTGATAACATGAAAGAGGTTATAAGAGAAAATATAAAGATAGATTCAGAAAAGTATATATCTTTTTTTAAAAAATTTTATGCAGCTTTAATAAGAGAAGGAGTAAATTTAAATGAAGATATTACAATAGGATTAATACTTCATCTTGCTTGTGTAATTGAGCGTATATTACAAGGAAAACAGTTAATACACATGAAGGATACACAAGAATACATTAAGAATTACCCAAAGGAGTTTGATATTATAAAAAAAGCTATAAGGATTATCGAAGAAGGATGTAATGTAAAGATTTCAGACGAAGAATGTGTAAATATGATGAAAATAATCTATTCACTTTGATACACATATGTGTATTGAATACGTTTTTAAACGATACACATCGAAACGGTTTAATAAACCTCGTCATTGAAGGCGGAAAAGCAGCAATTTTGTAGAAGCGATTACTATTTGGCATGACATTTGCATATAAGGTATAATGCAAAAAATTTAAAAAAGGAGTTGGTCTAATGGATGCACTTATTAATTTCCTCGACAGGTATTTCATGCCTGTAGCAGGTAGAATTGCTGAACAAAGACACCTCAAGGCAATACGTGATGGAATAGTTGCAACAATGCCATTACTTCTCATTGGGTCTTTCTTCTTAATTATAGCTTTTCCGCCCATACCAGCCCTTGAAGCTTTAGTTAAACCTTATGTAAATGACTTACTAAAAATAGTCAATGCAACATTTGATATAATAGCTATGGTTGCATCTTTTACAATAGCTTATTCACTTGCCGGAACTTACAAAATAGATCCTTTAGCCTCTGGGGTATTAAGTTTGTCTACTTTTATGTTATCAGTACCTTTAACCCAAGATGGTAATATTCCTTTGAAGTGGATGGGAAGCCAAGGACTATTTGTTGCAATGATTCTTGCAATTTTTACAGTGGAGGTACAAAGAAAATTTGTAGAGAAAAATTTAATTATTCGCATGCCAGAGGGAGTTCCGCCTTCTGTGGGTAGAGCTTTTGCAGCATTGATTCCGGGCGCTGTAACTATCACATTTATTTGGATAATACACATGATACTAATTAAAACAATTCATTTAACAATACCGGAAGCTATTAATAAATTGATAGCTATTCCGTTGTTAAAATTAGGTTCTACACTTCCAGCTGTTATCCTTGCAATACTAGCAATTCAGTTCTTATGGAGTGTAGGTATTCATGGTGCAGCCTTAGTAGGAGGAATTTTAGGGCCAATCTGGCTTACTTTTACTCAGGAGAATTCAGCTGCAAAAATTGCCGGCGAAAAAATTCTTCCTCACATAGTAACACAGCAATTTTTTGATATTTTCATATATATAGGTGGTTCAGGAACAACTCTTGCGTTAGCATTGCTTTTAATTTTTGCTACAAAATCTGCCCAATTGAAAGCAGTTGGTAAAGCTGCTATTTGGCCAGGTATATTTAACATAAACGAACCTATTACTTTTGGTATGCCAATAGTGATGAATCCCGTTATGATTATACCATTTATTTTAGCTCCTATTGCAGCAGGTCTTATAACTTATTTTGCGATGGCATTAAATCTTGTGGCAAGACCTTATGCTTTGATTCCTTGGACAACACCTGTGTTGATTAGCGGATTTTTAACTACAGGTGATTGGAAAGCTATTATTTTGCAGATTATAAACTTTCTTGTAGCTGGAGCGATTTACTATCCTTTCTTGAAACTATGGGACAATAAGAAATATGAAGAAGAGCAGCAATTTAAAAAAGAATAAAAATTAGCTGAGACGAAGGCATAATAATATATCCTGAGAGGCATTGCCTCTCAGGATATATATTACAATAAAATAGGAGTGATGTGAATGAAATATTTAATTGTAAATGCTGATGATTTTGGGCTGACAAAAGGGGTTAATAAAGGAGTTGTTGAATGCTATAAAAACGGTATTTTAAGAAGCACTTCTATAATGTGTAATATGCCTTACGCTAATGAGGCTTTACAAGTAAAAGAATTATGTCCAGATTTAGGTTTTGGGATACACATAACTTTAGATGCCGGTAAACCGTTAAGTAGTCCTGAAAAAGTGAATACTCTGGTAGATGAAAGAGGGTATTTTAAGAGAGGTTTTCCGCATTCTTTAGATGACGCTGATGTAGATCAAATCAGAATTGAGATAGAAGAGCAAATTAAAAAAGCTTTTTCTTTGGGTGTAACGATAACTCATATGGATAGTCATCATCATGCACAAAGTCATTCCAAGGTAATAGATGCATTCATAGAAATGGCTCACAAATATAACTTACCTGTACGATCTACTCCATTAGATAAGGAAAAAATAATTAAAGCTGGTTTAAAAACTGTTGATAATTTTATTTATACCTTTTATGATGATGGTGTCAAAAAAGAAAATCTGTTGTCTATATTGGGTAGTCTAGAAGAAGGAACAACTGAAATAATGAGCCATCCAGCTTACGTAGATGATGAATTAGTGAATATATCCTCTTATCATGCAAAAAGAGAAGTTGAAAGAAAAATATTGACTGATAAAGATGTTTTACAATTTATTCGCGATAATAATATTTTATTAACCAACTATTCGATATTAAAATAAATTCAAAAAAGTACAAGGAGGGTATTTGCAATGAGAATTCTATTAATCTGTGGTGCTGGGATGTCAACAAGTTTGTTGGTTGAAAAAATGAAAAAAGAAGGCGAAAAAAGGGGGATGAAAGATTTATACATTTTTGCAGAAGCGGCAGATAATTTGGAAAAAGTAATTGACGATTATGATGTGGTGTTACTGGGACCCCAAATCAGGTATAAAGAAAAATATGTGGCAGAACTGACAAAAGAAAAGAATAAAGTTTACAGGGTAATTCCACCCAATGTATATGGAATGATAGATGGAGCTAAAACCTTGGATTTAGCAATAGAAGCGCTAAAAAACAAATAAAATTTAGGGGGCTTAAAAAATGAATCTTGAACAAATTGTATTCACTATTATATCTCACGCAGGAAATGCACGAAGCATTTGTTTTGATGCATTAAAACATGCAAAAGAAGGCAACTTTGTTGAGGCAGAAAATTGTTTAAATAAAGCGAGCGAGGAGCTTTTAGAAGCACATCATGTTCAGACGGATATGATACACAAAGAAGCACAGGGTGAGAAGCAAGAAGTGACACTTCTTTTGATACATGCAGAAGACCACCTCATGAATGCAATTCTTGCAAAAGAATTGATAACAGAGATGATTGAGCTGTATAAAATTATTTATCAAACAAAGGGGGCAACTTACAATGTCTAAAAAAGATTTAAAAATTGCAGTTATAGGGGGTGGTTCTAGTTATACCCCTGAGCTTATTGAAGGGTTTATCAAAAGATATGAAGAATTACCCGTAAGAGATATTTATTTAATGGACATAGAAGAAGGCAAAGAAAAACTTGAAATTGTTGGTGGCCTTGCAAAAAGGATGGTAGAAAAAGCCGGCATAGGGATAAACATTCATCTGACTCTGGACAGGCGTGAAGCCATAAAAGATGCAGATTTTGTTGTTACTCAGTTTAGAGTGGGAGGAATAGATGCCAGAATCCGAGATGAAAAAATTCCTCTAAAGTATGATGTTATAGGTCAGGAAACAACTGGACCCGGTGGTTTTGCAAAAGCCCAGAGGACAATACCCGTTATACTGGATATATGTAGAGATATAGAAGAACTTGCGCCGAACGCATGGCTTATTAATTTTACGAATCCTTCAGGAGTTATAACAGAAACGGTTTTAAAACATACAAATGTAAAAGCTATTGGCTTATGCAATGTACCGATAGGCATGGTATATGGTATTGCAGAAATACTTGGTGTTGACCCAAAAAGAGTGAATATAGATTTTGCAGGTCTTAATCATTTAGTATGGGGTACCCATATTTACCTGGATGGAGAAGACGTGACAGAAAAACTAATAGACAGTTTTGCGGGCGCTAAATCTTTATCAATGAAAAATATACCTGAGTTTCCATGGGACCCTGAATTTATAAAATCTCTGGGCATGTATCCTTGTCCATATCACAGATATTATTATTTAACTGATAAAATGCTTGATGAACAGAAAAAAGAAGCTGCTACAGTAGGCACAAGAGGAGAAGTCGTTAAAAAGGTAGAGCAAGAATTATTTGAATTATATAAAGACCCAAATTTGAATATAAAACCGCCGCAATTAGAAAAAAGGGGAGGAGCTCATTATTCTGATGCTGCTTGCTCCCTGATAAGTTCAATATATAATGACAAAAAAGACATACATGTGGTCAATGTGAGAAACAATGGTACAATCGCAGATTTGCCAGATGATGTGGTGATAGAAACAAATGCAATAATAGATAGAAATGGGGCTCATCCGATAAATATTGGACATGTGCCAGCGAAAATAAGGGGTTTAATGCAAGCAGTAAAAGCCTATGAAGAACTTACTATAGAAGCAGGGGTAAAGGGGAACTATTATACAGCTTTACAGGCGTTGACAATTCATCCATTAGTACCTTCTGCGACTGTTGCTAAAAAAATTCTTGATGATATACTTGAGCAAAATAAAGAGTATTTGCCACAGTATAAATAGAAATATTGCTGATTTTACAAAGTAATTTTTTCCGTTAAATTACTTTTTACTTTTTAAATAATATTTTGAATTATCTTGCGCAAGGAGGAAAATAATTATGGCTAAAGAATACAAATTTCCTGAAGGATTCTGGTGGGGGTCTGCAACGTCAGCAGTACAAATAGAGGGAGCTGCAAATGAAGATGGAAAGGGAATGAATGTATGGGATTATTGGTACAAAAACGAGCCAAATCGCTTTTTCGATAGAGTAGGCCCTCAAGTAACATCTGATTTTTACCACAGATATAAAGACGATATAAAACTGATGAAAGAACTTGGACATAACTCTTTTAGATTTTCTATTTCATGGTCGCGGCTGATACCTGGTGGTGTTGGTGAAGTCAATAAAAAAGCCGTAGAGTTTTATAACAGTGTCATTGATGAGCTTATAAAAAATGATATAGAACCGTTTGTTACGCTATTTCACTTTGACATGCCTATAGAAATGCAAAACATGGGAGGTTTTGAGAATAGAAAAGTAGTAGAATATTTTGCTGAATATGCCAAAACATGCTTTGAGTTGTTTGGAGATAGAGTCAAAAGATGGATTACATTTAATGAACCAATAGTTCCTGTATTAGGTGGATATTTATATAATTTCCATTATCCAGATATAGTAGATTTTAAAAGAGCAGTACAATTCGCTTATGGCACAGTGCTGGCAAGTGCGAGAGCAATAGAGGAATTTAAAAAATTACAAATAGAAAGGGCTAAAATAGGTATTGTTTTAAACTTAAGTCCTGTATATCCCAGGAGTAATCATCCGGCTGATTTAAAAGCCGCAGAGATTGCAGATTTGTTCTATAACAGAAGTTTTTTGGACCCAACTGTCAAAGGAGAGTATCCTAAAGAACTTGTTGAACTTCTAAAAACTTACAATCATCTACCAGAGTATTCGGATAGCGACTTAGAATTAATTAAAAATAACACTGTGGAATATTTAGGAGTAAATTATTATCAGCCAATTAGAGTTAAAGCTAAAGAAAATATGCCAAATCCATATGGAGTATTTACACCTAATTGGTTTTATGATGAGTATATTATGCCAGGCAGAAGAATGAATCCTTATAGAGGATGGGAGATATACGAAAGGGGAATATATGACATAATGATAAATTTAAGAGATAATTATGGCAATATAGGGTCTTTTATTTCGGAAAATGGAATGGGAGTTGAAGGAGAAGAGCGTTTTATAAAAGATGGAATTATCCAAGATGATTACAGGATAGAGTTTATAAAAGAACATTTGAAGTGGCTCCATAAAGCAATTGAAGAGGGATGCAATGTAAAAGGATATCATTTATGGACTTTTATGGACAACTGGTCCTTCTTAAATGCATATAAAAACCGTTACGGTCTTGTATCTGTCGATCTAAAAACACAGAAAAGAACTATAAAGAAAAGTGGATATTGGTATAAAGAATTATCCGAAAACAATGGATTTGTTGATTAATCATAACCGGTTTTTTCGCCGGTTATTTTTTTATCTTCAATTTTGTCAAAGAAAACGAATGACAAAACTGATTTTCTTTGAATTGCATAAAAGCATATAGGGGTTTACAATAATTATAGAAGAATAAATGCAAAAAGGAGGTAAAATTTATGCAAAACACTAATGCTCTCATAACTGGTGGCGGAAGTGTAAAAGCGAAGTTGCAAAGGCTTGGTGGCTTCTTGGCTGGCATGGTAATACCTAATATTGGTGCCTTTATAGCATGGGGACTTATTACTGCTTTCTTTATTCCAACAGGGTGGATTCCAAATGAACATTTGGCTAAACTTGTTGGACCTATGATAACGTATCTTTTGCCAATTTTAATTGGTTATACTGGTGGTAAACTTGTATACGATGTAAGAGGTGGAGTGGTAGGAGCCATTGCAACAGCTGGTATCATAATCGGTTCATCTATACCGATGTTTCTCGGTGCTATGCTGATGGGGCCTTTGGGAGGCTATGTCATTAAAAAATTTGACGAGCTTGTAGAAGGAAAAATCCCGGCAGGTTTTGAAATGCTTGTCAACAATTTCTCAGCAGGTATTTTAGGTGGTTTATTAGCAATTTTAGCATTTCTTTTCATTGAACCAGTGGTAAATGGAATTTCAGTAGGATTAGGTGCAGCAGCTCAATGGGTGACAAACAAAGGCTTATTACCTTTAATAGCAATTTTTATAGAACCAGGGAAGATATTGTTTTTGAATAATGCTATAAATCACGGCATACTGGCTCCTCTTGGAGTAGCAGAAGTTAAAGAGTTTGGGAAGTCAATATTCTTCTTACTGGAAACTAATCCAGGTCCAGGTTTGGGGGTTTTACTGGCATATTGGCTTTTTGGAAAAGGCGATGCAAAACAATCAGCTCCGGGTGCTATCATAATACACTTTTTTGGCGGAATACATGAAATATATTTTCCCTATGTTTTGATGAATCCATCACTACTCTTGGCAGTTATAGGCGGTGGAATGGCTGCAGACGCGACATTTGTTTTGACAAAAGCGGGTTTGGTAGCTACACCTTCACCTGGTAGTATATTTGCAGAAATAGCTATGGCACCAAAAGGCGGATTACTTCCTGTACTTGCGGGTATTACAGTTGGTGCTGTTGTTTCCTTCCTGATAGCTTCAGTCATTGTAAAAAGGGCAAGTGAAGAAAGCATGAGTGCTGAAAGTATGACCTTTGCTCGCTCGGTCGTTAGCGGACTTAAAGCGCAAAGCAAAGGACAAAAAGTTGAAGAAATAAAGCCAAATGCACAAAAAATAGAAGGTATGCCTAAAATGATTGTTTTTGCCTGCGATGCTGGTATGGGTTCGTCAGCGATGGGAGAAACTATTTTAAAGAAAAAATTAAAAGAAGCAGGATTGGATATTGTAGTTAAGCATTCTGCTGTAAATCAAATACCAAAAGAGGCGGATGTTGTATTTACCCAGGAAAACCTTGCAGAAAGAGCTTCTCAGGTTGTGCCAAATGCTAAAATTGTAACGGTCAAAAACTTTTTAGACAATACAGTCTATGATGAATTTGTAAAGAACCTTAAAAAATAAAATAAAAATTTATGGTGAAAGGTATGGAAGATCTAACTGTAAGACAAAAATTTATATTAAAAACTTTATTAGAGAAAGGTCCTTCTAATAGAGAGGACCTTTCCAAGCTTATGGATGTAAGTGGAAGAACTATTATGAGAGAAATAGCCTCTATAAACAATAATTTAAAAAAATATAAAGCCGTTATTGTAGAGGACAATGGACAAATCATTTTAAAAGGAGAGGAAGAAGCGTTAGATAAAATCCATGCTTCTTTAGGTGCCATTCCTCTCCAATGGCTTTTAACTCCAGAGCAAAGGCAAATATTGATGACAATACAATTGTTGCTTTCAGAAGAACCCATAAAAGCTGCTTATTTTAGTTATCAATTTAATGTTGTAGAAGGAACTATAAGTCTCTATCTAGACAAAATAGAAGAATGGCTGAAAATGAGAAATTTATCTCTTATCAGAAGAAGAGGTTATGGGATTAAAGTAGAAGGAAGTGAATTAGATAAAAGAAATGCAATTGTGGAGCTGTTTTATAACTATAAACCCATAGAAGAACTTTTAGCTTTTGTCTATAATGATGAAAAAGACAATTATGTATACACATTCTTTAGTACAGTTTTTGACAATGAGTTAGTTCAATTAGTGAAAAGAATTGCACAGCAAATTAAGAATGTTATACATGGTCACTTATCCGACTTAAATTACTTTGGGATGTTTGTACATTTACTTGTTTCTATTTACAGAACAAAAATAGACAAGCCAATACAGCTTAACGATGAATTTGTAAAGGACATTTTACTTTCTAATGAATTTATTTTCATGAAAGATGTAGAGAAAATATTGAAAGAAAATGAAGTATATTTGCCAGATGCTGAATTAGCATATTTGGCTCTTCATTTAAGTCCCAAAAAATACGTCTATAAACAAAATAGATTTGAAGAACTTGGCATTTCTTTACAAGATTTATCAAAAGAGGTTGTGGAAGAAGTTTCTCGGCTTTTAAATATAAAGATAAATTGCGACGAACAACTTATTGTAGGACTGTCACAGCATTTTGAACCTGCTCTTTATAGATTGACAATGGGACTTCAGACTACCAATCCATTAGTAGAAGAAATTAAAAATTACTATGGTGATTTGTTTAAAGCAGTAAATAAAGCTTGCAAGTTAATTTTTTCTAAATATAATCTCATGATACCGGAAGAAGAGATTGGATATATTACAATGCATATTGGAGCTGCAATTGAAAGACAGCAAGCTTTATCAAAAAAATTGAGAGTTTTTGTTATATGTCCAAATGGGATTGGTACGGCGAGAATATTATCAG
Organism: Thermoanaerobacter brockii subsp. finnii Ako-1; assembly: GCF_000175295.2. Classification (NCBI taxonomy): domain Bacteria; kingdom Bacillati; phylum Bacillota; class Clostridia; order Thermoanaerobacterales; family Thermoanaerobacteraceae; genus Thermoanaerobacter; species Thermoanaerobacter brockii. The sequence goes on along the minus strand of NC_014964.1, from coordinate 1,985,698 downwards.
CTAAATTAAAGACTCTTTTTAGAGAAGTTGATGCTATTGACATTGGGGCAATATGGGAGTATAAGAAAAAGGGTGATAACTATGACCTAATAATTTCTACAGTAAAGCTTGAAGATTTAAAAGATAATGTAATTGTGGTATCGCCTTTTTTGACAGAAGAAGATATTAAAAAGGTAGAAGAGTTTATAGAGAAATATGTAGTCAAGAAAGAAAAAGAATTGCCAGGGAATTTGCCGATGGTGGAGAGAAGACGAAATTTTGAAATAGCAGATGAGATACTTCGAAATTTGCAATTAAAATACGTGGAAGCAAAAACTATTGAAGATTTAATAAAATTCATAGCAAAAGATTTATATGATTTAATGCTTACTGAAGATGCAAAAGAAATAGAAGAGCTAATCAAAAAAAGGGAAGCCATGGGCAATGTTGTCATACCAAACACCCACATTGCTTTAATTCATACAAGAAGTGACAAAATGGTAATGCCTTTTGTCGGCGTCTATAAACTAAAAACTCCATTAAAGATGAAAAGTGCTGGTTTTTCTTATGAAGAAGTAGACACTTTTCTTGTGATGTTAGCAAGGAAAGCAGAAAGCAGTGAAATATTAGAGATGTTAGGTAAAATAAGTATTTCGCTTATAGAGGATAAAGCTTTTAATGAAATATTGAGGCTTGGCGATATCAAAGATATTAGAAATAGCTTAGTTACAATACTAAATGATAAACAGGAGGCTTTGGAAGATGAATAAAGAAATACTAAACGAAAATAATATCGTATTAAATGTACCATCAGAATCTAAAATACAAGCTATTGAAAGAGTAGGGAATTTGCTTTTTAAAAATGGCTATGTCGAAAAAGAATATATAGAAGGTATGAAAAAAAGAGAAGAAGATGTAACAACTTATATAGGTAATGGTATTGCTATTCCTCACGGTGTTTCTGAGTATGTAAAATATATAAAAAAATCTGGAATAGTTATAGCGCAATATCCTAAAGGAGTAGATTTTGGAGATGGAAATATTGCCTATATTGTCATAGGAATTGCAGGCAAGGGAGATGAACATTTAGAGATATTATCAAAAATAGCTCTTACCTGCCAGTATGAAGAAAATGTCGAGAAATTGAAAAAGGCAAGGACAAAACAAGAAATAATAGAAATACTTCAAAAAGGTGATGAATAATATGTTAAAAGCGGTTCATTTTGGAGCAGGGAATATAGGCAGAGGATTTATAGGATATTTGTTGTATAAGTCTGGATATGAAATAACTTTTGTTGATATATCAAAAGAATTAGTAGAAAGCATAAATAATTATAAAAGATATAATGTGATTATTTTAAAAGATAATGTGGAAAAGGAAGAAGTAAAAAACATCAAAGCTATTCATATCGAAGATGAAGAAAATCTATCCAAGGCTATTGTAGATGCAGATATAATTACGACTTCAGTAGGAGCTAATAATCTTAAGAGCATAGGGGAAAAATTAAGAAATTATTTAAAGATAAGAAAAGCTAACATTGATAAACCTTTGAATATAATGGCATGCGAAAATGCACTGTTTGCAACAAATATACTAAAAAATAGTATATTGGAAAAGGGGGATAAAGATTTTATTGAGTACGTAAATCAAAAAATTGGTTTTCCTAATACGGCTGTGGACAGAATAGTACCGAATGTAGATATAAAGAAAGAACTGCCAATAGATGTAGCAGTGGAAGATTTTTATGAATGGGATATTGAGAAAAAAGCAATTATTGGGGATTTAAATATCAAAGGGGCGGAACTGGTTGATGACCTTGAACCTTATATAGAGAGAAAATTATTTTTATTAAATGGAGCCCATGCTACCACTGCATATTTAGGATATTTAAAAGGGTATAAATATATACATGAAGCGATTCAGGACGATTTTATAAGAAATATAGTCTCTAAAATGCAAGAAGAAGCTTCTATCGCCCTTTCCAAAAAACATAATATAAAAATTGATAATTTAAGAGAATATTCAAATAAGGTAATAAAAAGGTTCAAAAACTCCTATTTAAAAGACGAAGTTGTAAGAGTGGGAAGAGAGCCTACAAGGAAATTGTCTGGAAATGACCGGTTAATGATGCCTGCCAAACTTTGTTATGAAATTGGAATTACGCCCAAATTTATACTATACGGTATAGCTGCAGGGTTTTTGTTTGATTATAAAGAGGACCCTCAAGCTTGTAAAATTCAAGATGACATTAAAAATTTCGGCTTAGAAAAAACAATAAGCAAAATTACAGGTTTAGAGGAAAATAGTGATTTATTACATGAAATTGTAAAGAAGTATAAAGAATTAAAAGAAACTTTTAGGAAAAGATGATATAGATTGGATTCTATATCGTCTTTTTCACTTTTTTCTTTTGTAATGAAAGCTATCGTTATAAATTTAAAAATGTTTACAATACTAAGTAAACGTATAAAATAAAGAGCAAATGGGAGTAAAATTGGGAATAAACATGTGATATTGCACTAAATCGCTGTTGAAGGTCAAAAAAGTCTTTTATATAATTATATTAAGACTTGTCTGACATCTGATGTATGATGTACTTTACACAAAATTAATAATAGTTTAACTTATATTTAACACTCCGCTGGTATACTTAAAAAGTCTAAAATTTTTCCTGTAATTTCTATGGAGGTGGTTGTTGAAAATCTATTTGTTTTCTAAGAACAAAAATACTAGTAAAAGGAGGATGTAAATGTTTAGGTCAAGGTCAAGGATACTTGCAATATTTGTTGGAGCAATAATGGTATTTAGCATGTTTTTCTCTGCGGTACCGCAGATAGCCTTTGCTGCAACGTCCAAAACATTTGACTTTATAGAAGTCACCGATTTTCACGGTTATTTACAAAATGACGGTAAATTAAGTGATGGGACAATTTATAAGCAGCAAATAGCAGGTGTTTTGGCAAAACAAATTAAAGACATAAAAGCTCAAAATCCTGACAGAACTGTAATTTTATCTGACGGAGATATGTTCCAGGGAACGCCGCTTTCCAACGTCTTAAAAGGACAACCAGTCATTGAAATGATGAAAAATATTGGTTTTGATGCAATGACTCTTGGAAACCATGAATATGATTGGGGAATTGATTCGGTAATTGATACGCAAAATGCTACATTGAAAAATTCTACAATTCCTGTTCTTGCAGCAAATGTGTATGATAAAACAACGGGGCAACCGGTGAATTATGTAAAACCATATGTAATGATTGAAAAAGATGGAGTAAAAATCGGTATAATTGGCATCGTAGACAATAAAGAATTCCCAAATATAATAATGCCTGCATATATACAAAATGTTGAATTTAAAGATCCTGTTCCAATTGTAAATGACTTAGCACAGCAGTTAAGACAACAAGGTGCGCAAATAGTTGTTGTACTGGCACATATGGGTGCATATCAAGATAAGTCAGGTAATGCAACAGGTAATCTTATAGACTTTGCAAAGCAAGTTCAAGGTGTAGATGCGATATTTGGTGGACATACACATTCAATTGTCACTACAAGAGTAAATGGAATTCCTGTAGGGGTTGCTTACTATTATGGCAGAGGATTCATCGATTTAAAGATAACATTAAATAATGATGGCACGGTTACAACAGGCGATATGCAATACATTGATATTACAGGTTTGTATTCTACACAAAATCCTGTAGTGGATCCTGAAGTACAAGCCATTGTTGATAAAGCTGTTCAAGATGTAGGACCAATATTTAACGAAGTGATAGGTCAAGCTGCAATTGACTTGACAAGGACTCAAAGTGCGCAACCTTATGGAGATTCTCTCTTAGGCAATTGGGCAGCACAAGTGACAAAGGATGCAGTTGGAGCAGATTTTGGATTTGCCAATAATGGTGGGCTTAGGATAGATATTCCAAAAGGCGATATAACTGTTGGAATGATGTATCAATTGATGCCTTTTGACAACACAATAGTTACAATGAAAATGACAGGGGCGCAAGTAAAAACTATCCTTGAGCAGGCTGTACAAGATGGTGGCAAGGGTATACAGGTTGCGGGACTTACTTTCAAGTATGATCCATCTAAGCCTTCAATGCAAAGAGTATTTGATATGAGAAAGTCCGACGGAACGCCAATACTCATGGATAAAACTTATCTTGTTGCGACAAACAACTTTATGGGCACTGGCGGAGATGGCTTTACAGGATTTACAGACCCTGATGTTGTAAAAACTTATGTTGACACATATAAGCTTGTAAGAGATGCATTCATAGATGCAGTTAAAGCCCAAAAGACAGTTACTTCAAAAATAGATAATAGAATTGCACCGGCTAAAATGAGTGATGCGACAATAGCAGTACTTGCTACGTCAGATATACATGGCAATATATTCCCATGGGACTACAATACTGCAAAACCAGCAAATCAAGGTCTTGCAAAGGTATCTACTTATGTAAAACAGGTAAGAGCGCAATATCCTTATGTGGTATTAGTAGACAATGGAGACACAATACAAGGAACACCACTTTCTTACTATTATGACAAGATAGATACCACTACAGAGTATCCATTAGCAAAAGTAATGGGAGCAATGAAATACGATACCTGGACATTGGGCAACCATGAATACAATTATGGGCTTGACGTTTTGAATAGGGTTATAAATGATATGAGAAATGAAGGCATACATGTGCTTTCAGCAAATACTTACAAAGATGACGGAACAAACTTTGTTGACCCTTACTATATTAAGACATTTGATACGCCACAAGGACCTGTAAAAGTGGGTATATTAGGCCTTACGACTAAAACTATACCATCATGGGAAGATAAAGACCACTATGCAGGATTACACTTCAATGACCTTGTAGAGGAAGCAAATAAGTGGGTACCAAAGTTAAGAGAAGCAGGAGCAGACATTGTAGTTGTTGCAATGCACTCTGGTGAAGAATCACCGACAGATGTAATACCTGAAAATCAAGTTATTGCTGTAGCAACGCAAGTAAATGGCATTGATGCAATAGTTGCAGGACATACACATGCTATTATATCACAGCACACATATAAGAACCCGGCAGGAGAAACAGTTATAGTGACAGAACCTGGTAAATGGGGACAATATGTATCACAGATAAACTTTAATATAAGCAAAAATGCTGATGGAAAATGGGTAATAGATAGCAAATGGAGTGCAACTATAAAAATGGATGATTCTGTACAAGCAGACCCCGATATTTTAAACCTTGCACAACCATATCAAGATGCAACACTTAAATATATAGGAACAAAAATCGGTGTTGCAACAGGTGACTTCTTAGGTACTGAACAGACAGTAAAAGAGACAGCTATAATGGACCTTATCAATAAAGTTCAAAAATATTATGCAAAAACTGATCTGTCAATTGCTGCACCACTTAGCAGCTCAGCGAAGATATTGAAAGGCGATATAACAATTCAAGACATCATGGGTGTATATGTATATGAAAACTATTTGTATGGAATAAAGATGACTGGGAAACAGTTAAAAGACTGGTTGGAATGGTCAGCAAGGTATTACAAACAAGTTTCCTCGCCAAATGATCCTATAACAAAAGATCCTACTTTGAATATACCTGATTACAATCTTGACCAATTGTACGGTGCAAGCTATGTAATAGATTTAACACAACCTGCAGGACATAGAATTAAGAATCTCAAAGTCAATGGCAAACTTGTAAAAGATGACGATGTATTCACAGTAGCAATAAACAACTACAGATTCAACGGCGGCGGTGGATTTATGCAAGCTGCTGGAATAACAAATCCAGAAATTGTATTTGATTCCGCAAAAGCTTATGGCGACGACGGACAGGTAAGGAATTTGATGATCAGATATATTCAAGAGCATGGTACAATTACACCAACCGTCGAGAAATACTGGTATGTATCAACTACTCCTGTGGCAGAAGAAACACCATCACCAGTAACACAACCAACGCCCGCTCCAACTCCGCAACCACAACCTGCACCACAACCTGTATACAACTATGGCATTGTAACTGCATCAGCGCTTAATGTGAGGGCAGGTGCAAGCACTTCAAGCAAAATTATAGGAGTACTTCCTGCCGGAAAAGTTGTGACATTGCTTGAAGAAGTCAATGGATGGTACAAGATTGACTACAATGGCAAAACAGGATACATTTACGGCAAATACGTTGCTGCAACGCCAAATCCGTCAAAGGTAACTGTTTTGAAAGCTGTAAAAGTCACTGCTAAGAGCGGATTAAATGTAAGAGTAGGGAATTCTATAAATGCAAAGAAGATAGGAGCAGTACCATATGGTACAGAACTAAAAGTAGTTGGAGAATATAATGGATGGTATCAGATACAGTATAATGGCGGATTTGGATATGTATACGCAAAATATACAAAATAGAAGCTAAAGAAGAGAAAAGCTGTGGGAAACCGCAGCTTTTCTTTTTTGCAAAAACTGTTGGAGAGAAGAAAATATGTGATAAAATATATAAGTAAGTGGATTATATACAGGAGATTTACAGCGAAAGGGATGAAATAAGTTTGAAAATAGGCGATGTAGTTTTAAAAAATAACGTATTTTTGTCTCCTATGGCAGGAGTTACAGATAAGTCCTTTAGATTGATTTGTCAAGAAATGGGTTGTGGCCTTGCATACACAGAAATGGTTAGTGCCAAAGGCCTTTATTATGGCAGTGAAAATACAAAAGTGTTGACAGATATTGATGAGGAAGAGAAGGTGGCTCTTCAAATATTTGGTTCTGATCCAGATATTATGGGGGAGATAGCAAGAAGGCTAAATGACAGCAAAGCTTTAATTCTCGATATAAACATGGGATGTCCTACCCCTAAAATAGTTAAAAATGGTGATGGAGCAGCACTCATGCTAAAACCAGAATTAGCAGAAAAAGTAATGGAATCTGTTGTGAAAGCATCAAATAAACCTGTGACAGTTAAAATAAGAAAAGGGTGGGATGATAATCACGTAAATGCTGTAGAAATAGCACAAATTGCTGAAAAGGCTGGCATTAAAGCAGTAGCAGTACATGGAAGGACGAGAGAACAATTTTATTCTGGAAAAGCAGACTGGAGTATAATAAAAAAAGTTAAAGAAAGCGTAAAAATACCTGTTATTGGTAATGGCGATATATTTACACCAGAAGATGCAAAAAGAATGTTGGAGGAAACGGGATGTGATGCAATTTTAATAGGACGAGGGGCGCAGGGCAATCCTTGGATATTTAAAAGAACTGTACATTTTTTAAATACCGGAGAATTACTTCCTGAGCCGACAATACAAGAAAAAATAGAAGTGATTATCAGGCATTTGGAAATGATGATAGAATACAAAGGTGAACGTACAGGTATTCTTGAAATGAGAAAACATATTGCTTGGTATTTAAAGGGATTATATGGCAGCGCCAAACTCAGGGAAGCAGTATTTAAAATGGAAAAATATGAGCAAATAAAAGAGTTTTTATTAAATATAGCAAAGACCTATGCAGATTGAAGACGAACTTTTTATTGTATTAAAAGTCTCCTGCTTATATCCTTAAGTGCATTTTAAGTATCTAAGTATGCCTAAGGCTTGTTTTGAGCAGAGGGGACACACTAAGATACTTCGAAATGCACTTTGCGCAAAAAAGAGGAAGCTTATTAAAAAACTTGTCTACAGCCTGAGTCCTGCAGCGATTTTAGCAGGACTTTTAAAAGATAAGTGACAAAATGTAAAAGAGATGCTATTATAAATTGAGGAGTATTTTATTTACATTGAGGTGGTAACGTTGTCAATTGAATATATTGTAGCACTTTGCGGTATAGGATTTGCAGCTGCTTTTATTGATTCTATAGCGGGTGGAGGCGGTATAATAAGCCTTCCAGGGCTTTTAGTACTTGGAGTACCTCCAGCTTTTGCGCTTGGAACTAACAAATTTGCTGCTTCTTGTGCTTCTTTTACTAGTTCTTTAACTTTTATAAAGTATAGAGTGTATGATGGAGATTTGTTAAAATACTTAGTATTTGGGACTTTATTAGGTGCAATTCTTGGAGTCAAAACTGTACTTTTGTTAGATAGCTCGCAATTAAGGATAATTATAATTATTCTAATGATGTTTGTTGCAATATATACCTTGTTTGTTAAAAATATAGGCAATGAAAACAAATTTGAAGGCGTTAATAAAAAGACTATTGCAATAGGCCTTATAATTTCTATAATTCTTGGCTTTTATGATGGCTTTTTTGGACCGGGAACAGGTTCATTTTACATTTTTTTATTCTTAACACTTTTGAATTATGATTTTAAAATAAGTGCAGGAAATGGGAAAATACTGAATTTTGTAAGCAATATAACTTCACTAATTATGTTTGCGTTACATGGTAAGATATTGTATTCTATTGCAATTCCCATGGCGTTAGCAATGATACTGGGGGCAAGATTGGGGACAAAGCTGGCTATAAAAAATGGAGCTCGGCTTATAAGGCCTATATTGATTTCTGTCACTTTGTTGTATGCAGTGAAAATGATTTTTGATATAACAAATCATTAAAGTAAGACATGCACAAATAAAAGGGATTAACCACATATATGTATCATGGAGATGATGCATATATGTGGGAGGAAAATAGAACAAAAAAATATAAAGGAATTGACATTATAGAATTCTATCAAAAAGAGGCAATTAAAAGGAAAAACACAATACCCAAAAAAACTTTTTATAATAGATTTTTGAAAATTGGAGACCACATAATGATATCAAAACCCTATGAGGAAAAGTTTGAAGAGAAAAGATATAAAATCAGCCTTTATGAACTGTTAAAAAACGTATATTATGAAGAAGCATTTGGGATAAACATCTCTTCCAAAAGAAAAAAAGAAGTCTATCGCAACAATATCTCTTTTGAAAATTTTACTATAGGCGATATTGTTTTAGCCACAAGCCCGGGATTTCACATACAAGGTGCTATTAGACATGCTGCTATATTCGATAGCAGAAGATATCATGGGAGCGTTGATGATGAATGCTTACTCACTGCAGAACCAAATAAAGGAGTAATATACGAGTCTATTCGATTTTATCATGAAAACTTTGGAGAAGCATGGGGACTTTATGTGCCCAATACCACTTTACAACAAAGAATTGCAGTTGTCGATGAAATAGCAAAACATATAGGAGAGAGATATTATTGGAGTGCTCATAAAAGCAACTCAAAAGTTTGGTATTGTTCATTGATTCCTTGGAGAGGATATTATAAAATTACAGGTATTGATATTGACTATAATGACAGATATTGGGTTTTACCTATTGACATTTTTATGAGTGAATATACTGAAGTTTTTGAGTATTCAAGGGGATAGTATGTACTATCCCTCAGTTTGTTGACAAAGTTAAAAAATTTTCAAAGGAGATATTTGCATCGTCGCTCCGATGTTCCAAAGCGACAAAACTAAAGCTCGACCTTCAGGCTGTTGTAAGATGTCTGATAATTTGAAAACAAAAAGAAAATCAAAAGTCATATTGACTTTTGTAAATGTTATATTATATAATAATTCCGTAAACACGTGTTTATAAGATTGTGTTATAAAGATTCTTAATAACATATTGCTTTTAAAAATAATAGCATAATATAGTGTTAAAAAATATGGCACTTCTTTGCATGGTAAGATTTAAAAAAAGTACAGGCGTAATACCGAGATATGACTTGAAAAATAGAGAACAGAATAAAATAATTTTTTGTAGCAGGTGAGGGCTTCTTTTGTTGAAATATAAGGAAATTTGTATTATAATTAGAGAAACACGAATTTATAATTATCTCTTAATAAGGAGTAAGGTGCATGAATAGCAAGGATATTGCAAGGATTGCAGGTGTTTCACGTAGTACAGTTTCAAGAGTAATAAATAATTATCCGAATGTTCCGCCTGAGACTAAAGAAAAGGTCTTAAAAGTTATCAGGGAATATAATTATGTTCCTCACGCTTCAGCAAGGATGCTTAGAGGAAAAAGTTCAAAAACTATTGGATTGGTGATAGTTGATTTAAAGAAAAATAGTGATATTCATAAGGTGTATGATAATGTTTACTTTGGGCCTTTTACGACGGCGGTTATTGATTTTGCGAATCAATTAGGCTATAACGTGCTTGTGATAACTGTTTACAAAACAAGAGATTACAAGAAAGTAAGAGAAGTCTTTTATAACAAGACTATAAACGGTGCGATTTTTATTGGAGTAAAAAATGATGATCCAGATATAAAAAATTTAATTGAGGCTGGATTGAAGACTGCTGTAATCGACCAGGAAATTAGGGAAGATGAAGATGACGCTTTTAACAAAAGCATTATAGTGAACATGGATAATGTAAATGGTGCGTATGAAGCGACAAAATATCTAATCAATTTAGGGCATACGGAAATTGCTCATATAACAGGTGATATGGAAAAACTTTCTGGATTTGCAAGATTAGAAGGATATAAAAAAGCATTGAAAGAAGCGGGTATTCCTTTTAAAAGCAGCTTAGTTGTAAAAGGCGATTTTGTTGAAGAAAGTGGTTATAAAGCTGCATATAAATTATTTAAAAAGGCAAAACCGACTGCAATTTTTGCATCAAACGATCAAATGGCTATAGGAGCTATGCATGCTTTAGAAGAGATGGGATTTAAAGTACCTGAAGATGTTTCTATAATCGGATTTGATGATATTACAATATCTCGTTATTTAAAACCTGCTTTAACAACAATGAGTGCGTCTTTATTGCAAATGGCGGAATTGGCGGTAGAAAATTTGATTAAGTCTATTGAAGAAGAAATAGCTATTACAGCTAAATTTATTGTTCCTGTAAAACTTGTGGAAAGAGAATCTTGTAAAAGGATTGAAATACAAAGAGAAAAAATTAATGATGAATATGCACTAAGTAGGAAATAAAGGCGTAACGCCTTTACTTATGAATATTTGTGAACACGTGTTAAGTAATAATAGAAAAAATTATTTTAAAGTCTTCTAAAAAATTATTACTTTATAATAGTATCGTAATAATAAAATGGGGATATTAGATTAAGCAGAAATCTAATTGTTTGATGATTCAGTGAAAAAGTAGGTGAAAAATTTTTAAAGTGAATAATAACGTATTCATTAAAAACTTTATTTCTTTTTAAAAAGTTAGAATATGGTTTTTTGAAGTATTAAATAAAGCGTTGATTAATGAATTCATTAAATAATAAACGCGTTTTTATAAATTTTAATAAAAAGTTTATGGTTGCCTAAAACAAAGGGCTGAGAGGCCTTTTGTTTTAAAAAATTTAAAGAAAGAAAGGGGGAATACGAGAAGTAAAATAAAATTTTTTAAAATAAAAGGAAACAACAAATAAAAAGGGGGATTTTTAGGATGAGAAGGCTGTTAAGTCTATTATTAGTGTTAATGCTAATAATGGGCGCGTTAGCAGGCTGTGGACAAAAGAGTCAAGAAACAAGCGATAAATCGAACCAGCAAAATGCAAATACACAGCAAGTTGCACAGGAGACAACATATCAAAGAAACGAAACAGTATACTTTGGAGGTGGATTGTGGAGCCCGCCCAGCAACTGGAATCCGCTAACACCATGGAACGCTGTAACGGGTACAGTTGGATTAATTTATGAAACACTATTCAACTATGACCCGCTTAAAAACGAATTCATACCATGGTTAGCAGAGAAAGGTGAATGGACCTCTGATAATACTTATCAAATCACTTTAAGAGATGGGCTCACATGGCAAGATGGAAAACCTTTAACATCAGAGGACGTAAAATTTACATTTGAAATAGCAAAGCAATATTCAGAGATTTATTATAGCCCGATGTGGCAATGGTTGCAATCTATAGAGACACCGGACAACAAAACAGTAATATTTAAGTTCTCAACTGTAAACTATCATGAATGGGCATATAACTTGTATCAGATACCTATTATTCCAAAGCATATATGGGCAGATAAGTCAAAAGATGATATGTTAAATGGTGCAAATGAAAAGGCTATAGGTTCAGGACCCTATTTATTTGACACTTATAGCAATGATCGTATGGTCTACAAGAGGAATGACAACTGGTGGGGCATAAAAGCAATGAATATGACCCCAGCACCAAAGAGAATAGTTTATTTAATTGTGCCTAGTAACAACGTTGCATTGGGAATGCTAATGAAAGGTGAATTAGATTTAAGTAACTTTTTCCTTCCAGGTATAAAGACTTTGAAAGCTAACTACGGTATAACGACTTTTTATGATAATCCGCCATATATGATTCCAGATAATACTGTGTTTATGTTTATCAATACCACTAAATCTCCATTAAACAATGTTGAATTAAGGCGAGCAATGGCATATGCAATCAATCCTAAGGTAATAGCAGAAAAAGTATATGAAAACCAAGTAGAACCAGCAAATCCATTAGGATTTGTACCGGCTAAGGCTTGGGAAGAATATTATGATAAAAATGTAGTTAATAAATATGGCTATACCTATGATCCAGAAAAAGCGAAATCAATTTTGGATGCAGCAGGATTTAAATTAGGAAGTGATGGAGTAAGGACAGCACCCGATGGAAAAAGATTTAAGTTAGAGATTAGTGTGCCATATGGTTGGACAGATTGGATGGAAGCAGCTAAGATAGTTGCAGATCAATTAAAGGCAGTAGGAATCGATGCAGAAGCTAAATTCCCAGATTATAGTAAATATTATGAGGATTTAACGAAAGGAACATTTGATTTATCATTTAATAACTTTGGCAGCCAAGTCACGTCAACTCCATGGACTTTGTATAATTGGCTATTTAACAAAGTTCAAGAAAACGGTCCTCAGAATAATGGAAACTTTGGGCGCTTTGATGTGCCAGGATTACAAGACTTAATAGCAAAATTTAACCAAACAAAGCTAGGAAGTCCAGAAGCTAAGCAAGCAGCTGCACAACTTGAAGAGATTTTCTTAAAGAATATGCCAGCTATACCACTTTGGTACAATGGTCTCTGGTTCCAAGCATCAAATGCAGCATGGGAGAATTGGCCAACAGAACATGACCCATATGCTTATCCAGTTACTTGGGGTGGCAGATGGCAAACAGGTGGGACAATGATGTTGATGAAGATAAAACCGAAAGCTTCGCAATAATAAATGGGGGTATATAAATGTTACGGTATTTAATAAAGAAGTTGTACATTTACATTTTGACTTTCTTTTTTGCAGTAACTATTGACTGGCTAATCCCCAGGTTTATGCCTGGGGACCCCATTCTTGTATTAGTTTCAAGATTTTCGGGGCTACCAGAGTCAGCAAAAGTAATGTATGGGTATCTAATCAAAGCTTTTGGCTTAGATCTACCTTTATGGAAACAATACCTTAACTTTTGGATAGCATTGTTTAAAGGTGATTTAGGAATTAGCATTTATATGTATCCTAAACCGGTTCTAGATGTTATAGCACAAGCTATACCTTACACATTAGTAGTGTTATTGCCATCAATTTTACTAAGTTGGATAGTAGGGAACTATATAGGAGCAGTAGCAGCGAGACACAGAAGCTTAGATTCCAGAATGTTGCCAATTTTTTATATAATTACATCTATACCATACATGTGGTTAGGAATACTATTAGCATGGGCATTAGGAGTTGTTCTTGGGATTTTCCCTATTGCAGGAGCTTATAGTTTTAGTATGAGACCGAATTGGTCATGGCAATTTGTAGTGGACTTTTTAAGACATTGGATATTGCCTTTTTTGTCTCTCTTTATAGTGCAAATTGGTGGTTGGGCGATAGGTATGAGAAATTTGATAATATATGAACTTGAAGCCAATTATTCAAGATATTTAGAAGCTTTAGGAGCATCAGAAGGGCTTATTAGAAGATATGCCTTTAAAAATGCTATACTTCCACAGATTACAGGTTTAGCGTTGCAATTAGGTACAATCGTAGCAGGGTCCATAGCAACAGAAGTAGTATTTTCTTATCCAGGAATGGGATATATGTTATTGCAAGGTATATTAAATCAGGATTATTTTTTGGTACAAGGAGTCTTCTTGTTTATAATCATAGGGGTATTACTTGCGAATTTCTTAGTTGATATACTCTACATGATTGTTGATCCAAGAATTAGACTAGGACTTGGAGGAGAAAATGTATGAAAGAGTTTATATATTTTGCGTTTAAAAACACGAAATTTAAGATAGGCTTGACAATATTACTATTTTTTCTGATATTGGCTATAATTGGACCTTATATTTCTTACTATAAAGACCCATTGGAGTATGTCAGTATGAGCAATCTTCCTCCAAGCAGAGAAAACTGGTTAGGGACAACAACCTTTGGGCAAGATGTCTTTACCCAGTTTGTGTACGGACTAAGGTCGACATTTTTTATTGGATTATTTGGAGGAGGACTTGCCACAATAATAGGGCTTTTAATTGGTTTTATAGCAGGATACAAAGGCGGATTATTAGACGACCTTTTAATGATGTTGACGAACATATTAATAGTAATACCTACATTAGCTTTACTCATAATCATAGCAGCCTATTTACCCTATAGAGGAATAGGGATACAAAGCGTGATAATAGGTTTGACGGCATGGCCATGGACAGCAAGAGCTATACGTGCCCAAACTCTTTCGTTAAAATCAAGAGAATTTGTAAATTTAGCCAAAATAACAGCATTGAGACCATTAAAAATAGTTTTAGAAGAAATAGCGCCAAACATGATGTCCTACGTAGTAATGGTATTCATATTGCAGTTTGCAGGAGCAATATTAGCAGCAGTAGGATTGGATTTTATAGGATTGGGACCAACAAGGGGAATTTCATTAGGCTTAATGATGCAGTACTCAGTATTATGGAACGCAATTCAATTGGGAATGTGGTGGTGGTTTGTTCCTCCAGGGTTGGCAATCACAATGATAGTAAGTTCCTTGTATTTTCTCAATATAGGTCTTGATGAGATATTTAACCCAAGGCTGAGGGAGGAGTGACCGAATTGATACAAATAGAAGGATTACGAATTTATTACAAAACATTGCATGGTGACGCCAAAGCATTAGATGATGTAACTTTTACAATAAATGACAAAGAAATATTAGGTATAGCTGGAGAATCAGGCTGTGGTAAGTCAACCCTGGGTAATTCATTGATACTTTTAAAGCCGCCAATGAAATATGTATCAGGAGAGGTAAAGATTAACGGAGAAAAATTGCCAATAGACAATAATACTGAAATGAGGAGGTATCGCTATAAAAAAATTTCTCTTATTCCCCAATATGCTATGGATGCTTTAAATCCCACCCGCAAAATAGGGAGGATAATAAGGGACTTAGTAGGGCAACACAAAATAAAATATGAGGGAATAGAAAAAAGGCTACATGAACGTTTAAATATGGTAAAACTTTCAAAAGATGTTCTTAATATGTATCCTTTTGAACTCTCAGGTGGGATGAAGCAGAGGCTAGTATTGGTAATATCGACTTTATTAAATCCCGACCTCTTAATAGCAGACGAAGTCACATCAGCCCTTGATGTATCTTCTCAGAAAGCAGTTTCGCTGATGTTTAAGGAGTTTAGAGATAGGGAGATAGTAAACTCAATAATATTTATTACCCATGATATAGCAGTTTTATACCAAATAGCGGATAGGATAGTTATAATGTATGCAGGGAAAGTAGCGGAAATTGGTCCGACAGAAGAAATAATAGCGAATCCTTTGCATCCCTATACAAAAGCTCTGATTAAATCATTGCCTAATGCAGGAATACGTCATACAAAAGAAAAATTAGAGGGTATCCCTGGTCATCCTCCCAATCTCATAAATCCTCCAGCAGGATGTAGATTTAGAGATAGATGTCCATTTGCAGATGAAAACTGTTTAGAAGAGCCACCACTTAAAGAAATCAATAAAGGCCGCCTTGTGGCTTGTTGGAAGGTGAAGGATTTATGATCAAAGCAAAGAATCTTACAAAGGTTTTTAATTCAGGGTTTTTGTTTAGTAAAAACACAATAACAGCAGTAGATGAAGTAAATTTTGAAATAGGCAAAGGAGAGATTTTAGCTTTAGTAGGTGAAAGTGGCAGTGGAAAGTCTACAATAGGTAAAATGATGTTAAAATTGCTAAAACCAAGTGGTGGCCAAATTTTACTTGAGGACAAGGATATCTTTAGCATATCAAATAACAAAGAGTTTTACTCAAAAGTTCAAGGAATTTTTCAAGACCCATATTCCTCTTTTAATCCTATATTTAAAGTAAATAGAATATTTAAATTAGTAAGACAATCCTTTAAAAAAGAAGTGCCTGCATCAGAATGGAATGATAGAGTAGAAAATGTATTAAAGAAAGTGGGACTGAATGCTGGAGATGTGTTAAACAAGTATATACACCAATTGAGTGGAGGACAGCTTCAAAGATTATTAATAGCAAGGGCGCTACTGATGGATGTAGAGGTATTAGTAGCAGATGAAATTACTAGTATGTTAGATGCTTCAACTCGTGTAGATGTTTTAGAAGCATTGCTTAGCTTAAAAGAAATAGGAGCTGCTATAATGTTTATTACCCATGACCTTTCGCAGGCGTATTATATAAGCGATAAGATAGTGGTTTTATATAGAGGGTCAATTGTAGAGATGGGCTCAATAGAAAAAGTTTTTTCTAATCCCAGACATCCTTATACACAGATGCTATTAGACTCAATACCACAATTAGATAGAAAATGGGAAACTGACAGAATTGATATTGAAGATTCGGACAAAAAGCAGGCTATATGGAAAGAGGGACTATGTAAGTATATAGATAGATGCCCTATAGCAGATACAAGTTGCTTTAAACCTACACTTAAATTAGTAGAGGAAGACCATTATGTTGCTTGTGTAAAACTTTGATTAAAAATAGAAATTAAATTACAGTAAAAATGGTAAGGCAAGAAAATTTAAAAAAGGTGATTTAATTATGGAAAAACGTATTTCTTTAAATGGAGTATGGCATTTTAGAGAGTCAAATGCTAGCGAGTGGTATGAAGGAGAAGTTCCAGGATGTGTTCAGCTAGATTTAATAAGACTAGGGAAAATAGAAGATCCTTATTATCGAATGAATGAGATAAAATTTCACAAATTAGAAGAAAAAGAATGGGTATACAAAAAAGAATTTGATTTTAATGCAAAAGACAAAAATGAATATGACGCAATAAAATTAGTTTTTGAAGGAATAGATACTTTTGCTGATATATACTTAAATGGGATACATTTAGGAAAAGTACAAAATATGTTTATACCTTATGAATTTGATATTAAAGACATAGTAAAAGATGGAAATAATGTATTGGAAGTGCACTTTGATTCCATAACAAAAACTATAAAAGCTATGGAACAAACAAGTCCTGTGAAACTTGAATGGTCAGGAGAAAGTGGTAGGCCTTATGTAAGGAAAGCTCAATATTCTTATGGTTGGGATTGGGGACCAAGGATAGTTCAAGTTGGTTTATGGAGAGGTGCATACTTGTCTTTAGTAAAATATGCAGAGATTAAAAATCCATATTTCTATACAGAAAAAATTGAGCAAAACAAAGCTTATGTAGTAATAAGTGCAGAGATAGAAGGGTATATAGTGCAAGATTTTGAAGCTGAAATAGAGATAATACATAACGACATTTCATATGGGAAAAAGCGAGTAAAAGTTCAAAAGAACAGAATAAAAACCACAATGCTTATAGAAAATCCTAAATTGTGGTATCCAAATGGAATTGGAGAACAGCCGCTTTACGATATAAGAATAAGACTTTTAACGGGTGAAGAAATAATAGATGAAAAAAGCTTTAGAAGCGGAATAAGAACTGTGAAGTTGGTAAGAGAAAAGGATGAGGAAGGAGAAACTTTTATCTTTGAAATTAATGGAATAAAAGTCTTTGCAAAGGGAGTCAATTGGATACCAGCTGACAACCTATTACCTAGATTAACCAAAGAAGATTATTATGAATATATAAGACTTGCAAAAGATGCAAATATGAACATGTTACGAATATGGGGAGGAGGGATATATGAAGATCCAGCATTTTATGATGCCTGTGATGAAATGGGTATAATGGTATGGCAGGATTTTATGTACGCCTGTGCGGAGTACCCTGACCAATTTGAATGGTTTCAAAAATTAGCAAAAGAAGAAGCAGAGAAAGTCATATTAAGTCTTAGAAATCATCCTTCCATTGTATTGTGGTGTGGGAATAATGAAAACAATTGGGGATTTCATTCATGGTGGGATAATGGAGATCCAAAATATTTGGGCAATTACATTTATAAAGAAATATTACCTAAAGTGTGTGCAAAATTAGATCCGTCAAGGCCTTATTGGGTATCAAGTCCTTATGGAGGAGAAGATCCAAATAGTGAAACTGAAGGCGATAGGCATCAGTGGAATGTGTGGAGTGGATGGGTAGACTATGAAGAGTACACAAAAGATAAGGGCAGATTTCTTAGTGAATTTGGATTCCAATCAATGCCAGATTGGAAAACAGTACTTTCTTACACATCTCCTGAAGATAGGACAATACTGAGTCCAGTTATGATTTCTCACAACAAAATGGTTGAAGGAATGGAAAGATTAGTAAGGTTTATGGTAGGACACTTAGGATTTCCTAAAGACCTTAAAAGCTTTGTTTACTTAAGTCAATTTAACCAAGCAGAGGCTATAAAAACAGGTGTAGAACATTGGAGGTCAAGAAAATTTAAGACAGCAGGGACACTATACTGGCAGTTTAATGACTGCTGGCCTGTAGCTAGCTGGTCTTGTATTGATTATTACAAGAGGAAAAAAGCATTGTATCACTATTCAAAGAAATTTTATGCAGAAATTTTACCATACATAAAAGAGGAAGATGGGGGTATCACAGTCTATGGCATAAGTGATTTGGTGCATGATAAAGAAGTAGAGGTAACTATAAAAGTTTTCAAACTAAATGGTGAAAAAATTGCAGAGAAACAGTTAAAAACGAGATTAATAGCAAATGACGTTACAAAAATAGCTCACTATAAAATTGAGGAATTAAATATTGGGTACAGTGTAAAGGAAATGCCTATAGCAATACCGGGGTGTACATTGCCAGTAGAGAAAAATGGAGAACTACTAGATAGTGTTATATATGTAGAAATAATTGCTGATGGCAAGACTTATGAGAATTATAAAGTGTTTGATAAATTTAGAAATTTAAGTTTAATAGAACCCAAAATTAATTATCAAATAAAAAATGATTTAATAGTCTTAACAACAGATGTTCCAGCATTTGGAGTGTTTATAGAGCCCGAAAATGATATAGATTTATCTGACAATTGTTTAAATATGATGCCAGGTAAACAATATGAAGTAAAATTTTCACAAAAACCCGAGAGTGTTGAAGTTTTTGACATTACTCAATTAGTAGCAAATATATAAAGTAAAAAAGTTTCAACAATTACCATTAAAGATAGGAGTGATAATATTGATAAAATTTCCAAAAGATTTTCTTTGGGGAACTGCTACATCATCATACCAAATTGAAGGAGCTGTAAATGAAGATGGGAGGACTCCTTCCATATGGGATACATTTTCAAAGACAGAAGGGAAAACCTATAATGGCCACACAGGAGATGTAGCCTGTGACCATTACCACCGCTATAAGGAAGATGTAGAGATATTAAAAGAAATAGGAGTAAAAGCTTACAGATTTTCAATTGCATGGCCAAGAATTTTTCCTGAAGAAGGCAAATATAACCCTAAAGGAATGGACTTTTACAAGAGGCTAATAGATGAATTATTAAAAAAAGATATAATGCCAACCGCAACAATTTATCATTGGGATTTACCACAATGGGCGTATGACAAAGGAGGGGGGTGGCTAAATAGGGACAGTGTAAAATGGTATGTAGAATATGCCACGAAACTATTTGAAGAATTAGGGGATGTAATACCTTTATGGATAACTCATAATGAGCCATGGTGTTCCTCAATATTAAGCTATGGAATAGGAGAACATGCGCCAGGGCACAAAAACTACAGAGAGGCACTAATAGCAGCTCATCATATACTACTTTCCCATGGAGAAGCAGTAAAAGCCTTTAGAGAAATGAATATAAAAGGGAGTAAGATTGGTATAACACTAAACTTAACCCCTGCATATCCAGCCAGCGAAAAAGAAGAAGACAAATTAGCAGCCCAATATGCTGACGGATTTGCTAACAGATGGTTTTTAGATCCAATATTCAAAGGCAATTATCCAGAGGATATGATGGAATTATATAGTAAAATAATTGGAGAATTTGACTTTATAAAAGAAGGAGATTTAGAGACTATAAGTGTTCCGATAGATTTTCTTGGAGTCAATTATTATACAAGAAGTATTGTAAAATACAACGAAGATTCCATGCTAAAGGCAGAGAATGTACCGGGTCCAGGTAAGAGGACGGAGATGGGATGGGAGATAAGCCCAGAGTCTTTGTATGACCTTTTAAAAAGGCTAGATAGAGAATATACAAAACTGCCTATGTATATCACAGAGAATGGAGCAGCATTTAAAGATGAAGTGACAGAGGATGGAAGAGTACACGACGATGAAAGAATAGAATACATTAAAGAGCACTTAAAAGCAGCAGCAAAATTTATAGGAGAAGGAGGTAACTTAAAAGGATATTTCGTATGGTCGCTGATGGACAATTTTGAATGGGCCCATGGATATTCAAAAAGATTTGGGATAGTTTATGTGGATTATGAGACGCAAAAGAGAATATTAAAAGACAGTGCATTGTGGTATAAAGAGGTAATACAGAAAAATTCTATTGAGTAGTAAATGATAAAAAGCAAGAAGAGGCTGTTAAAAATTTGATTGTCAAACAGCCTCTTCTTCTTTTATTTACCTCTTCTTTAATGAAACGAGTCCCATTATTAAAAGCGAGACGAGAACTATACTTCCACCGGGGGATAAGTTTAAGTAAAAGGATAGAAATATTCCTGAAAAAACTGATATAAAGGAAAAGAGTATTGCATAAAATATTGTCTGTTTAAAGCTTTTGGCGATTCTTAAACTTGCAGCAGCCGGTATTACCATTAGTGCTGAGACTAAAAGCGCACCTACAATTCTCATGGCGAGGGCAACAGTTAAAGCTACTAGTATTGTAAAGAAGAAATTGATATAGCTTACGGGTATCCCTGAAATTTTTGCGGCTTCTTCATCGAAGGTGATGTACAATAACTCTTTGTACAGCAACATAATTGACGCCACTACAACGATACCGAGAGTTGAAATCAAAAGGACGTCAGTGTTTGTTACAGACACAATACTTCCAAACAGATAATTCATTATGTTGGCTGCGCCGCCACGAGATAAGCTCAAAAGAATTATGGCAATTGCCATTCCTGCAGACATTACTATGGCTATTGATATTTCTGAATACCTGAAATATGCCTTCCTCAGTCTTTCTATTCCAAAAGAAGCTAAAAGTACTACAATTATGGAACCTAATGTAGGATTTATTCCAAGTAAAATACCTGCTGCCACTCCTGCTAAAGCAACGTGAGAAAGGGTGTCTCCTATTTGTGAAAGCCGTCTTAGGACAAGAAAACTACCTGTTAAAGGTGCAATTATTGAAATAATGCTTCCGGCTATAAATGCTCTTCTCATAAATTCATAGGAAAAAATATCAATCATTTTTAACACTCCCATTGTGATGATGTTTTGTTATTTTTACTGGATATCCATATACTTCAGCTAATTCTCCTGCTGTAAGGTCGACGGCTTCACATTTTTCATTTATTTTACCTTCACTCATGCATATTATCCTTGATACTTTATCAGTAATTGCCCAAACGTCATGGGTTACCATTACTATAGTTATACCTTTTTCTTTATTTAATTTTTCAAGGATAGCGTATAAAGCCTTTTCAGACTTCGCATCAATTCCCGTTGTAGGCTCATCCAAAAAAAGTATTTCTGGTTTTACAACTAAAGAGCGAGCTATGAAGACCCTTTGTAGTTGTCCCCCTGATAGCCTTCCTATTAAACTATGCTTATAATCGAACATGTTTACAATTCTTAAAGCTTCATATACTTCTTCCCAATCTTTTTTAGAAAGTCTTTTAAATATTCCTTTCTTTGCGTATAATCCCATTGATACTACTTCTTCTACACTGGCAGGAAAAGAGGCATTAAAGGAATAAGACTTTTGGGGTACATAACTTATAAAAGACCTATTTTTTATATTTTGCAGCTTTACTCCATCGTACAAAACTTCACCAGAAGTGGGAATGAGATTTCCTACCATAATGTTGACTAAAGTGCTTTTTCCGGACCCATTAGGTCCGATGATTGCAACAAATTCTCCTTTATTTATTTTTAAAGAGATATTATTTAATATTTTTTTAGTATCATAAGCAAAGCTGACATTCTTAAGTTCAACCAAGTTCATTTTCACCTACTCCAATCCTTTTTTTAAGTTTTCAAGGTTTTGTTTCATTAAAGAGATGTAATCTCCTTTTTTCTTTATATCTTCTTTAGTAAGCCCTTCGATTGTGCTAAGAGGCAAAACTTGTACTCCTGTCTCTTTTGCTATAGTCTGTATAGGCTTTGGAGAAGTCAAGGGTTCTGTGAAAATGTATTTTATATTTTTACTTTTTATAAGATTTATAATTTCTGTCATTCTAGCAGGGCTTACCTCTGCTTCTTCATCTGAACCTACTAATGCTTCTTGCTTTAAGCCATAGTCTCTTGCTAAATAATCAAAAGCGCGGTGGTATACAATAAAGGTTTTGTGCTTTGTCTGTGAAAGAGTCTCAGTGTACTCTTTATCAAGAGTTTCTAATGTAGTTTTTAAATTTTGATAGTTTTTTTCAAAATAATCTTTATCATTCGGAAAGGTCTTTTGCAAGGCTTCATTTATGTTTTTAGCCATTATCAAGGTCTCTTTAGGAGAAAGCCATATGTGGGGATTTGTCTCGTTGCCTTCGACAATTGGAGTTATGCCTTTTGATACTTCATAAAATGTTACATTTGGAGCATTGGTTTTTATTTTGTCAATCCAAGAGTCCATTCCCAAACCTAAGTAAAGGATAGTTTTTGCCTTTGTCATTTCTGCCACGTCTTTTGTGGCAGGTTCCCAATCGTGGGGTTCGATTCCTGGCGGTATTATAGTTCTTACTGTTATTTTGTCACCACCAATTTTTGATGCAAGGTCATAAATTGGGTAAAAAGATGCATATACTACAGGTTTTGAAGATTCTACTGTTTTTGTGCCACAAGAGGTTATACCTAAAATTAAAGTCATGATAAGCAGTATAGCGATTAAAGTTTTTTTCATAAATATTACCTCCTATAGTTAGTTTTTATTGCTCCTGCAATCTTTGCAATAACCAACGATTTCTATTTTGTGGTCTACAATTTCAAAGTCTTTTATCTGGTTTATCCAAAGTTCGAGAGGGCATATGTCTAGTTCAAAGATTTTGCCGCATTTTAAACATCTCATGGTATGACTGTGTATTTCTTTTCGCATTACATACATAATATTATTGCCAATTGTCGTTTCATTTAAAATATTTATATCTTTCAAAAGGCTTAAATTGCGATAAACTGTGTCAATACTTACTTGAGGAAAGACTTCTTTTACTTTTTCATAGATTTGTCTCACAGAAAGATACCCCTGCTGATTTAACATGATATCCAGTATTAATTCCCTTTGAGGAGTTAATTTGTAATTGTGCTCTTTTAATTTTTTTATTGCCTCTTGCTTATGCATTTTAATCACAACCCTTTATTAAATAAGAAATATTTCTTAATTAAGATGATATTACAATTTAGCAAAAAAGTCAATAGGAAATTTGCATAAATTTAAATTAAATGTTAACTTTTACATATACTATTGAAATTTCAGAAAATGTTTTCTATAATAAAAAAATAAGGTAAAATTTATTTGGAAAAAGGTGATAGGATGGAATATGCAAAAATATTAGAAGACGTAAGGAATAACATTGAAAAAGTGATAGTAGGGAAAAGAGAAGTAATTGATTTAATGCTTACAGCTTTAATATCTTCAGGACATATTCTTTTAGAGGATGTGCCAGGAGTTGGTAAAACTACTATTGCCAAAGCATTAGCTAAATCTATTAGTTGTGAGTTTAAGAGGGTGCAATTTACTCCCGATTTACTTCCTAGCGATTTGACAGGGATAAATGTTTACAATCAAAAACTCAATGAATTTGAGTTTAAAAAAGGCCCTTTGTTTACCAATATATTGTTAGCTGATGAGATAAATAGAGCGACACCCAGGACTCAATCCAGCCTTCTTGAATGTATGGAAGAAAGGCAGGTAACTGTAGACGGTGTCACTTATCCTTTAGACAAACCCTTTTTTGTTATTGCTACGCAAAATCCTATAGAAAGTTACGGCATTTTTCCTCTTCCCGAGGCTCAAATAGATAGGTTTTTGATGAAAATAAAAATGGGATATCCCAAAAGAGAGGAAGAGCAGAGAATAATAGACCTTTTTGATAAAGGTAGTCCCTTAGAGAATATTCAGCCAGTTTGCAGCAAAGAGGATATAATAAAAATGCAAAAAGAGTATACCAATGTGTATGTGGAAAAAGATGTTGCCAATTATATTTTAGATATAATTGAAAGGACAAGAGAAGATAGGGAGATAGAATTGGGAGCAAGCCCAAGGGCTACATTGGCTTTTTATAAATCTTCTCAAGCTTATGCTTATATAAAAGGAAGAGATTTTGTGACACCAGACGATGTAAGGTATATTGCACCATTTGTGCTTTCTCACAGAATTATTTTAAAAGGGGTAGGTAAACTTAAAAATTTAAAGGCGGAAGATGTAGTGAAAAGAATCTTAGAAGAAGTTCCAATCCCTCTTGAAAAATAGAAATTAGGTGGTTTTGAAAATGAATGCTTTGTGGTTTATTCTTGTTGTGGCTTTTGTATTAGCCATGCAAGCTAATCTTTATAAAAAATACATTTTTAAGGATTTGAAAATAGAACGGAAATTTGAAAATCCAGCTATTTTTCCTGGAGAAAAGACAACGCTTAAGGTTACACTTGTAAATAAAAAAATTTTCCCTATTACTTATTTGAAGTTACAGCAAAAGATTCCTGTGGAACTTCAAATGGTAAAATCATCTATGGTGGAAAATAATGATAAAGTTAAGTATTTTCACACTACAGTGCTTTCTATGATGCCTTTTCAGAGGATTACAAGGAAATTTGAAATTGTAGGTATAAAAAGGGGAGTATACAATCTTTTTGACCCCGTTAAAGTTTTTTCTACCGATTTATTTGGCAGTGAGGAATATGAAAGTGAAATATTGGCTCATGCGAGACTGGTGGTTTATCCTAATCTAATAGATTTGAATAGTTCTTTTGTTGTGGCTGATTCTCTTCAAGGAGACGTGTTTGTAAGAAGATGGATAATAGAAGACCCTATTATGATAAGTGGAATCAGAGATTATACTCCTTCTGACAATTATAAAGACATAAATTGGAAAGCCACTGCCAAAAATCAGACATTAAAAGTGAATAAATATGATTATACAGCAGATAAAAAAATAATGATATTGTTTAACATTGATTTTCACAGGTATCTGTTTAAGACTATTGACCTACAAGAGTTTGAAAAGGCAGTGGAAGTAGCAGCTTCTTTATCAGTGGATTTATTAAAAAAAGGCATTCCTGTTGGATTTTCTACAAATGCTATCTGCCTTTTTGAGGGGGATTACAGTATTATAGAGCCTTCTGCAGGAGAATCTCAGATTTCAAAGCTTCTTGAGGTTTTTGCAGGTTTGTCTTTTTTTAAGAGATATGACCTTGAAGAAATTTTAAGGGTTATGACAAATCATTTGTCATGGGGCACAGATTTAGTGGTTGTAACGCCTTTTGTAGATGATAAAGTTGTAAATGCTCTTTCTGACATAGGAAATACAAAAATTTCAATTGTTTCAATAAAGCCTAATGAAATTGGTCATTTGCCAACAAATATTAAGTTATTCTTTTATAATGAAGAGGGGAAGCAACTTGAAACTGTGGGATAGAGAAAAGTTTGTGAGGACGTTTTTGACAGTTTTAGACGGCATGATGGTATTTTTAATTTACACCCTATTAAATGGGCTTTTTATTAGAGAAAAAGGTATTTCCTTTGGAATAATCCTTCTAGTTTCTTTAATAAGCGGGGTTTTTAACAATGCAGAAATTGAGATGAAAGAGAAAACTTATAAACAATTGAATTTAACTATAGGTGTTGTAATTAGCATTTTGTTGAGCGCAATAATTAGTGAAAATTATTATCAACTGGTGGCCATATTCATTGTGTTTTTGTATATTTGGTCAAGAGGAGTAAAAAACAGAGGAATCTTCGTTAATGATATGTTAAATGTGGAACAATTTTATAAGCAGTTAATAGGTCTATTTGTCATAAATATTGCGAACTATTTTATGCCTCCTGAAGATATATTGATAATCCCTAAATATAGCATTATTTATATTCTGCTCAGCATTTTTGTGCTTTTAGAAGTTAAAAATCTCAGATTCTCCGATAATAGGTCAAATAAAAGAGTTTCAACTTTTGAGTGGGCAGCAGTAAGCCTTATAATTTTAACTATGATTTTACTTTCTTCTCCTGCTGTGAGAGGATTTGTCTATCATTATTTGTATGAAGGCATTGTAAAAATTTTTGTTTATGGCGCTTCTTATTTAGCTTATGGTTTGTTTTTAATGTTGTCAAGGCTTTTTAGCCTGCTGCATATAGACGAAGAGTATTTTAAAAAGGCGATGGAGGAAGCCTTAAAACAAGATAATAGTAAGGAAAATATGTTTGAGGAGCAGATTCCTCAGGATTATGCTTGGCTTGTCCACATGATAAATGGAATAGCTACTTTATTAGCTGTTGTCATAATAATTGCTTTGATAGTATATATTGTAAAAGCAATAACAAAGCTACAAAAAGAAAAGCATGAAAGGGATTTTACAGAAGAAAAAGAGATTGATATAAAAATTGGGGATTTGCAAACATATAAAAAATTAAAAGGCATAAGCCAGAAAATAGCTGAAAATGTTCGAGAGCGAGTAAAAATTTATAGGGATTCGAGGGAAAGGGTAAGGTATTATTATAAAAGATTTTTAAAACACTTATACGAAAACAAAATTCTTGTAAAAGGCAACCATTCTAGTGAAGATGTTTATAAAAAAGTGGTGGAAGTTTTTCCTTTTGTGCATTCTGCAATGAAGGAAATTACAGCTCTTTACGAAAAAGTAAGATATGGAAATTATTATCCTCAATATGAGGAAGTAAAGGAATTTGAAATAAAGTTAAGAGAAATTATAAAAAATTTGAAACAAATTTAGATTTACTTTGTTGGAATAAATCGTATATAATAGTACTATAGAAAGTATTTAGAAAATAGTGAGAGGGGAATGGCAGTGAAAAATCCGCTAATTATTACATTGATTGTTTTGGCTGTAATAGCTGTATTAGTATTTGGGACAATTTATGGAACTTATAACCAATTAGTGGCGTTAGATGAAAATGTAAATAGTAAATGGAGTCAGATTGATAATCAGCTTCAAAGAAGGGCTGATTTAATTCCTAATTTAGTAGAGACTGTTAAAGGATATGCAGCACATGAAAAAGAGATTTTTGATAGTGTAAATAAAGCGAGAGAAAAACTTTTAAGTGCCAACACTGTTGCTGAAAAAGCAGCTTCAAATGATGAATTAAATACAGCATTGGGAAGGCTTCTTGCTATTGCAGAAAATTATCCTAATTTAAAAGCTGATGCAAATTTCAGGCAGTTAAGCGATGAACTAGCAGGAACTGAAAACAGAATAGCTGTAGCGAGAATGGATTATAACAATGCTGTTCAAGCTTATAACACCAAGATAAGGTCTTTTCCAACCTCTATCATCGCCAATATGTTTGGGTTTAAGGAAAGAGAATATTTTAAAGCAGATGAAGCAGCAAAGACTGTGCCTAAAGTAGATTTTTCCAAATAAGCATTCCTGCAATAAATTAAAATAGCCTTTGCAAAAATGGTTAATATTTTACTTTATCTCTGTTTTTTGCGGAGGTCCTCTTGTCAAAATGTTGAAGCTGATGGGTGCATTTTAACTGGTGTGGCTGCAGGCTGTGCTTTGCGGTACTACCTTATGCTGTAATTATAAAGGTGTTTTATAAACTCTTCGAACAGATTCGACTTGAACTTATCTTTATGATAAATGATGCTAAACTTCCTTTCAAACCTTATATTTTCAATGTCAACTTTTACGAGCCTACCGCCTCTTATCTCCTTTTTCACGGCCAGCCTGGATATGACCGAAACGCCTATATTAGCTTCGACGGCCTTTTTTATGGCCTCCGTATTGTTAAGAACGTATTTTATTCTGTACCTCACGTTATTTCTCGCCATGGTCTCCTCAAAGATCTCCCTCGTCCCACTTCCCTTTTCTCGCATGATTATATCCTCATTTTCAATCTCTGCGGGGCTGATGCTTTTTTTCTCTGCCCACCTGTGGCTTTTTGAGCATACAAGATATAGCTCATCATCTATATAGGGTGTTACAACAATGTCCCTTGAATGGACCGGACCTTCGACAATGCCAAGGTCTATAGAATTGTTAAATATCAGCTTTTCTATCTCTGCCGTGTTGCCAATCGTAAAGTAGACGTCGATACTGAACTTTTTCCTGAACTCGCCGATTATCTCCGGTAGCAGGTAAATTCCCACCGTTGTACTGGTTCCCACTCTCAGCCTTCCCATCCTCATGTTCTTCACATCATCAAGAGTACTCTCTGCTTCCTTGACAAGATTGAGTATCCGCTTTCCGTAACTATACAGGATTTCCCCAGCATACGTGAGACTGAGATTCCTACCTATCCTGTCAAAGAGTCTAACTTGGAGTTCTCCCTCCATCTGCGATATGGCCTGGCTGATAGCAGGTTGGGACATATAAAGTTTTTTTGCGGCAGCAGACATGCTCTTTAACTCGCAAACGGTTACGAAAATCTCTATATCCCTGAGGGTCACAACGATCACCTCATATAACCATAAAATTATCATTTTCATAATATCATAATACTTTACTAATGAAAAGATAAAAAACTCGGCATTCTTAAACTTTCTCAAGTCTTGTGTGTTGTTGGCCTTGTATAAATTATTATTATCATTGATATAACTATTTATTATTAGACTAAAATTTTTATGGGTGTTATACTTATATCAAAGTTAATTATTTAACGTTAATTATTTAACATAAAAATTTAAAAAAGAAAATTCTGAACATTCTGTTTGGACTTGAGGTACTGTTCCAGTTATTCAATCTGCCTTTTATATTTGTCGAGTTCTAAGATTGATGGTTTTTGTCAATCTTTTTGTATCTGGATTATAAAGAATATCAAATGATGTATATTGAGGAGGAAGAAGATGAGTTATTGTGTAAACATTAAAAGGATGAATGAAATCTTAAAAGAATTGCAAAAAGAGTATAAGGTATATGCTCCTGTCCGCTTTGAAAAGCGTGGTCGTTATTCAGACACTGATTTGATTCGATATGCAGAAATTAACTCAATTGAGGATGTAGTCTACGATGAGAAATCAGATTTTTCACCAAAAGAAGTGATTTATCCGATTACCCAGGCGCTATTCTACTTTACCGAATATGAATATATGGAAAGCAAGGTAGATGACAAAAAGATTCTGATATTTGCACGCCCCTGTGATATAAATGGCTTTAGACGACTTGATACTATCTTTCTCAAAAACGGAGGAACAGAAGATATTTACTACAAGCGTTTACGGGAAAAAGTAAAGTTTATTTTAATGGAATGCAAAGAAGGAGGTTGGGATAGTTGTTTCTGCGTCTCAATGGGTTCCAATAAAACCGACGACTACAGTTTAGCAGTTAGATTTGGCGATGATAAGATATTGGTAGAAATAAAAGACGATGAATTTACCAATTTATTTGCCGATGAAAGAGAAGTAGAATTTACCCCTGAATTCGTTACCTCTAACCCGACAAAAGTTAACATCCCTGAAATTGATAGCCATGAATTATTAGAAAAAATTTATGATCTCGATATGTGGAAAAGTTATAATTCAAGATGTATAAGCTGTGGAGCCTGTACCGCTGTGTGCATAACCTGCAGCTGTTTTAACACATTAGACGTAATATACACAGAAAACGGAAAAGTTGGTGAGAGGAGAAGGGTTCAGGCTAGCTGTATGCACGAAGATTTCACGACAATGGCAGGTGGACTGAGTTTCAGGAAAACCGCGGGAGAGCGGATGAGGTTCAGAACTCTGCATAAAATTTATGACTATAAACTTCGTTTCAAAGACGAGTACATGTGTGTAGGATGCGGGCGATGTGATGAAAGATGTCCTGAACTAATATCTTTTCCGGCTACCATTAATCGCCTGTATGATGAAGTGGAAAAACTCAAAAAAGCGGAGACAACAAATAAAGATATAAGGTAAACAGCATCAATTGAGGAGGTAAAGTAAATGAGTGAAAATATAATGCTTCCAGTTCCCCATAAAATAATCGATATTATACACGAAACAGAAAATGAATATACTTTCAGAATAGAAACCAATGCAAAGGTAAAACATGGACAATTCTTTCAGGTGTCTTTACCTAAAATCGGAGAAGGCCCTATATCGGTAAGTTCGATGGGAGATAATTGGGTAGAACTCACCATACGGAAGGTAGGAAAACTTACCAATGAAATATTTAATTTAAAACCCGGTGATAAGATATTTATGCGAGGCCCTTATGGTAATTCATTCCCTGTAGATGATTTTAAGGGTAAGGATCTAGTTGTCATTGCCGGTGGAACTGGGGTTTCTCCTGTTAGAAGCCTTTTAAAGTATTTTTATGAACATCCAGATGAAATACACTCTCTGTATTTCATTGCGGGATTTAAGGACGAAAAGAGTATACTGTTCAAAGAGGATTTAAATAATTTTAGAAGCAGGTTTAACACAATTTATACTCTTGATAAAGATAAGATAGAAGGCTTTGAGGTTGGCCTTGTTACAGAACACATTAAGAAAATACCATTTGACAGCTTTGAAAATTACAATGTAGTAATTGTAGGTCCTCCTGTTATGATGCACTTTGCCGCTTTAGAATGTTTAAAGAACGGTGTAGCAGAAGATAAAATCTGGTTATCTTTTGAAAGGAAAATGTCTTGTGGCGTCGGCAAGTGTGGCCATTGCAAGATAAATGAGACATATGTTTGTCTGGAAGGGCCTGTCTTTAATTATACTAAAGCAAAAAATCTGTTGGATTAATCGGAGGGATAATTATATGAGTTACGATATAGATGTAAAAAAGGTTCGAAGAAATTGTTATCGTCAGTCAAAAGTGCGGGGGGAGTTCATGCTCCAGATACGCGTTCCCGGCGGTGTTATAGATGCTAAATATCTGTCATTTTTTCAGCATATTGCGGAAACTTGGGGAAACGGAGAATTTCACCTGGGAGTCAGACAGACAATTTCAATACCAGGGATCAAATATGAATATATAGATGAGGTTAACAAATATATAAGACCATATATCGAAGAAATTGAAGTAAATTTATGCGGCGTTGATATGGCAGTTGATGACAACGGGTATCCGACCATAGGAGCTCGTAATATAATGGCTTGCATAGGTAATCGTCATTGCATATATGCTAACATTGATACAACCGACCTGGCCAGAAAAATAGAAAAGATTATATTCCCCAGCGATTATCATATAAAATTAAATATATCAGGATGTCCTAACGACTGTGCTAAAGCTCACGTTAGTGATATCGGTATAATTGGTATTACAAAGCCGGAATACGATTATGAGCGCTGTATAGGGTGTAAAAAGTGTGTAGAAGCGTGTGCTCATCATGCAACGCGTGTTTTATCTGTAGAAAAAGGAAAAATCGTGAAAGATACCTGCTGCTGCGTCGGCTGTGGCGAATGCGTCCTAGTGTGTCCAACTGGTGCTTGGACCAGGAACCCTAAAAAATTCTACAGAGTATTGATCGGCGGCAGAACAGGAAAGCAAACACCTCGTATGGGAAAAATCTTTTTAAATTGGGTTACAGAAGATGTGGTTTTAGGTGTACTTAAAAACTGGGAGACATTTTCTGCTTATGTTATGAACAACAAACCTGAATACATCCATGGTGGACACCTTATTGACAGAGTGGGATATAACAAATTTAAAGAAATGATATTAAAAGATGTTAAACTAAACCCAGAAGCTATGGTGGCTGAAAGGGTATTATGGACAGAAACCGAATACAGGTCTAATTTTAATGTAAAACCCGTAACCCAACGTTAAGTTGGCATGGAATAGTGAAGGAATCAAGACGTACACAGGTGCACGAAAAGATCTAGAATAAGGCAGGCGAATAGGATTGATGAAAGAAATTGTAGATTCTCATGTACATGTTTCATTACTTCCATTCGAAGGATGGAAGAGTATGGCGCTGGCCGGAGTAAGGAAAATTATTGGCTGTTCCCTATTTTTTGGGGCAAAACATGCAGAAACACTCTTTGATCATTTCCATCAGATGTTAACTCTTTCTATAAGTAATGCCGCTAAAAATGATATTAAGCTTTACGTGGCCATTGGCATTCACCCCATGGGAATACCGGACGACTGGCCCAGGGTGATCGACGCTCTTCCATCCTACCTTAAAATGAGTGGTGTCATTGCTTAATCATCTGGAACGCTTCCAACGAGGTGTACTAAATAGCGATTACAGCAATCTAAAACCCAATGATCTGCTGAGCGTACCCAAGACCGTTTGGTACTTAGAATTGAACGGAGCTTCTCCTGAAGTCATTGCTCGAATTGCGAGATACAATGCTGAAGAAGTTTTTGGTATTTAAACGCTCAGCAATATAATTTATTACTAAGTCATAGTATTTAAAAACCAACCTACTTAGTGGTAAATCCATAATAAAGGAGAGAAGAGTATGCCACTCAACAATGACCAAGATGAATTTCTTGATTTAACAATCCTCACCTACCTCAAAAAGCTTGGGCCGGAATATGCGAAACTTTTGGCGAGGCGCCTAGGTTTATCATTAGAAGAAAGCAGAAAGCGACTTCAAAGTTTGGAGGAGAGAGGACTAATCAAGCGAGTGGAAAGAAGAATAGTTAAATATTACCATCGACGACGAAAAAGTGTTAAGCATCGCAATCACACATATTATGAGCTCACTAGGGAAGGGGAACTTTTTCTAAGACAGGCGAGGAAGGAAATTGATATTAATTTTGACATCGAATACCCTAACAGATAAAATGACTTATTTGTGTTTGTTCAAGCTTGTTGGCCCTCAAGCGAAGTGGACTAAAATGCACAATATGATAAAATTTCTCTAGGTTATTGTGAAACCTCAAAAGGCTCTAAAAATAATTGGTTTCACAATAAATTAACCTAAAAGGGTCATATATGGAGGAGGATTTTAAAGTGAAATATGTTGATGTAGAAAAGATTAAAAAAGACTTTCCTATATTGAATGTTAAACCTCATGGTAAAAAGCTTATTTACCTTGACAATGCTGCCACAACTCAAAAGCCAATTGAAGTCATAAAAGCTATGGATAAATATTATGAAGAATTAAACGCCAATGTATACAGAAGCCCACACTATTTAAGCGCTCTTTCCACACAGGCTTATGAAGAGGCAAGAGAAAGAGTAAAAAAATTTATTAACGCAAAAAGAGAAGAGTCTATAGTTTTCACAAGAAATACAACAGAGTCTATAAACTTTATAGCCTACAGTTGGGGGATGAAGCATATAAACGAAGGAGACGAAATACTACTTACCATAGCTGAACACCACAGTAATATACTTCCATGGCAAATGGTAGCGGAAGCTAAAAAGGCGGGACTCAAATATGTCCACCTTGATGAGAATTTTAGGCTTTCTATGAAAGACTTTAAAGAAAAAATGTCTGACAAAGTAAAATTAGTTGCTGTGCAGCATATGTCAAATGTTTTGGGCATAATAAATCCTGTGGAGGAGATTACACATATTGCCCACAAATACGGCGCAAAAGTGTTAATAGATGGAGCACAAAGTGTACCTCATATGCCGATTGATGTACAAAGAATAGGCTGTGACTTTTTTGCTTTTTCTGGTCACAAGATGCTCGGACCTATGGGAATCGGTGTACTTTATATAAAAGAGGACTTGCTTTCTGATGTGCCTCCTTTTTTAAGAGGTGGAGAGATGATAGACGAAGTCTTTGAAGACCGTGCAACTTTTGCTCCCCCACCTCTTAAATTTGAAGCAGGTACTCCCAACGTAAAAGGGGCTTGTGTGCTTGTTTCTGCAATAGATTATATAGAAAAAATTGGGCTTTCCAATATTCATAATCACGAAGGCGAGCTTTTGGAGTATGGCCTTCAGAAAATGAAAGAATTAGACTTTGTAAAATTGTATGGCCCCAACGATGCGAAGGAAAGGGGAGGCTTAATTTCCTTCAATGTAGAAGGTGTCCATCCTCACGACGTTGCTACAATACTAGACGAAGAAGGAATTGCTGTAAGAAGTGGGCACCACTGTTGTCTGCCTTTAATGAGATACTTAGGCGTTCCTGCAACTGTAAGAGCAAGCTTTTATCTCTATAACGATTTTGAGGATATTGATGCCCTTGTGGAAGGACTAAAAAAAGTCAGGAAGTGGTTCAAATGAGCGATTTGAATCAGCTTTATTCTGAGGTTATAATGGAACATTACGAAAACTCTCCCCATGAAAAAGAACTTAAAGATGCTACCCACAAAGAAAGAGGTTACAATCCTCTTTGCGGCGACAATATTACTCTTTATTTAAAAATGAATGGTGACATTATAGAAGATGCTTCTTTCACGGGCCATGGGTGTGCCATAAGCCAAGCCTCAACCTCTATGATGATAGACCTTATAAAAGGGAAAGACAAAAAAGAAGCTTTAAGGCTTGTGCAACAATTTATAGACATGATGCACAAAAAAGATGTAAATCTTGATGAATTAGGTGATGCTCAAGTACTGCAGGGAGTATCTGACTTTCCTGCCCGCGTAAAATGTGCTTTACTTGCGTGGAAAACGCTTCAGGAAATTTTGTAAAAAAGAGATAAAAGTTTGATAATGTTCTTTTGACATGAATGCGAATATTTTTAAAATATGCCTCTTCCTATTTGAAGTCTAACGATTCTCAGGATAATAGTATAACTTTTTTTAAAAAGCCAGCATATTTTAAAAATTTGTGTTGATACTTATTATTATCTATGCTAATATACTAGACATGAACAGTAATACATTAAAATAGTTTAAATTTAGCGAAAGAATGATATTTTTAAAGCATTAAGTTAATTACAAAATATTAAGATAGGGAGAGGCAAAATGAAAAAGGGAATTTTTTTAATTGCAATTGCCTTTTTATTATTATTTAATTCCATAGCTTTTTCTGCACCTGATGTTCCATCTAAACCTATTCAGTTTAAATATGTATATGATTATGCGGGGCTTATGTCTCAAAATGATATAGAAGAGATCGAAAAAGTAGGGAAAGCTTTAGATGATGCCACAAAGGCACAAATAATAGTTGTTACAGTTGACAGCATTGGAGATTACCCAATTGAGGAATATTCTCTTAGCCTTTTTAGAAAATGGGGAATAGGAGACAAGGAGAAAAACAACGGTGTTCTCCTTTTAGTGGTAAAAGACAGACTTTTAAAAGGTCAGGCTGGAAAAGTGAGAATTGATGTAGGTTATGGCTTGGAAGGGGCAATACCGGATTCTGTTGCAGGAAGGATTTTAGACGATTTTGTTTTAACTTCTTGGGCAAAAGGCGAGTACTCTAAAGGCATATACGCCGGTTATATGGCTATAGCCTCAAGGGTTGCAAAAGAGTACAATATAGACCTTCAGGGATTGGATGCTTCCAAATACAGTGTCAATACAAGTAGCAATGATAGTGGTATATCATGGGAAGATATTGCTGTAGTGATTATACTTATTTTAATATTTATTATCTTTGGAAGAGGAGGAAGAAATATAAGAAGGGACTGGTGGGGTCCAGGAAGCTTTGGCTCAGGAGGATTTGGAGGCTTTAGAGGTGGTGGCTTTGGCGGCGGAGGTTTTGGCGGCGGGGGAGGCTTCGGCGGAGGTTCTGCCGGAGGCGGAGGAGCCAGCCGCTGAACTAGATATCTTAGTTTTTATCAAACTGAGGGAACTTTAGAAACACCCTCAGTTTGTTTTTTAAATTCTCTCAAATACAGGCTTTAAATCAATTACAAGGTCATCAAATATACTAACTTTTACTTTATCCTCTTCAGAATACATTTGGGGTCTTCCATAACGTCCTTCTTCAAGTGTGAATACCATAACCACCTTTTCATCAGGTTCTACAATCCAATATTCTTTTACCCCTGCTTTTTCGTATAAATTAAACTTTTCTATTTTATCTTTTTGACCAGTTGAAGGAGAAACTACTTCTATAATCAATTCTGGAACTCCATAATAACCTGTCTTTTTAAGTCTTGAATTATCACATATAATGATTATATCAGGCTGTACTACATTGATAGTTTCTTCATCTTTTTCATTTGCTTCTGGTATTCGCAAATCGAAAGGAGCAGTAAATACTCTGCAAGATTTATCCTGCAGATAGTTTGCAAATTGCCTTGCTAGATCTAACAATACTGCTTGATGTTGCCATGTTGGAGCTGCTTGTAGATAGGGAACACCATTAATAATTTCCCATCTTTCTTCTTCAGACCAGGTTAAATAGTCGGCATAAGTATATTTTTTATTTTTTTCGGGCAATGGCATAAAATACCCTCCATCATCTATCATTAACTTATATTATTATTTTAATTATATCACAATAAAAACAAGATAAAAGGGAAAAAATGATATATATTTATAGATGTAAGTGATATAATAAGGTTGAATTAGTTAAACTTAGAGGCAAAAGGAGATAAAATATGTCAAAAATAGAATTTATAGCATCTACTCTTTTTGGTGTTGAAGCAATAACTGCAAGAGAGGTAAAAGAGTTAGGGTATAAAGATGTCACTGTAGAGAATGGAAAAGTCACTTTTGTAGGCGATGAGATGGCTTTATGCCGTTCTAATCTTTGGATTAGAACGGCAGAGAGAATATACGTAAAAATAGGGGAATTTACTGCCACAACTTTTGAAGAACTTTTTGAAGGTACAAAGGCTCTTCACTGGGAAGATTGGATACCTGAAGATGGCAGGTTTCCTGTGGAGGGTTATTCAATAAAATCCAAGCTTTTCAGCGTGTCTGACTGTCAGGCAATAGTTAAAAAAGCTGTTGTGGAAAGGCTTAAGAAGAAATACAAAAAAGAATGGTTTGAAGAAAACGGCGCAACTTATAAAATAAAATTTTCATTAATGAAAGACAAGGTAACACTTATGATTGACACGAGTGGTGACGGTTTACACAAAAGAGGCTATAGAGTCATATCCAATGAAGCACCTTTGAGAGAAACTTTGGCTGCCGCTATGATAATGCTGAGCTTTTGGAAACCAGATAGACCTTTGATAGATCCTTTTTGTGGCTCTGGAACGATTCCAATTGAAGCAGCTATGATTGGAATAAATCTCGCACCAGGTTTAAAACGACAATTTGTTTCCGAAAAATGGTGGAGAATATCAAATAAATTATGGAAAGAAGCAAGAGAAGAAGCAGTTGGTGCTATTAAAAAAGATATAACTTTAAACATAAAAGGATATGACATTGACGAAAACGCCATCAAATTGTCAAAAGACAATGCGCGTAAAGCTGGTGTAGAGAAATACATAACTTTTGAAAATATCTCATTAAAAGATTTAAAAACAGATGATAAATATGGTGTTATAATATGCAATCCTCCTTATGGTGAAAGGATGGGGAAATTAAAGGAAGTAGAAAAACTTTATAAAGAGATGGGAAAAGTTTTTAAAAAGCTTGACACATGGTCTTTTTATATACTTACTTCCCATGAAAAATTTGAGAAACTCTTTGGAAGAGAGGCTTCTAAAAAAAGAAAGCTTTACAATGGCATGTTAAAAGCTTACTATTATCAGTATTATGGACCAAAACCAGAAAACTAATTTTTATTGAGTTTTTTCTATGTGAGGGTTATAATAAAATATAAGATTATCGATAAAAATTGGTGGTGGAGTTATGGATAATGCAGTGAGGAAGAAAGCAAAAGAATATATAGATAGATTACCAGAAGACAAAGTAAAGGAAATTATTGATTTTATAGAATATTTAAATGAAAAAAACAAAAAAGAAATGGAAAAAGAAGACAAAGAATGGTTAAATGCGGAATTAACAGAACTTCCGGAGTATGACTGGGGAACTGAAGGTCCACCACAGGGTCGTCCCGTCAAATATATAGAAGGAGTAGGGCTAATTATTGAAGGAGGAAGACCTGATGATGAAAAATGATATAAAACCGGGAGACGTCCTCCTTCTTTCTTTTCCTACTCATATTCCAAAAGGGCATGAACAGGAAGGCAAAAGGCCGGTTGTTGTAGTAGCAGTACCAAAAGGACCTATGAGGTATCCGCTTATAATAGTAGTTCCATTAACGACACGAGATGGAGAATGGGCAAATCAAAATCTTAATTTGTACTATAGGATACCGGCAGGAAATGGTGGATTGCCAAAAGATTCAATTGCATTATTAGACCAAATACGTGCTGTAGATGTTGAACGCATTGAATCGTTCATTGGTTCTCTTAGAGGAGATATCCTTGACTCTATTATAAGAAACTTGATACATATTTTTCAAGGCAAATAGATAGCCATGAATAAGGGAATTGACTTAAATGATAAGTAGATGTAAAATATAGGTGTACAAGTGAATACAAAAAATCTTATGGTCTTGAGAAGTTAAAAGGGAAAGCGGTGAAAATCCGCTGCAGCCCCCGCTACTGTGAGCGAGGATGAAGCCCTAATAAGCCACTGCTTGGCACTCAAGAGATGTGCCGGGTGGGAAGGCAGGGTGGAAGATGAATCGCGAGCCAGGAGACCTGCCATAAGATTTCGGAAGTTCGCCTTCGGAGGGAAGGTGGAATGGAATTTTTATGCTTAATTTTGGCAAAAAAGGTCTACCTCCGTGGGGTAGACCTTTTTTTGATACTTGAAAAATTTAAATTAGGAGGGTAC
Organism: Thermoanaerobacter brockii subsp. finnii Ako-1; assembly: GCF_000175295.2. NCBI lineage: Bacteria > Bacillati > Bacillota > Clostridia > Thermoanaerobacterales > Thermoanaerobacteraceae > Thermoanaerobacter > Thermoanaerobacter brockii. The sequence continues at coordinate 1,946,527 of NC_014964.1, read as the reverse complement.
TTATGAGAAAATTTAAAGGTTTACTTGCTTTATTGGTAGTCTTTGCTTTAATGTTTTCACTGGCGGCTTGTTCAACAAACAATGCTACAAAGCCACAAGATACATCTCAAACAGCAACTGAAACTGTAAAAACACAGTTTCCTTTAAAAGTTACAGACTTTTTAGGAAGAGAAGTAACTATAGAGAAAGAACCCCAAAGGATAGTTTCTCTTGCACCTTCTACAACAGAGCTTATATATGCTTTAGGAGCAGGAAATAAAGTAGTGGGTGTTACAGACTTTGACAATTATCCACCTGAGGTCAAGGATGTACCCAAAGTGGGGGGGTTTAAAGGGCCAAATGTAGAAGCGATTACTGCTCAAAAGCCTGATATAATATTTGCTTCCACTCTTTCCGGTAAAGAGCAAATGGAATCTTTAGAAAAAATGGGTATACCTGTTGTAATGTTGGAGGCAAAAAACATTGACCAGATATACCAGTCTATAAGAATAATAGGCCAAATAACAGGAACTGAGAAAAAAGGCGAAGAGTTAATTAAACAAATGCAAGATAAAATAAAAGAAATAAATGACAAAGTCAAAGAGCTTCCAAAAGTCAGCGTATTTTATCTGGTATCTCTTGACGGAAACTGGACAGCAGGTAAAGGCACATTTATTGATGAGCTTATAAACCTTGCAGGTGGCAAAAACGTTGCAGAGGATGTAAATGGTTGGGCGCAGTACAGCGTAGAAGAATTAGTCAAGAAAAATCCTGATGTGATAATAACTTCTCCTCATGCAGGGGATGTGAAAGACATTAAAAACATGGCAGGATATAAAGATACTAATGCTGTTAAAAATGACAAAGTATTTGTGATAAGCAATGACGACATAATATCAAGAGCTTCTAATAGAATTGTTTTAGGACTTGAAGAAATCGCAAAATTCTTACATCCGGAGGCATTTAAGTAAAGTGGGAGTAAAAAAAGGGATGTATTTTGGTACAGCCTTTTCACTGCTTGTCTTTACCATGATTTTATCAATTTCTGCAGGGGCGGTAAAAATACCCCTGCAGGAGATTTTAAATGTTTTTTTGGGCGGTGGCAGTGAAACCTCTAGGACAATAATCCTTAATTTAAGACTTCCAAGAGCTATTGAATCTGCGATTGTAGGTATGGGACTTTCTGTTGTTGGGACATTTTTTCAAGGGCTTTTGAGAAATCCAATGGCAGACCCTTATGTATTGGGTGTATCATCAGGAGCGGCTTTTGGAGCTACTATTGCGATAATATTAGGACTTGGAATATTTGGACTTAGTTTTATGGCATTTATTACTTCTTTAATGACTGTATTTTTCGTATACACTATTTCTAAAACTGGCACAAGAGTATCCATGACCACAATGTTATTGGCAGGTATAGCTATAAGTGCTTTTATGTCTGCAATTATCTCTCTCATGATGCTTTTAAACCATGATGAGTTTTCTCGAATTGTTTTTTGGACTATGGGAGGATTTAGCCTCATAAATTGGAATAGTGTGGTCTTTACTACTCCTATAATAATAATTGGCTCTTTTATGATGTATGTATTTTCAAGGGATGTAAATGCAATATTGACAGGAGAAGAAGTTGCCGAACATTTAGGTGTCAACACAGAACTGGTCAAAAAAATAATTCTTGTGACAGGGTCATTAGTTACTGCAACAGCTGTATCAGTCGGTGGAATTATAGGTTTTGTTGGACTTATTGTGCCTCATATATCAAGGCTTATTGTAGGACCTGACAATAGAGTTTTGGTACCTTTTAGTGCAATATCAGGAGCAATATTTTTGACTTTTGCAGACCTATTAGCACGAGTTATTTTAAAACCAATGGAAATTCCAATTGGGATAATTACTGCGGCATTTGGAGGACCATTCTTTTTGTATCTGTTAATAAAGAGCAAACAAAAAAGTGAAGGAATGTGATGATATGGCTATTTTACAGGTAGATAAATTACATTTTTCTTATGGGGAAAGGGAAGTTTTAAGAGGGATAGATTTCACCATAAATAAAAGCATAGTGATAGGGATAATTGGTGCAAATGGAAGTGGCAAGACTACACTTTTAAAGAATATATCAGGGTATTTGACGTCAACTTATGGTAATGTCTTTGTGTTAGGGAAAAATATCAAAGACTTTACTATAAAAGAAAAGGCAAAATATATAGGTTATGTGCCTCAAGATATAGTTTACGACTTTGAATTTAACTGTTATGACGTAGTAATGATGGGAAGAATTCCTTATCTTAAAAGGTTTCAGTCGGAGAGAAAAGAAGACAGAGATATTGTAAGAGAGTGCATGGAAATTACAAATACATGGCAGTTTAAAGACAAAAGTATAAAAGAGTTAAGCGGCGGTGAAAGGCAAAGGGTGTATATAGCGAGGGCATTAGCACAAAAAGCTCGAATTTTACTCATGGATGAGCCAGTTTCTCACCTTGATATAAAATACCAAGTTGAAATACTATCTCTTGTAAAAGATTTATCTTTAAAAGGAATACTTGTAATTGTTGTGCTTCACGATATTAACCTCGCTTCACAGTTTTGTGATGAGATTTTCATTATGAAAGAAGGCAAAATAATAGCATCTGGGTCTCCCAGAAATGTTTTAACATTGAACAATATAAAATCAGCCTTTTCAATAGATGTGGAAGTATTTGAAAATCCTGTTACCCATACTCCTTACGTCATTCCCTCACTAAATGGAAAGGAGCAACTCAAAGTTGTGTAAAGCTGTAATGATTGCAGGCACTCATTCAGGAGCAGGTAAAACTACTGTAAGCCTTGGCCTGATGGGAGTACTGTCAAAAAGGTATAAAGTTCAGCCTTTTAAAGTAGGTCCAGATTATATAGATGCTGCTTATCACCGATATGTCACAGGGAATTTTTCCTGCAATCTCGACTTGTACATGTTGGGGGAACAAAACCTTAAATCGCTTTTTTACAAAAATGCCTGCAATGCTGACATTTCTATAATTGAAGGTGTTATGGGAATGTACGATGGGATTGATACTACAAAAAAGGGGAGCAGTGCTAATATTGCGAAAATTTTAGATATTCCTGTGATTTTAGTTGTAGATGCTTCTTCTATGGCGACAAGTGTATCAGCTTTAATAATGGGTTATATGCACTATGATAGGGAAGTAAAAATTAAAGGTGTGATATTAAATAAAGCTGGAAATAAAAAACACTATGCCCTTTTGAAAGAATGCATAACAAGAGATTTAGGTATTGAGGTTTTTGGCTATCTTCCAAAGGATGCAAAATTAGATTTGCCAGAAAGACACTTAGGCCTTGTGCCGATATATGAGATGCCAGAAATTAAACACAAGTTTGATGCCTTATATGATTATATTGAAAAATTCATTGATATAGAAAAAATTCTCAATGTTGATGCGATTGACTGTTCAAGTACTTTTAGAGACACAACTGGGAAGCACCATGATTTAAAAAAGGTAAAAATAGGGTATGCGTTTGATGAGGCTTTTAACTTTTATTACAAAGAGAGTTTGGAACTTTTTGAAGAAATTGGAGCAGAGCTTGTACCCTTTAGCCCTCTTAAGGATTATAAGCTGCCAGATGGAATATCGGGTTTGTACATAGGAGGAGGGTTTCCAGAGGTTTTCGCGGAGAGGCTTAATAAAAACAAAAAAATGTTAAAATCGGTTAAAGATGCAATAGATGCTGGTATGCCTGCGTATGCAGAGTGTGGCGGCTTTATGTATCTCACAAAAAGCATAACAGATTTACAAGGAAATACTTTTGAAATGGCAGGAATTTACGATTTTGAAACTGTCATGACAAAAAGGCTTCAGAGATTTGGCTATGTTGAGGCAGAAGTTATTGAAGATAACATCCTTTTTAGAAAAGGGGATAAAATAAAAGGGCATGAGTTTCACCACTCAATAATAAAAGGTTTTTCACAGAAAACCTCATACGTTGTGCATAAACCGGGAAAAAAAGAGGCTTGGAAATGTGGATTTGTGCATAAAAATTGCCTGGCGACGTATGTTCACATAAATTTATACACATATAAAGAGGCTGTCAAGAGGTTTGTTGACAAATGTGTTCAATACCAGAACTCAAATGCTTTTCAGGAGGATTAATATGACACTTAAACTAATGGTACAAGGAACTGCCTCTTCAGTAGGTAAAAGCTTATTGGTTGCTGCTTTTTGCAGAATTTTCAAGCAAGATGGTTACAGAGTAGCCCCTTTTAAGTCTCAAAATATGGCTTTAAATTCCTATATAACTGATGAGGGATTAGAAATAGGGAGAGCTCAAGCCATGCAGGCGGAAGCTGCAGGTATCAAGCCTTCTTATCACATGAATCCAATCCTTTTAAAGCCCAGCTCTGATAGAATGAGTCAGGTGATTTTAAGAGGCAAAGTTTATAAAAACATATCTGCAGCTGAATACCATCAATTTAAGCCTGAACTTTTAAAGCTTATTAAAGAGGACTTTGATTTTCTTGCAAGTCAAAATGACATTGTTGTAATAGAAGGAGCTGGAAGCCCTGCGGAAATAAATTTAAGGGATAGAGATGTTGTAAACATGGGTATGGCAGAGATGACAAATGCGCCAGTACTTCTTGTAGGAGATATTGATAAAGGCGGTGTATTTGCTTCAATAGCTGGTACTTTGCTCCTTTTAAAAGAAAATGAGAGAAATCGCATTGAAGGTGTACTTATAAACAAGTTTAGAGGAGACATTGAAATATTAAAGCCGGGCTTAAAGATGTTAGAAGACATTATACACAAAAAGGTTTTAGGTGTTGTCCCTTATATGGATGTGCACATTGATGAAGAGGATGGGTCGACGGAGAGATTTTATCGTAGGAATACAGAAGGAGATATAGAAATTGCAGTTATAAATCTTCCCCACATATCGAATTTTACGGATTTTGAACCTCTTGCTAAAATTCCCGGAATAAAGCTTCGCTATGTGAATAAAGGGGAAAGAATTGGAGATTGTGATGTGGTTATAATTCCGGGAACAAAAAACACAATTGGAGATTTGCAAGCATTGAAAGAATATAGGATTGATAAGGAAATTTTTGAAATGAGAAAAAAAGGGAAATTTATAGTCGGCATTTGTGGAGGATACCAAATGCTGGGAAAAGTCATTAAAGACCCGGGAAGAATTGAAAGTACAACTTCAGAAATTGAGGGACTTGGACTTTTGGATATAGAGACTGTAATTGAAAATGAAAAGACAACAACCCAAATTAAGGCGGTTATTCGCAATAATTTACCATCAATATTATCACCTCTTAGAAATATTGCTGTAGAGGGATATGAAATACACATGGGGCAAAGTCGAATTTTGGGAGATTGTCAGCCTTTTTCAGTAATAACTCATAGAAATGGAGAAAAGGTCGAAGTCTATGACGGTTGTATAAGCGATGATGGAAAAGTGTTTGGAACTTACATACACGGAATTTTTGAAAACAGAGAGTTTGTCAGAGAATTTATAAATATTGTGAGAAAATCAAAAGGACTTTCTCCTATAGAGGAAATTATTGATTACAAAGAATTTAAAGAAAGAGAATATGATAAGCTTGCAGATATTGTGAGAAAAAGTATCGACATGAAAGAAGTCTATAAAATTATGGAGAGGTATAGAGATTAATGGAAGTGGTATTAGCCTACTTATTGGATTTGTTGATAGGAGACCCTGAAGGATATCCTCATCCTGTAAGAATTATAGGGAGAGTAATATCACATTTAGAGAGTATACTTAGAAAATATGCTAAAAGTGACAGAGCTTTAAAAATAGCAGGTTTTATACTGTGTGGACTTACAGTAACTTTGGCATTTGCAGCAACGTATGTACTACTTTATATTGCAGGACTTATACATCCATATTTAAAGTATGCTTTCGATGTTTTAATTATATATACCTGCCTTGCTACAAAAGACCTTGGTAAAGCTGCAGGAAAAGTATACGAAGCGTTGACAAAGGGTGATATAGTTGAAGCAAGAAGAAGATTATCTTATATAGTCAGTAGGGATACAGATAGGCTTGATGTTGAGAATATATCCAGAGGAGCGATAGAAACAGTTGCAGAGAATATATCAGACGGTATAATAGCCCCTATGTTTTACGCGTTTATAGGAGGTGCGCCGCTGGCTATCTTTTATAAGGCAGCAAGCACTCTTGATTCTATGGTAGGCTATAGAAATGAAAAGTACCTCGACTTAGGATTTGCTTCTGCAAAACTTGACGACATATTAAATTTTATCCCTGCTCGCATAACAGGTTTTTTGATTGTTATAGCTGCTTTTCTCTTAGGCTATGATTATAAAAATAGTTGGAGGATTTTTTTAAGAGATAGGTTGAAACATCAAAGTCCAAACAGTGCCCATGGAGAAGCAGCAGTTGCCGGTGCTTTAAATATACAACTTGGAGGTCTCAATTATTATTTTGGAAAGCCTGAAATTAAACCAACTCTTGGGGATGGAAAAGAAAAAATTACTCCACAGCACATAAAAGACAGCATAAGAATAATGTATATGACTTCATTTTTAGGTCTTGTGGTGTTTTATATAGGGAGGAGATTGATGTGAAAGAAAAAGCAAATGCATTAAAAAATGTTAAAACTCTTACTCTTGTTGCTATGCTTATAGCCTTAAGTGCTGTAGGTGCTCTTATAAAAATCTTTAACACTGTTGCCTTTGACTCAATGCCAGGGTATTTTGCTGCATTATACCTTGGAAGTTGGTATGGAGCCCTTGTGATAAGTTTAGGGCACATGCTTACAGCAATTACTTCTGGATTTCCTTTAGGGCTTACAAATCACATATACATAGCAGTGCAAATGGGATTATACGCCTATTTGTTTAAATTTTTTTATCGAAAATTTAACATCTATATTGCAGTAATCGCTGCTACGATATTAAATGGTCCTGTTGCAACCCTTTTGTTTGTGCCCATATTCGGATGGGGATTTTTTGCGGCATGGGTATTACCACTAACAATTGCGTCATTTGCAAATGTATTTCTTGCAGCATTGGTTTACAAAGCGATACCTAAAAGGAGTAGAGAATAAAAAGTGATTGAGAGATACAGAGATTTAGTGATAATTTATGAAAATGATGTAGCATATGTGATATCTTGTGACAGCCTCGGAGCAATAGGGAATAAAGAGCATGATGTGTTAAAAGTTGATGAAGAGATTGTAGGAAGGACTACTGTAAAAGTGGCTCTTTCGGAAGTACTATGTGTAGGAGCAAAACCCTTAGTCATATCAGATACTTTATCCGTTGAAATGAATCCAACAGGGCAAAAAATTTTAAGAGGCATAAAAAGCGAGCTTGAAGAGAACGGACTTTCAGACGTAGTTTTTACAGGAAGTACTGAAGAAAATTTTCCCACATCTATTACAGGTATAGGAATCACTGTAATAGCAAAAGCAAATGTTTGTGATTTAAAGATAAAAAAAGTGAAAGCAGGTATGCATGTTTCTCTTTTAGGTTATCCACGTGTAGGAAGTGAAGTTTTAGGAGCAAAAGATGTTCTTAATTTAAGTGATTATATAAAGATTTCTAATTCCAAAGAAATAGTGGAAGCAATACCTGTTGGTTCAAAAGGTGTAAAATATGAAATTGGCATATTAGAGAAGATATCAGGATTAAAGGTGGAGGCGAATTTTCCACAACATCTTGATGTATTAAAATCAGGGGGGCCATCCACCTGCTGCCTTGTAGTGCACAACGAAGAAGATACAGTATCTATTAAAGGACTGACAGATAAACCCTTAACATATGTCGGGGTGCTGATTTAGAGTAAACGAAAGAAGGTGTTTCAATGAAGCCTTATGAGCATGGCGGAAATGTTTATGATTATGAAGGAGAAATAATCGATTTTAGTTCAAATATAAATCCTCTTGGGGTGCCGGAATGGATTTTTGATATTATCAAAAAAGTTGATTTAACAAAATATCCGGATATAAAATATCGAAAACTTAAAGAGGCTATTTCACAGTATGTGGGGTATTCGCAAGAAAATATAATTGTTGGGAATGGTGCGACAGAGCTCATACATCTTTTTGTGAGAGCATTTAAGGTAAAAAGACCCCTTATTCCGTCTCCTGCTTTTTTGGAATATGAAAGGGCAGTCCACATAAACGGTGGTGAACCAATATATTTCAGGCTGGAAGAAGATTATGGGTTTAAAGTAAATCTCGCAAAGCTTCTTTTACAAATGGAAGAGGCAGATTCTTTAATCATTGGGAATCCTAACAATCCTACAGGACAAGCCATAATTAGAGAGGAAATAGGAATTTTATTAAAAAAAGCGGAGATTTTGAATATACCTGTCATGATAGATGAAGCTTTTATTGAATTTATGAAAGACTATAAAAATTATGAAGCTTTACCTCTTGCAAAAGAGCATGATAAATTGTTTATTGTAAGAGCTGTCACAAAATTTTTTGGCATGCCAGGGCTGAGATTGGGGTACGGGATTGGAAGTCCTTCTTTGATACAAAAGTTAGAAGAATACAAAGAACCTTGGACAGTAAATGCTCTTGCAGATGCTGTGGGGAGAGAAATATTTAAAGATGAAGCTTATATAGAAAAAACAAGGGAATATGTAAATAAAGAAATAGAGTATATGCTTTATACTTTAAGAGAAATTGATTATTTAGTTGCTTTTGATACAAAAGTAAATTTTATATTGTTAAAGTTAAGAACAGGAAGGGTAAATGACCTTAAACAAATACTTCTAAAAAAAGGAATTCTCATAAGAGATGCTTCTAATTTTAGGTATCTGGACAAAAGCTTTTTTAGAGTTGCTATAAAAAGACATGAAGACAATGAAAAATTGATACAGGCTTTGAAAGAAATAGATATAAAAGATTTAGTAGAAGATAAAGAAAGGGTTGTAATATAATGAGCCTTGTTATGATCACAGGTGGTGCAAGGTCTGGCAAAAGTGAATTTGCTGAAAAATTGGCTTTAGAAAAAGGAGGAAACAGTGTCCTTTATATAGCTACTTCTATTCCTTTTGACGAAGAAATGAAGGAAAGGGTCAAAAGGCATAAAGAGAGAAGGCCACCTTTTTGGCAGACAAAAGAAGTCTACAAAAATTTATATGACGTAATATCAAAAAGCAATGCCAAAGTCGCATTGATTGACTGCCTTACAGTTATGATTACAAACCTATTAATGGAAGTTGACTTAACATGGGAAAAAGTAGAGTTGAAGGAGATTGATAACATAGAAAAGCAAATTGCTGACGAAGTAGATAAGATATTAAGTGCTAAGAAGGATTTTAAAGGGGATATAATTCTTGTGACAAATGAAGTGGGAATGGGATTAGTGCCCGAATACAAACTGGGCAGGATATTTAGAGATATAGCAGGCAGGATGAATAAAAAAGTGGCAGATGCTGCAGATGAAGTTTATCTAATGGTTTCAGGAATACCTCTTAAAATAAAGGGATGATTGAAAGGGATGCAATATCCTTATGGAAGAAATTAAAAGATTGGTACTTGCGATGCAGTTTATGACACGCCTTCCTATACCAATAGAAATTGATGTTGAAAAAAGAGAGTTTTATAGAATAGCATCTTATTTTCCAATAGTCGGAATTGTTATAGGAGGTATCCTTTCACTTTTGTATATTGCTTTAAAGGATTTCTTTTCCCGGGAAATTGTAATGACTTTTATTGTAGCTTTTTCTTATGTTTTAACAGGAGCAATGCATATTGACGGGCTTGCAGATACTTTTGATGGCCTTTTTAGCAATAAGGATAAAAGTAAAATGCTGGAGATAATGAGAGACTCGAGACTTGGCACTAATGGAGTCTTAGCTGCAATTTTTATAGTTGTTTTAAAAATATTATTTCTCACCAATATACACGAAAATATTACTTTAACAGCACTTTTAATTACCCCAATTATTGGGAGATTGTCAATTGTGTTTTCTATGATGATAAGTAAATCTGCAAGAGGTGGAGAAGGCCTTGGAGGACTCATGCTGGGTAAAGTAGGGATAAGGGAATTTGCCATTGCTTTTGTTATTTCAATTGCTACAAGCTATTTTATACTGCCTTTAGCGGTTTTTGTAAAAATACTTACTATATCGCTTTTTGTTACTTATATTGTATCAAAGTATATTTCGCTGAGAATAGGTGGTATGACTGGGGATACTCTCGGTGCAGTAAATGAATTGGCAGAGCTTACTGCACTCATTTGCTTTGTAAGTGTGTCATTATAAAAAAGGAGAGATTTTTATGGGAAAAGGATTATTAATAATAGCACATGGAAGTCGTGTTTAAGAGACTAAAGATGTAGTTACTAAGGTTGTAGAAAAAATAAAGAGCCTAAAAAATACCAAAGATGTAAAGGCAGGTTTTATGGAATTTAACGAGCCTGATATATCTACTTCCATAAGAGAATTTGTCGAAGAAAGAATTTACGATATCATAGCAGTTCCTATGTTTTTATTTGAAGGAAACCATGTGTTACATGATATACCTGAGGTTTTTGGAAAAGAAAAAGAAAAATATCCGGGTTTAAAGATTAAGTTTGCAAAGTCTATAGGGTATGATGACAGGATCGTAGGCCCACAAGCAAAGGAGAATGAAGTATTGCTTATGAGATTGCAAAGCCTTATATAAAAGGCGATGTAGTATTTATGGAATTTCCCATGACCTACTCAAAAGAAGACCTCAAAACAAAGTGGGAAGAAAATGTTAAAAAAATCAAAGAGTTGCTTGATGAGGGGAAAGACGTAGCTTTTATAACAATAGGAGACCCCATGATTTACAGTACCTACATATACATTTTAAAAGGAATTGAGGATTACGAAGTAGAGACGATTCCTGGAATCACCTCCTATAGTGCAGCTGCCTCAAGGTTAAATATCCCAATTGCGGAGGGAAACGAGACTTTTGCAGTGATTTCATCAGGAGATGTGACGGAAATTTCAAAAGCTCTTGATATGTTTGATAACGTGGTATTAATGAAAATTTCGAGAAGGTACGAGGAAATAGTAAATCTTCTAAAAGAAAAAAGCTTCAAAGGATACCTTGTGATAAAGTGCGGCCATAAAGAGGAAAAAATATCCTACGACCTTGATAGATATATAGGGAAAAAGATAGATTATTTGTCACTCATTATTACAAAGAAGGTGAAGTAGCTGTAGTTTATTTTATTGGTGTAGGACCAGGAGACCCTGAACTTATAACATTAAAAGGGATGAAAATAATACAGGCTTTAATGTCAGACATACAGATTGTTCCAATAAGAGGTAATGTAAGGACGAGGCTCAAAAAAATGGAAGAACTAAACCTTGACGGCATTGTTTTATCAGCGGCGGGTTTGCATAGGTTAGGATTGGAGAGTATTATTACTGAATATTTCCCACCTGATGTAGTTGTACCAGCACCTTGTCAGGGAATTCTTGCAGTAGAAATTGCAGAAAGTTTTGATAATATATTTCAAGAGTTTTATTCCTACATTGTTGATAGAAGAACATTTTTTGAGGCTTCTGTTGAAAGGGAACTTCTAAAAGCTTTTGGAGTTAATTGTAGACAGCCTTTTGGTGCCTATGCCCAATACAGAAAAGAGAAAGACGAAGAGAAAATAAACATAAAAGTTGTTTATCAAAAAGAGGATAAACTTTTAAAAAGTGAAGTGACTGGCTTAATTGAAGAAACCGATAAAATGATAGAAAAGCTTATTGAAGAATTTGGAGGTATATGATGTCAGGGATTGTATATTTGATCGGAGCAGGACCTGGAGATATTGGGCTTTTAACATTGAGAGCAGTCGAACTAATAAAAAATGCAGATGTGCTGGTGTATGATAGGCTCATTAATGAAGATATTTTAAAAATGGCAAAAAAGGATGCAGAGCTTATTGATGTTGGAAAGTTTCCAGATAATCACAAAGTACCTCAAAATAAAATAAACGAAATAATTGCGAAAAAGGCCCTTTCTGGCAAAAAAGTAGCGAGAATTAAAGGAGGAGACCCATTTGTATTCGGAAGAGGTGGCGAAGAGGCTGAATACCTTTCACAAAAAAGGATACCTTATGAGGTAGTGCCAGGCATAACATCTGCAGTGGCTGTCCTATCCTATGCAGGAATTCCTGTAACTCATAGAGATTTAAGCTCTTCATTTCACGTAATAACGGGTCATGAATGGGAAGGGAAAGATAAAAACCTCGATTGGGGGGTCATATCAAAACTCGAGGGGACACTTGTATTTCTCATGGGGATAAAAAATATAGAAAAAATTGTGCAAAAACTTCTTAATTACGGCAAAGATCCTCATACACCAGCAGCAGTAGTAATGGAAGGCACTACTCCAAAGCAAAAAGTTATAACTGGGAAACTCATTGATATTCCAAGTCTCGTCCGAAAAGAAGGAATAAAAAATCCTGCAGTTATCACTGTAGGAGATGTTGTGGCATTAAGGGATAGATTAAAATGGTACGAAAACAAAAAGCTTTTTGGAAAAAGGATTTTGCTTACAAGGACCTATGAACAGTCACAGCAGATGAAAAAAATTTTGAGCGAAGAGGGAGCAGATGTTGTTGTTTGTCCTACTATTAAAATCACGCCGTTTTTAGATAATATAGTAAAGTTTTTAGAAGAAATACACAAATTTGATTATGCTGTATTTACAAGTGTAAATGACGTTTGGAGTTTTATTGAAGCTTCCCGAGAAAAAAGGGTTGATTTAAGAAATTTAAGAATTAAAGTAGTAGCGATAGGAAGTAAAACTGCGGAAGCTTTAGAAAATATTTTTATATATCCAGATATAATTCCTGAGGAGTACACCTCATACTCTTTAGCAAATGCACTTAAAAAACATGTTGAAGGAAAAAACATAGCGCTTTTGACTTCTCAGATAGGCGGGGATATATTAATGGAAAGTCTAGGAAATTGTGCTAACGTACAAAAAATTGTCGCATATAAAAATGAACCAAATTATGAAATAAAGGAAAAGCTTATAAGTGAACTCCGCAAAGGAATAGATATTGCTGTATTTACAAGTTCCTCTACCTTTAATTATATGCATCAATTAATAGGAGACGAAATAAATCTTCTAAAAAACTCTAAAATAGCTGCAATAGGACCTGTAACAAAGAAAGCTATAGAGGATAAAGGATTTAATGTAGACATAATGCCAAGTGAATACACAACGGAAAAACTTATTGAAGAAATATTAAAAAACTATCAAAACCAATAGAAAGAGGAGATAAAATGGATTTGGTAAAAAGGCCAAGAAGGCTTAGGATGAACAGTATTTTAAGGGAGATGATACGAGAAACTTCTTTAGATGTTGGTGACCTTATATATCCTCTTTTTGTTGTGCCAGGAGATAATATAAAAGAAGAGATAGATTCAATGCCGGGTGTTTACCATTTTTCTATAGATTTGCTTGTAGAAGAAGTTAAAGAAGTGCGTGACCTTGGAATTCCTGCTATTTTACTTTTTGGTGTGCCTTCATATAAAGATGAATTAGGGTCAGAGGCTTATAGTGAGGAAGGCATCGTTCAAAAAGCGGTGAGAGAAATAAAAGAAAAAGTGCCTGAAATTGTGGTAATAACAGATGTGTGTATGTGTGGGTATACAATTCATGGTCACTGTGGAATTGTTGAAAATGGACAAGTTGTAAATGACAAAACGATAGATTACATCGCTAAAATAGCCTTGTCCCATGTTGAGGCAGGGGCGGATATTGTAGCGCCTTCTGACATGATGGATGGAAGAGTAGCTGCCATAAGAAAGCTTTTAGATAGTAAAGGATTTGTAAACACACCTATTATGGCTTACAGTGCTAAATACGCTTCCTCTTTTTATGGACCTTTTAGAGAAGCAGCAAATTCTTTCCCACAATTTGGCGACAGAAAGTCTTATCAAATGGACTATGGAAACTCCAACGAAGCCTTAAGAGAAATAGCTCTTGACATTGAAGAAGGAGCAGATATTGTCATGGTAAAGCCGGCACTTTCTTATCTTGATATTATAAGGCGGGTAAAGGATAATTTCAACATTCCTATTGCTGCTTATAATGTAAGTGGAGAATATTCAATGGTAAAGGCGGCAGCTAAGATGGGTTGGATTGATGAAAAATCGGTAGTCTTAGAAATACTCACTTCAATTAAAAGGGCAGGGGCAGACATAGTTATAACCTACTTTGCAAAGGATGTTGCAAAATGGCTTATTACCCTATAATGCTTAATATAAAAAACAAAAAATGCCTTGTTGTAGGGGGTGGCAAAGTTGCTCTTAGAAAAATTTTATCTCTTGTTGAAGGAGAAGCTTTAGTTACTGCCATTTCTCCTTCTTTTGATGAGGAAATACTTAAGCTTTCAGCAAAAGAAAAGGTGGAACTTATAAGACGTGAGTATCAACAAGGGGATGTAAGGGGATTTTTTGTTGCGATTGCTGCTACAGATGATGAGAAGGTAAATAAACTTGTTGCGTCAGATGGAGAAAAATACAATGTGCTTGTAAATGTGGTTGATGATAAAGACCTTTCTTCTTTTATTGTACCTGCCATTGTAAAAAGGGGAGACTTAATTATTTCTATATCTACAAGTGGCAAAAGTCCACTTCTTTCGAGAATGATAAAAGAAAAATTGGAGTCAATTTTCAATGACGAGTATGAAAAACTATTACAAAAGCTATACCAGAAGAGGATAGAATTAAAGGAAAAAGATTTTGCTGAAGAAGAGAAAATGGCTATTTACAGAAAAATTATTGAGAAAAGCGGGCTGTTAAGAGGTGATTCTGTGAAAACTGATAAATCACAAAAGCTTTTTGAAAAAGCTAAAAAACTTATGCCGGGTGGTGTCAATAGCCCTGTAAGGGCTTTTAAATCAGTAGGAGCTACTCCTGTTTTTATAAAAAAGGGGCAAGGAAGTCATATATGGGATGAAGATGGCAATGAATACATAGACTACGTTCTTTCATGGGGACCGCTAATACTTGGGCATTCACATCCACAGGTGGTAGAAGCTATTAAAAAACAAGCACAACTGGGTACCAGTTTTGGAGCCTGTACAGAGTTGGAAGTTAAGATGGCAGAAAAAATAATTGAGGCTGTTCCATCTATAGAAGTTGTCAGAATGGTGAATTCAGGCACAGAAGCCACTATGAGTGCTATAAGATTGGCAAGGGGATATACGGGCAGAGACATCATTGTAAAATTTGAAGGATGTTATCACGGACATTCTGACAGCCTGCTTATAAAAGCAGGGTCAGGTGCACTTACTTTCGGAATGCCTGATTCAAAGGGCGTAACAAATGAGATAGCAAAGGATACAATTATAGCTAGATACAATGACATCAAAATGGTAGAAGATATTTTTAAAGTTTATGGTGAAAATATCGCTGGTGTCATTGTAGAGCCTGTTGCCGGAAACATGGGTACTGTTTTGCCTGATGAAGAGTTTTTAAAAGGATTGAGAGAGATTACTACAAAGTATGGAGCACTTTTAATTTTTGATGAAGTGATGACAGGTTTTAGAGTGTCTTATTCGGGGGCACAAGGATTTTACAACGTCATGCCTGACATTACCACACTTGGGAAAATCATTGGAGGTGGACTTCCTGTCGGTGCCTATGGAGGAAGAGAAGAGATAATGAGGTTGGTTTCTCCTGATGGGCCTGTGTATCAAGCAGGGACTTTGTCTGGCAATCCTCTAGCAATGACAGCAGGCTTTGAGACTTTAAAAATATTATCTGAAACTTCCAATATTTATGAAGAGTTAGACAAGAAAGCAGAAAAATTGTGTAAGGGGTTAAAAGAAAGCATGGTTCAAAATGGAATTGATGTTACAATAAATAGAATAGGCAGCATGATGTGTATGTTTTTTAATAAAGATGAAGTAAAGGATTATGACTCTGCTTTAAAATCAAACACTGTTATGTATGCCGCATATTTTAGAGAAATGCTAAAAAGGGGTGTATACCTGCCTCCTTCTCAATTTGAGACCTTCTTTTTAT
Organism: Thermoanaerobacter brockii subsp. finnii Ako-1; assembly: GCF_000175295.2. Classification (NCBI taxonomy): domain Bacteria; kingdom Bacillati; phylum Bacillota; class Clostridia; order Thermoanaerobacterales; family Thermoanaerobacteraceae; genus Thermoanaerobacter; species Thermoanaerobacter brockii. The sequence goes on along the minus strand of NC_014964.1, from coordinate 1,930,537 downwards.
CAATGGCTCACACAGAGGAGGATATTGAAAAAACAATTGAGGCTAGTTTTGAAGTTGCAAAAATTATAAGTAAGCAATTAGAATAAGAGACATTTCTATTCATTGACAACCTAATTTATAAAATGATATGCTTTATTTAAAGGAAGAATTGAATAACAAGCAAATACAGGTGCCCAATTTTGCAGTCAAAATTGGGTTAAAAGGGAAGCCAGGTGAAAGTCCTGCACGGTCCCGCCACTGTGATGGTGAGCTCTTTACATTATGCCACTGTCCGGCACTCAGCGAATACTTGGTGAATGCCGGGTGGGAAGGCGTAAAGAGCGATGAACCTAAGTCAGGAGACCTGCCTGTATTTGTGTTACACTTACTCTACGGTCGATAGAGGAGGTGTTATAAAAGGATACCTATGTATTTTTTAACCTCTTAACGCCGTTGGTAAGTTAAGAGGCTTTATTTTTGCTTAAATTTCATAAAAAGAGGTGTGTAGTGTGAAAAAATGGAAATGGGTATTGTTTACAGCATTTGCGCTACTTTTAATAGCGCCGGAAATTGCCTATTCCATGCACATAATGGAAGGGTTTCTTCCTCTTAAATGGTGCATAATATGGGATATAGCTTCTTTGCCTTTTGTGGTTGTGGGACTTATAGCGATAAACAAAAAGGTAAAGGAAAATCCAAAGCTTAAAATGCTTTTGGGTTTTGCAGGTGCTTTTGCTTTTGTGCTTTCGGCCTTGAAAATCCCTTCAGTTACAGGAAGTTGTTCGCATCCAACCGGTGTAGGGCTTGGAGCTATACTCTTTGGACCTTTTGTTATGAGTGTTTTAGGCCTTATAGTGCTTTTGTTTCAGGCACTGCTTTTAGCTCATGGGGGTATAACAACTTTGGGTGCTAATACATTTTCCATGGCTATAGTAGGGCCAATTGCTTCCTATTATATATTTAAAGGAATAAAAAAAGCAGGTGGTCCAAATTGGCTTGCAGTATTTTTAGCTGCCTCAATTGGGGATTTGCTTACATATGTGACAACATCCCTCCAACTTGCTATTGCTTTTCCTACTGAAGTAGGCGGATTTACAGCCTCATTTTTAAAATTCATGGGGATATTTGCAGTGACACAGGTACCTTTGGCAATAAGTGAGGGGCTTTTAACTGTGCTTGTAATTAATATGCTAACTGCCTACAGCAAAGAGGAACTCATTGAGCTTAACGTTTTAGAGAAAGAAGGTAAGGCAGTATGAAGGATAAAAAGTTTTTAATGAAAAATTTGATATTAGGTTTGTTGGTCATTTTGCTGATCGTGTTTCCTCTTGTTACTATTAAAAACGCTGAATTTGCTGGCGCAGATGACAGGGCGACACAGGCTATTGCTGAGGTAGACAAAAATTATAAGCCATGGTTTGAACCAATTTGGGAGCCACCAAGCGGAGAAATTGAAAGCCTTTTGTTTGCGCTCCAAGCTGCAATTGGCGCAGGATTTTTAGGATATTATATAGGTGTTGCGAAGTGGAGAAAAAATGTTAATAGATAGTTACTCTTACACAAACAGGATGTACAATGTACATCCTGTTGAAAAACTTTTATTTGCCCTTTTAACAATGATTTTGTGCTTTGAATTTGATGCCTATACTAATATTGCAGTAATTATTTTGATGTTTGTGGTAACTGTATTTAAAGCGAAAATTCCAGCAAGAGTGTACATTAAGCTTATGCTAATTCCTTTTTCTTTTTTGATAATAAGCATATTGACACTTATCATAAATGTTATAGGGGATAAGAGTGTTGCATTAATAAGCCTTAATATTTTTGGAGTAACTTTAGGAATTACTGAAAAAGGCATTAATACTGCTGTTATTTTATTTTTCAGAGTTTTAGCAGTAGTGTCTTGTTTGTATTTTCTCGCTCTTACTACTCCTGTAGTTGACATTATAAATGTCTTAAAGAAATTAAAAATTCCTTCACTATTTTTGGAGTTACTTCAGCTAATTTACAGATTGATATTTGTTTTAGTCGAGGCTGCTGAGGAAATCTATATATCTCAGGATTCAAGATTGGGATATGCCACATTAAAAAATAGTTATAGGTCTTTAGGCTTTTTGATATCTTCTCTTTTTATTAAGTCTTACAAAGATTCACAGGATTTATATGTGGCTTTAGAAGCAAGGGGTTATAACGGAGAACTAAAAGTCATCGGTAAAGATTACAAATTTTGTTATAAAAATATAATATTTATTATTTTGATAGAACTAATTTTAATAAGCATATCAATGCTTTTAAGAAGGTGAACTATGAAAAAGCAATTTATATTAGAAGCGATAGATGTTACTTTTGAGTACAGCGACGGTACAAAAGCTTTAGATGGCGTAAATATATCGATAGAGAAGGGTAAAAAGACTGCAGTTTTAGGTCCAAACGGTGTAGGTAAAACAACACTGTTTTTGCACTTCAATGGAATTTTGAAACCTAAATCAGGAAAAATATTGTATAACGGGGAAGAAATAAAATACAATCGTACCGAACTTACCAAACTCAGAAAGAATGTGGGTATTGTTTTTCAAAATCCTGACATACAGCTTTTTTCTGCCAGTGTATACCAAGAGATTTCTTTTGGACCTATGAATTTGGGTTATCCAGAAAATATAGTAAAAGAAAAAGTGGAAAAAGCTATGAAACAAATGAGAATTATTGATTTAAAAGACAAGCCCACTCATTTTTTAAGCTATGGACAGAAAAAAAGCGTCTCAATAGCTGATATCATAGCTATGGAGCCTGAAGTCATTATACTGGATGAGCCAACGGTTTATTTAGATCCTAAGCATGTACAAGAAATCATGGGTTTGTTTGACAAATTAGCTGAAGAGGAAAAGACAATCATTTTATCAACTCATGATGTGGACTTTGCTTATTCATGGGCTGACTATATATATGTCATGAGGAAGGGAAAAGTTGTTGCAAAAGGCGAACCAGCAGTTGTTTTTACTAACGAAAAAGAACTCGATTGGAGTGATTTGAGAAAGCCTATGCTTTTGGAAATATATGAAATTTTAAAAGAAAAAGGAATTATGAATGGAAGTAATATACCAAAAAATATAGAGGAATTAAAAAAATGTATAAAATAAAAAGCTGCTGAAGCCTTAGCAGCTTTTATTCTATTTTATTTTCTTTTTGTCCTGAAGAGAATAATTGCTGTAAAATATCCAAAGAGAGCGCTGTCATCTTCCATTGACACGGGATGGGCAACGCCTATTCTACTACTAGGGGTATTACAGCAACATTTGCTGAAAGTGTTATAAAAGTGTCGGCAGAGCCCGCCCACGCTCCTACAGGGGAAGACACATACTACTTTTTACATTATCTCTTCCAAGGTCTTTTTAATTTCAAGAAGAAAACTTTCTGTATTTACAACAGTTTTATTTGGCAAATCAGAGAGAGCTGCTAAATCTTTTGTCATTATACCTTTTTCAATTGTTTGAAGAGATGCATTTTCCAGTTTGTCAGCAAAGTTTACGAGGCTTTCTATTCCGTCAAGTTCTCCTCTCTTTTTCAAAGCACCTGTCCATGCGAAAATTGTAGCAATAGAATTTGTAGAGGTCTCTTCTCCTTTAAGGTATTTGTAATAATGCCTTGTAACTGTTCCATGAGCTGCTTCAAATTCGTATTTGCCATCAGGAGATACTAGCACAGATGTCATCATGGCGAGGCTTCCAAATGCTGTTGCTACCATATCTGACATTACATCGCCGTCATAATTTTTGCATGCCCAAATCATTCCGCCTTCAGACCTTATAATTCGAGCCACAGCATCGTCAATAAGAGTATAGAAATATTCAATTCCCGCTTTCTCAAATTTTTCTTTATATTCATTTTCGTATATTTCCTGGAATATGTCTTTAAATCTGTGGTCATAAATTTTTGATATGGTGTCTTTGGTTGCGAACCACAAATCTTGCTTTGTATCTAAGGCATAGTTAAAACATGCTCTTGCAAAACTCTTTATCGATTCATCAGTGTTGTGCATGCCAAGGATGACACCAGGACCTTCAAATTCATGTATTGTTTGCCTTGACACTTCACCTGTTTCAGAGGTAAAAACAAGTTCTGCTTTTCCTTTGTTTTCAACCCGATATTCTACATCTTTATAAATGTCTCCATAGGCATGCCTTGCAATTGTAATGGGCTTTTTCCATGTTTTTACGAGAGGTTTAATACTTTCCACAATAATAGGTGTGCGAAAAACTGTGCCATCAAGTATTGCTCTGATTGTACCATTAGGGCTTTTCCACATTTTTTTAAGGTTGTATTCTTCAACTCTCTGGGCATTTGGAGTAATTGTTGCACATTTTACGCCGACACCATATTTTTTGATGGCATATGCCGCATTAACCGTGACCTGATCCTCTGTTTTATCTCTGTTTTTAATTCCAAGGTCATAATATTCCGTTTTAAGGTCTATATAGGGCTCTAAAAGTATTTCTTTTATCAATTTCCATATGATTCTTGTCATTTCGTCCCCGTCCATTTCAACGAGGGGTACCTTCATTTGAATTTTGTTAGCCATTTACTTCTCTCCTTTGTCTAAGATATAACAAAAACTTCGAAAATTTATCAATACAAATTGATAAAGCATAACTTGAATATTATTATATAGGATAAGTCATGTTTTCGCAACAGAAAAGTTATCTTATCCTAATTAATGGTCATTTTTTAATCAGTCCCTCCAAATAATAATCATAAAAGAATTTGAGAGTAATTCCATAGTCTCCATGGTATTTAAAAACTTTTTCTTTAAAATCCGCCAGTTTCAAATAATCACTGCAATATAATAATTCTCCCGTATAAATGACATTGTGTTGAAGGTTTAAAGGAGCTTTATTTAAATTTATCACATCAATGTCATCTCTTTTTGAATATTTCACTTATTTTAACTTCTAATGTAAGTTCTTCCTCCAATGAGACATTTTTATTGTATAAAACTGCAAAATCAATATCGCTGTTTTTGTTTTGATATTCCGTGGCACTACCAGATAACATTAGCCATATAATTGTAAAATATTAGGCGAAAAATGCATTTTCGTTCCCAAAAATGACACTTTCGTTCCAAAATCCACAAATTTAATTTCAAATATTGTATAATATTTAAAAAGTGTTTTTACATTTTTAGGGGTATAAAAAATGGACTTTTTATGTCCGCAGGAGGAATTACTTTCTTCTTATAAACGATGCAGTAAAATGGGTATTGACCATTCAATAACTGCGCCATTAATAATGCTAAAATCAAGCAGATTTAGAAATGATGTAATTATTCTTTCGATAGACAATAACAAGGAGGAATGAAAGATTTGCTTACTGTCAAAAATTTGTACAAAAAATACAATAAAAGCAAGATTATAGCTTTAAACAATGTATCCATGAATATAAATAAAGGGGAAATAGTAGGACTTCTTGGACCGAATGGAGCGGGTAAAACCACTTTACTTAAAATAATATGCGGTTTAACAATTCCTGATTTAGGTGAGGTTATTATATCCAATATCAAAATGGGAGATAAAACTCGATTGAAAATAATGGAGAAAATAGGCGTAGTACTTGAAGGCAACAGTATTAACACGAAAAGTAAAAACTCTTTCAATGGGTCAAAAACAAAGAGTAGCAATAACTGTTTCTTTACTTCACGAACCGGAACTTTTAATTTTGGATGAACCTTCCAATGGATTAGATATAGAGTCACGTGTCTTACTGACCAATGCTATTAAATCCTTAAGAGAGGAGATGAAGATAACAGTATTACTTGCTTCTCATGATGTAGATTTTTTGAGAAAGACAGTTGACAGATTTATAATAATAAACAATGGGAACATCGTTGATGAATTCGCAAATATCAATATTACAGCAGAAGACATAGAAAATAAATATAAAATACATGCAAATTTAAAGGGGGCTTAAATATGTTCAAATATTTAAACATTGTAATAGCTAAATAAAAAGAAGTTTAAAAGAAAGTTTTTCATATAAAATAGAAAATGATATAGCGAGAAAATCAGTAAGTAATATTGCTATTTCTTACAATGAGTGGCTACTACTTATACTTATAAGTATCTTGTGGCTTATAGTTGGTTCAGTGGTTTTTGGTATGAGTAGTAGGTACGCCAGAAAAAATGGATTATTGGGTACATATTAGCTTCCTTGGGGCTGTGGAGGAATCGCCATTGTGAGCACGAGTTAATTAATGCCTATCTCTAAGGAAGAACCTATTTAACAACACACCACTGATAAATCCTCCTATATGCGCCCACCAGGCTATTCCACCAACCGTTGTACCACCAATGACAGAGTAGACCGTGCCGGAATAGAGCTGGGTCAGGAACCATAGGAAGAGGTAGACCACGGCGGGTATCGGAAGGAAGACTGGAACCAGGAAAAAGCTTGGTACCAGCGTAATTATCCTTGCCGACGGGAATAATACAAAATATGCACCCATAATGCCTGCAATAGCTCCAGAAGCCCCTACCACCGGTACTTGTGAGAGGGGATTAAAAACCAGGTGAAATACACCTGCGATTACCCCACTAAGGAGGTAGAAAATGAGGAACCTTATATGGCCCATCCTATCTTCAACATTATCTCCGAACAGCCAGAGTATCCACATGTTGCTAATTAGGTGAAGTGTGTTACCGTGAAGAAACATACTGGTGATAAAAGGGTATAAGTCGCTGCTGGAAAACGGTACACCGGATATAACCAGTTTTGTAATTTTTGCCGGTATAAGCCCGTATTTGTAAACAAACCCGGCAAAAGTGCTGTATGAAGCACTTGAAAGAGTGAAAAATATGAGCGAATTTATTATTATGAGCAGGAGCGTAATAACGGGTGGTCGTCTGCTCGGTATATTATCCCTGATTGGAAACATCTTTAACCCTCCACTTTTTTATTCTACCTTTGCACGAAAACCGAGTTCCGTATCAAATCAAAATTATATTAAGATTATAGCACAAGTGGGGGTAGAATTACAGATGGCTAGAATTAGATGTTTTTATCACTACTGCCTGGCTTATTAGTAAAATTTATTAATAAAGCCTTTTAAATGTCAAATTCAAAGAATATAAAAATTTGGTAACATAGAAGCAGATGAAGACCATGTATCCTTACAAAAAGGTGATAAGATTTAATATTATTATTGTTCTGGCAATAGAGATAATTATGTTGCTTTTTACTCCGGCCTTTTCTTCAAAAGAGTTTATTGATAGGTTGAATTCGATGTCTCAGAATTCGGCAGTTCAGATACATATTTTGGACCAGAAGGAGGAATTCTCACAACTCTTGTCGTTTTAGTTGCTTTTGCCATATTGTATTATTATTTTGAAAGATACAAGAAGGAGAAAGAGATAGAAGTATGAAAGGAGTGTTAAAAGAGCATGAAGGCGAAAGAATTAGAACTACTGCATCTTGTCTTTAAATATGTAAAGCCTAAAATAAAGCTCTTTATTCTATCTTTTACTTTTTTAGTAGTGTTATCTTTGATTTCTCTTTTACCGCCTTATCTTACCAAATTTGCTTTCTATGAAGGGATAATGAATAGTTGTTTTTTTGGTTTAGTTCAAAGAGAAAAAACAACCGGACGCTGGATGAGCCAAAAGTAGTAGAAAGAAATGATTTAAAAAGGCAAAATGAAATCAAGTAATGTACGAAATAGATAAGAGCGGATATCCTCAAGCGAAAAGCAAAAAACAAATTTTTCATGGAGTTTATGACATTTTAGCAGGGATTATTCTACTTTTTTAATATTTTTTTACTTTATATTTTAATAATAGTAAGGCATTAGTTTTTCATGAGTTTTAAAGTAGTGTTTATATGGAATGAGAGATTGTATATTCACTCATTATATAGTTTTTATCAAAACCATTAAAAATGGCATTATAATGACACTAAATATTGTTGTGTACGTGATCATGCTTGTCGCAAATTCGTAATCTGCACCATAAACCCTTGCTATTATTGCTGAGTTTACCATGACAGGCATTGCAGACATTATTATAAAGACATCTCTCATAAGCTGAGGAATTGGTATAAATAAATCTAATATCCATACTAAGGCAGGAGTCACCAAAAATCTCCCGATAAAAACCATTAAAGCATCTTTATCAAGCTTAAATTTATCAAAACTCATTTCGTAAATAGTTATACCAACATAAAATATTGAAAGGGGTGTTGTAAGTCCTCCTATCATTTTGAAGCTGTCAAAAATAAGTTTTGGAAGTTTAATATTGGCAAAAACCAAGATTACACCTATGATAAAACCAATAAGAGGGGGATTAAATATTCTTTTTAACGTATCTAAAGTTAATATTTTTTGATCTTTGCCTTTTGTGTCACGAACAATGCCATACACACCCAAAGTCCACCAAATTGTAGTATTTGCCATGTAGTACAAAAGAGTATAAGGTGTCGCAATTTCCCCAAAAAGAGCTTGAGACATTGGAAGCCCCACAAATATTGAATTTGATAGTGAAAATATTGCTGTAAATACTCCCTTTCTTCCTCTTTTGACTTTAAAAATTTCAGCCAGTATATATGCAATCAAGTAGGATAAAAGTATTGACAAAAAAGGTATCAAAAGTCCTCTTCCTGGGCGCTCTAATTGCTTTTTTGAGAAAGTTGATGTTATGTTTACTATCATAGAAAGTGGCAAAGAGATATTGACGACAAGTTTAGCAAATAAATCTGATATTGAACTATCAAACCATCCTGCTTTTGCAAGATAATAGCCAAGAGCTAACATGAATACAATTGTAAGTACTCCTTGAACCGATGATAAAAAAGTCTGCATTAAACTGCCTCCCTGATGTGAAAGTTTAACTTTGTATTTACTTTTAAGAGTAACACAAAAAAGAAAAATTTCAAATAGGTTAAGAAAGGAGTAAAAATATCATGTATGAAAATTATGATGTAAAACAGGAAATGAAAAAAGATTGGTGGTTAATTGGAATTATACTATTGATATGGATTTTTACCTTTGTTGTTTTTGGGCGTTTGCCGGATAAAATTCCAATGCATTGGAATATTTCTGGCCAAGTAGATAGTTTTGGACCAAAGCAGGATGTGTTTATTTTACCTTCAATCATTACCGGAGTATATTTTTTGATGGTATTTGTTCCTCTGATTGACCCTAAAAAAGCTAATTATGGTAAGTTTGCCGGGGCATATAGGGTGATAAGGGCTGTTTTAATAATTATTTTATCTGCAGTGTACCTTGCCGCTACCTTTTCTGCATTGGGATATAAGGTGAACATAGATAGGCTTGGGAATGCTATTATTCCTGTGATGTTGATTGTGTTTGGAAGCTATATGGGTAAAATTCAACACAATTATTTTGTTGGCATAAGGACGCCCTGGACTCTGGCGGATGAAGAGGTGTGGAATAAGACACACCAGATGGGCGGAAAAGTATGGCTTATTGCAGGTATTGTCGGAGTATTTGCTTTATTATTCACCGGCACATGGGTGGGTATTTTGATGTTTGTTCTTCTTGTTGCTGCCGTTATAGTGCCAGTTGTGTATTCTTATGTGATTTTTAGGAATAAATAAAAACAATAAAGAGAATGAGGTTTTTAATCGAATAAGCGAAAAACGCTTCAAAGTTCAAGATTTTGGATATAAGGATTTAAATATTTATAATTGAGATCTGCAAAATAGCTATTAGTTTTTTATTTCCAATGCGTGCATTTCAATTTTCACCAGCTTTTTTTACATAGGACAAAAAGCCAAAAAAGGCAAATTAAACAGGATAACAAAAAGGATAATGCCACATTTCCTTGACGAGTAAAGCTGATAAGGCTGTAAGGATTAAAATTAAATGCGTTAATATCAGTTGAGCCAATACCCCTTTGAAGGTTTCCTAGCAAAATTTCTGATTTTATCATAAAAGTATTTTTTAATTCAACAAAAGAATAAGCAGGAATTTGAGAGGTTTTGTAGAAATAATAAACTTGTAAGGGTTGTTCATAAAATAAAAGGAAAGGTTTAATAAAACTATATGGGAAGGGGTAGAAAATGGATTATAAGAATTTGCTGAAGAAATTATGCGAAAGCCATGGAGTTTCTGGACATGAAAGAGGTATCTATGACTTAGTAAAAGAAGAGTTTGCTCAAATTTCCGATGAAGTCACTGAAGATAAATTTGGCAATTTATTTTTTTTAAAAAAGGGCACAAAAGGTAAGTATAAAGTAATGCTGGCAGCTCATTTAGATGAAATAGGTCTTATAGTAAAGGATATAGACGATAAAGGATTTATCAAGTTTACCACTGTAGGGGGTATAGACCAAAGGACTCTTCCTTCTCAAGAGGTAATAGTTCACGGAAAGAAGGATATATTGGGAGTTATAGGAAGCAAGCCACCGCATCTTTTATCCTTAGGGGATATGGAAAAAGCCATAAAGATTGAGGATATGTACATAGATGTAGGAATGAGCAAAAAAGAAGTAGAGGAATTAGTTAAAATTGGAGATGTAATAACTATAAAAAGAGAGTTTAGAGAGCTTTTAAATGATTATGTTTCAGGTAAAGCTTTGGATGACAGGGCAGGTATTGCTGTAATGGCAGTATGCCTTGAGGAGCTTAATAAACTTTATCATTATCACGATGTATACGCAGTGGCAACACTGCAGGAAGAAGTAGGGGTAAGAGGAGCTATAACTTCTGCTTACAATGTGGAGCCAGACATTGCTATTGCTATTGATGTTACACATGGTAAAGCTCGGGGACTTAGTATAGAGATAGAGCTGGGTAAAGGACCTGCAATTGGAAAAGGACCTAATATGCATCCGGCAGTATACAAAGGGCTTGTAGAAGCTGCCAAAAGTTATAACATAAATTATCAAGTGGAGCCTTTGCCGGGGCCTTCTGGAACGGATGCATGGGCGATACAAATCTCAAAAGATGGGGTTCCAACTGGGCTTGTATCAATACCTTTAAGATACATGCATACTTCAGTAGAAACAGCAAATATGAAAGATATAATAAATAGCGGCAAGCTTTTAGCTTATTACATTGCTAATCTTCCAGAGGAATTGGAGGGACATTTATGTTATTAAAAGAATTGACAGAAATAATGAGTGCTTCAGGGGATGAAAAGGAGATAAGGGAGAAGATAAAAAGCATTGTTGAACCTTATGTAGATAATGTTTATGTAGATAAAATGGGGAATTTGATAACTTGTAAAAAAGGGAAAAAAGACAAACCTAAAATAATGTTAGCTGCTCATATGGACGAAGTAGGATTGATGGTAAAATCAGTAAATGAAGATGGAACATTGAGCTTTTCACCAGTTGGCGGAGTAGACAACCGCATACTTGTTTCTAAAACAGTAAAAGTAGGTGAAAAGAAGATAAACGGCGTTATTGGTGCAAAGCCAATACACCTTCAAAAAAGAGAAGAGCAGCAAAGACCACTTGATTATGATTCTCTTTACATAGACATAGGAGCGACTTCTAAGGAAGAAGCTTTAAAACACGTTTCTCTAGGAGACTATATTTATTTTGATTCAAATTTTGAAATATTGGGAAACGACTATGTTAAAGCGAAGGCTTTGGATGACAGGATAGGATGCAATGTTTTGATAGAAGTTTTAAAAAATGAGTATGAATATCCTATTTGTGTAGCTTTCACTGTGCAAGAAGAGGTTGGCTTAAGGGGAGCTGGTGTTGCAGCTTATAATGTAGAGCCTGACTTTGCTATAGTTGTAGAAGGCACTGTTGCAGCAGATGTTTCCGATTCAGTACCCCATTTAGTTTCTACTGAACTGGGGAAAGGGCCTGCAATTTCATTAATGGACAGGACCGCTCTTTACGATAAAAAGGTGATTGACAAGATTGTAAAAATAGCAGAAGAGAATAAAGTGCCTTATCAGTTTAGGAGGATAGCCAGTGGTGGGAATGACGCAGGTAAAATTCACCTTACAAAAGGTGGCATAAAAACAATTGCTGTATCAGTCCCATGTAGGTATATTCATTCTTTTAATTCTGTAGCCTTTTTAGAAGATTTTAATAACACAGTTAAATTGGTTGATTTGATAATCAAAAATATTGAAAAGGAGGCTTTAATATGAGTTTAAATATAGAATTGATAAAAAAACTTACACAAACTTATGGACCCTCAGGAAATGAGGATAAAGTGCTTGAAATTATAAAAGCGGAAGTAAAGGATTTTTGTGATGATATAACTTATGACGCTTTGGGAAATATGATATGCAAAAAAGCTGGAAAAGGAAAAAAGATAATGGTAGCTGCTCATACGGATGAAATAGGGCTTATGGTTACACACATAGAAGATGAGGGTTTCTTAAGGTTTACTACTATAGGGGGAGTTTTTGTAGAGCAGACAATAGGAAGAAGAGTAATTTTTAAAAATGGAGTGCAAGGAGTTATAGGAGTAGAGCATTTAGAGGATAAAAAAGAGATAAAGACTGAAAAGTTGTATATAGACATTGGAGCGAAAAATAAAGAAGAGGCTCAAAAATATGTAAATATAGGTGATAGTGCCGCATTTGCCGGTGAGTTTATTGAATCAGGAGATAGGCTTATCTCAAAAGCATTTGATGATAGAATAGGCTGTTATGTGGCAATTGAGGTATTGAAAAATCTTAAGACAAAAAATGAGGTATATTTTGTTTTTACTGTTCAAGAAGAAGTTGGAACAAGAGGTGCAGCTGCAGCTGCCTATAACATACATCCAGATTTTGCTGTAGCAGTTGATGTTACATCAACTGGCGATACACCTAAAGCGAAAAAGATGGCAGTCTCTCTTGGTAAAGGGGCAGCTATAAAAGTGATGGACAGGTCAATAATAGTAAGCCCTTCTGTGAGGGAGATGATGATTGAAATAGCTCAAAAACACAACATCCCTTATCAGCTGGAAATACTTGAATTTGGTGGAACTGATGCAGGGCCTATACATTTGACAAAAGGCGGTATACCAGCTGGTGTCATATCAATTCCGACAAGGTACGTCCACAGCGTATCAGAAATGGTAGATAAAAATGACGTTGAGGCAAGCATTGAACTTTTGAAAAAAGTTCTTGAGAAATGATTGGTAAAAATATACAGACAAGGTGATGGTTCTTTTCTATAAGACAAGAGAACCCTCCTTTTGTTTGCTTGTAAAAGCTAGCAGGGAAGATAATAGAAAGCATAAAAGGGCAGAGGATTCTGCCCTTTTATGCTTGTATGCCAAATACATATTGTACCAAAGTGCCGAAAAGATATGATAAAGCTGCTGCGCCAAGACCTGTTACTACCATTTCTAAGACCTTTCCTTTGACAGACAGACTTTCTGAAGCGACAGATACTACAACTCCTACTATAGAAAGTGCTATTGCTGCAAAAATCACTGAAAATAAAAGTGCTACTAAAGACGATGAGGTGATTATAAAATAAGGTAAAACAGGGAATAGGAGTCCTACAAGGTATGCAATGCCGGTATATAGAGCAGATTTTATTTCGTTTTCAGAAATTTCTTCAGTTAAGAGGTTTGTCATGGCATCTTCATTGTTACTGAGTTTTTCTACGATTTCTGTTCCGACATCTTCGGGTATACCAGATTCCGACAGTTTATTTAAAAATTCTTCTTTTGCCCTGTCTTTTGAGACTTTAAATAAAAGCTCCATTTTCCTTTTTATTCCTTCATTTACTTGTCTTTGAGACCGTACAGAGGTGTATGCACCTATTGCCATAGAAAGAGCACCAGCTACTCCTACTACTAAACCTGCGGTTCCAACGGTGATGGGGCTTTTTGGATAAATAGCTGAAAGTCCTGTTACAGTTCCTAAGATTTCCACAAGGCCATCGTTCATTCCAAGTATGAAATCTCTTATGTTTTCTATGTTGAATTTATCTTTTTGTCTGCTAAACATTTTTTCATGTTCAAGCTCATCTTCTATGATTTTTGAGAGAATTAATTTTTCTTCTTCTGTAAGAGAAGCTTCGTTAAAATAGCGGTAATAGGATTCGGTACTTGTTATTTCATTCATCTCAAGTATTGTGACGAATAATTTGCTTCCAACTAAGGTTCTCAATATTTTATAAGTAAAAAGCTTAAATTTGTGAAATTTTTCTTCTAGAATTTCTATATTTCTGTCTTTTAAAAATTGATGCCAAAATTTTGCATGAGCATGCTCCATTTTTGCAAGTGCTTCAAAATTACTTTTAGTTTGTGGATTTTTTTCTATTTTCGCAAGGTATGTGTAAAGGTCAGCAGCTTCAACTTCTTCTTTGTAAAAACTAATAGCTTGGTCTATAGGATTCATTTGTAAACCATCCTTTCAGAGAATAATTTTTGCGAAAATACCAGAAATAAAATTCATATTTATTATACCATATTGTCATTTCTCAAATTAATTTAGCCTAAAATCGAAAAAATTTTTCAGATTAAATAATCTTGTGATAAAATTAATGCTAAAGGAATTTGATAAATTTTTTTCAGATTCCTTTAGCATTAATTTTAATTGGAGAGGTTACTTATGCAAATAGTTTTCCATGTTGATAACATTGAAGAGTATTTACGAAAGGGCAAAGATTACAATTTCCCTGCCCCGCCAGATAGATGTCCTTATCCCGATTGCAAGTGTAGAGTAAAACTAAAAAAGCACGGGTTTTATTACCGTTACTATTTAGACGGATCCAACTGTATAAAAATAGCCATAAGAAGATATATATGTCCTGTGTGTAAAAGAACTCTTTCCTACCTTCCTGATTTCTGTCTTCCCCATTTTCAGTATTCTTTCAATATGATTGTAAAGTCTTTAAAAGAGACACTTACAAGAGAAAAAACTCTCAGTTCTTTCATAAGTGACTTAAAAAGAAACTTTCCCACCATACTATTTTCAAGACAGCATATATATTTTTACACCAAAAGGATAATGAATAATTTAAGTTTTATCATATACGGATTAAGGCAAATAGACCCTTACATAAAGTTATCTGAGACTGACTCACAAAGAGAGAGGGCCAGAGAGATTTTGGACATAATAAGCATTGTACCACTCTTCTCCCAACGGTTTTATGCTCATTGCCAAAAATCATTTCTGGCCTCTCTCACATAATTTTAGCATTAAATCCGAAAGATTTAAATAAAAATTTTGATTTTTTCTTAGCAACATAACTTTTTCCTTTAATGTCCCCCAGGTATGAGCTAAAATTACGATTAAGAAATCAAAAAAGTGAAGGGGGAACATATAAATGCTTGATGAAAAAGCGAGAGAAGCTATAGCATTAAAGAGATTTTCACTGATAAGTCCGGTGCTAAACGGACAGGTAAAAAATCAGAAAGAATATTTTGATGCTCTTTCCGATAAACCTATTGAGATACCTTATCTTGGAATGAGAAGATATACTCCCAAGACACTTAGAGGGTGGCTATATCAGTATTTAAGAGGCGGTATAGAAGCGTTAAAGCCGGGTTATCGAAGCGACAGAGGCAAATACAGAAAGATAAACTTTGAACTTTCAGAGAAAATAAAGCAAAAAAAGCTTGAACATCCTGAAATGCCAAACAAACTTCTTTATGAGACATTGATAGGAGAAGGAATAATCTCACCGGATAAAGTATCCCTTTCGACATTCTATAGGTTTTTGAAAAACATTCCTGTAAAATCTTTAGATAAAGAAAAAGAGGGTAAAACAAAGAGATTTTCCCATGAATTCATCAATGAACTGTGGCAGACTGATGTCATGTATGGGCCATATATTAAAGAAGGTAAAACAAAGAGACAAACGTACCTTATTGCATATATAGATGATGCTTCCAGGCTGTGTACCTATGCTCGCTTTTACTATACCCAGAATTTTTTAGCTTTAAGAGACTCATTTAAAGAAGCAGTGCTAAGAAGGGGAATACCCAAAATGCTCTACACTGACAATGGAAAGATATATAGAAGCACTCAATTTGAATATATATGTGCATCATTAGGTACATCTCTTATTCATGCTGAGCCCTTTTCACCTCATTCAAAAGGGAAAATAGAAAGATTCTTTCATACGGTGAGAATGAGATTTTTAAGCACAATAGATCCTACATCCATAAAGAGTATAGATGAGCTCAATATGATGTTTTTTAAATGGCTGGAGGATGATTACAACCGAAAAGAACATAGCAGTATTGGCATGAGTCCTTTAGATTTTTTCATGTCTCAAATATCAAGGGTAAATATGTGTGGTGACATAGATATGTTGAATGAATGTTTTCTCATAAGAGTAAATCGTAAAGTAAACAAAGATGCCACACTTAAAGTGGAAAATATACTTTACGAAACAGAAGAAAAGTTTAAAGGTATGCGCTTAGAAGTCAGATATGACCCGCAGTGGCTTAAGGATAATACACCCCTTTTACTTTTTCATGAAGGCAAAAAAGTAGGGGAAGCGTATAAGGTAAATTTTCATGAGAATGCTAAAATTCCTGTAGAATATATCGAAGACAGAAAGGTTGTAAGCGAAAATGAAGATACTGTGGATTTTGCTGCAAAACCTAATCCCCCAGTAATATCCTTTAATGATATCATTGATTAAAAAAGAGGTGTTTACAATGTTTACCCAATATTTTGGAATGAAATTTAATCCATTTTCTAAAGAGATAAGTGTAAATGACCTTTATATAAGTGAAGACATTGCTGAATTAAATGCCAGGCTAAAATATTTACAAGAAACAAGGGGTATAGGACTTATCGTTGGGGAGGCGGGTTCAGGCAAATCTACCGCATTAAGAAAATATGCTGAAAGCCTCAATCGTTCTACATTTAAACCATGTTACTTTGCCCTTTCTACACTCACAGTGAGAGAATTCTATCAAGCATTGGCTATGATTTTAGGCGAAACCCCCTCATACAAAAAAGTAACGCTCTTTCACCAGATACAAAGAGCGATAACAGAACTTTATTACAGCCAGAAGATAACTCCTGTCATAATATTAGATGAAATACAACTGGTTTCTAATGATGTTCTTGAAGATTTGAGAATAATATTTAACTTTAATATGGATTCTCAAAACCCGTATATATTGATACTTTCAGGACAACCACACATAAGAAACAAACTAGCCTTGAATGTAAACAGTGCACTAAGGCAAAGAATTTCTATAAAGTATGTAATGCAAGGGCTAAAAAAAGAAGAAATTCAAGATTATATAAAAACAAGAATGAAAATAGCTGGAGTGATGGATGATATATTTACACCATCGGCATATGAAGCAATATATTCTCTAACAAAAGGGCTGCCAAGGATAATAAATAACCTGGTAACGGCTTCTCTTCTCTATGCGTATTCTAAAAGGCTAAGAGAAATAGATGAAGAAGTAATATACCAGGCACAAAATGAAATCAGTTTATGAGAGTAGTAGCTTTCGCTACTCTCATTTTTTATGTGCGCCCGGCATGGGCGATAACTAGGCGGTGAAAGTCCGCTGTGGGCTTGGTAGTGGGAACCACTAGCCAAGAGCAAGGGTGTCCATCGTGAGGTGGAATCTGAAGGAAGCTTAAGGCAAAATCTCGGTCTGATGAATAAGAACCAGATAAGAGGCTGAATTGGGATGGATGAGTTTGCGTAACAAAACGAAGTCCAACACTACCCGAATCCCATACAGTAAATCTGGCAGATATATGAGATGAAAGTTATCGTTCTTACCCGGGGAGGTCTCAAGGATAAGTCATGGGAGTAAAATCTGAAGTGACAACCCATGCAGTGATGTATGGCTGAACCTTGAGAAGTCAGCAGAGGTCATAGTACTTATCTAGACATGAATAGATAAGGAAGGACCGAACGTTAGGAGGTTTTGGAAATCTTATGGACTCGAAAGATATGCAGAGACTGCAGACAACTCAACAAAGAGGCTATCCGTTGAATAGAGAAATGGAATTTCAAAAGACAACGGAAGTGCATAGTATATCATCGGCGTCGGAAGATGGAAGAAACGAGGTACAAAGATATACCAGCAAGATGCTTGAAATGATAGTAGAACGAGGGAACATGGAAGCAGCATACAAGCGCGTTGTTGCAAATAAAGGAAGCCATGGAGTCGATGGGATGGAAGTAGATGAACTTCTACCGTATCTCAAAGAAAACTGGGCAACCATAAAACAACAACTGCTGGAGGGGAAATACAAACCACAACCAGTGCGAAGAGTAGAAATACCAAAACCTGATGGAGGGAAAAGACTACTAGGAATACCTACAGTACTAGACAGACTAATACAACAAGCAATAGCCCAAATACTAAATAGAGTCTACAACCATACATTTTCTGATAGCAGTTATGGATTTAGACCAGGACGCAGTGCAAAAGACGCAATAAAAGCCGCAGAAGCATACATAAATGAAGGATACACATGGGTTGTAGATATGGACTTAGAAAAGTTCTTTGACAGAGTAAACCACGACATAATAATGTCCAAACTAGAAAAGCGGATAGGAGACAAAAGAGTACTAAAGTTAATACGAAGATACCTAGAATCAGGAGTAATGATAAACGGAATCAAAGTATCAACAGAAGAAGGGACACCCCAAGGAGGGCCATTAAGTCCACTATTAGCAAACATAATGTTGGACGAACTAGACAAAGAACTTGAGAAACGAGGGCATAAATTCTGCCGATATGCAGATGACTGCAACATATATGTAAAAAGCAGGTCTGCAGGAAACAGAGTAATGAAGAGCATAAAGAAATTCATAGAAAGCAAATTAAAACTAAAAGTCAACGAAGCAAAAAGTGCTGTAGATAGACCATGGAGAAGAAAATTTCTTGGATTTTCATTCTACACAAAAGAAAACGAAGTAAGAATAAGAATCCATGAAAAATCCATCAAAAGGTTTAAGGAAAAAGTAAGAGAAATAACCAATCGGAACAAGGGAATAAGCATGGAAAACAGAATAAAAAGACTAAATCAAATAACAACAGGATGGGTCAACTATTTTGGATTAGCAGACGCGAAAAGCATAATGAAAACCCTTGACGAATGGATAAGGCGAAGACTAAGGGCATGTATATGGAAACAATGGAAGAAGATAAAAACGAAGCATGATAACTTAGTAAAACTAGGAGTAGAAGAACAAAAAGCCTGGGAATACGCCAATACAAGGAAAGGCTACTGGAGAATATCCAATAGCCCAATCCTAAATAAGACTCTTACAAATAAATACTTTGAAAGCATAGGTTATAAGAGTTTATCCCAAAGATATCTAATTGTACACAATTCCTAATGAACCGCCGTATACCGAACGGTACGTACGGTGGTGTGAGAGGACGCTGAATAAAATAATTATTCAGCTCCTACTCGATTATACTTCAATTAACCCAAATTGCCAATAACAGATATTAACATATTTTGGCGGTTATGCTCTTAAAAAGTGAAAAAAATTTTTAATCAGGCTGTGATAATTTGAGAAAAAATACTTTTATGCACTTAAAAAATGCCATTATAATTTGAAAATCTTTGGAGATTTAATTTGAGAATTGACATTTAACATTTAAAAGGGTATAATGGAAGAAAGAGTCTTTGAGATATTAAAAAATATATGGAAAGGGTCAATAAATGATGTTTAAACAACCTTTAAAAATCATGCTTGTTTTATTTACTTTATCCGGATTATTATCGGCATGTGGTTATACATTTAAAAATGAAGAAGACCATGTTAAGTATACAATTGAAAAGTTTTACAATGTGCAGTATAAAGCGTACTTAAAAATGGAATATATTGACACAACACCATATCTGGATATGACAAAAATACAGAATCAAAATAAAGTAATAGCACTTAAAGAATTAACATTTAGAAGAAAATATGCTTTTGAAAAAGGGTATGGATACGTTGAAAGAAGGCGATTTCCTTTGAAATTTAATTACAAAAATATAGATATAAATGGTAACAGAGCAAAAGTAGTAGTGGAATTAGAAATAGATCGTACTAAGGCTTACCCAATGTTTATATGTCCAGGTGATAATATCTTTGAATTGGAAAAACAAGACGGGCATTGGAAGATAATAAATCATACATATCAAGGCTTGACACAGTATGAATTATGGATTGATAAAAAATTACCTGAACCAGATTATGAAAAAATAAAGCGTCAATTAGATAAAGAATTTGGCGAAACAAATGGTACAGTATACATAGGTTCTATGGAT
Source organism: Thermoanaerobacter brockii subsp. finnii Ako-1 (assembly GCF_000175295.2). Classification (NCBI taxonomy): domain Bacteria; kingdom Bacillati; phylum Bacillota; class Clostridia; order Thermoanaerobacterales; family Thermoanaerobacteraceae; genus Thermoanaerobacter; species Thermoanaerobacter brockii. The sequence goes on along the minus strand of NC_014964.1, from coordinate 1,910,378 downwards.
TCTTACTTCTACGCAATAGGAAGATAATAAGACAGATATTTTTGCAAATGTAAGGAGGAGTTTAAAATTGAAAAGAATATTGGTTCATGGATTACTTCAATTTTACTAATAACTTCATTAATTTTAAACCTGCAACACTATAAAGTTATCCAGAATTATAAAGCTCAAATGGATAGTATTAATGGATATTTTATGAATAGTTTACGCTTTTTAAGTTTAAATATTGAAAAATTTGATGGAAGCGAAAGGGACTTAATATTTTTAGTTCTATATTTCTCATAGGTGTTTTATTTTCCTACATGTATCTAAAGACAGGGAATCTGTGGATGCCGATTGGATATCACATATCATGGAATTATTTTCAAGGTTACATATTCGGGTTTAATGTGAGTGGCAATGCTATGAGAGGCATTTACAATGCTTTTCCGAAAAACAATTTCCTCTCCGGAGGGGAGTTTGGACTGGAAGGAGGAATAATTACTACTCTTGTTATCTTAATTACTTTTTTAATACTGTATTATTATTTTGAAAGATACAGAAAAGTGCAAGAAGTAGAATTGGGATAAAAAGAAGGGATAGCAGTGAATATTGACGAAAGAGTTTTAGGTATAGACGGTGCTAAAGGCGGATGGGCTGTAGCTACTTGTAAAAATGGGAAGGCTTTTGTGCAATTTTTTAAAAAAATTGAGGATGTATGGCATTCTTACAGGGATAAATTAGAACTTGTTCTCATTGATATTCCCATTGGTCTTCCTCATTCGGAGAAAAGGTATAGAAGCTGTGATGAAGAAGCGAGGAAATTTCTGGGGTATCCTCGCTCTTCCAGTATATTTTCTCCTCCTTGCAGAGAAGTTTTTAAGGCTAGAGATTATAAAGAGGCACTAGCTATAAATAAAAAGATTTTGGGGAAAGGGTTGTCAAAACAAGCCTGGAATATTGTTCCCAAAATAAAGGAAGTGGATGAATTTGTAATTAAAAATCCAGAAGCAGTTAAATTTTTAAAAGAATCTCATCCAGAGGTGGCTTTTAAAGGCTTAAAAGGAGAGGTAGCAAAATTTAGTAAAAGAGATGAGGAAGGGTATAAAGAGAGAATAGAGTTTTTAAGAATACTTTTTAGAAAGTTTGGATGTGAGATAGTTGAAGATAAAATTAAAGGCTTAAGAAGAGACGATATAGTGGATGCTTTGATTTTACTTGCAACAGGGATTTTGGCTATTAAGAAAGAGGGAAATATATGCTCTTTCCCTACAAATTTTAAAGAAAAAGACCTTTTGGGGCTGCCAATGGAAATTTTCTTTGTAAAATTTAGCAGGTTAAATGAAATTTTTATAGAATAAATATTATTGTAAAAAAGTGTGAAGAGGGGAGCAAAATGGCAGGTAATTATAGCGGTTTTTTTATAAAAGGGGAGGATGGGGCAGATATATACCTTCATCTTTGGGTGCCAGAGGAAATTCCCAGGGGTATTATTCAGGTATTTCATGGAATGGCTGAACAGGGGGGAAGATACCAAAATTTTGCCCGTTATATGAATGAAAAAGGATTTGTAGTATGTGCCGATGACCATAGAGGTCACGGGAAAACAGCAGGGAGCCTGGATAATGTAGGTTACATAGGAAAAGATGGCTTTAATAAGATAGTAGAAGATGAATATCTGATAATGAAGTTTTTGAAAGAAAAATACGGAAATCTTCCCATTGTTATATTTGGCCATAGTTTTGGATCTTTTGTGGCTCAAGAGTTTATGATAAGGTATGGCAAAGAAGTTAATGGCGTTATATTGAGCGGTTCCTCTGCAGTTAAGGAATTGCCTCTTAGATTTGGTTATGCTTTGGCTTTTGTCGAAAAAACACTTTTTGGTGAGAAAAAGAGGAGCAAAGTTTTAGATAGACTTACATTTGGAAGCTATAATAAAAGGATAAAGGGCGATAACCTGAGCAAATTTGAGTGGCTTTCAACAGATAAGGAAGAGGTTAAAAAATATGAAGAAGACCCTTATTGTGGCGGCGTCTTTACAGCGGGATTTTTTTATTACTTTTTTAAAGGACTTTTAAATCTGTATAAGCCTCAAAGGTTACTGGCAATACCAAAAGATTTGCCTTTATTTATAATTTCTGGAGAAGAAGATCCTGTAGGTGAGTATGGTAAATTAGTAAAGAGGCTCTATGAGCTTTACAAAAGTATAGGATTAAAACAAGTGAATATAAAGCTTTATCCAGGGAAAAGGCATGAGCTTCTCAATGAAGTAGAGAGGGAAAAGGTTTATGAAGATATTCTTACATGGATTGGAAAGAGAGTATTAAATTACTCGCAGTAAGACCATCAAAAAGGGCATTATAACGACACTGGATATTGTTGTATATGTGATCATACTTGTGGCAAATTCATAATCTGCTCCGTAAACTCTTGCTATAATTGCAGAGTTTACCAGCACAGGCATTGCTGACATTATGACAAATACATCCCTCATAAGCTTTGGCACAGGGATGAATATGTTTAGAAGCAATACAAGGGCAGGAGTTATTAAAAATCTTCCAATGAAAACTAGAATGGCATCTTTGTCAAGTTTAAATTTATCAAAACCCATTTCATGAATGACTATGCCAATGTAGAATATTGATAAAGGAGTAGTGAGATTTCCAATCATTCTAAAGCTTTCAAAGAGAAATTTTGGAAGAGAAATATTTGCAAGCACAAAAATTACTCCTATTATAAAACCTAAAAGAGGAGGATTGAATATTCTCTTTATTGTATCCCAGTTTACAACGTTTCTTTCTTTTCCATTTACATCTCTTATAACACTATATACTCCTAAAGTCCACAATATTGTAGTGTTTGCCATGTAATATAAAAGCGCGTAAGGTGTTGCTATATCTCCAAAAAGAGCTTGAGCCATAGGTAGTCCAACAAAAATAGTATTTGAGAGGGAGAATATCACTACAAAAACACCTTTTCTTCCCTTTTTTATTTTAAAAGTTTCAGCAAATATGTAAGCCACTATATAGGATAGAAGTATAGATAAAAACGGAATTAAAAGTCCTCTTACTGAGTGTTCTAGTTGTTCTTTAGAAAAAGTTGTAGAAATGTTTACAATCATATTAAGAGGTAAAGATACATTAATTACAAGCTTTGCAAAAAGGTCTGATGTTGATTTATCAAACCACCCTATTTTTGATAGATAATAGCCAAGTGCTAATATAAATACAATTATTAAAACTCCCTGAACTGCAGAGAAGAAAGTTTCCATCAAAAGAGCCTCCTTATGAGAGAATATAGCACTGTGTTAGACTTATTTATTAAGGATAACATAAAATGATAAAAATTTCAAAGAGGGAAGATATTATATGTAACAACAAAAAGATCAACTGGATGTATAATGTTGTTAAAGAAGTTTTAGGAGGAGTAAGTATGAAAAAAATATTTATTGGCTTGTTAATTTTAACTTTATTTTTTAGTGGGTGCCAGATTAATGTCAAAAATCATGGTAATTTAGCAAAGCCCTCCAACCAAAATGTAAGTGAAGATGTTACTCCTAATGATATCCAAAATGAAAAATGGAGATGGAGTTTCAAAGATAATAAGATTTCATCCTTGAAGGATTTGCAATTGTATAAAAGTGATGATGGGGGTAAAACATGGACACAAATTTATATCCCCGTTAATAAAATTCCTGAGAGTGCTTATAAAGATGCTGAGAATATAGTACCTTACTTTATGGATAATAATGTGTGGATAGCATGGATTGTCCCCCAAACATTACATATACTTAAAACAAAAGATGGAGGTTTACATTGGGATATATTTAAATTTGAAATCGGCAAATATGGAGAAGCTATATCAGTTCTTCAATTTGTTACTCCTGAAGAGGGTTGGATTTTGACCACAATGAATGGTGCAGGAATGCAGATAAACTATTTATTGAAAACCAATGACGGAGGTAAAACGTGGGAAAATGTGAATATAACAGGCAAAAAGAACTATGATGGGATTTATAGTGCGGCAGATCGTTCAAATATGAAATTTTACAACAAAAATAATGGATGGATTAGTATCTCAAACAACTTAGGTCCTGCTCCACTGCTTTTTAGAACAACAGATGGTGGGAAAAGTTGGTCAAAAATAGAATTATCTGTGCCTGAGATTTATAAGAATTGTTATCTTTCATCTGCAAATGTACCTGTATTTGCTGATAATAAACAGGGGAAATTAATTTTGGAACTTTATGGGCCTAATAAAGATAATAAATTAGAAAAACATATTTTAGTTTATGAAACAATAGATGGGGGTAATACGTGGAGATTAAGAAAGAATTAATAATTTGTAACCAATTTGTAATATCTGATAAACGAAATAATGGTATAATGATGGTAGAAATATTTTGGAAAGGGAAATATTAAAAATGGGGTAGATGTTATTGAAAAAGAGGTTGGTATTGGTTATTAGTGCTATTCTAATGGTGTCGTTTTTTACCGTAATTGCTTTTGCGAATAGTACAATCAAATTGATTGTCAATGGTAGTGAAATTAAGCCAGATGTGCCACCGCAGATTATCAATGGAAGGACAATGGTGCCAATTAAGTGGGTAGCTGAAGCCGTAGGGGCAGAGGTGAAGTGGGACAAACAAGACAGAATTGTTACGAATTCTTTTAGTGATAAAGTAGAAACGGATTTGATTAGCAATTATTTGCGAACAGCTGAAACTCCTAAGCATTTTGTAGAAAACTTTGCCCATGCTTTGCAAGAACGAAATGGAGCTGTGGCTCGTTTATTTTTAAGTCCTGAAATTAGGGGGCAAATAAAACCTGAAATAATAGGTCCTTCTACACCTGTAACAAAAATAGAAATTAAAGAAGTTTCTTATAGTAATTATTATTGGGTATATAATGTTAAGGCATATTATGGTCCTTATGATAATAATTCACCAACATTAGCTTTTGAAATAAAGTTGACAGTAGAACCAGAAAGATATCCTGACTGTTCAGTGGTTTCGAGTAGGTATTTTATTACCAAATTGGATTGGATTAATGGTAAGACTGAATTTATACCTAATTAAAGAGAAATATTGTCTGGGTTTAAGAAAGTTTCAGAGAAAAAGTTTTCTTGAATGGGTTATATACCATCAATAGATATAGGGGATTGGGCTTATTGTAGCTAAAGGCTAATAAGATATAACAATCAATATCGTAATTTTAATATTAATTGTTTCTCTTAACTCTTATTGATGATGCTGGAAAGATATAGATGATAAATTTTGAAATTAATGAAAACATATATTTTAAGGAGTGAGTCTGGATGAGAAAACTTCTCATTATTTTAATGGTAATATTATTTTTGAGTGGCTGCTATATTAATATCACAAAAACTGATAAAGACAGCTCAGAAAGCATTATACCTCCTGTGTCTAAAACAAAAGAAAATTTTAGTGAAAAAAAAACAAACAAAATAAATATTAGTGAACTTCCTAAAAGCAAGGAAGAGACTGCGACTATTGAAGGTGTGGATTATAAAGTTTCATATACACTTTTTGATTGTTCTAAATTATCACCTGGTTTTATAACTTATATTCCGGAAAACATGGAAACAAGTATTAATAATTTTGGAGATGGAAGCACAACTGTGCGTATAGAAACTTCAAAAATAATAAATGGACAATTTCTTCATGACTATGACTATATTGAAATAACTTTTTTGCCGAGAAATGTAGATAAATCTTATGCAATTGAAAAAGTAAAAGGTCTTGCAAACAAATATAAGCTTAAAGAAGAGCAAAAGATTTTTAATTGGGCGATATTTCAGAGGAATGGAGTTTATGGAGTTATAGTTTTAGGAGAGCATGAAGGGAGATATTTCTATATTATTATTCATCCTACTCTTGAAGCGTCAGACATGTTTAATCCAATAGCTAAAAATGTAATCAAGGAATTTATATGGGTAGATACAGGTACGAGATTATAAAAAATTACTCCCTCACATTTTAATTGTGAGGGAGTTTTAGTTTAGGTATCAGGTAGCAATGCAGACCAAGTTTGAGAACCAACAATTCCATCAGGTGTTAAGTTATGGTCTTTTTGAAACTTTATAACTGCGTTTTCGTAATATCTCCAAAAATTCCATCTATATCAGTAAGTGTGAGATAACCATTGTAATATAGTGCATCCTGGCAAGTTGCTACATAAACATTTTGACTACCGTATTGAACTATTGGATAATATGGGGAACCTGGATCTCTTGCATCACCATGAACATGACTGCTATAATCTGGTTCAACGAAAGTCCAATAGGATAGAGCAATTTTATACATTTGCTCTAATGTTATATTTCCGTAATAAGGGACCATATCAAATGCTTTTCCTGCCATATGTTGAGAATATTTTGCTACTTGTCCAGGATATTTACTTGCTAAATCTTTATTGTGTTTAACAGAGCAATATGCGCGGGTGATACGTATAGGAGTTCCTATTGCTTTTCTATAGTTATTCCATTGATTTAGTGTTTTTGTATCTGTAAAAATATAAGTAGTATATAATTTATCAAAATCAGAGCTATAATCTGCCAATTCGTATACTGATAAATTTTCTGCTTTTGGCATTGGTTCTAATCCTTTTAGAGTATATCTTTCCCATTGAGAAGTATTTGTATTAAATATGTTTACTGAGAAAATTGTATTTTTAAGATCGGTACTCATAAGATTCCACCTCCTTCTATTATTTATTTTTTCAAGGACTAATCGGCCGATTTACCCTTCTACCTATTAAAGAGAGTTTTATATGCTAATTTACAACCCATCTAAGAAATCTTCTCCTAAAAATTCTCTCATTTTTTCAATGCTCTTTTCTTTGTTTTATTTACTGCCTGCTGCGAAATATGGAGCTTTAAGGCTATTTTCTAAGCAAATTATTAAGGGGAATTAATAAAAATTTAATAATTTGTAACCAATTTGTAATATCTGACAAACGAAATAATGGTATAATGTTGGTAGAAGAATTTATGGGAGGTTTTGGTGAGGAATGAAAAAAGCTCTTGTAATTTTGATAATTTTAACTTTGTTATTTGGCGGATGCCAAACAAAAAGAGAGGTTAAGGAGAGTAATACGTTTCACAAACTAATTCCTAATTTTCAATATTTCCAAATGATAGATAGAAATAATGGATGGGCTATTGGAGAAAATATGGGAGAAAATAAAGTATTTATTACAAATGATGGAGGCACTACATGGGTGACTGCTTTGACTTCTGCCATAGGTGACATTCGTGAATGGTTTTTTATGGATTCTGATCATGCTTGGATACTTTATTCTAATGGGATTCTTTACAGGACAGAAAATAGAGGTAGAAACTGGTATGATGATGAAGTGCCTTTTGATATGGGTAAATTATTTTTTCTAAATTCTAATGGTACATATCAAGGCTGGGTCCTTAAGGAGGATGGTACCGCATCTGGAAATGTACCTGTAGATGTGTATAGATTAATAAACAATGAATGGACACTAATTCACAAGGGGGGTTGCCCAATTCTACTTTGGCATCTCGCAATTTGCTTCCTTATGAGGGAGATAAAAAGAGTTTCATTTTTTTGCCGGATGCAAAGACCGGTTTTGTTGCGATAGAAAGGCGGGATCCAGGAAAGTCTAGTTTATATATGACAAGTGACGGAGGATATACATGGTATAAGAAAAATATTCCTTTGCTTTCAAAATTGAGTGATAAATATATTTTTGTATATTCTCTTAAATTTGTTGATGGTGAAATAATTTGGCCAATATCTGGATTTGATGATGTGAAAAAGGATTTTGCAATACTGTTTTTAGTAAGCAAAGATAATGGGAACAGTTGGAAAGAAAAAGCTTATTTTATATATAAGAATTCTCCTAAGGAAATTTATGTATTAGATGAAGAAAACTGGTATGTTTTATTTGAAGATGAATTATTTAAAACAAATAACGGAGGAAATACATGGGAAAAGCTAAATATTCCTCAAGGTACATTTCAAATTCAATTTATAGATAATAAAACAGTGTGGGCTTTAGCTTCAACATCGGGTGGGACAAATTTATTTTACAGTGAAAATGGCGGTTATACGTGGGATAAGAAGTTTTAAAATTTCAATTGGTGTATAAGGAGAAAATGAGGAGGATGAGAACAGAATGTATAGAAAAATAAGAGTTATTGTATTAATTGTAATAATTTATTTTATCGCTATTTTGGCTAAAAATCTGTATGAATATAGAGTAAAGACCTTTGATGAAGCCATTGGATTTAATCTTGATAATGTTTATAAAGTAGAGATATTAAGAAATGAGCAACCAAAAATAACAGAAGATAAAGAAAAAATTAAAGAATTAACCGAATGGTTAAGAGGATACAAATATAAAATGAGCAGCACGGTAAAAAGAAAAATAGATTTTTCTTATTATGTAATAAATTTTTATTCTCATGTAGAGAACGGCTTTATAGCTTTTGATAAAGATAATAAAAAAATAATTATAGTAAATGGGTATACATACGATGTTTTCGATAACTCTATTGTACAGGATTATTTACAGTCTTTTTGGGAATCTATCAGATAAGGCGAAGTAAAAAATAAAATAAATTAGGAATGGAAGGATTAATATTTGTTTGGAGGTAGGTGCAATGAGGAAAACAAAAACTTTTTTATTAATCGCTTTTGCCATTGTTTTATCATTGAGTATAATTGCCCTTGGATTGTCAGTCTCGAGAGTTAGTGCAGGGGATGGGCCAAATCAATCACAGTTTGATAAAATTATTGAAAAAGTAGGCAGTTTTTTAAAGGGTAATAAAGACAAATTGAAAGTCAATGAAGGGGATGTGATTGCAGAGGCTAACGGTATACCGATATATAAAAACGAATTTGAATTGCGTAAGGGATTGACATTGGCATCGGAAGGACAGGTAAACGATATAAATAATTTTGTTTTAAATAAATTGGTGAGAGAGAAAGTAAAAGAATATCTTGCTATGAAATACAATCTAAAGGTATCTGAAGATGAAATAAATTCATATATTGAAAAAGAGAAACAACAATTTAAAGAATTTCCTGAAGCGGAGGGAAAATTGAAAGAGTTAATTTCTGCAAGTGGTATGAGATATGAGGAATACTGGAACGATTATGAGAGATACAATGTAAAAAGAATGTTGCTTTTTGATAAGCTGTACAATGCGATAATCAATGAAGGAATTAAAAATGGGGAATTGAAGAAAACGGATAAAATGACCATAGAGGTGCAAAATGAGTATAAAAAGTATTTTGACAATATAATAGATCAATATGTAAAACAGGCTAAAATATCGATTGATGAAAAATATAAAGATATGTTTAGAGGCTTCAGAGTAGATTGATTTTGTAGAGGTAGGAGAGGGGAATGAAAAAATTTTTTATAATACTATTGCTCTATAGACGTTGGAAAAAATATATATTATAATAACCGTAAAGAATACTTAAGAGGTTTTACAAGATTTAAAAATGTATAAATTTTACAAAATATTAAAAAATATCAATTGATAATAGTAGCAATGAGAAAAAATATAAAACCTTTACCTTTTACTAGAACGCCTTTTAAACCAGATGTCCTTTGGATACGAACACATAACCTTAACTTCTACAAAATATTTTTATCCGACATCAAACTATTATTACTATGATCTTTCAAGTTATGGTTGGCTACCTGTAAGAACGGATATTTTGCATGGATATGTTTCTACTTCATGGGTAACACTTCATAGGGAGACTAGTAGTGAATGGGTGTTGATGTTAAATAATGGATATGTAAATTGATATTAAATTAAAAGAATTGAAAAGTATTACAATAACACAGAGGTATTCTTTTTTATAAAAATAAAAGAAAGGGAGAGTGTTAATGAAAGAAGAAAATGTAGAGTTTAAGATATTTTTTATATTGCTAATATATATTTATTTAATGGTAGGTAACATATTGTTACAAAAGATAATCCGTATTTCAGAAGTTACATACAACCAAATAATACTTGTGTGGGGTAATCTAATTTTTTATTTCGCTTTAGGAATATTATTAACAATTCCTTTCTTTTTAAGTGAAACAAAGAAAGAAGGGAATTGGATGATAAATTATAAATGTCTATTGGCTTTTATTTTACCCTTATTTGCAGTAGTTTTTTTGTATTTTTATCCCATCTTATTGGACCTTTCTTATGTACTAGGACATGTTATTAATGCACTATCTGTGGTAGCAGGATATTCATTGATTTTTATAGTCAGCAAGAAGTAAGAAATAGCTTTAAAAATAAATTGGTACACCAACTGTGAAAATACCCCTCTGAGCTAGATTTACATCTCAGAGGGGGAGAATCAAATAGATGTTTTATAGGAAAATCAATTTAAATTTCTTATTGTTACCTTGTTTATTAGGTACTTTTTAGGTAGCCTACAATTATTTGATTTAAGCGGGGATATTCACCTATATCTTCTTCAGTTTGTACTAAAACTTCGTTATTCATTACTGCGATTACTTTTGCCCCTTTTATGTTTTCATTTAGGCTAACTATTCTGTGTTTTTGTTTCGCTTCATCAATGGAATCTGTATATAGTATTTTTCCATCTTTTATTATGGCAAAACTTGTGGCGTATTCTTCTAATTCAAATATTTCATGAGAAGAAAGTAAAATAGTGCCCTTCTTTTCATTGACGTATTGCTTTATTATTTCTATAAGTTCAAACCTAGCAGCCGGGTCAAGGTGCTGTGTAGGCTCATCCAGTATTATGAGTTTTGCATTTGTTGAAAAAGCTAATATCGCTAATATAAGAGTTTTTTGACCCCTTGAGAATTTTTGCATTTCTTCATTTAAGTTAAAGCCATATCGGGAGAGAAAGTTTTTAAAAAACATATCATCCCATGATGGATACAGAGTTTTGTACAGTTTGTAATAGTCTGCCAGTTGTAAATTGTTAAAGACTTTTCTGTGTTCTGTAACAAACGCTATATCTTTTTTTATAGAAGGGTGAAAAGGCTTTTCGAATATGAATATTTCGCCTGAATCCTTTTTTACTGCGTTCATTATGCATTTTAATGTTGTGGTTTTTCCTGCACCGTTTGGACCCACAAGTGCCATTATTTCTCCTTCTTCTACTTTAAAAGTTACATTGGAGAGTATTTGTTTTCCATCAATTTGTTTACTTAGATTCTTTACTTCTAATGTGTACATTAATTTTCACCGCCTTTTATTACATATGACCAGAAGCCCAAGAGACAAATGAGGGATGAGTATATCAAGGATAGAAGTAAATTTCCCTGCCGAGTAAAACTTATCAGGCTGTAAGGATTGAAGGCAAAGCTATTGATATCTGTTGTACCTATATTACCTAAAAGTGCATCTAAAATAACCACAAAAGCGCTCCAGCCTAGTCCGTCCATTTCAAAGCCAGAAAAAGCCATTTGAAGACCAAAGATTGCAAGTAAAAGTATTAAACTTCTCAAAATAGGCTCAAATTTATTTATAAAAGGGACTCCTAAAAATATTTCTCCAATAGCAGAGGTTACAATCACAACAAGGCTTAAGAAAATGAGATTGTAAAGGAACAATTCTTTTTTAGAAAAAGGTAGGAAGTATAAAAGTTCTGCATTTTGATGCCTTATATCATACACTATAAAAGTGGCAGATAAAAACAAAAGTGCAATTGTTTTGATTAATATTACTGGTATGAATAGTAGAAAAGTAAGAAAAAGTATTCTTACAGTTTTCTCCTTTAATTCTTTCTGTATATAAATATCCATTTTATTTATCACTTCATTCATTTTTCCAGACCTCCTCGAAAATCAACATAGAAGTATAATAGTCTATACGACTGTTTTTCAATTTTGTGACACATTCTCTTATAATTTTTATTACACCTTCTTCTACATCAATGTCTTTCTTTATAAAATATCCTATGCCTTGCTCTGACTCTATATATCCTTCGTTTTTTAATTTTTCTAAAGCTTTTATAACTGTATTTATATTTACGTCAAATATCACCTGTAAATCTCTGATAGATGGAAGTTGACTGCCTTTTTGAAGGTTACCTAATAAAATTTCTGATTTTATCATGTTTACTATTTGTAAATATGCAGGCACTCCACTGTGTTTATCTACTTTTCTTAGCATTTTGCACCATCACTCTCTGATTAATTTTATAATGCCTGAATTTTTTATGTCGATAGGAGCTTTGCTTTTGTTTATAATTTTTAAAGAACCGCCTGTTGCATCTATATAAAATTCACCAGTTTCATCAGGAGTATTTAAAATTTCAAGTGTTCCATTTAAAGAAGTGGCATTTATATTAAAATTGTTAAATTTTGATTTTATATCAATATTTACACCAGTGGCGTCTAATATGATTTTATCAAAATCTAATTCTCCTTTTATGTTACTCCCTGTAGTATTGAGATTTAAGTTTTTACCTTTTAATTTGCCATTCAAGTCAAAACCAACGGTGTTTATATAAATGTTATTTTCTGATACGATATCAGCATTTATTGTAGTTCCAACAGAGTTTATATGAATGTCTTTAATGTTTCCACTACCAATTATCTTGACTGATGTACAATCAATATCAAGGTTTTTTGCAAGTGATGTACCTAATTTTATAACATAAGTAGAATTTTTTATAGGAGAAAATTCTTCTAAATGTAAAACTTTATTATCTCCGGTTTCTATTAATCGAGAAGGATAAGACAAAGTATCGCCTTCAACAAGTTCCAACTCAATTTCTGAGGAGACTTTAATAGATATGCTATCTATGTCTTTTACTGAAATTGATTTATCCGGCAGAAAATTTTCATGAGGGCGTAAGTCATAATTAGAACTATTCGGGATAGTTATTGGAGGAATATTAATATGAATACCTGGAATATCAATTTTTGTGCCATTGTCTTTTATAGTTTTTGTCTTAACATTAAAAAATAAACCCATTCCTAAAATTGGTACGGTAATTACCATTATAAATAATACGAGTAAAACAATTGAAAGTGAAGAAGATAGCCCTTTTCTTATAGGGAAGATACTTATTAAAAGTACAAAAGATAAAATAAAAAGCAATACTTTTAAAGAAATCCATGGAGAAATCCAAGCTAATAAGATGCTAACTCCTGATGCAGCTACTCTTATAGTGGCACTTTCTTTAAAAGTTTTTACAATGGGCAAATTTGAAGTTTTGCTTGAGAATAGGAAAATAAAACCGGTTACTAAGGCTACAAAAGCCACTAAAAATACAATAGTTTCAATTAAATTTTGATTCATAAGACGACCTCCCAAAGTTTTATACTGTTATATAATTATATAACACTATAAAACTTTTTTGTCAATGAGTTTTAAAAAATTATTAAAACAATTTTTAAGCTAGAAAAAATAAGAAGGAATTTAAAGATCTATGTAGAAATAATAAACTTGTAGAGGTTAATCATTAAAATTTGAAGGTGGTTTAATAAAACTATACGGGAAGGGGTAGAAAATGGATTATAAGGATTTATTAAAAAAGCTTAGTGAAAATCACGGGGTTTCTGGACATGAGAGAGGAATTTATGACCTCTTAAAAAAAGAATTTGAACCAATTTCAGATGAAGTTAAAGAAGACAATTTTGGCAATCTTATTTTTAAAAAGAAGGGCACAAAAGGCAAGTACAAGGTGATGTTAGCAGCCCATCTGGATGAAATAGGGCTTATGGTGAAAGATATTGATGAGAAAGGATTTATAAAGTTTACTCCTGTTGGAGGAGTGGACCAAAGGACTCTTCCTTCACAGGAAGTTATAGTTCACGGCAAAAAGGAATTATTGGGGGTTATAGGAAGTAAACCGCCACATCTTTTGTCTTCGGAGGATATGAAAAAGGCGATAAAAATAGACGATATGTATGTAGATGTCGGGCTTCCAAAAGAAGAGGTAGAGAAACTTGTAAGTATTGGAGATATAATAACTGTAAAGAGGGAGTTTAAAGAGCTTTTGAATGAGAATGTATCGGGGAAAGCTCTGGACGATAGAGCAGGGGTTGTGGTGATGGCAGTATGCCTTGAGGAGCTCAAGAAGGTATACCATTATCACGACGTGTATGCTGTAGTTACTCTTCAGGAAGAGGTGGGGGTAAGAGGAGCTACAACTTCTTCTTACAATATTGAACCTGACATAGCTATAGCGATTGACGTGACTCATGCGAAAGCGAGGGGAGTTAGCCGCGACATAGAGATAGGGAAAGGGCCTGCCATAGGGAAGGGACCCAATATTCATCCTGCTGTATATAAAGGGCTTGTAGATATAGCTAAAAAATACAATATAAATTATCAGATAGAGCCGCTTCCTGGGCATTCAGGCACTGATGCATGGGCAATCCAGGTGTCAAAAAAAGGAGTTCCTACAGGGCTTGTGTCAATACCTTTGAAGTACATGCATACTTCTGTGGAAACTGCTAATATGAAAGACATAATAGAAAGTGGCAGGTTGCTTGCTCACTATATTGCCAATCTGCCTGAGGAATTGGAGGGACATTTATGCTATTAAAGGAGTTAACTGAGCTTTTAGGTGCTTCTGGAGATGAAAAAGAGGTAAGAGAGAAGATAAAAGAGATAGTTAAACCTTATGTGGATGAGCTTTATGTGGATAGAATTGGAAATTTGATAGCCTGCAAAAAAGGGAAAAAGGAAAAACCAAAGGTGATGCTGGCTGCTCACATGGATGAAGTTGCTTTAATGGTGAAGTCTGTAAATGAAGACGGGACATTAAGTTTTTCTCCTGTGGGCGGAGTTGACAACCGTATTCTGGTAGCCAAAGCAGTAAAGGTAGGGGAGAAGAAGATAAACGGGGTAATAGGTGCAAAACCTATACATCTTCAGAAAAAAGGAGAGCAGGAAAAACCTCTTGACTTTGATGAACTCTATATAGACATTGGAGCAGCATCTAAAGAAGAAGCTTTAAAGCACGTTTCACCCGGTGACTATGTCTACTTTGAATCAAATTTTGAACTTTTGGGGGATGGATACGTTAAGGCAAAGGCTTTAGACGATAGGATAGGTTGTAACGTGCTGATAGAAATTCTGAAGAATACATATGAGTATCCTGTTTGTGCAGCTTTTACAGTTCAAGAAGAAGTTGGTTTAAGAGGCGCAGGTGTAGCAGCTTACAATGTAGATCCTGATTTTGCAATAGTGGTAGAAGGCACTGTCGCTGCAGATGTTGTGGATTCAGAACCTCATTTGGTTTCTACAGAACTAGGAAAAGGACCAGCGATTTCACTTATGGATAGAACTACTTTGTATGATAGAAAGATTATCGATAAAATCGTCAAGATAGCAGAAAAGAATAAGATACCCTATCAGTTTAGAAGAATAGCTAGCGGTGGTAATGACGCAGGGAAAATTCACCTTACAAAGGGAGGAATAAAGACGGTAGCTATATCTGTACCTTGCAGGTATATTCATTCCTTCAATTCTGTAGCTAAGCTGAGTGACTTTGAAAATACAGTTAAGCTTGTGGACTTAGTGATTAAAAATATTGAGGAGGTATTGAAATGAGTGTGAATGTGGAACTTATAAAAAAGCTAACACAGGCTTTTGGACCTTCGGGAAGTGAGGAGAAGGTTTTTGAGATTATAAGAGAGGAAGTCAAAGGCTTTTGCGATGAAATTACTCATGATGCGATGGGAAACATGATATGTGTGAAAAAGGGAAAAGGGAAAAAGATAATGGTGGCTGCTCATGCTGATGAAATAGGCATTATGGTTACGCATATTGAAGAGGAAGGCTTCTTGAGGTTTACAACGATAGGTGGCGTTTATGTAGAGCATCTGGTGGGAAGAAGAGTTGTGTTTAAAAATGGTACAGTAGGAGTGATTGGAGTAGAACATTTGGAAGATAAAAAGGATTTTAAACTAGAAAAGCTTTATATAGACATAGGAGCAAAGGATAAAAAAGAAGCTGAAGAGCTTGTCAGAATAGGAGATAGTGGGGCTTTTGTAGGGGAGTTTGTAGAAGCTGGAGATAGGTTAGTCTCCAAGGCTTTTGACGACAGGATAGGATGCTATGTGGCGATTGAAGCGCTAAAAAACGTGAAGACAGAAAATGAGCTGTATTTTGTCTTCACAGTGCAGGAAGAAGTAGGTTTGAGAGGAGCTACTACAGCCGCTTACAGTATTAATCCTGATTTTGCTATTGCTGTTGATGTTACAGCAACGGGAGATACTCCTAAAGCGAAGAAAATGGCGGTGGCTCTCGGTAAAGGTGCAGCAATAAAGGTAATGGACAGATCAATAATTGTGAGCCCTTCTGTGAGAGATATGATGATTGAAGTGGCGAAAGAGAACAATATTCCGTATCAATTAGAAATACTGGAATTTGGCGGTACTGATGCAGGAGCGATTCACCTTTCAAGAGGGGGAGTACCCTCTGGAGTGATTTCTATTCCCACAAGGTATGTCCACAGCGTTTCAGAAATGGTGGATAAAAATGATGTGGAGGCAAGTATTAACCTCCTGATAAAAATACTGGAAAAATAAAGCAAAAGACCCTGCTTCTTACGCGGGGTCTTTTTATTTATGGACTTACGCATTTTCACTAGAGGTGCTATTTTTTGAATTTACAAGCCAGTTGACTATAAAAAATACAGCCACTGTGAGTAGAACAAGCCCTCATATTGCCCAGATGAGATTTTTAAGGTTGAATTTAAACATCTTTTCTCCCTGGTTACCCAAACTGTACAAAACTGTACAGTTTAGATAGCTGGGGTATTTGTAGTCCGCCCTTCAGACTTTTCCAGCCCCAGCAGGCGGTATTTGGGAAAGCCATAGCCCCTGCCCCAAGAAGCAGGAACTCACGCCCTTACGGGTCTCCCCACTTGCCCTGAATTAGTAATTCCTTCAGGGGAGAGAAGTCTCTTAGCACCTTTTCAGGAGAGAGTGGAGTTACCACCGCTACCTTGAGAACTTGCCAGAAATCATAGGTACTAAAACTTGTTCCATCCAGAGGTTCTAGCCCCCTTCCTGGCTCACTCTCAAGGCTTTGTATGAGTTTTATTGCTTTGTTTATCTCTTTTAAATGTTTTTTCTTTAAATGTATGTTTTTGACTGTTTTCTTTACATGTTCTTTTAATTCTTCCAGTTCATCTACAGTCAATGCATTGAGAAACTTTATATAATTGCCTGGTATTTTTTTTCTTTACTCAATCCTCTTCTTGCTATTACATAGGCTGCTGCTATATCTTTTGTTATCATATACTGCGGTGCATATTTTAACATCCCTATTATTGAGGTGTAAGAAGGATTGACTTCTATTACTTCTATCCCTTCTCTTTTTGCTAGTGCTTTTATTTTTGAAAGAAGTGATTTATAGCTAAAGCTATGTCTTATCCTTCTTGATTTTCTTCCTGAAAAGTCTCTTCTTTTGCCTTTCTCTTTTATTTCTAAGTCTTCAATTACTATTGCTTTTCCTTTTTCTTTCGCTATTTTTACTATCTTGTGAGCATACTGCCATCTGAAGTATTCTTTTTTGTCTTTATTTCCGCTTGCAAGTTCTGGCATTGGTATTTTATCATAGCTTATTAGATTCCCTTTTTCATCTGTTTCTGCCCATGATATGTTGTCTGGATATGCATTTATATCTATTGCTATAACTCCTTTTTCTTTTGTTATTTTTATTTTTGGATATTCTTCTTCAATAGCAAAATAGGCGTACATACTGCCATTTTTGAGTTTTAATTCTACAGAGTAGGGTATGTTTGATTTGGCAATTTCCTGCAGGAGTTCTTCTCTCCTCTTATTCTTTTTATACCCTGCTTCTATTCTGGAATATACATATTTTCTTTCTCCTACATTTATCCTTAAAAAAGTGCCATTTTCTTTTGCTTCTATCCTTGTATTGAGATTACCTTTTTTGCTTTTATCTCCTCTTGAATAGAGATTCCCTTTTCTTTTTTCTTGCCACCTATTTTTTAATTTTTTATACGCTTTTCCATTTATATGGCGTTTTTGGAGTTTTTTAAATAGCTTTTTCCCACCAAAAATGACCTTCTTTGGGTTATTCCCTAATTCTCTGACAGATTCTAATGCGCTTTCTGCTTTCATTATTGCATCATCTACATACCTTGAGTTTAAGTCAAATGTTCCCTGAAGGTCTCTTTTTAGTGTGTTTCTATCATATCCTTCTAAAAGTCTCTTATATGCAAATCTCATGCAGGAGGACCATCTTCTCATTAAGTCTAATACTATTTGTTTGTCTTGTTGGTTTAGAAAAATGAGTTTAGCCTGTATTACTATCATGCTTTTTACCACCCCTTTGTTGGGGTCATTAATCTTTCTTTTCCCTAGTTTATTACTGTAATTCTGATTATATCATAAAGCTCCTTAACTTTTTATAGTTAATAACGTTCATCATCGCTCAATTGAAATTGTATCATTTTTTATTATGAATTCCAACTGTTTTGACCTCCTCGGGAAGAGGTTAAAATTTATTGTTCTTACTTTCATTGTACAAGATATTTATGTATGATAATATCAACATTTTTTAAACTCAGACAAAGGGGACGGTTCCTTTTGTCTGAATTCTAAATTGTTCAGATGAGAGGAACCGTCCCCTTTGTCTGAATGTCTGAATAATTTTTTATGAAGGTAAAACTATTTTTGAAATTTCTGTGTCTAATTTATAGAAGTGATAGGAGAGGCTTATATGAATTAAGTTTAAGCTGGAGTGGTTTTGATAATAATAGTGTAGAAAAAGGAAGTTTTATAGATATTGCTTTTTCGGGAGATAACAATAGCATACCGGAGGTATTAAATTTAAGTATCGAATTTAAAGGCCTAAAATACAATACATTTAACTTTTCTATTCACATAGATAAAAATAAATTTAAGGGATTAAAAGAAGTTTATGCTGTAAATAGAACAATGGAAATAGATGGTCAAAAAATTACTTTTGAAAAAGTCATTATTTATCCTACACGTATTGCTCTTTATATTCATTATGACCCTTTAAACAGCAAAAAAATACTTGGTTATCCGGATATAGGAATTGTGGATGAGAAAGGAGATATATTTGGCCAAATAAGTAATGGGGTATCTGGTACAAGAAAAGATGACAACAATATAATACTTTATTTTCAAAGTAATTATTTTAAAAAACCAAAAGAACTATATGTAGCTTTTTCAAAAGTTAAAGCAATTGGTAAGGATAAGGCGGAGGTAATTATAGATTTAAAGAATAAAATGATTTTAAAAAAACCGGATGAAAAGTTGAAGTTAAATGATATAGTGTACAATAAAAATGATATACAGCTTACATTTACGCTTGAAAAAATAGATAATACAAATAATCTTTATAGTCCTTTTTACAGTGAATTTGAAGATTCATCTATGAAAAAATATCATTTTTTAGGGGAGGAGATTCATGGAGGAAGGGAAGGAAAAGTAGAGGAAGTTTTAATTAGGATACCAAACGTTTCTTATGACAATCCAATTAAACTAAAAATCATTGACTATCCTAATTTTATTGGGGGAAAAGAAGTAAAAGTGAGAGTAAAATGATAGAAAAATGAGGAGAGTCTTTCTCCTCATTTATGCACTTATTCCAAATACTTTTTGCACTAATGTTCCAAAGAGGTAGGATAGCGCTGCTGCGCCAAGGCCTGTTGCTACCATTTCTAAAACCTTTCCTTTTATAGACAGACTTTCTGAAGCGACAGATACTATAATTCCTACTATAGAAAGTGCTATTGCTGCAAAAATTACTGAAAATGCAAGAGCTACTAAAGAGGATGAAGTGATTATAAAGTAAGGCAAAACGGGGAATACAAGTCCTACAAGGTATGCGATACCAGTATATAGAGCAGATTTTATTTCGTTTTCAGAAATTTCTTCAGTTAAGAGGTTTGTCATGGCATCTTCATTGTTACTGAGTTTTTCTACGATTTCTGTTCCGACATCTTCGGGTATACCAGATTCTGACAGTTTATTTAAAAATTCTTCTTTTGCCCTGTCTTTTGAGACTTTAAATAAAAGCTCCATTTTCCTTTTTATTCCTTCATTTACTTGTCTTTGAGACCGTAC
The DNA here is from genome assembly GCF_000175295.2 of Thermoanaerobacter brockii subsp. finnii Ako-1. Lineage (NCBI taxonomy): Bacteria > Bacillati > Bacillota > Clostridia > Thermoanaerobacterales > Thermoanaerobacteraceae > Thermoanaerobacter > Thermoanaerobacter brockii. Next base: position 1,890,327 of record NC_014964.1, on the reverse strand, counting down.
AGAGGTGTATGCACCTATTGCCATAGAAAGAGCACCAGCTACTCCTACTACTAAACCTGCGGTTCCAACGGTGATGGGGCTTTTTGGATAAATAGCTGAAAGTCCTGTTACAGTTCCTAAGATTTCCACAAGGCCATCGTTCATTCCAAGTATGAAATCTCTTATGTTTTCTATGTTGAATTTATCTTTTTGTCTGCTAAACATTTTTTCATGTTCAAGCTCATCTTCTATGATTTTTGAGAGAATTAATTTTTCTTTTTCTGTAAGAGAGGCTTCGTGAAAATAGCGGTAATAGGATTCGGTACTTATTACCTCATTCATCTCAAGTATTGTGACAAATAATTTGCTTCCAAGTAAAGTTCTCAATATTTTATAAGTAAAAAGCTTAAATTTGTGGAATTTTCCTTCTTGAATTTCTATATTCCTGGTTTTTAAAAATTGATGCCAAAATTTTGCATGAACATGCTCCATTTTTGCAAGCGCGTCAAAATTACTTTTAGTTTGTGGATTTTTTTCTATTTTTGCAAGGTATTATAAAGCTCGGCAGCTTCAACTTCTTCTTTGTAAAAATTGATAGCTTGGTCTATAGGATTCATTTGTCATACCTTCCTTTCTGCGAATAATTTTTGTGAAAATACCAGAAATAAAATTTATATTTATTATACCATATTAAAGAAGGATTAAAACCAATAGTGATAATTATTACAAAATAAAGGTTCTATAATAAATGTTGGGGTGGGGAAAAAGAAATCTATAAAAAGAGAGCACTTATTCTGAATGCCTGCTATAATAGAAGTGGTTAAAATAACCCAACAAAAGGAGGCATCAGAATAAGTGCAAGGTAATTATATCACAAATTTCTTAAAATCTGAAGATACAATTTTGGAAGGTGTTGTAGAGAATGACAACAGGATAGAGCTTCATATTAAGATGAAACAGAAACCACATATTTGTCCAAGGTGCGGGGAAATAACATCTAAGATTCATGATTATAGAGTACAAAGAATAAAAGATGTACCGCTATTCGGGAAACCAACAGTGATAGTACTAAAAAAGAGGAGATACGTTTGTAAACACTGTGGCAAGAAATTCTATGAACATGTAGACTATTTACCACGTTACCATAGAATGACCAACAGATTATCTATTTACATACTACAACAACTAAAAAAACAACAAAGCATGAAAGATATATCTGAAGTTACAGGGGTATCAATTACGACTGTGATGAGACTTTTAGACACAATAGGAGTAGAACCTGATTATAAAACATTACCGGAAATTATCAGTATAGACGAATTCAAAGGGAACTCTGGAGGCAGGAAATATCATTGCATTATTGTAGACCCAAAAGAAAGAAAAATATTAGATATTTTAAAAGACAGAAAACAAGAGAATCTAAGTGAATATTTCAAAAGATTTAAAGACAGGAATAAAGTAAAGTGGGTTATTATAGACATGTGGAGGCCTTTTTCAGATACAGTAAAAACATATTTCAAAGGAGCTAAAATAGCAATAGACAAATTTCATTTTACAAGATACATATATTGGGCGATAGAAAATGTAAGAAAGAGAATACAAAAAGAGCTACCAGACAATAAAAGAAAATATTTCAAAAGAAGCCGTAAGCTTCTTCTTGCAAAATATGATACTTTAACAACAGAACAAAAAGAAGAATTGGAAGTAATGTTCTGGTACAGCGACGACTTAAGAATAGCATACCTTTTAAAAGAAGAATTTAATGATAAAGTATTAAAATGCAAAAATTCAAAGGAAGCAAAAATAGAATTAAAAAGATGGATACAGTTAGCTAAAGAAAGCAAAATTGATGAATTTAAAAGATGTGTGCAAGTATTTAACCGTTGGTTTGAAGAAATAACAAATGCCTTTGATATACCATATACTAATTCTGTAACAGAAGGTTACAATAATAAAATTAAGGTGCTAAAAAGGCTTGCATATGGCTATAGAAATTTTCATCGATTTAGAAAGAGAATATTATATTGTAATGCTTAATGTTCTAACTTAATACTATTTTTAGTGATAAAGGATATTCAAGGATATTATAGAGCTTTGATGAAAAGGCATAGATAAATATCCACCCATACTTCTAGCTATATCTCTTATCACAACTAACAATTTACAAATATTACCATATTATGTGATAAGATTTATAGGTGGGCATTCAGAAAAAATACCCACCCCAACTATTGACAAAGAGCCAAAATAAAAAAGGAGGGAATACCCCCTCCACTTTTTATTCATCTTTTGCCAATTTTTCGTAGATTTTATACCTCTCTTGAGCTTGTTTCTCAGCTTCTTCAAAGAGTTTCTGTGCTTTTTCAGGGAAAGTCTTTTCCAGAGCCGAGAATCTGACTTCACCCTGCAAGAAGTCTCTAACTGAGAGTTTTGGTGGCTTGGAGTCGAGTATGAATGGATTCTTGCCTTCTTTCTTAAGAAGCGGATTGTATCTATAGAGAACCCAATATCCTGCCTCTACGGCCTTCTTTTCTTCTAATTGGCTACAGCTCATACCTTGCTTTATTCCATGGGCGATACATGGAGCATACGCAATGATGAGAGATGGCCCTGGATAGCTTTCTGCTTCTACTAGCGCTTTTATTAATTGTGTCTGGCTTGCTCCCATTGCAACTTGTGCTACATATACATAGCCATATGTCATTGCCATTCTTCCTAAGTCTTTCTTGCCGATTGGTTTACCAGCTGCAGCAAATTGTGCTACTGCTCCTACTGGTGTTGCTTTTGAGGATTGTCCGCCAGTATTTGAGTAAACTTCTGTGTCGAATACTAAAACATTTATATCTTCTCCCGAAGCAAGGACATGGTCTAATCCACCATAGCCTATATCGTATGCCCAACCATCGCCACCAAATATCCATTGAGACTTCTTAATGAGATAGTCTTTTCTTTCAAGTATTTCGTTAATAAGCTCTTTTACTTTTGCGTCTTCTGCTTTGTAATTTTGAAGTATCGGTAACAGTTTAATTGTGGCTTCTTTTGATTTTTTGCCGTCCATCATGTTATCAAGCCAGAATTGTAAAGCTTCTTTGAGTTCTGCTGTAATGTTAAGCTCTAACAGTTCTTTTACTATATCAGCTAATTTTTCTCTTTGCTGTTTTACAGCTAATGCCATACCAAGACCAAATTCTGCATTGTCCTCAAAGAGAGAATTTGCCCAAGCAGGTCCTTTCCCTTCATGATTTGTGCAGTAAGGTGTAGATGGCGCACTTGCTCCCCAAATTGAAGAACAACCTGTAGCATTTGCTATCATCATTCTATCGCCAAATAATTGGGTTACAAGTTTTGCATAAGGTGTTTCACCGCATCCTGCACAAGCGCCTGAGAATTCAAGCAATGGTGTTTCAAATTGACTTCCCTTTACTGTTTCTTTGTTCATTGGGTTTTCTTTTGGTGATAAAGTCATTGCGTATTCCCAGTTCTTTGCTTCTTCCATTTGTGTTTCTAAAGGTTTCATAACAAGCGCTTTTTCTTTTGCAGGGCATTCATTTGCACAAACGCCGCAACCTGTACAATCAAGAACGCTAACCTGAATTCTGTAGTATAATCCTTCAAAGCCTTTTCCGATAGCCTTTTTAACTTTAAAGCCTTCGGGTGCATTTTTAACTTCTTCTTCAGTAAGAAGGAATGGTCTTATTGCGGCGTGAGGACATACAAATGCACATTGGTTACATTGGATACAGTTGTCTATCTGCCACTCAGGTACGTCAACAGCAATTCCACGTTTTTCATAAGCTGCTGTGCCTGGTGGGAAGGTTCCATCTTCTCTTCCAAGGAAAGCACTAACAGGAAGCTTGTCTCCTTCCAATCTATTCATTACATCGGCAACATTCTTCACAAAATCAGGTGCTTGCCTTTCTTCTTTTGGTTCATCTTCAGCATCTGCCCAAGAAGCAGGAACTTCTACTTTGACTAAAGAATTTATACCTCTATCTACAGCCTCGTAGTTCATCTGTACTATCTTTTCGCCTTTATGTCCGTATTCTTTTACGATAGCTTCTTTTAAGTGTTTTACTGCCTCTTCAATTGGTATTATGTTTGTGAGTTTGAAGAAAGCAGATTGCATTATCATGTTGATTCTTCCGCCTAAACCTATTTCTTTTGCGATGTCTACAGCGTTGATGATGTAGAAGTTGATGTTGTGTTTAGCTAAATATCTTTTGATTGAAGCAGGCAATTTTTTGTCTAATTCTTCAACTTTCCAATTGCAGTTTAGGAGGAAAGTACCACCATCTTTTAATCCTGCTAATATGTCATAGTTGTAAACGTAAGACTGCTTATGGCAAGCAATAAAGTCTGCTTTGTTTATCAAATATGTTGACCTTATTGGTTTTTTGCCGAATCTTAAGTGAGATACTGTCACACCGCCTGATTTCTTTGAGTCATAAGAGAAATATGCTTGCACGTATAAATCTGTGTTGTCACCTATGATCTTTATAGCACTCTTGTTTGCACCTACTGTACCATCAGAACCGAATCCCCAGAATTTGCAGCTGGTTGTTCCTTCTGGTATTGTATCGACTTCTTCTCCTACAGGAAGTGATGTAAAGGTTACGTCATCAATTATTCCTATTGTGAAGTGGTCTTTTGGCTCATCAGCTTTGAGGTTGTCAAATACAGCAATGATTTGTGCAGGTGTAGTATCTTTTGAACCAAGACCATAACGACCACCAACAATTACTGGACGCAATTCGCTGTCAAAGAAAGCTGTTTTTACATCTTCATACAAAGGTTCACCAATTGAACCTGGTTCTTTTGTTCTATCGAGTACAGCTATCTTCTTAACAGTCTTTGGTATTACATCTAAGAAATGTTTTATAGAGAAAGGCCTATAAAGATGTACTTTTACGACACCTACTTTTTCTCCTTTTTTCAACAAGTAATCTACTGTTTCTTCAATGGTTTCTGTCACAGAACCCATTGCAATTATTATTCTTTCTGCATCTGGTGCGCCATAATAGTTGAACAGCTTATATTCTCTTCCTGTTAATTTCTTCATTTCATTCATGTAATATTCTACGATTTCAGGTATAGCATTGTAGAATCTATTGGCAGCTTCTCTTCCTTGGAAGAATATATCTGGGTTTTGAGCTGTACCTCTTGTTACAGGATGTTCTGGATTTAGTGCTCTTTGTCTGAATGCTTTTAAAGCATCATAGTCTACAAGTTTTTTGAGGTCTTCATAATCTAAAACTTCGATTTTTTGCACTTCGTGAGATGTTCTAAATCCGTCAAAGAAATGCAAGAAGGGTACTCTTCCTTTAATTGCAGAAAGGTGTGCAACGCTTGCTAAATCCATTACTTCCTGCACACTGCCAGAAGCAAGCATAGCAAAACCTGTCTGACGGCATGCCATAACGTCAGAATGGTCACCGAAAATTGAAAGAGCATGTGTTGCAACGGCACGTGCACTTACATGGAATACTCCAGGTAAAAGCTCCCCTGCAATTTTGTACATGTTAGGAATCATTAAAAGAAGTCCTTGTGATGCAGTAAATGTCGTTGTTAGAGCTCCTGCTGCCAGTGATCCGTGAACAGCCCCTGCAGCACCTGCTTCTGACTGCATTTCAATAACTTTTACCGGCTGACCAAATATGTTCTTCCTTCCATGTGCACTCCACTCATCTACAACTTCTGCCATTGGAGACGATGGAGTTATGGGGTAAATCGCAGCTACTTCCGTAAAAGCATAAGCCACATGGGCAGCAGCTGTGTTACCATCCATGGTCTTCATTACTTTAGCCATTTCTTTACTCCTCTCCTTATTTAAATAATTAAATAAAATGGTCAAAAAATCACCAATCAAAGAAGGATGTACCTGATATAGCACAGTATACAATATTTCATCTTATTATATAACAGGTATTTATAGAGTGTATAACAGACCGTATTAATTTAGATTTTTGCTTTTATTAAAGCTATATAACAGGTACATAATAATTATACCACACCGTCAAAAAAATTAAAACTTTTTTATGATAAATCTATATCAAAAAATAGAACTAGAAAGAGGGCTTTTAATGCCCTCTTTATCTGTGTCCTGGTCTTATTTTTGTCTGAATAGCTTTGCCTTTTGCAGCTTCTTTCCTGTTTTCATAACGTCTATACATTAAAAGTGCGACGATGGAGAAAAATAGTGGACCTACAATCATCCAGATAGTAGAGTTTGTGTCTCCGTTAATTGCCGGTTGGATTATTGTAAAGAAGTTAGCGAAAGCCACTGTTGCTGTAACAATTATTGTTGCTATAAGTGCACTGCTGTCAGTTTTAAATATTGCAAAAGGTTTTTGGATTTGTTTATTTTTCTTAAAGGAGTAGAAAGCACCTGATAAAAATACATAAGGCAATGTCATAGCTACATTTGTCATCAATATGAGTTTTGCGAAAAATTTAGCTGCAGCTTCTCCTCCAAAAGAAACAAGGATAATTATTACAACCGCTATTGCACATTGCACCCACATAGCATTTTTAGGAATATCGCCCTCGATTTTACCCATTTTACCTGGCCATAACTCTGCAGGAGTTCCTTCTATTATTTGTTTTAAAGGTGCATAAGATAAAGTGAAAAAAGCGCCACTCAATGCTAAAAACATTGATAATCCTACATACCTTGCAAACCAAGCACCTATAGTAAGAGATGTAGCTTCATTAAGTCCTAATCCTTGTCCTATTTTGTAACCTAAATTTTGCATTACTACATATGCTACATTTGCCATATTGACATTTTGAGTGCCTAATACTTCTTTCCAGTTAGTAAATGTTCCTACCATAAAAATTCCTATTGAATATCCAATAGAAATAAGCAGTGCAGAAATCAATAATCCTTTTGGAAAGTTCTTTTCTGGCTTTTCTGTCTGGTCTACAAGTCCTCCTACTACTTCCAATCCTCCATATGCAAATATAGCAAAAACTAAAAATGCAAACATGGCGATAGTTGATTGATAAGCAGGATTTGGTGATGTAGTAAATGAATGAGCTGAAATAATTGGTTGAGCAACTTTTCCACCGTTAGCGATTAGGACAAATATACCTCCTAAAAGTAAGACTATATTTAATAAAGCAACTGCAGTTCCACCTACAGAAGATACCTTTGAAATACTTTTTAATCCTTTAGAAGCCACATAAGTTACAGTGATTACCCATATTACCCCCAAAAGTCCTAAAGTTTGAGTTGATTTTAAACCAAAAAGGTTCCACGTAGAAGTAGTGTCTTTTCCGAATAAAGCATTGGAAAGAGGTATCCATATAGAGGAGCTTACGTTTACCATCCATATGATATAAGAAGCATACCACATGAAAGTTCCTATAAAAGCGTACTTTGGGTTTACTGATTTCTCCATCCAAGAATATATGCCACCTTTTTCTTCTTTAAAAGCTGAACCATATTCTGCCATCATAAAGGCATAAGGTATAAAGAAAGTTATACCTGATAGAATATACCATGGGATAGCTCCATATCCCATCAAATAGAAAGAACGAGGAATATTTGTAAAGCCAAATACCGAGGTAAAGATCATTAAAATGAGGGGAATCAAAGCTAATTTTTTTGCATCGTTTACATTTGATGTCATAAAAAAACCTCCATCTTACACGTTTTTTTTAACTACAACATTTTTTTAATATATACAAAAATATTCCAACGCATATTATATAGCTTTTTTTAGATTTTTGTCAATGGTTTCTCTTTTACAGTTTATCCAGATTGTCCTTTGTTAATACATCCTTAAATAACTCATAGAAAAAATAAATATCAAGAAAAATATCGCAAGAAAAAACAGTATTTTTTTTTTTTTTTTTTTTTTTTTTTTTTTTTTTTTTTTTTTTTTTTTTTTTTTTTTTTTTTTTTTTTTTTGAAACTTTTTTAAAATTGACATTATAAGAAACAAATGGTATAATTTTTTTGTCAAATTATGTCGAGAAGAAGGGAAAACGGTGGAAGTATACAATTACAGCGAGTATTATCTTATAAAGCATTTAATGACGAGTTTGAAACATTATCATTATATAACTTATTTACACAGTATAAGAGTTGCGAAACTTACTTATTTAGTTTCTAAAAAATTGGGATTACCCAAAGAGGAGCAAATTTATAACTGTAAGGGGGGATTATTACACGATATTGGCAAGGTATTAGTACCTGTCGCCATTCTTGACAAGCCAGGTTCGCTTACAGAGTTAGAATACGAATTTGTGAAGATACATCCGAGTTATGGCGCGGAGATGTTAAAAATTTTTCCTTCTTTGAAGGATTTAATTCCAGGGGTACTTTACCATCATGAAAGGCTAGATGGTTCTGGCTATCCTTTTGGTGTCAGTATTATTCCTTTAAATGCTCAAATAATAGGAATTTGTGATTCTTTTGATGCAATGACTACAAAAAGGCCTTATAATGAAAAGAGGTTAAAAAGTATACACGAGGCAATATTTGAATTAAAAACCCAACCACAAAAATATAATTACAAAATCGTAGAAGCATTAGAAGAAGTGTTGTGGGATAAAAAGGGGGATCAACAACACTTTATTTCTATTAGGGATGTGCAAAATTAATTAAAATAATCATAATCAAAAACCAAAATATGTATGACATACAATATATAGTAATCAAGACTGACAATCAAACATAAAGTAAGGGATAAGGGAAAAGAAAAGACAAAAAGAGGAGCTAAAAAAGGGCATAAATATCCTGTAGAAGTCAAATGTTAAAAAATGGCATGAACTAAATTCAGCAAAAGTTAAGCCGATTGCATCAGAGCAACAAGAGACTTAAACTCATCAAATTTACCCAGTTTAATAGCTACAATAGCGACAGTAAGCAAAGTAATATGGCCAAAAGTATTAAGGTTGCTGACAGAATTAATATTTCTAACATAAGCCTTTTCAAAATCCAGAGCTTTAAATCGAGAATTATATCTTTCTGATTCTACTCTTAGTCTATAGACAGCCTTAAAATATAGGGAGTCTCTATTAATAGAAGACCTATAATCAGAAGATATAATAGCATACTTAGTACAGCCTCTATGCTTTTTGCCATTAAAATATTTAGGATGCTTTATAGGGCAGGCAGAGTCATCTTTAGAATTACAGAACTTGCAAACAAATTTTTGCTTAATAAAACCATCAAAATACTGCTTGCCGTCTTTGAGCATTTTAATACCTGCTTCACAAACGATATAACCATCATCAGTCAGTGGGGGATTTTTAGAATTACGCTTGTTAAGAGGAATAAAACAATGACCATGGAGAGTATCTCTAACAAAATTATAAACTCTCTTAACATCATACCCCTTATCGGCAATAAAATTAACATACTTAAGGTTAAACCACTTATTAGTCTTTTCAAGTAAAGACAAAGCAACTTCAAAATCGGGGACATCAGCGGGAGTAGTAGTTTCAGCGATAGGCAATCCAGAGATAGCATCAACAATAATATGATTTTTATAGCCCCAATAAAACTTATAACGTTTATTAGAAGAATCATTAGAAGCAGAATAAACGCCTAATTTACAATCCTTATCAGACTTAGGCTGATTATCTTTAGAGAATTTATTTTTAGAAAAAGACTTAGGGTTATTTAACTTAGTGTTAGCTTTAATAGGGGTAGAGTCCATGGAAATAAACTCACCAGAGATAATGCCCATATTTTTGAGGATATTGACTTGATTTTGAAAGATAGAGGTCAAATAATCATGAGAGAACTCATTAATAAAACGGCGGAAAGTCCAATAAGAAGGAAGAGGTTTAAGGATGTTAAAGCCACAAAGATGAGCAATGATAAGATTATTGCGGAGATAATCTAAAAGGTCAGAAATTGTACCGAATCTTTCAGCTTTCATAACAATAAAAGCTCTAAACATTGCATGATGAGAATAACCCTTACGGCCAGGACTAGAGGAATGGAATTCAGGTATTGAAGACAAGTCTAGATTTTTAAACATAGAAGAATAGAAATCAATTTTAGACAGAGAAGTAAAGAGTTCAGGTATATTTAAAAGTAATTGAAGCTGGTACATGTAGGATTTCCCCCTCCTTAAAAAATATTTTCATGCGGTATATATAATAATTCGACAAATGGGAGGGGAAATCCTACATAAAAGATAAAAAATTCAAGAGTGATAGAAAAAAAGCATGTCTGTGGAATGGCTTAAATGAAGGCTTTTGAATTTTGCACAAGTCTATATTTCTATATAATGGGAGGGTAACAAATGAAAAGCATTAGAACAAAACTTTTGGTGTTTATACTCTTGTTTATTTTAATTCCCCTTGTCATAACAGGATATTTTTCTACAAATATTGCAGAGAGTGTTCTTAAAACCAAGATAAACGATTCTAATCAAGCAGCTTTATCGGTTTTAAATAAGTACATAAATTCTATTAAACAAGACACAGAATCAATGCTTGAAATGTTAGCTGAATCAAATACTATAATGAATTATGATGGGAGCAGCGCTTCAGATGAGGCAGTACTTAAAAAATTAGAAGAAGTCAAAAAATCTATGCCAAATGCAATGAATGTGTATTTTGCGACACCTGATAAAAAGATGATTTTGTACCCACCTCAAAAACTAGAAAATTACGATCCAACAGAAAGGCCGTGGTATAAAGATGCTGAAAAAGCCGGAGGTAATATTGTCTGGACAGATCCTTATGAAGATTTCAATACTAAGGCGCCAGAAATCACTGTTACTAAAGCCATTACGGGTTCGAGTGGTAAGTTAGTAGGCATATTAGGAATTGATATAAGTTTAGAACAACTTTCTAAAAATATATCTAGTGTTAAACTTGGAAAGACAGGGTACATATACCTAGTTACAAAAGATGGTACTGTTATTACTCATCCGGATACTACTAAGTTGTTTACTTCTATAAAAAAATATGACTTTGGGGAAAAATTGTTAAGTCTTAATAATGCTACTATACAGTACAGTTCAAACAATGTGTACAAGTTTGCCAGTGTGAGAAATCTTGACAGCTTTGGGTGGAAAGCAGTAGTTACAATGGGAAATAGCGAATTAACAAAAGATGTGACGAAAATACGAGATTTTGTAATCACTGTAAGTATAATAGTATTACTCATAGGATTTTTAATAGCATACTTCTTTGCAAATTCTATATCCTCAGGAATCAAAAAAGTGGTAACTGCTATGTCTGCAGCAGCTAAAGGGGATATTACGGTTAAAGCTAATGTAAAAGCAAAAGATGAAGTTGGAATATTGGCAAATAGCTTCAACACCATGATTGAAGGAATAAAAAGGCTTGTTTTTGACATAAGAAGCGTATCAGAGTCCGTAAATCACTCAGCGGAAAACATGGCTGTAGCTTCTGAACAAGCAGCACAAGCCACACAAGACGTTGCAAAAGCCATTGAAGAAATCGCACAAGGAGCTTCTAGCCAAGCAAGAGAAGCAGAGGAGAGCACTAATGCCACTGTATTACTTGGGCAATTGATAGACCAATCCCTTAAAAACGCTGATGAGATAAACCAAGAAGTAGCGAATGTCAGCATGGTATCCAACGAAGGGCTTGTGATTATAGATGACTTAATTAAAAAGACAGAATTGACAGTAGAAGCAAATAACAATGTAAAAGAATCCACAAATTATCTTTTAGAAAAATCTACGGAAATAAGCAAGATTGTAGAGACGATAACAAGCATAGCAGACCAGACAAATCTTTTATCACTAAACGCCGCGATAGAAGCAGCAAGAGCAGGAGAGGCAGGAAGAGGTTTTGCCGTTGTAGCAGACGAAGTGAGGAAATTGGCAGAGCAGTCCTCACAGGCAGCGAGAAATATAGCTAACTTAATATCTGAGATACAAAACACGATTAACGATACTTACAAGACAGTAGAAGACTCAACAAAATCAATAGAAGAGCAAAGCAATGTAGTCAATACCACAAAAGATGTATTTGAAGGAATACTTCATGCAGTGAATTTCATAGTAGAGAAGATTGACAATCTAAACAAATCATTAAAGGAGATAGAGGAACATAAAAACAAGATAGTAGATTCAATACAGAACATAGCGGCTGTATCAGAAGAGTCAGCGGCATCAGCGGAAGAAGTATCCGCAACATCACAAGAACAGTCGGCAATTGTGGAAGAGATGGCATCAACAGCAAATGAACTTAAGAATTATGCAAATACTCTCATTGAGGCGATTAAACAATTTAAAGTTGAGTAAAGGCGGGGTCATTCCCGCTTTTTAAATTTAAAAATGTATAAATATTAGCAGGATTTTTGAAGTGATAAATAGAAATATACTATATCACCAAATTAAAAAATTTATGGGGGGATTTAAATATGTCAAGAGTTATAAGAGCGCCAAGGGGGACCACATTACATTGCAAGAATTGGCAAATAGAGGCGCCTTACAGGACTTTGATGAACAATCTAGATCCGGAGGTAGCAGAGGACCCGGCGAATTTGATAGTGTATGGAGGAGCAGGAAAAGCTGCAAGAAATTGGGAAGCTTTTGATAAAATAATAGAGAGCTTAGAAAATTTGGAGGAAGATGAGACACTTCTCATACAATCTGGGAAACCTGTAGGAATTTTTAAAACTCATACAATGGCACCAAGAGTGCTCATATCCAATGCAATGTTAGTACCTGCATGGGCTAATTGGGAAAATTTCTGGGACCTTGAGGCAAAAGGGCTTACCATGTATGGGCAAATGACAGCAGGAAGTTGGATATATATAGGAACACAAGGGATTATAGAAGGAACTTTTGAGACTTTTGCAGCTCTTGCTAAAAAACATTTTGATGGAACATTGAAGGGAAAGTTTGTACTTACAGCCGGACTTGGAGGTATGAGCGGAGCGCAGCCTTTAGCAGTTACCATGTTGGATGGCGCATGCCTTGTAGTAGAAGTGGACAGAAATAGAATACAGAGAAGATTAGATACTAAATACCTTGATGTAATGACAGACAATCTTGACGAAGCTTTAGAAATGGTTTTGAAAGCGAAAGAAGAAGGAAAGCCTTTGTCAGTTGGACTTGTCGGAAATGCCGCAGATGTTCATCCTGAGCTTGTAAGGAGAGGAATAATTCCAGACGTTGTAACAGACCAGACATCAGCCCATGACCCATTAAACGGATATGTGCCAAATGGAATGACACTAGAAGAGGCATTTGCTCTTAGAAAATCAAATCCGGAGGAATATATAAAGAGAGCTAAAAAAGCTATGGCAGAGCATGTTTCAGCAATGCTTGAGATGCAAAAAAGAGGAGCAATAGCTTTTGATTACGGCAATAACATAAGGAGAATGGCTTATGATGAAGGGGTAAAAGAGGCTTTTAATATCCAAGGTTATGTTCCTGAGTATATAAGAGATTTATTCTCTGAAGGGAAGGGACCTTTCCGCTGGATTGCATTATCAGGAGACCCTGAGGATATTTACAAGACTGACGAAAAAGTTTTAGAACTTTTCCCTGAAGATAAACTGCTTGAAAGATGGATTAGGTTAGCGAGAGAAAAGATTAAATTCCAAGGATTGCCTGCGAGGATTTGTTGGTTAGGATATGGCCAAAGGGCGGAATTTGGACTTGCAATAAATGAAATGGTGAGAAAAGGCGAACTGAAAGCTCCTATTGTAATAGGTCGTGACCACCATGATACAGGTTCTGTTGCATCCCCTTACAGAGAAACGGAGGCAATGAAAGATGGCAGTGATGCTATCGCAGATTGGCCAATACTTAACGCCTTGTTAAATACTGCTTCAGGAGCTACATGGGTATCAGTACATCACGGCGGTGGAGTTGGAATAGGATATTCAATACACGCAGGAGTAGTGGTGTGTGCCGATGGAACAAAAGAGTCTGACTTGAGAATAGAGCGGGTTTTGACCTCTGACCCTGGTTCTGGTGTTATGAGACATGCAGATGCTGGATATGAAATTGCAATAAGAACTGCGAAAGAAAAAGGAATAAAAATGCCTATGCTAAAATAACGTTGGAAAGGATGAGGAAATAAATGGATCAGATAATTGAATGTGTACCTAATTTTAGTGAAGGAAGAGACCAAGAAAAAATAGCACAGCTTGTCAAAGAAGTTGTGTCGACGGAAGGAGTAAAGCTTTTGGATTACTCTTCCGATAAAGACCACAACAGGACAGTTATAACCTTTTGTGGAGATGCAAAGGGAGTAAAAGAAGCGGCTTTTAAGCTCATTAAAAAAGCTTCAGAGATAATTGATATGAGGTACCATAAAGGGGAGCATCCGAGGATTGGGGCAACAGATGTAGTACCCTTTATACCTGTGAAAAATGCTACAATGGAAGAATGTATCCAAATTGCAAGAGAAGTAGGAGAAAAGGTTGGAAGAGAGCTTAGTATACCTGTGTATTTATATGAAGAAGCTGCTACAACTCCTGAAAGAAAAAATTTAGAGAATATAAGGCGGGGAGAATATGAAGGTTTTTTTGAAAAGATAAAACAGCCGGAATGGAAGCCAGACTTTGGTCCGCAGGAGATGAACCCCAAAAGCGGTGCGACAGTGATTGGCGCAAGAAATTTTCTCATTGCCTACAATGTCAATCTTGCTACAGACAATATTGATATAGCTAACAAAATTGCTAAAGCTATCCGATTTTCAAACGGCGGTTACCGGTATGTAAAGGCGATGGGGGTGGAATTAAAAGAAAGAGGAATTGTGCAGGTGTCGATGAACCTTACTGATTTTAATAAAACACCTATTTACAGAGTTTTTGAAACAATTAAAGCAGAAGCTAGTAGGTATGGGGTAAATGTTATAGGCAGTGAAATAATAGGGCTTGTGCCAGCAAAGGCTTTGTTTGATGTGGCAGATTATTATTTAAGAATAGAGAACTTTTCTGAAAATATGGTTTTAGAAAACAGAATATACGAATGAGGTGTTAAAATGGAGGCAGATTTGTTAATATACAACATTAAGAAAATTTATACACCTCTTGGCAATTGCCCACAATGTGGAAGTGACATGGAAAATATAGAAGAAATTGAAGATGCTTATATTGCAATAAAAGATGGAAAAATTTTAGCGGCAGGAAAATCACCTGCCGCAATTTCTGCAAAAGAAAAAATTGACGCAAAAGGCATGATTGCAATTCCTGGATTTGTAGACCCTCATACTCATCTTATACATTATGGCTCAAGAGAAAATGAAGTGGCACTTAAATTAAAAGGGTATTGTTATGTAGACATATTAAAGCAAGGTGGAGGAATACTTTCTACTGTTAATGCAACCAGAAATGCTTCTGATGACCAATTGATAGAAAAAGCTATGAAAAGCCTTGATATAATGCTATCTCATGGCACTACTACTGTAGAAGTAAAAAGTGGATATGGACTTAGCACAGAAGAAGAGATAAGGCTTTTAAGACTTATGAATAAGCTTAATTCAATCTCTCTTGTGGATATTGTTCCTACTTTTTTAGGGGCTCATTCAATACCCACGGAGTTTAAGGAGAATTCTTGGGGATATGTTGATAAAATTATAAATGAAATGATTCCCAAAGTAAAAGAGGAAAATCTTGCAGAGTTTTGTGATGTTTTTTGCGAAGATGGAGCTTTTGACTATGAACAGTCTAAAAAGATATTAGAAGAGGCTAAAAAGTATGGAATGAAACTTAAAATTCACGCTGATGAGTTGACACAAAGTGGTGGAGGAGAATTGGCGGGAATATTAGGTGCTGTAAGCGCAGACCATCTTGAAGAGGTATCTGAAAAAGGAATTGAACTTATGAAAAAAGCAGGTACTGTAGGGGTACTTCTTCCTGGAGTTTCTTATTTTTTAGATAGACCTTATGCCAATGCAAGAAAATTAATTGAAAAAGGTCTTGCTGTGGCTCTTGGTACGGATTACAACCCGGGGACAAGCCCTACAGAAAATTTACAGCTTATAATGTCTTTTGCGTATATAAAAATGAAAATGTCTGCCAAAGAGATTTTAACTGCTGTAACTTTAAATGCAGCTTGTGCTATTGATAGGGGAAATGAAATAGGCACAATAGAAAAGGGTAAAAAGGCAGACATACTCTTAATTGACGTACCAAACCTTGACTATGTGATGTACCACTTTGGAATAAATCATGTAAACACAGTTATAAAGTCAAAAGGAGATAAGGCGGTTGTAATTGGGGTAAGGTAAAAATGCGTATTTTACAACGTGCAGCAGATTTTAAATATGTTTATGATAAATATAATGAGGAAGTTTTAGAAAATTATTAATAAACGTGGTGAAAAGTATGACGTCAAAAAAATCCACAGTATGCGCTGTGGATTTTTTTATACAAATATATCTTTGAAAACCCCCAAATAATATAAAACTCTCAAAAATATTGTAACAATTTTTTTGGCAGTTGTATTACGGAAATTATATATCATTGGTATAATAGGTAGTGGGGGAAAATATATACACAGAGAAGGAGATGATTTTATGCTAATTGATGATTCATTAAAGGAGTATATTGAAAAAGTGGCCTCAAAATCACCAACACCGGGAGGAGGAAGTGTATCGGCGGTATCAGCAAGCCTTGGGATTGCCCTTTCTTCTATGGTTTACAATCTTACAATAGGGCGAAAATTTTATGAGGAATATACTGATGATATTAAAGAAGAGATTCAACAAGGGCTTAGTATATGTAATCGACTTCTTGCAGAATATGTAAAGCTTATTGATGAAGACACTGTAGCTTATGACGAAGTGATGAAAGCCCTTAAAATGCCAAAAGATACTGAAGAAAATAGAAAAATAAGGAACGAAGCGCTTCAAAAAGCTTATATTAACGCTATGAATGTTCCTCTAAAACTTGCGAGATTATGTGGAGAGGCATTTACCCCGACGATGTTGATTGCGGAATACGGGAATCCTAATGCCATATCTGATGCGGCAGTTGGGGCTATTCTACTATATGCAGCTATAGAAGGAGCTGTTTTAAATGTAAAAGTGAATTTGCCTTATATTAAGGATAAAGAACTGGCAGAAAAAGCGCGGATAGAATGCGATGAAATTTTAAATAAATACAAGGAAGTAAGAGATGAAGTTGTAAATAAAGTATTAAATAAAATTTCAGGGTAATAGTAAAATAAAAAATATAATTGTGAAAGATACATAAAGAAAAACGGAGATTTTTAGAGAAATTGTATGCCTTTTAAGTAAAACTGATGAATTTAGGAGTTGTATATGACCTTTGATAAAGTTATAATAAAGTTAGATGTCAGACAAGCTTATATGTTTACCGAGTGCAAAATCGGTAAACGGTAACAAAATTTTTTGTAGGAGGTTATATGATGAAAAGGTGGCGTGTTGTTTTAGCATCCTTGTTAATTGTAGTGTTATCAGTTTCAGTGCTTTTGTCAGGATGCTCTTCAAAGACAAAGCAAGAAAGTACACAACCCCAAACTACGCAAGAATCTAAAAACAAAGATTTTAAAGTAGGTCTTGTAACAGATGTGGGTGGCATCAATGACCGCAGCTTTAACCAAATGGCTTATGAAGGCTTGCAAAGAGCTGCTAAAGAATTAGGTGTTACAGTGAACGTAATACAATCAAAGAAAATGGAAGACTATGTACCGAACTTAACAAATTTTGCACAACAAGGGTACAACTTGGTAATTGCAGTAGGTTTTATGATGCATGATGCTGTTGAAGAGGTATCACAAAAATTCCCTGACACAAAATTTCTGATAATTGATTCAGAAGTGACAGACAGGCCTAACGTTTCATCAGCTATGTTCAAGGAAGAGCAAGTCGGCTATCTTGTAGGCGCTATGGCTGGATTAATGGAAAAAGAAAAAGTTGGTAAGGTAAAAGGTACAAACACCATAGGTGTTGTTGGCGGAATGCAGATACCACCAGTTGATCGCTTTATTGCAGGTTATCAACAAGGTGCAAAAGCTGTTAATCCGGACATAAAAATTCTAATCAATTATACAAATAATTTCGATGACCCAGCAACAGGTAAACAAATGGCTTTGACACAGATAAGCCAGGGTGCAGAAATCATCTTCCAAGTTGCTGGTGGTACTGGTGACGGAGTAATAAAAGCAGCCCAAGAGAAAAACGTATATGCTATTGGTGTTGACGCAGACCAAAGCTATTTAGCTCCTGATCATGTTTTGACATCAGCAGTTAAGAGGGTTGATGTTGCAACATACAATGTTATAAAAGATACTTTAAATGGCAACTTTAAGAGTGGAATTGTATACTTTGACTTAAAGAATGACGGTGTTGGAATAGGTAAAGTGAATAAAGATGTTCCACAATCTATCATAGATAAAGTTAATCAATTAGCACAAGATATAAAAGACGGTAAGATAACAGTATCTGACAAAGTTTCAAAATAAACTAAAACCATAAAAAACCGGGGCTGAATACTGTTCAGCCCCTTTTTGGAGGTAGGAGTATGAGCGCTATATTGGAAGTAAAGAATATTACGAAAGTATTTCCTAAGGTTGTAGCAAATGACAATGTCAACCTTACAGTTGAAAAGGGAGAAATTCACGCTATACTTGGAGAAAATGGTGCTGGCAAATCTACTTTAATGAATATTATATACGGCTTATATAAACCGGATTCAGGTCAGCTCATTTTTGATGGTGAAGAACTCAATCTAAGTGGTCCTCATGAAGCTATTGAAAAAGGTATAGGAATGGTACATCAACACTTTATGCTTATTCCTGTTTTGACAGTTGCAGAAAACATTGTATTAGGTGCAGAGCCTAAAGGCATAACTTACGATAGGGAAAAAGCAAATGAACTCATAAGAGAGATTTCAAAAAAATATCACTTAGAAATAGATCCTGAAGCAAAAGTAAAAGATTTATCTGTTGGTCTTCAGCAAAGAGTTGAGATTTTAAAGGCTTTTTATAGAAAAGCAAAACTTTTGATTTTGGATGAGCCAACAGCTATGCTTACTCCTCAGGAAACAGAAAAATTATTTGAAATAATGAGGGGACTTGTAAAACAAGGTATGTCAATAATATTTATAAGTCACAAATTAGAAGAAGTATTAGAAATTTCTGATAGAGTTACAGTTATGAGAAGAGGTAAAACTGTTGGTACTTTGAACACAAAAGAAACGAATGAGCAAGAACTTGCTAATTTAATGGTAGGTAGAGAAGTAGTATTGAGAATAGAAAAGAGTGAGTACAAGCCAGGGGATGTCGTTTTAAGTGTTAAAAATTTAAATGTAGTTGACCAGCAGAACGTTCCTAAGGTTAAAGATGTAAGTTTTGATATACACGAAGGAGAAATTTTTGGACTGGCTGGTATTGATGGAAATGGGCAGTTAGAATTAGTAGAAGCTATAATGGGATTAAGGCCTAAGAAATCTGGTAATATTTTATTTTACAGGAAAGATGTTACAAATTTTACTACAAGACAGCTTTATAGAGAGGGTATATCGTATATTCCACAAGATAGGCAAGCAGATGGACTTGTTTTGGATTTTACAATTGCAGAAAATTTGATTTTGAGGGAATATAAAGATCCCACCTATTCTCGTTATGGTGTAATTCAATATAAAAAAGTATATGAAAATGCCGAGAGAAAAGTTAAAGAGTTTGACGTAAGGCCTCCTGAGTACATGCTTAAGGCTCGTGGTTTATCAGGAGGAAATCAGCAAAAGGTAATACTGGCGAGAGAAGTAGGATACAATCCTAAGCTTTTAATTGCAGTTCAACCCACAAGAGGAATGGACGTTGGTGCTATAGAATATATCCATAAGAGACTACTTGAATTGAGAGATAAAGGTGCTGCTGTATTTCTCATTTCATTAGAGCTAGAAGAAATAATGGCATTATCAGATAGGATTGGAGTTATATACAATGGACAGCTTATGGATATTTTGGACGGCAAAACTGCAACGAGAGAACAAATAGGAATGCTTATGGCTGGTTCGCGATTTGATAAGACGACATTGGAGGCGAGATAATGAAGAATCTTTTAAAAGAACTGTATATTCCTGTTGCAGCTGTGCTTATAGCAATAATAGTTGGTTCTATTATAATGCTTATTACAGGATTTAATCCTACAACAGCTTATATATCTTTATTTATAGGTGCTTTTGGTTCAGTTAATAATATTGCAAATACTCTTGCAGCTGCTGTACCTCTTATATTGACAGGATTGGGTGTAGCTATATCTTTTAAGGCTGGACTATTTAATATAGGTGCAGAAGGACAGTATTGGATAGGTGCAATAGTAGGTGTTTGGGTAGGCTATAGTTTTACTGGATTACCTTGGTATATCCACATACCTTTTGCACTTATAGCTGCGATGATAGCAGGAGGACTTTGGGCAGGACTCATTCCGGGACTTGCAAAAGCCTATACTGGTGCTAATGAAGTTATAACTACAATGATGATGAGCCACATTGCAATATATTTTAGCCACTTTTTGCTTCAATTTGGCCCTATGATGGAGAAGGGAGGAACAATTCCTCAATCTCCACGTATTAAGGAGAGCGCAGTTATACCATTTTTAATTAAGAATACACAACTTTCTTATGGAATTTTTATTGCTCTTGCTGCTGCAATTTTTGTATATTGGCTTATGTTTAAAACGACATGGGGTTTTGAAATGAGAGCAGTAGGATATAATCAAAGAGCAGCAAGATATGCAGGGATGAATGTGCCTTTGAATATGGTGTTTTCATTAGGATTAAGTGGTGCATTTGCAGGACTTGCTGGAGCTGTTCAGATGTTAGGAGTCCAGCATAGGCTTTATGACAGTTTTACTGCTGGATACGGTTATACAGCAATAGTTGTAGCGCTTCTCGCAAACAACAATCCGATAGGAGTTATATTTGCGGCAATTTTGTTTGCGGCTTTAGATACTGGTTCTCAGTATATGCAGCTTAATGCGCAGGTACCGGGTCAAATGGCAGACGTTATTACAGGGCTTATAGTATTCTTCGTTGCAGCTCATAGAGTAGCAGAAGTTATTAAAGACAAATTTGCGAAAAACCGCAAAAAGGAGGCGCAAGCATAATGGAAATATTTTTAAATCCACAACTTTGGGCAGCTACTTTGGCGATGGCCACACCATTAG
This sequence comes from Thermoanaerobacter brockii subsp. finnii Ako-1, assembly GCF_000175295.2. NCBI lineage: Bacteria > Bacillati > Bacillota > Clostridia > Thermoanaerobacterales > Thermoanaerobacteraceae > Thermoanaerobacter > Thermoanaerobacter brockii. Next base: position 1,869,255 of record NC_014964.1, on the reverse strand, counting down.
CATTACCTGCGCTAGGTGGTACTTTTTCTGAAAGATCTGGTGTTGTAAATATAGCGATGGAAGGTATTATGCTTATTGCAGCATTTTTTGCAGTTGTATTTGCTCATGCGACTGGTAGCGCTTGGCTAGGACTTTTAGGTGCTATGATAGTTGGGCTTATAGTAGCTTTGATTTTTGCGTGGGCAGCTGTAAGCTTAACGGCTAATCAAATAATTTTAGGTATGGCAATTAATATTTTTGCATCGGGTATTACGGCATACCTTTTAAATACGATGTATGGTTTTACAGGAACTCCTGTTGACACTCCTATGCTACCTACTATAGAAATCCCAGGCATTAAAGATACACCATTTTTAGGCCAAGTTTTGAGTGGTCACAGTGTAGTAGTATATTTGATGATAATAATTTTATTTGTGTCAGATTATTTTCTGTTCCACACAAATTTAGGTTTAAGACTTCGAGCAGTTGGTGAAAATCCTGAGGCGGCTGAAACAGCGGGTATTGATGTTATAAAATTAAGGTATCTTGGCGTTGCATTAAGCGGTGTTCTTTCTGCGATGGGTGGTGCTTACCTGTCAATAGGTGCGTTAAATAGTTTCATCCCTGATATGACAAGTGGTAGAGGTTACATTGCGTTGGCAGCAATGATTTTTGGTAAATGGACGCCTTTTGGGTCTTTTGGTGCTGCACTTCTCTTTGGATTCGCAACGGCTTTCAGCATGCAGCTCCAAAATACGGCATTTTCTAAGAATATAATCATGATGTTGCCCTATATAGTGACAATACTTGCACTTGTGGGTGTCGGTGGAAAGAGCGTACCACCTGCTGCAGATGGAGTACCATATACACCAAAGAAATAAGGTGATTTTATGTCGATGCTGCTACCTGAGAAAAAACCGCTGTATGAGCTTGCCTTAAGGAAAATGGAAGAATTGATAAAGACAGGGCAGTGGAAAGAGGGCAGCAAGCTCCCTTCTGAATCACAGCTTGCCAAACAATTTGGTATTAGTCGAGCTACTTTAAGAGAAGCAATGAGAATTTTAGAAGATGAAGGACTTATAGTGAAACAGCAAGGGGTAGGAACTTTTGTAAGGAGAAAACCCCTTATAAAGAGTGGCTTGGAAGAGTTATTTAGTGTTACCACTTTAATTGAAAGGCAAGGGATGGTACCTGGTACAAAAGATTTTACTGTATATAAATTGCCTGCTACAGAAAATGAGGCAAATCACTTAAAATTGAAACCAGGAGATATTATATATAAAGTAGAAAGGGTAAGAACAGCAGATGAGGTCCCGGTTGTGTATTGCATTGACAGGTTACCTCGAAGCATTGTAGGCGAATCTTTTACGGGATTTGAACAATCTGTGTTTTCTTACCTTGAAAGTGAACACTCTATTACAATAACCTATGCAGTTTCTAATATAAGAGTTATAAAACATGACCCTGTAGTTGAGAAAAAACTAATGATGGACAAAAATGATTCAATTCTTTTGTTAGAACAGGTGCATTACGATGAAAACAATACGCCAATCCTTTATTCTTCTAACTATTTTAATGCTTCTAAATTCGACTTCTATATTATACGCAAAAGAATATTATGAAAGTAGGTGTATAAAGTGGAATATAAAGATTATGAGAAGCTTGTGGAATTAGCGAAAGATGCAAGGGAGAAGGCCTATGTGCCTTACTCCCACTTTAAAGTAGGTGCATGTGTTCTTACTGAAGATGGAAAAGCTTACCAAGGATGCAATATTGAGAATGCTTCTTATGGTCTTACCAATTGTGCAGAAAGGACAGCACTTTTTAGCGCTTATGCAAATGGAGATAGAAAATTAAAAGCAATTGCTGTAGTTGCAGATACTGAAGGTCCTGTTTCTCCTTGTGGTGCATGTAGACAGGTAATGATGGAATTGGGTGGAGAAGACATGGTTGTTATATTGAGCAACATGAAAGGCGATTATGCTGTTGTCACTGTTAAAGATTTGTTGCCAGGTGCTTTTACCTCAAAAGATTTAGAGAAATAATACGGACATAAGTTCATAGAAGAGGTGGTAAAATGTTCAAAAGAGTCATACTAATAGTTTTGGATAGCGTAGGAGTAGGAGAATTGCCAGACGCTTATAAGTTTGGGGATGAAGGTTCAAACACCTTAGGCCATGTGACAGAAAAGACAGGTGTTGAACTTCCTAATATGGGGCGATTAGGGCTAGGGAATATAATTCCTTTAAAAAGCGTTCCTGAAAACCCTAACGCTATTTGTGGATATGGCAAGATGGCTGAAAAATCAGCAGGGAAAGATACTACTACAGGTCATTGGGAGATAGCAGGACTCTTTATTGAGAAACCTTTCCCTACTTATCCCCATGGTTTTCCTGATGAAATTATCAAGGAATTTGAAAAAAGAATTGGTAGAAAAGTTTTGGGAAATAAGCCTGCTTCAGGTACGGAAATAATAAAAGAGCTGGGAGAAGAACATGTAAAAACAGGATATCCTATAGTTTATACTTCTGCTGATAGCGTATTTCAAGTAGCAGCCCATGAGAATGTCATACCTCTTGAAGAGCTTTATAGAATTTGTGAAATTGCCAGGGAAATACTAAAAGGAGACCATGCGGTAGGAAGAGTCATTGCAAGGCCTTTTACCGGTACTCCTGGAAATTTTGTGAGAACAGGAAATAGGAGAGATTTTTCGTTAAAGCCTTTTGAGCCTACTATATTAGATATGTTAAAAGAAGATGGATATGAGGTTTTTGCTATAGGAAAGATTGAGGATATTTTTGCTGGGCAAGGAATTACTGGGAAAAATCATACGACAAACAATGACGAGGGCATTACAGCTACTATAAAAGCGATGGATGAAATTAAAAATGGGTTAATTTTCACAAATTTAGTTGATTTTGATATGTTGTATGGCCATAGAAATGATGTAGAAGGATATGCAAAAGCTTTGAAACATTTTGATAACAGACTTCCAGAAATTATGGAAAAACTCACAAAGGAAGATTTACTAATTATAACTGCTGACCATGGTTGTGACCCTACTACTGAAAGCACAGACCATTCAAGGGAATATGTGCCACTATTAGTTTATAGTCCTTTAATGAAACATGGAGTTAATTTAGGAGTAAGGAGCACATATGCAGATATTGCTGCCACAATAGCTGAAACATTCAGGGTTGGTCCTACAAAGCATGGCACATCTTTCTTGAAGGAATTACCTTTATGAGTGGGGGTATGATTTATGCGGATGTATGACCTTATAATGAAAAAGAGAGACGGTGGAGTTCTTACAAAAGAAGAGATTGATTTTATAATATCCTCTTACACAAAAGATTATATTCCTGATTATCAGATGAGCGCTTTGGCAATGGCTATATATTTTAGAGGAATGACGCCAGAAGAGACTGCACATCTTACTATGGCTATGGCTTACTCTGGCGATGTGATGGATTTATCAGCCATTAAAGGAATCAAAGTGGATAAACACTCAACTGGTGGTGTAGCTGACACTACTACACTGGTGCTTGCTCCGATGGTAGCAGCCTGTGGAGCGCCTGTTGCAAAAATGTCGGGAAGAGGTTTAGGACATACCGGTGGAACGATAGATAAACTTGAGTCAATACCAGGAATGAGAGTAGAACTCAGCGAAGAGGAGTTTATTGATAACGTAAATAAATACGGCATTGCTATTATTGGACAGACAAAAAATCTCACCCCTGCTGATAAAAAATTATATGCTTTAAGGGATGTTACTGCAACAGTAGATTCTATTCCTCTTATTGCAAGCTCTGTTATGAGTAAAAAGATTGCCGCAGGTGCAGATGGCATAGTATTAGATGTGAAAGTGGGTAGAGGAGCTTTTATGAAAGATTTAGAAAGCGCCAAAGCCCTTGCTAAATTGATGGTGGATATAGGAAATTCTGTAAGGAGAAAGACTGTAGCTCACGTTACAAATATGGATTATCCGTTAGGGCTTGCGATAGGAAATGCACTTGAGATAATAGAAGCTGTTCAAGTTTTAAAAGGTCATGGTTCTAAAGATTTATTGGAAGTATGTATGCTACTTGGTTCTGATATGCTTCAAATTGCAGGTGTTGCAAAAGACGATACAGAGGCGAGGGCAAAACTAAAAGAAGCGCTTGATAGCGGAAAAGCCCTACAAAAATTTAAAGAATTTATAAAGGCTCAAGGTGGAGATGAAAGAGTAGTTGACGATTTTTCACTTTTACCACAGGCTAAGTATGTAAGACCTTGGATTGCCGACAGGGATGTATATATAAAAGACATGATGGCTTTAGATTTAGGCCTTGTAGCGATGAAGTTAGGAGCGGGAAGAGAGAAAAAAGAAGACAAAATAGATTTAGCAGTTGGTATAATGCTAGGTGGAAAAGTTGGAGATATAGTTAGAAAAGGTGAGCCTATTGCTACAATATATGCTAATGATGAGGGTAAAGCTGAATGGGCTTTAAATGAAATTAAAAAGTATATTCTTCTCTCTGATGAGCCTGTGGAAAGGCCAACATTAATATTTGAGTAACAAAAAAGCGGTTCTTTTTAGTGTTTTGTAAGAAGAACCGCTTATTTCTATTAAATTTTTGCCGATTTAAACCGATAAATAAATACGGAATTTTTATTTTTAGTTAGAGGGGAGAAGTGTAAATGGGAAAAACTATTCGAGCTCAGGTTGTGCGATCTTTTGTAATTATAGGCATTTTAACAGTTATACTTTCGGTGATTGTGAATTTAGGACTTATAAATACTATTAACAACATTGAAAAATTAAGAAAATATGTGGTAAATCAAGTCATTAACGTGTCAAATGCCCAAGTTCAAATTGCGGTATTAAGTGGCAATATTCAACAAACTTTAAATGACTATATGAATGGCAATACGACAAATTTTTCCGTTGGAGTTCCAATTAGTTCAATGGAGATCTACATTGCTAATATCCAAAATAGCTTAGATGACTATAAAAATACCAAGAATTACGACTCACTTAATAAAAATTTATTGCTAATTAAAGAAGGTATTCAGGACCTAAAGAAAGCAGTAAATGAATTACCCGAAAAGTATGACTCTGTTAATGATAGCGACAAAGTAGTAACTATTACTTATTATTTGAATCGTATACAAAGTGCTTTGAATGATTTTAGCTCTACATATTCCCAGGGCTTTTTACCTTATTTTAATCAAATGATAGAAAGTAATAAAAGAAATTTTTACATATCACTGGGAATGAGTATTGTAATACTATTGATAATTTTAATTTATGCAGCGATAATAACAAGAAAATTAAGGAAATATGCAAAACTTATTAATTCTGAAATTATAAATGCAGAAAAGCAATCAGAAGAAGTCATGAATTACGCGGTAAACATAAGAAACAAATCAGAAGAAAATACTATGAACATAACTTCTTCAAAACAAGGTTTAGAGGATTTAGTGAATGGGATTAACATAATTTCAGAAAATATAAATGAAGTTGCTGAGTCTATTACTAAAGTTTCACAGACTAATGAAAATTTGTCACAAGTCTCCGATAAACTTATGAGAGACATGAATGAAGCAATGATGAGAATCAAAGAAATAGAAGAAAATGCAAACAGGCAAGGAGAAGAAGTTAAATCATTAATTGAATCTTTACAAGAAAGCTTGGAAAACTCCAAAAATACTTCAAAACAACTGAATGAACTAGAGAAAAGAATGGGTGGTATAAAAGATATTCTTTATTCAATATCAGATATAGCGGAACAGACGAATCTTTTGGCACTTAATGCGGCAATTGAAGCAGCAAGAGCTGGAGAAAATGGAAGAGGATTTGCGGTCGTAGCAGAGGAAATAAGAAAACTTGCAGCGCAATCGACAGAAAGTGTAGAAAGAATAGGAGAAATAATAGAATCTCTTACCCAATTTACAAGAAATACTGTGGATAATGTCATCAAAAACATTGATAATTCTACAAAAGCATCTCAGGAGGTAAATAAAGTATTAGATATATTTGAGCAGACAAAAGAAGGGTTTGACAAAGTCGCTGATATTATTAGTGAAATTTCTGTTGCGGCAGAAGAGACAGCTGTAAGTTCTAGTCAAACGCTGCAGGCCATGAAAAACGTAATGGCAGCATCACAAAATATATCTGCACAAGTAGAAGAATTACTTGCCTCATCTGAGCAGCTTCTTGCAGAGATAAATGTAGTAGATGAAAATAATTTAAAAAATCTTGAACACATAAAAGAACAAGTTGAATATGCAGAAAATCAAAAAGCTAATATGCAGAAAATTACAAGTATAGTGATGCAGTTGTAATAATTGACATACACTACTTCATGGTATATAATTTAGTTAAACAGCGTGCGACGGGTTACGGCATGAGCTGGTAAGGTAGCTATTACCTTGCCAGCTTTTAATTTTGAGAGAGGAGGATTTTTATGAAAAGGATTTTTGAGCTTACAATGAAAGACATTGAGAGAATGGACAAAAATACACTCATTGAAACAATCAAAACTTCCGAAGGAAGGACGGTAATGGCAGAGACTATTGTAACAGTTCCACCGCTGGTTTATGGAGTATCAAACATGGAGCTTGCAGCGGCTTTTGGCAGTGATATGATTACGTTGAATTTTTTTGATTTTCAAAAACCATTTATTTTTGGCATAGATGACGTAGAAATTAACTTTTCAGCTGAGCCTTCCGAATTACAAAAAATAGTCGAAATAGCCTCCAAAAACGCAGAAGATTTTGACTACATCAAGAGAGTTAAAAAAATTGTTGGAAGGTTTATAGGTGTAAATATAGAGCCTGTTCCTGAAGGAGTAGAATATGTAGAGGGACGAAAATTAAATAAAGAAAATCTTTTAAAAGCTAAAGAATACGGATTTGATTATATCGTTATAACTGGGAATCCCAATACAGGAGTAAGTGTAGGCACGATAATAAAAGGAATAGAATTAGCAAAAGAGATTTTGGGTGAAAATATGATGATTATTGCCGGAAAAATGCACGGTGCTGGCTCAGGAAACATATATGAAGACAAAATTTTAAAAGATTTTGTGAAAGCAGGTGCCGACTGTGTTTTGATACCAGCGCCTGGTACTGTTCCAGGAATTGATTTAAAACTTGCAAAAAGACAGATAGATGCAATACATCAAGTAGGTGCATTAGCAATGACTACAATTGGCACCTCACAAGAAGGTTCACAAAAAAGCACAATAGAATTTATCGGGGTTCAATCAAAAATGGCAGGGGCAGACATACAGCATATAGGAGATGCAGGATATGCAGGAGTAGCACTTCCTGAAAACATAATGGCACTGTCTATTGCCATAAGAGGAGTAAGGCATACTTATAGGAGAATGGCATATTCTTTGAATAAGTAATTATGGTTATAAAAAAGGCCTATGATGAATTCGCCATAGGCCTTTTTACACTCTTTTGAATATGTCTTTTAAATTTATAGTGAGGTCATCGAAGATACTCACTTTTATGCTATTGGCAATGGCATCAGTACAACCTCCAGGTTAAATATATTTTCAACTTATTGGTTAATTTTATTATAAAATTATTTTTCAAATAATTCAATGAAAAACGAGGATGCGACTTAAAGATATATGCGAAATTATAATAAGTAAAATTTAAGTAGGTGCCTAAGAAGGGAAAATTAGTTATTGACAAACTGTAAAATAGATTATATAATATTCGTAAACGAATACTAAATTACGGCGTGTTACTGCAAAAGCAGGCATGAGCCGGTTGAGGTGTTATTACCTTGCCGGCTCTTTTTATATTAAATGCCTGAAAAATAAAAATAAGGAGGTTTTTGTATGAAGTGGTTAGCAAGTGTTCAAAAACTTGGTAAAGCCTTAATGCTTCCAGTTGCAGTTTTACCTGCAGCAGCATTGCTTTTAAGGCTTGGAGCACCTGATGTTTTCAACATTCCTTTTATCATGCAGGCAGGTGCAGCGGTATTTGACAATTTACCCCTCATCTTTGCTATAGGTATTGCAATAGGTTTTGCAGAAGGGGACGGAGTTGCGGCTCTTGCTGCAGCGGTAGGCTATTTTGTACTGACAAAAGGTGCTACCACAATAAACAAAGACATCAATATGGGTGTTTTAGGCGGTATATTGATGGGTATCATCGCAGGTTATTTGTATAACAAATACCATGATATTAAACTTCCTGATTTCTTAGGTTTCTTTGGAGGAAAGAGATTTGTTCCAATTGTAACGGCATTTGCTGCAATTGTACTGGCACTTGTGATGGGGTATGTATGGCCTCCAATACAGAATGGCATATATGCGCTTGGTGAGTGGATAATTGGCGCAGGAGCACTTGGAGTATTTGTATACGGTGTGCTAAATAGGCTTTTGATTCCTTTTGGACTTCATCACGTTATAAACAGTCTTGTCTGGTTTGTTTTTGGTACATTTAAGACAGCAGCTGGCGAAGTTGTAACTGGCGATTTAAACAGGTTCTTTGCAGGAGACCCGACTGCAGGTATCTTTATGGCCGGATTTTATCCGATTATGATGTTTGGACTTCCAGCAGCAGCACTGGCTATGTGGGCAGCAGCTAGGCCGAATCAAAGAAAAGTTGTGTCTGGTGTGTTAATAAGTGCAGCTCTTACAGCTCTTTTAACGGGTATTACTGAACCCATCGAATTTGCATTTATGTTCTTGGCACCAGTACTTTATGTAATACACGCCCTTTTGACAGGTTTGTCTCTCGCTATAACTTATATTCTTGGAATAAAAGCTGGTTTTGGTTTTTCGGCTGGTCTTATTGACTATGTATTAAGCTATGGCATATCTACCAAACCGCTATTACTTCTTTTGATAGGTATCATATACGGAGCAATATACTATGTAATTTTCTATTACGTAATAGTAAAATTCAATTTGCCAACTCCTGGCAGATTAGAAGAAGAAGCAACAGATCAGTATAAAGAATTGTCAAAATCAGAAATTGGAGGTATTGCTGCACAATACGTAGAGGTATTGGGTGGAGTAGAAAATATACAGTCTTTGGAGGCTTGCATAACAAGATTGCGCTTGACTGTAAAAGACGATACAATAATAGACGATGATAAACTTAAAAAGTTAGGGGCGACAGGCGTAATGAGAATGGGCAAAAATGCATTGCAAGTAATTGTTGGTACAAAAGCTGATTTGATTGCACAAGAAATGAAAAAACACATGAAAAAAGCAGGAGGTAAAATTTAAGGTGAAAATGTTTTAGGCGGCCGTAAACTGGCCGCCATCAAAATTATTTTAAGAAGTTTGAAATATATGGGTATAATAAGATATTATTAAAATACAGAAAGGGATGGTATACATGTTTAACATATTTAAAAAGAAAAAATACGTAGATATATATTCTCCTATTAATGGTATATTATTAAAAATTGAAGATGTGCCAGATCCTGTATTTTCTCGAAAAATGGTAGGAGATGGAGTGGCATTAGAACCCACAGAAGGTATTGTATATTCACCGGTTAATGGAACTCTTATACAATTATTTCCTACAAAACATGCTTTGGGAATAAAAACAGAAGAAGGATTAGAAATACTAATTCATATTGGGATGGACACAGTAGAAATGAAAGGAAATGGATTTGAAAGTTTTGTTTCAGAAGGTGAAAAAGTGAAAATAGGAAATAAGTTGCTTAAATTTGATATGGAATTGGTTAAAAAAGAACATCCCTTGACATCTCCAATTATTATTACTAATATGGATATAGTGGATAAAATTGTAAAAGAATCTTATGGTGAGGAAGTAAAAGCAGGAAAGACAAAGATTATGAGAGTATACCTCAAGTGAAAAGTGAGGTATTAATTATGTATCAAGTGGTAAAAGTTCTTAACAATAATGTGTGTATGGCAAAAGACGATAAAGGTATGGAATGCATAGTCGTTGGAAAAGGTATAGGATTTGGCAAAAGACCAGGTGATATTATTGAAGAAGATAAGTTGGAAAAAATATTCTATGTACAAGAAGATGTTAATAAAATTAAGTTTTCTGAGTTGATGGAAAAGATAAGAGGAGATGTAATAGGTATTGCAGAAGAAATAATAGCGATGGCAGAAAAAATAAAAGGCAAAAAACTTAATGAGCATATACACATTGCACTTGCTGATCACATTGCCTTTGCGATTGAAAGAATAAATATGGGAATAGAAATAAAAAATCCTTTTGATATAGAGATAAAAGCTTTATATAAAGATGATTACAATATTGCATTAAAAGCGTTAGAATTGATAAATCAAAGACTTAACATTTCACTTCCTGAGGATGAGGCGGGTTTTATAGCTCTTCACTTGCATGCTGCTTTAGAAAATGCTGGTTTATCAAATACTGTGAAAAATACCAGATTGGTATCTCAATTAGTGTCTACAATTGAAAAACACTTAGGTAAGTATATTGACAGAGATTCAATTGATTATATAAGGCTTGTAACCCACTTGCGGTTTGCTATTGACAGAGTAGAAAAAAATGCCCCTGTGACAAACGAACTTTTAGTATCAATAAAGAAGAAATTTAAAAAGGCTTACAATATAGCAATGCAAGTATCAAAAATAATAGAAGACACCCTCCAAAAGAAAGTTCCTGAAGAAGAAACAGGATATATTGCAATACACATTCAGCGATTAATCAATACTATTTAACAAACCCGAACTAAATTTGCTTTTAGTTCGGGTTTTGCAATTTTTATAATCTAAAATTGCAAAATACTATTGACTTTAAGAGGAGATACATATAAAATATGTTATAAAGAGTTTTTGAAGGGGGAAGTTCGATGACTCTTAAAAAGGGTAAGAAAGTGTACATTGTTGACACAACTTTAAGGGATGGAGAGCAAACTGCAGGAGTTGTGTTTGCAAATAATGAAAAAATCAGAATTGCGCAAATGTTAGATGAAATTGGAATAGATCAATTAGAAGTAGGTATTCCCACAATGGGAGGAGACGAAAAAGAAACAGTTACAAAAATTGCAAAGCTTGGATTGAATGCCAGCATAATGGCGTGGAATAGAGCGGTTGTAAAAGATGTTCAAGAATCTTTAGAATGTGGTGTTGATGCTGTTGCAATCTCTGTGTCTACTTCGGATATTCACATTGAGCACAAGCTTAAAAAGACAAGGCAATGGGTTTTGGACAATATGACTGAAGCAGTGAAATTTGCTAAAAAAGAAGGGGTATATGTTTCTGTCAACGCAGAAGATGCATCTCGTACAGATATGAACTTCCTTATTGAATTTGCGAAATGTGCAAAACAAGCAGGAGCCGATCGTTTGAGATTTTGCGACACCGTAGGATTTTTGGATCCTTTTAAAACATATGATATGGTCAAAGCAATAAAAGAAGCTGTTGACATTGATATTGAAATGCATACCCACAACGACTTTGGAATGGCTACTGCAAATGCTCTTGCGGGTATGAGAGCAGGAGCTAATTTTATAGGAGTTACTGTAAATGGCCTTGGCGAAAGAGCCGGAAATGCTGCTTTAGAAGAGGTTGTAATGGCATTAAAGCACGTCTACAAAATAGATTTAGGAATAGATACAACTAGATTTAGGGAAATTTCCGAATACGTTGCTTTAGCCTCAGGAAGACAGTTGCCAGCATGGAAAGCTATAGTTGGAACAAATGTCTTTGCCCATGAGTCAGGTATTCATGTAGATGGTGCCCTTAAAAATCCTCACACATATGAAATATTTAACCCTGATGAAGTAGGCCTTGAAAGGCAGATTGTGATAGGCAAGCATTCTGGCACTGCGGCTCTTATAAATAAGTTTAAAGAATACGGCAGAGTTTTAACAGAAGAAGAAGCAAATTTGCTTTTGCCGCATGTCAGAAAATTAGCTATACAGCTTAAGAGGCCGCTTTTTGACAAAGAGCTTATGTACCTTTATGAGGATGTTATCAAAAACAGAGAAAAGGCTATATAAAATTATGTTACAGGAGTGAAGGCAATGAATCTTACGCAGAAAATACTATCTTCTCACCTCATCGAAGGAGAAATGGTGAAAGGTCAAGAAATAGCCATTAAAATTGACCAAACTTTGACTCAAGACTCCACTGGTACAATGGCGTACCTACAGTTAGAAGCTCTTGGAATAGATAGGGTAAAAACTGAACTTTCGGTTGCTTACATTGACCACAATACATTGCAGCAAGGTCCTGAAAATGCTGATGACCACAAATACATCCAGACTGTTGCAGCAAAATACGGCATATATTTTTCAAGACCGGGCAATGGAATTTGCCATCAGGTACATCTCGAAAGATTCGGAAGGCCTGGGAAAACTCTTTTAGGTTCTGATAGCCATACGCCAACAGCAGGTGGGTTAGGAATGTTAGCTATAGGAGCAGGTGGATTAGATGTTGCTTTGGCTATGGCGGGAGAGCCTTACAGGATTATTATGCCTTCCATTGTCAATGTAAGGCTTACTGGGAAACTTAGACCTTGGGTATCGGCAAAGGATGTAATATTGGAGCTTTTAAGGAGACTGACTGTAAAGGGTGGCGTTGGGAAGATTTTTGAATATTCAGGGGATGGGGTAAAAACCCTATCAGTGCCCGAAAGAGCCACAATTGCTAATATGGGCGCGGAATTAGGGGCTACTACATCAATTTTTCCATCGGATGAAAGGACGTATGAATTTTTAAAAGCCCAAGGAAGAGAAGAGGTATTTGTGCCTTTGGCTGCCGATGAAGATGCAGAATACGATGAGGTCATTGAAATAAACCTTGATGAACTGGAACCTTTAGTAGCACTTCCTCATAGCCCTGATAATGTTGTAAAAGTTAAAGACGCAGGAAGGCCAAAAGTTGACCAAGTTGCTATAGGGTCATGTACAAATTCCTCTTATGCTGATTTGATGAAAGTTGCTTCCATATTGAGAGGCAAGGTTATTCTAGAACATGTAAGTCTTGTAATTGCTCCAGGTTCAAGACAAGTTCTTAACATGCTTGCAAAAAATGGTGCACTTTCAGACCTGATATCGGCAGGTGCAAGAATACTCGAAAGCGCTTGTGGCCCCTGTATTGGTATGGGGCAAGCCCCTGCAACAGGTGCAATTTCGATTAGAACCTTTAATAGAAACTTTTACGGCAGAAGTGGTACAAAGTCGGCATCAGTATACCTAGTAAGCCCTGAAGTTGCTGCTGCTGCAGCTTTGACAGGGTATTTAATAGATCCGAGAGAGTTAGGGGAAGCACCTGAAGTACCTTATGTGGAGAAATTTGAAATTAATGATAATATGATTATAAAACCGCCAGAGGATAGGGAAAAGGTGGAGATAATAAAAGGACCTAATATAAAGCCATTCCCTCTCAATACACCTCTTTCTGATATAGAAAAGAGGGTGCTAATTAAAGTAGGAGATGACATAACTACAGACCATATAATGCCTTCAAATGCTAAATTGTTACCCTTAAGGTCTAATATCCCTGAACTTGCTAAACATTGCTTCGAAATAATAGATGAAAACTTTTCTAAGAGAGCGATTGAATGGGGCGGTGGCATAATTGTCGGAGGAAGCAATTACGGACAAGGCTCCAGCCGAGAGCACGCAGCATTGGCTCCGCTTCAACTGGGAGTAAAGGCTGTCATAGCAAAGTCATTTGCGAGAATACACAAAGCAAACCTTATAAATAGTGGAATTCTTCCTCTTACTTTTGTAGATGAAAAAGATTATGAAGACATTGAGGTTGGGGATGTTTTAAAGATAGAAAATGCTGTAGAACAAGTAAGAAGTGGTAAAAAAATCATAATAGTAAATGTCACAAAAGGAAAAACATTTGAAGTAACTCTTGATGTTTCGGATAGAAACAGAGAGATATTAATAGCAGGCGGTATGATAAATTTTGTAAAAAGTAAAAAGAAATAAAACAAAGGTACTTGCTTTAAAGTAAGTGCTTTAGAGTAACAACAAACCCCACTTTTTATGAGCTTAAAAAGTGGGGTTTAGTTTGTATTTGGATGTAATTGTACATAATCTGATAAATATTTAATAAGAGCCATGCAAAGGTGGTGCATTCTAGCTCTTTTTTTATAGTCATGAAGCTGCACAAATTTTGTGTAAATCAATTAAACATCTTTTGTTTTTTATATTGACAAAGCGACATGGTAATATAGATGTCATAGGCTAAAGTAAAAAAAATGGCTTTAATTAATATAAAATTGAAACGCAGAGTTGATACATTAAAAAATTTTTATTTTTTAATGAGGTTAAGAAGGATTTTTAAAAATAATGTAGAATATATATATTACAAACTTATTTATTTTAAATTAATAAGCCGAAATAGAACAAGAAATATTTTGATAAATACTAACTAATTTAATTTAAATAAGTATTATAAAAAGTAAATAAAGAAACCTAACGAGGTCTATTTTATAAAATGACGAAAATAATAGGAGGTTATTATGGCTTTTAATAGTAAAGTATCAAAAGAACTGAATAAAGAACTGATTCTATCCTGTATAAGAAATGAAGAATTTATTTCAAAAATTGAAATTTCAAAAATTACTGGTATTAGTCTACCGTCTGTATCAAAAATAGTGGATGAGTTAGTGGAAGAGGGAAAAATAATACAATCGGGTATAGGTGATTCATCGGGAGGTAGAAAGCCTGTTCTGTATAAATTTAATAAGAATTTTGGATACTTTAGCACCGTGATTATCAATAAAACTGATATGAGCGTTTATTTAATGAACTTATATGGTGATATCATTGCAAAGGATAAAATAAGTGTAAATGGTGCAGATGGTAATGATTTAGTATTTTCTATTGTTAGCGGAATTACACGTATTTTAAGCAGTTATAACATATTTGTTGACAAACTTTTAAACATTTGCATAGCTGCACCTGGATATTTTGATTATATTGAAAATAGATTTTTAATAAAAGGAATACAATCTCTAAAAGATGTTGATTTACATGAAAAATTAAGTAAAAAATTTCCGAATGTTAAAATTAAATTTGCAAGTGATATTCATATGATGGCACTTGGGGAATGGTCAAAAGTAAAGAATAAAGCCGAAAAAAAGAGAATTGTTGTAATAAATATAGACAGAGATCTGAGAGAAAATGCTTGTTTTGCAATTGTAGATAATGGGAATATAGTAAAACCAGGGAGAGGATACCTCGGAAGAATTGAAGAAAGTATGATATCTTTAGTTGATATTAATATATTGAGAAAAAACGGATACGAAGAAATTGGGAAATTAATTAATGATTTTAAATCTAATAAAACACGAGCTATAAATCTTTTGATGAATTTGGTGGATTTTTTAACAAAAATAATAAAACACATCCAGCATTATATAGATCCAGACTGTATTATATTTCACGGATATATAGGACATCAAGGTTTAATAGATATTGTTAAAGCAAAGCTTCAAGGAGATAATTTATTATGTGATATTCAGAAATCATTACTTAACGAAGAAGCTACATTATATGGTTGTATAGAGGAAACTCTATCAACTTTATTTAACCAGTATGAAATGCCGATAAAAATCCACAATGTGGATTTTTATAAATAAAATAGTTAAATCCAAAATAAAGCAAATATCAAAGTAAAAAATATCATTATTAGCAATTAAATAGTAAATTAAGCCTTGATATGAGTTTAAACATGGAACAAGTAAAATAGTAAAAAATACAAAAACAACAAAGACAAAACTTAATACGCCTGCTCGATTTTAAAAGAGTGCTAAGCATGTTAAAGCAAAAAGTAAGCTATTAAGCAAAAGTTGTACTTTAAACAGTTAAAATTTAGCGAAAAATGAGATTTAAAAAGCTTAATTGAGTTAATCACAAAATAGGGAGATGGGAGGAAGTGAAAATGAAAAGGTTATTTACCTTGGTGCTTATGGTTTTACTTATTGTTGGCATGTTGCTTTCCAAGGTGGTAGCGGAAGAAGGCTATAAAGGTTATGGCGAACCTACCCCGGAGGTTATGCCTGAAAACAAAAGCCATGCCGAGGATATCCATTGGATAAGGATAATGAATGATTTTAACGGAGCCATTGAAGTAAGTTATGATAAGGGTAGATCCTGGATCCCTGTGGGCAAAGTTGTTCAGCCTGCCGTAAGGAACAATCCCAATGGCTACCGGGCCAGTGGCTGGGCCAAGGTAGGTCAAGTGGCAGCTTCGGCTACTAATGCTATACATATTAAAGTAGGCCATAATGACCAAGATCCTGCGTTTCCAGAAGGGAGAGGAGTAATGGTCAGTATATTGCCAGAAGAATTTTTCTCACCTCCGCCGAATTACGGTTCTTATACCGCTGCAGATTCCGGTATTTGGACCAATATTCCATCAGGTACCTACATCTTTTCAAAAGAACTTGCTCCCTTTGTAGGGAATGAAGTATATTTAGAAAGAGATGGAAAACTAGTTTCATTGCCGGAGAATTGGGTTCCTGCTCCTAAAGATGTGCTGGTAATAAAGGTAAAAAAACCCGTGTTATATCCTAGGGAAATAATATTTGAAAACCGTATAGACGGGAAAGTTGAGATAGTCTATCAGGAAGGTAGGACTATCCGAACTAAAACCATTGCCAGAGTTATAAAACCGGTAGAAGGTGTTGGCAGGTTCGAAGGGACTCTTTACACAGGCTTATCGAAAGTTAGAGCAAATCATACAGGCGTGATATGCATAAGTACCGCTCCTGTGTTTAGGGGAACGTTGGATCAGGCAGGGGAAAACGACAAAGGTGGTTTTCAGATTTTGCCAGTCCATCATTCATTCAGTCCAGAAATGGGAAATGCCTGGGCATTAACCCAGTGGATGATTATAGGGCCCTTGGATGAAAATTCTCCATCCCCTGACGGTGTGGCACCGCTTTTTTCACGCTATTTGAGACCAAGGTATGATGTAGAGGTTAGATTTAATAATGGTATATGGGAACAATTGCCGGTATTAACTGGTCGTCAGGATGAAGCACTAAAAGATATGACACATGTAAAAATTTTGTTTCCTCAAGTAGAGCAGAAAATTCCTGTAGATATACCTATACCTACTATAAATTCTATTCCAGAGAGCAGCAAAGAAGCAAATATAAGTATTTCAGGGGAATCTTATCCAGGTACTAAAGTAGAAATTTATGTGAATGGTATTAAGCAAAAAGAAGCAAAAACTGGTTCAGATGGTATATTTATAGATAACATAGTATTGTCAAGGGGAGAGAATATTATACAGGCAAGAGCTGTGGACCCTGCAGGAAGAGTAAGTGAGTTTTCTGCAGAAAGGAAAGTGATTCTTGAAAATGTTCCTCAACCGCCAATTTTGGATATTCCAAAGTCGCCTACTAATTATCCAATTATAAATGTCTCAGGGAGAGCTGAACCTGGCTCAATTATTACTTTAACGATATACAACGAAAATACTGCTGAAACAACAAAAGTAACTGATATAAGAGCTAATGAAGAAGGTATATTTAGTTCACAAGTATATCTTTTAGAAGGAGTAAATGTAATTACGGCAGAAGCTATATATAGTGATGGTACAAAAAGCTTACCGTCGTCTCCAATTAGAGTGATTCTAGATACAATTCCTCCAATTATTTCTGATATGTATCCAGCTGAAGGAGAAGTTATAAATACAACTACACCTCTTATTTCTGCCAGAGTGTATGATGAGGGTAGCGGGCCTGTATATTTTGCAATTAAATTAGATGGTGTGTCAAGACCTGTTACATACGATTCAAAAAATAACATTATGTTTTACCAGGTTACATCACCTCTTGCACCAGGGCCTCATACATTGGCTTTCTATGTAAAAGATGCAGCCGGGAATTCAACTAGGGTGCCTCAGATCGGCGAGTATGTATTTTATGTTGAAAGTGGCAATTAAATTTCAATGTCTACTATTGTTAATGCAAAAAATTTAAATTGAATTAGATGTTTCTTCTAATTTATAACAAGGATTTTAATAAAAATAATAGACATTTTGGATTTATTTGATTTTTCAAAGGGATTCCTATCTATAGTTTTCTTTGCTGAAAATACTGGAAAACAAATAAAAACAAGGGAATCCCTTTGGAAATAAATATGGAATCCTTCAATCAGTATGAGTTTTGAGGGATTCGCGAAACTCAATAAAAATTTAAGGAGGGTTTTTATGAGTGTCCAAGGTATTTTAATCATTTTAGTGTTTGTCTTCTTTGCGTACTTAATGGTTACACAAAAAATGCCTGCGCTTTTAGCACTACCATCAATGGCTATTGTTATTGCTATAATAGCTGGGATGCCTTTAAATTACATTTTATCGAACATAATAGGTGCTGGAGCTGTGAGGCTTCAAAGCGCAATGGCTGCTGCAATATTTGGTGCAATTTTAGCGCAGATAATAAACAAAACAGGAATTTCTGAAAGCATTGTAAGAACTGCTGCAGAATTAGGGGGAGACAGGCCGATTATCGTTGCATTAGCAATAACCTTTGCAGTTGCTCTTATATTTACTTCTCTCGGAGGCTTAGGATCTGTAATAATGGTAGGAACGATTGTTTTACCCATTTTAATATCAGTAGGAATTGAACCAGTTATTGCTGCTTCATTGTTGCTCATGGGGTTAAATTTAGGAGGTTTATTTAATGTTATGAACTATGCTTTTTACCAAAGTGCTTTAAACCTTGATATGGCAACAATAAAAAGCTTTGCCTTAGCTTTTGGAATAATTGCAGCAGTTGTTCTTTTATTGTTTATATTTATCAATGTACCGAAAAAGAAGACTGTTACTGCTTGGGCAATGCCCACAGAAACTCAGGAAGAAAAGCCTCGCGCTTCTTGGTATGCTCTTTTGACGCCAATCATACCCGTTTTACTCCTTTTCATATGGCCATTAATCTTTAAAGATGCAGAAGGCAAACCAATTCAGATAGATATAATATCAGCAATGTTAATAGGTATTCTTTATGGTATTTTGACAACAAGACCCCGCGAAATAAAAAATCTACTTACAAGTTCAATAATTGAGGGGATAAAGGATGTCGCACCTGCACTAGGTTTGATGATAGGGATTGGTATGCTTTTACTCGCTGTTATGGATAAAACAACTGCAGCACTAATTTCTCCAATTATTTCCAAAATTTTACCAACTTCGAAAATTGGATATGTATTATTTTTTGTGATACTATCACCATTGGCACTTTACAGAGGACCTTTAAACTTATGGGGACTAGGGAGTGGTGTTGCTGCCCTCATGATTTCAGCAGGTATATTACCTCCTCAAGCTATTATGGGTGCATTGATTGCTACAGGCAATATTCAAGGTGTGTGTGACCCTACTAATACTCATAACGTTTGGACTGCATACTTTACAAATACAGATACAACAACCATTCTGAAAAAGACATTACCATATATGTTAATTGTTGTATTGTTAGATATTATATATGTAGCGCTTTTTAAATGGTAAAAAGAAGGAAAAGGGGGAGGTTATTCCCCCCCCTTTATAGGATAATATAACTATAAATTTTTTGAGGAGGGCAGATACAGTGCTAAAGATAGCGTATATTCCGCTTGACAACAGACCCTGCAATTATGATTTTATATTAAAAGCAGCTAAAATCAAGGGAATAGATATTATTACACCGACTGAAGAAAAGCTGGGTAAATTTACTACTCATGGGGATGTAGAATATATAAGAAAGTGGTTGATGAATCTCCGTAATGTAGATTATCTTATTTTATCTATAGATATGTTAGCCTATGGTGGTTTAATTGCAAGTAGAGAAATGAATTTAAATGTTGTTCCGTATGGGTTTGCAGAATCTATTAGAGAGTTTAAAAAGAATAATAGTAATTGCAAGGTATATGCCTTTAATATAATTATGAGAACATCTATAAGTGTGAAAGACGAAAAAACATATGAATATTGGAAACTGATTAATGAATATTCTTCCCTAGCTTATAATGAACACGAAAATTTTAGTAGAATAAAAGAGCTTGAAAAGATAATTCCTAAGTCTATTCTTGATGGTTATTTAAAAGCCAGAAGACGCAATCATGAAGTTAATAATATCTCAATCGATTTGGTAAATGAGGGAATAATAGATTTTTTGGTTTTAGGTCAAGAAGATTGTGATAAAATAGGAATTCATCTTTTAGAGCAGGAAAGACTGCTTACAAAAATAAGAGAATTAGGTCTTGAAGAAAAGATAATGATGATGCCAGGTGCTGACGAGTTTGGTCAGATTTTATTTGTAAGGGTATTGAATGATATTTCAAGAATGAAAATTGGAAGGTTAGTGTATGATAATGATCGTCTAAGATATGTAGTAGCACAATACGAAAACATACCAATTTACGAAACTTTAGATTTGCATATCAAAGCCGCTGGTTTTGATATAAATGAAGTAAATGATCAGATAATTTTATATATAATAACGCCTAAAATATTTGATGACATTATTTGGATTGATGATGACCATTATAAATACCTTGAAGGTGTTAAAGCTGAAGATGTTTATATAAATGATGAAGAACTAGATGCCTATATAAAAAATCACAAAATTATAATATTTGATTTATGTCATGCCAATGGAGGCTGGAAAGAACTTATTTATTTTCTTTCGAAAAACAACTTATTACATGAAATATATGGATATACAGCCTGGAATACGGCTTCAAATAGTATTGGGACAGGACTCTTATTTTATGCTTTGTTATATGAAGAGAATAAGGACAGTAAATTATTTCTTGAATTTCTTATAGAAAGGTTTTATGATGACTTTTTATACCAAAGCATAGTTCGCCCAAAAATAAATAAAATTTTACAAAAGGAAGGAGAAAATATCCATTTATTTAGAGAGTTTAAATACAATTATAATATAATATTATGTGAACTTATGAAAAAACATGATGAGATTATTAAGAAATCAATATTAAATAAACCTATTAAGATTTTAGAAAATTTGCAAATAAAAGATTATCACATTGAATGCTCTTTTCCATGGAATAGGACATTTGAAATAAAAGTGGATGTTAAAGTTCAAATATAAATTTTTCTAGAGGGGTGATATTATTATGAGATTGATTGAAAGGTTAAAAAGCAATAAAATGACACTTATTGTTAGTCTCCCTCAAAATACTTTAGAACTTGCTTTGGCGGCAGTCAATGGTGGTGCCGATGCAATTAAGGTCCATACAAATGTTTTTCATAGAGCAAGTGGCAATAGGTTTCCAAGACTAATAGAACAAGTAGATATTCTAGAGGAAATTGTAAGAAAAGTCAACATACCTGTAGGCATTGTGCCAGGGGGAGATGAATCTTGTATTGAAAAAGAAGAAATTAAAATATTAAAAGATATTGGTTTTGACTTTATATCAATGTTCGTTCATCATATGCCCTTATATATTTATAAATCGGGGCTTACAATAATGTCTGCGATAACGAGAGATTATACTATTGATGAAATAAAGACATTGAACTATTTAAATGTTGATATAATTGAAGCGGATATGTTACCGGAAGATAAAAGCGATACTATTCATTTAGCAGATTTAATGAGGTATAGAGAAATAGTTGAATGTGTCAATAAACCGGTAGTTGTACCTACTCAAAGGATTATTCTACCTGAAGAAGTAGAAGATCTTTATAATATTGGTGCTAAAGGTTTTATGATTGGTGCTGTTGTTACAGGCAACAACCCAGAACAAGTAGAAAAAGCTACAAGTGAATACAGAAAAGCTATTAACAGGCTTTAGTATAATTTCCATAAGGAGGAGATAATGTTGAAAGTAAGAATCGGTATAGATGTTGGAGGAACATTCACAGATGCGGTTGCCATAGATAATGACACTTATGAATTAATAGGGACAGTAAAGCTTCCCACAACTCATACTGCAAAAGAGGGAGTCGCGAAAGGCATTATTGATGTACTTAAAAAACTTATGGATGAGTACAACATTAAGCCAGGAGATGTCTTGTTTATAGCTCATGGTACAACACAGGCAACAAATGCATTATTAGAAGGTGATGTTGTTCCTGTTGGCATTATAGCTGCAGGGAGGGGGATTGAAGGTATTAAAGTAAAAAGCGATACAAATATACAAGATATAGAACTTGCACCAGGTAAAATATTAAAGATTGTAAATAAATATGTTGAATTAGACGACGAATTTGAAAAAAACGTAGAAATGAAAATCGAAGAGTTAAAGACGCAAGAGATAGGAGCAGTTGTTGCTGCTCAAGCCTTTTCAGTGGACGATCCAACAACAGAGAATAGAATAATAGAGATTGTAGAACAAAAAGGACTTCCGGTGACAGCAACGCACGAAATAACAAAGCTATACGGATTAAAAATAAGGACAAGGACCGCAGCAATAAACGCATGCATACTTCCCAAAATGATAGAAACAGCAAACATGACAGAAGAAAGCGTAAAGAAATCCGGCATAAAGGCACCTCTTATGATAATGAGAGGTGACGGAGGAGTAATGAGTATAGCAGAAGTGAGAAAAAGACCAATACTTACCTTGCTTTCAGGACCTGCTGCAGGTGTAGCGGGTGCCCTTATGTATGAAAAAATATCTGATGGCATATTCCTTGAAGTTGGAGGAACAAGTACAGATATCTCTGCAATAAAAACAGGCAAAGTAATGGTAAACTATGCGGAAATTGGAGGGCATAAAACATATCTTAATTCTCTTGACGTAAGAACGGTAGGAATAGCAGGGGGAAGTATGATAAGGCTTGGTGACAAAGATATAGAAGACGTTGGACCCAGAAGTGCTCATATTGCAAATTTACCTTATGCAGTCTACAGCGATCCAGAAGAAATAATAGAACCTGAAATAGTATATATAAAACCAAAAAAGAACGATCCTGATAATTATGTTGCAATCAAAAGCAAGAATGGAAAAGTATTTGCAGTAACTGTATCCTGTGCAGCAAACGTATTAGGATATGTAAGACCAGAAGATTATGCCTATGGTAATGTAGAAGCTGCAAGAAGGGCCTTAGAACCAATTGCGAAAAAACTTAATAAAACAGTTGAAGAAGTAGCAAAGAAAATTATGGACATTGCGAGCATGAAAGTAATAAAAGTTGTTGAACAACTTCTTACTGATTACAAACTTGACAAATCTACTACAGTACTTGTAGGTGGGGGAGGAGGAAGTGCATCAATAGTTCCCTATGTTGCAAAAATGATGGGTATGGACCATAGAATAGCCAAAAACGCCCAGGTGATCTCTACAATAGGTGTAGCACTTGCAATGGTAAGAGAAATAGTAGAGCGTACCATACAAAATCCTACTGAAAAAGACATATTGTCAATAAGAAACGAAGCAAAAGAAGCAGTGATAAAATCGGGAGCATTAGAGGAAACAGTAGAAATATATGTAGAAATAGACTCACAGAAAAATATAGTGAGGGCAATTGCGACAGGAGCTACAGAGTTGCGTTCGAAGGACATATTAAACAGGAATTTAGGACGAGAAGAAATAAAGAAAATAGCAGCTCAATCAATGAAGCTCGAGTCAGCAAAAAACGTTCAAATAATCGATGAAACAGGTTCAATGTATATCGTAAAAGGCATAGAAAACAAGAAGAAATTTTTTGGATTGTTATCACAAAAAATAGAAAGCGTAATGGTAATAGACAAAGAAGGAGTTATAAGACTTAACAAAAATAACGGTAAAGTATATAGAACAAATATAACAAACTTTGAAAATTATTTAAACAAAGCATTAGAACAAAACATATTTTACGGTGATGGTGGAGCTGAAATTCCTGACTGCTTTATCATACTACCAAATAGAATAGTAGACTTATCAGGACTTATTGACAAAGAACAAATAATTTCACTGGCGAAGGTAGAAATAGGCGGTTTATCTGATAATGACCGGATACTCATATTATTAAGTAAAAGGTGATGAAATGATACCATCTGTATTTCTTGATAAACAACAATTAATTAGCCAGGAGTTAAAATTTGATATTTATTACAATAGGATATCTGAACTTAATCTTAATGATATACTAGAGATGGCATGGGATAGAGGAATCAAAGAGGCAAAAAAAATAAAAGACAAAAATATAAGGCAATTAATATTTCAAGAAAATATACTTGTAGAAACTGATGAAAAAAGTTATAATCCTGATTATGCTATTTTTAGTGATTATAACAGTGGAGAAAAAAAGATTACCCTTTATAAAAAAAATATACAAAACATATTTGTTCCTTCTATACCGGATAACTATATTTTTTGGAGAGATTACGAAAAAGTTGTAGATTTATTTCTGACCCATGAATATTTTCACCATTTAGAGACCAAATATATTGGATTAACAAGTGAAATAAAAAAAATACAGATAAAAATCGGGCCATTTGTTCTAAAAAGAAAATTGAGAGCCTTGAGTGAAATAGCTGCACATGCATTTGTAAAAGAATTTTATGATATATGGTAGGTGATAGAATGAAACTATATGACGTAGTTGTTGTTGGTGGTGGCGTATCAGGTACAGTTGCAGCAATAGCATCTGC
Organism: Thermoanaerobacter brockii subsp. finnii Ako-1; assembly: GCF_000175295.2. Taxonomy (NCBI): domain Bacteria; kingdom Bacillati; phylum Bacillota; class Clostridia; order Thermoanaerobacterales; family Thermoanaerobacteraceae; genus Thermoanaerobacter; species Thermoanaerobacter brockii. The sequence goes on along the minus strand of NC_014964.1, from coordinate 1,844,754 downwards.
AAGAAATGGAGCTCAAACTCTTCTAATTGAACGATATGGATTTCCTGGTGGTACGCTTACAAATATGGGTGTTGGTCCTATGATGACGTTTCATGCGGGCGATAGACAGGTTGTAAAAGGAATACCACAAGAGATAGTAGATAATCTTGTGAAAGTTGGTGGAAGCCCCGGCCATGTGATTGACACAACTGGGTTTGTAAGCACTGTAACACCTTTTGATGTAGAACTTATGAAATATACTTTGCAAAAGATGCTTATAGATAGTGGTGTAGAAATACTATTTCACAGCTATTTATCGGGCGTTGAGATGGATGGAAGCAAGATAAAATCAATTAAAATTGTGAACAAATCAGGGGAAATGACTATAAAAAGCAAAATTTATATAGATTCAACAGGAGATGCAGACCTTGCTATAAGGTGTGGCGTTAATTATTTATTAGGAAGACCTCAGGATAACTTGACACAACCGATGACAATGAATGTGAGAATAGGCAATGTAGATATAAAAAAAATAAAAGAATATATGCTAAATAATCCAACTGAATTTAGAATGGTAGATAAAGAAAAAATCATAAAAGCAAAAAGACTATCGGTAAACGGCTTTTATTCTATATTAAAAGAGGCAAGAAAAAAAGGAGAAATAAATTTTGAAAGAGACATGGTATTATTTTTTGAAACAAATACACCGGGTGAAGTTATAGTAAACATGACAAGGGTACAAAGGCTAAATGGTACAGATATAGAAGATTTAACTAAAGGTGAAATAATCGGCAGAAGCCAAGCCATTGAGTTGTTTAACTTTATGAAAAAAAGAATACCTGGTTTTGAAAATTGCATATTGATTTCAACAGGTCCGCAAATAGGAGTGAGAGAAACTAGAAAAATAGTTGGTGAATATATATTAACAGCTGAAGACCTTGTTTCAAACAAGCGTTTTGATGACTGCATTGCAAAAGGAGGTTATCCTGTTGATATACATTCTCCGGAGGGTGAGGACGTTGTTTACCTGAAACTTAAAGAGGGAAGTGATTATGATATACCATATAGAAGTTTGTATAGTAAAAAAGTAGATAATTTACTTGTGTCAGGCAGATGCATATCATCAACACATGAAGCAAATGCAGCAATAAGAGTTTCCCCAATTGCTATGGCAACTGGGCAAGCAGCAGGGACAGCCGCAAGTATAGCAGCAAAAGAAGATATAAAAGTTTCAAATGTTGATGTAGAAATGTTGAGAAACATTTTATTAAAGCAAGGGGCTTATATTTAATGGTACCAGGTACTTTAAATATGTACCTTGTACCATTAAATTTTTACATATTTACAGGTTTATTGTTTTCATCTACAAATATTACTTTAGGCTTATAATTTTTGGCTTCCTCATCATCCATTATTGCATAAGATATTATGATGATTATATCGCCTACCTGACATAGTCTTGCTGCTGCACCGTTTATGCATATTGTACCTGAGCCTCTTTCGCCTTCTATTGCGTAAGTGTCAAATCGTGCACCGTTGTTGATATTTAAAACTTGTACTTTTTCATTTGGCAGTATATCAGCAAGTTCCATTAAATTTTTATCAATTGTTATAGAACCCTGGTAATTTAAGTTGGCATCTGTTACAATTGCTCTGTGTATTTTAGATTTCATCATAAACCTTTGCATTATATATTTTCCCCCCACAATAGATTATCTATAAGCCTTGTTGTCCCAATAAAGCAAGCTATTGCAATAAGTGCTTTATCTTTTATATAAGTTAAGTCTTCTAATGTATCAGGATGAACGCAGGAGACATATTGCACTTTGCACAAAGGCTCTGAGTTTAAGACTTCATTTACTTTTTTTATTATAGTATTAGCATTTCTTTCGCCATTTAGAAGTAATTTTTCAGCTTCTTTTAGAGATTTTGAAAGTATTAGGGCTGCTTTTCTTTCTTCAGGATTTAGATATACATTTCTTGAACTCATTGCTAAACCGTCACTTTCCCTTACAATAGGGGCTTTAATTATTTCTACAGGAAAATTTAAGTCTTCCACCATTTTCTTTATCACTGCAACTTGTTGTGCATCTTTTTGTCCAAAAACTGCTATGTCTGGTGTGAAAATGTTAAATAATTTTGCCACAACTGTTGTGACGCCTTTAAAATGACCGGGCCTGAAAGCTCCACAAAGTTTTTCAGTGATTTTATCTACATTTACCGTTGTGAGAAGTTCAGAAGGATACATTTCCTCTACAGAAGGAGCAAAAACAAGGTCACAGCCTTCTTTTTCAAGAAGTTTTAAATCCCTTTCCAAGTCTCGAGGATATCTATCAAAGTCTTCATTAGGTCCGAATTGAATTGGATTTACAAATATGCTTACAGCTACAAAATCTGAATGCTTTTTTGCAATTCTTACGAGGGACAAATGGCCTTCGTGCAAATATCCCATTGTAGGTACAAGTCCAATTTTTTTACCTGACAATTTTTGTTCTTTAATTATATTTCTTACATTACTAATTTTATCTGTTACTATCATTTATTCTCCCTCTTTTCTAAAGTAAAAGAATGTTCTTCATCTGGGAATAAGACTTGTTGTACTTCTTTAATGTAAGCATTTATGCCATCAATCATTATTTTTTCAATATCTGCGTATTGTTTTACAAATTTAGGCCTATGACCTTGAGTTATTCCCAGCATGTCGTGGGTGACAAGGATTTGACCATCGCAGTAAGGACCGGCACCTATTCCAATAGTTGGAACTGAAATATTTTCTGTAATGTTTTTTGCAAGCTCCATTGGAATGCTTTCAAGCACAAGGGCACATATACCTGCTTGTTCTAATACTTTGGCATCGTTAAAAATCTTTTTTGCTTGTTCCTTTTCTTTGCCTTGGACTTTATACCCTCCCAGTTGATGGACTGATTGAGGAGTGAGACCGAGATGACCTACCACTGGTATTCCTGCGTCTACTATGGCTTTGACTATTGAAGCTATTTCTTCTCCTCCTTCTAATTTTACGGCGTGGGCTCCGCCTTCTGCAATAAGCCTTGCAGCATTTGTCATAGCCTGTTCTTTTGATATGTGATATGACATAAAAGGCATGTCAGCAACTATAAATGCACGATTGACTGCCCTTGAAACGGCTTTTGTGTGATGTATCATGTCTTCCATTGTGACAGGTATTGTGCTTTCGTATCCTAAAACCACCATCCCGAGAGAATCTCCTACTAAAATCATGTCAATTCCGCAATTGTCAAGGATTTTAGCTGTGGGGAAGTCATAAGCAGTTAAAGCTGTTATCTTTCTTCCTTCTTTCTTAAATTTCCTTAGTGTGAGAGTTGATACTTTTTCCTCCATTTAATATACCCTCCAATTCAAAATATTTTTCATCGTTAAAACTTCCTTTTTCATAAGCAATCTCAAGAGTTAATTTACCCAAACTTTTATAAAGCTCTTCAAGACTTGGATCTTTTATATTTTCAAGATGAAGTTTTACAGTATTTATATCTCCTCTTGCTATAGGGCCTGTCAAGGCTTTAGCTATTCCATTTTCTTTTATATTTTTTAAAGTTCCTTCCATTAAAGGGATTAATGCATCAGGATAATTTTCAAAAGGAAAACCTGATTCTTTTAAAAGAAGCAAACTAAATTTTGAAAGAGCTACAAGGTAATTTGAGGCTACAACACAAGCAGCATGATAAAGGGGTCTTACTATATTGTTTAAAACTATGTATTTACCTGATATTTTATTTACAATTTCTTTTCCAATTTCAACTGCTTTTTTATCCCCTTCTAAAGTGAAATAGGATTTTGGGAGAAGTTCTAAAGCTGCTGATACAGAGGGGCACGTTTGTATAGGATGCATTACCATGATAAAATTATTTTCATCTTTAACAGGGTTTAAAACTTCTAAATTTAAAGCTCCACTTAAATGAGCAAAAATTTTTTCTTTAAGTATTTCCTTGTACTGACTTAAATTATTTACTACTTCTGGTATGCTACTGTCATTTGTACTTATTATGATTACATCAGAATTTGTAATAATCTCTTCATAATTATAAAAGGCTTTAGATTGTGTAAATTTTGCTGATCTTTTAGCTGATTCTAAATTTCTACTTAAAAAACCTGATATATTAATACCCTTTTGCGATAACAAAAAAGCGAGGCTTGTTCCTACAACACCAGCCCCGACAAATCCAATTTTCAACTTTTATCCCTCCTTTTACATGGGAGACAAACAAAAACCTTCCACCGATGGGAAGGTAATTTTTTATCTCCCGTCCCGGTCTTGTGATCCTGGCGGGGCCGAAATGAGCCCTATTGAATTTTTATGAAGTGTGTGGTTCTATGAAGATACCACCACTTTTAAAATAGCACAATGTTTTTATAGAGTCAATAAAGACAATTACTATTCTAGCTTCCTTGCAAAAATGAGATAACCTGTGTGACCTACCATCAGGTCTTCTGGCCTTAATCTTTGAGGATTTAACTTGTATTTTCTAAGTAGGATTTCACTTACTTCTGAAATATAAAATCCATTTTCCTCAAGTGCAGCCAAACTTTCAGATACTTGATTTGTGGTAGGGACTAATATTCCTAAGTGTCCTGCAGGTTTTAGCGCTTTTCTTACTTCTTCTAAAACTTCCCACGGTTTTCTAACATCTAAGAAAAATGCGTCCAAATCTCTTTCTTTGATTCCATCATTTATAGATTTATTGTACATTATGACATTGTCAAATTCCGAAAATTCGCTGAGATTATTTTGTGCAAGCTTATAAAATTCTTCTCTTTGTTCATATGTATATACTCTTCCATAAGGTCCCACAGCGCGAGAGAGGTATACAGTGAAAGCTCCAGAGCCTGTTCCTGCTTCACCTACTCTTTTGCCTGGAAAAATGTCAAGGCGCATTGCTATATAACAAGCTTCTTTAGGATAGACAATTTGTGTTTGGCGCTTTAAGGAGTGCATTATGTAGTCAAAAGTATCGCAGTTAAGCACGTGATATTTTATCCCTTGTACTTCAAAACTATTGCCGGGTTTTATTTGGGACAAAAAATCTGTATCAATTTGGCCTTTTGGCAGTCCTATTTTAGAGGGAGAGGATAGATCGATTACTTTTTTAAAATTATCTGGCCCTATTATTACGCGTTTTGTAGTTATTCGTGATTCCACAATTGTTCCCCCTTTCTTTTAAAAGGGTTTTTATGCTTATATTATAACACATTGTTTCATAAAGTTACAGAATTTATGAGTAAGTTTTAAATTTGCTCTGAAACATCGCTTAAATATAAGGCTTTATGGTTTGCATAACAAATTAAAGTTATTTGGTGCCCAAAATATTTATTTAGCCTCATTTTAATTTTCGAAATACTTTTCTAATTTTTAACAGAATCTCTTTTTACCTCTAGCAACACATGAGAATATATATCTGCTGTAGTAGATATTTGAGTATGTCCGAAAAGTTTTTGTACAACTTTTAACTGTACTCCCGCTTCTAATAATCGTGCAGCAAAAGTATATCTTAATGCATGAAGATTCTTATCTTTTTCTAAACCGGCTTTTTCACGCAATTTGTAGTATTTACTATTGAAGGCTCTGGGATGAATATAAGTGCCCTTTCGAGTGTAAAAGAGGTAGTAAAAAGGATAAAACCATCTGTGAATGAAAAAATAAACAATATCACAGTGTTGAGCATAGGAAAAGTGACACCGATATATAGAATTTTGAGGGCAATAAAATATGAAAATATAATATAAAAAAATTAAGAAAAACAAGCATAACAGGAAACCATTGATTTAAGATATTTCAGGGGTTGTCGCTAAAAATTATCCTACAGTATCTTGACACTATCCCTTTTTGAATAAATCTTGACATCAAAATTTCATTTTGCTATACTGATAACTAGATTAAATGATGGTAGTGAAGACAGGGTATGACAAAAGGACAAATTGAGGCAAAGATCAGCGAAGCTGTTAGCAAGTTTGAAATGGAGTATATGGGTAGGGGCCCTAAACAGATAAAGACTATAATAACAGAAGATATTATAGTTGTAAGATTAATAGGTTTTCTCAGCCCTAGCGAGAAAAAACTTGCCCAGACAAAAGAAGGTGTAGAGCTTATCAAGAAAGTGAGAGTTACATTATTTGAAAATGCAAAAGAGGATTTAGCAAGTCTTATAAAAGAGGTCATTGATGTTGATATTGCGGGAATATATTCTGATGTAAATACAACCAATGGTGAGAAAGTTATAGTGATAACTCTCAATGAAAATTTAGAAAAGCGCTTGGCTTGAAAAATTGGCAGACCAAGCAAAGGGCTTTAAAAAGCCAGTTGCGAGGTAAGCCACTATTTGCAAAGCTTTTATTTTTGCAAAGAGTGGCTTTTTTTGTTGTGTTGCTAAGGTTAAAAATACAATTTAAGGATGTATATGTATTGTTTGCCAAATTATAGGAGGTAAACCTCCACAAAACTCAGGATTTGGCATCAAAACATTTGATAAAAAAGAGATTTTTTGTACTTAAAAAAGAGATTTTTTGTACTTATAGAAAAATTTTTTAAAGATTATTGCGAAAGTAAAATTGGGAGATAATGGATTTTGTCTATGAGGAAGTTATTTGTTATCTTCTAATTATCCTTGTGCGAATCTATTAGAAAGGAGAGACGTTTTTAGAAAGAATGACTAAGAGGATTTTTGGTTATCCAATAATGAAAATTGGCATAATTGGTGGCGGACAGTTAGGAAAAATGTTTGCTCAAAAGGCAAAGCAAATGGGTTTTTATGTTATTATCTTAGATCCAAATCCTGAATGTCCAGCAACACAGGTTGCAGATGAACAAATTATTGGTGATTATTACAATGAGAACAAATTGAAAGAGCTTGTAGAAAAAAGCGATGTCACCACTTATGAGATAGAACATATCAATACGGCCATTTTGAAAGAACTATTTGATAAAGGGTATAAAATATACCCCTCACCTTATTCTTTAGAAATTATTCAAGATAAACTAAAACAAAAACAGGTGCTAAAAGGTGCTAATCTTCCTGTGCCAAGATTTGAAAAGGTGGAGAATTTTGAGGTATCTTTCTTTGAAAAATTTGGTTTTCCATTTATTCAAAAAGCTACAAAAGGAGGATATGATGGCAGAGGTGTTGTTGTTATTAAAGATAAAAATGATTTAGACAAAATGTTGAGGGTAGACTCTTTGATTGAAGAATTTGTCGATATGGGAAAGGAATTAGCAGTTATGGTTGCTCGTAATTTACAAGGTGAAATAAAATGTTATCCAGTTGTAGAGATGGTTTTTGACGAATCTGCGAATATTCTTGATTTGTTAATTGCACCTGCTAGGATTGAAAAAGAAATAGAGGAAAATGTAAAAGAGATAGCAATTAAGGCAGTTGAAGCTCTTGATGGTATTGGCATTTTTGGTATAGAGATGTTTTTAACAAAAGATAAGAAAATATTGATAAATGAAATTGCGCCAAGACCACATAACTCTGGGCATTATACAATAGAAGCTTGTGTAACCAGCCAATTTGAACAACACTTAAGAGCAATTTGTGGTTTTGCATTAGGATCAACCGAATTGTTATCTCCAGCAGTTATGATAAATCTTCTTGGTGAAAAAGGGTATAGAGGGGTGCCTTTGATAGAAGGCTTAGAGGAAGTACTCTCAATTGAAGGGGTTTCATTTCATTTTTACGGCAAAAGACTAACAAGTCCTTACAGAAAAATGGGGCATGTTACAATAGTTGATGATAATTTAGACAGTGCAATAGAAAAGGCTAAAAAAGTAAAGGAAAGATTGAAAATTAAATCGGAGGTGGAAAGATGAAAAAGCCATTGGCTGGGATTATCATGGGTAGTGATTCAGATTTGCCAGTTATGAAAGAAGCAGCAAAAGTCCTGGAGGATTTTGGTGTTGAATATGAGATAACAATTGTCTCTGCTCACAGAACCCTTGAGAGGATGTTCAAATATGCAAAAGAGGCTGAACAAAGAGGGATAGATGTGATTATTGCCGGTGCTGGCGGCGCTGCACATCTTCCTGGAATGGTTGCAGCAATTTCCTCTTTGCCAGTTATTGGAGTTCCAGTAAAAACATCTTCATTAAATGGTTTGGATTCTCTTTTGTCAATTGTCCAGATGCCAGCAGGAGTGCCAGTTGCAACTGTAGCAATAAATAATGCCAAAAATGCTGGAATTTTGGCAGCTGAAATCCTTGGCATAAAGTATCCTGAGATTAGAGAAAAAATAATTGAATTTAAAGAGAAAATGAGAAAAGAAGTAGAAGAAAAGGCTAAAGACTTAGAAAATATCGGGTATGAAGAGTATCTTGGGAGGAGGCAAAATGCGTAAAGAATCTTACTTTCAAAGACTTCCAAGCAGTAAAACGCGCTGGATTTACATAGCTTTGGGACTGACCATGAACTTCTGCCTCGGCTCTGTCTATTCGTGGAGCATTTTTAGAAAACCTTTAGAAGAGTTATTTGAAATAAGTGCTACTGAAAGTAGTTTGCCCTATATGTTCTTTCTTGTATTTTACGCAATATTTATGCCAATTGCCGGAAGATTTTTGGACAAATATGGACCAAAGTTAGTATCAATAATAGGTGGTATTTTGGTTGGTATTGGATGGATGTTAGCTGGTTTTTCTTCAAACTTATTATTGCTAACAATAGGATATGGAATTATTGCTGGAACTGGAGTAGGAGTTGCCTATGGAGCACCAATTGCAGTTTCTACAAAGTGGTTTGAAGACAAAAGAGGGTTTGTAGTGGGACTGACCGTTTTGGGTTTTGGAATGTCACCTCTTATTACAGCACCCATTGCAAGAAAACTTATAGATTTGTATGGACCTCTTTTCACATTCAGGATTTTAGGGATAGTATTCTTTTTTGTAATTGTTTTATTGTCAATACCTCTTAAGTTTCCGTCAAAAGATGAAGGGTATATCAAAACAGAATCTAACAGAACAAAAGATGTCCAATCATACAATCCTTCGACAATGTTAAAGACGACTACTTTCTGGGGCTTGTGGTTATGTTTTGTTATAGGGACATTGAGTGGTTTGATGGCAATTGGAATATCAAGTCCTGTGGGGCAAGAGATAATAAAATTATCGCCAGATGCTGCTGCCATATCGGTCTCCATTTTTGCTATATTTAACGGAATTGGCAGGCCACTTTTTGGCTTCTTGACGGATAAAATTACTCCAAGAAATGCTGCAATGCTTAATTTTGTCATAATACTTTTTTCTTCATTAGGTATGTTGTTTGCAAAAGAAGGCAGAGTAGTCTTGTTCATGATAACTTTTAGCTGTTTGTGGTTGAGTTTGGGTGGTTGGCTGTCAATAGTACCAACTGCCACTGCACAGTTCTTTGGGACACTGCATTATAGCAAGAACTATGGTTTTCTATTTACTGCTTATGGTGTTGGCGCTATCTTGGGGAATTTGATCTCAGGATCTATAAGAGATATTCTTGGAAGCTATGTATTTAATTTTTATATAACGTCTATTTTATCAATAATTGGTATATTGATTGCGTTTTTTAGTTTAAAAGATAGAAAGAAAAAGGAAAAAGCAGCCATGCAGAAATAGAAATTTTTCTAAAATAACTTTGTATAAGTATACATTTTTTAAAATATAGATACCCCATACCCTTATATATGATGTAGGAGTATGGGGTTTTAAAATGGAAGAAAATATCTTTTTGGTGCCATTTTGGTGCCCAAAAGATGCCCAAAGGTGCCGAAATGTGTCCAAATATGCCAAACCCAAAATTGACAAAGTCAATATTAATGCGGGAAAGAGGCATTAAAGTGGGGTGAAAAAAGCTATAATTATACCAAGCATAAAATTACAGATTAAAGGATATTTTCAAGAGTCGGTTTTTCATTTTGGGGTATATGTCTTATTAACATTTTAATAGCTTTAAGTTGTGCCATGCTTAAATCTTTGTTTTTTGTCTCTACATAACTTTTTAATTTTTCCATGTTTATTTCTATTTCATCAATTTCCCTGTGTTCTACCAGTATTGCCCACTTCTTACCTATTTTTTTCCATTCTCTTTCTGCTTTTTCAATGCTTTTCTTTGCTTCTTTCCAATGTTCTTTTTCTATGTTTTGCTGTACCACTGTCAGCATTTTATTTAAATTTTCAGAGGTTTTATCAAGGTATTTAAAAGATACAATATCTAAAAGCAGGACGAAAGCGACAATAGATATCATCAAAGGAACTACATATCGCACATTTAACCTTCCTTTCTGTAAACAGTCAGAACTTTATTAGTATCTAAAGAAGCAAAAAGTACTTCTTTGACATTTTGTATTTTCCACATTTTAAGTTGTTCATTTAACCATTCCATGTCAATACCTGCTTTCTGCATGTTTTGATGCATAATTCTTCCGTCTATTATTATAGGAAGTGGCAATCCTTCGTATTGAGGAGTTAAATTTAAGTCTTGGGGAGTCACGGGTTTTTTGCAACTTTTTGGTATTACACTTAAACTGCCATTTGTTTCAAGTATTGCATATTCAACATCAGCTATATTAGGATAACCTTTTACTCTCAATTCTTCCAAAAGGTCATTTATATTGTAGCGTTCTTTTTGAAGTTGAGATGTTAGAATTTTTCCTTTTTCAATTAAAATAGTAGGTGTACCGCAAATTATAGCTCTTGCTCTTAAGCTCTTCATTGATAAGTAGGATAAAAAAAGTTGTGAGACTAAAAGGGTTAAGATAGGTATAATACCTGATAAAAGAGGGATTCCTTTGTTTTGCATAGGGATTGCTACTAAGTCTGCTATCATGATTGCGATAACTAGTTCGTAGGGTTGAAGCTGACCTATTTGTTGTTTTCCTGAAATTCTCATAAATATTACCACAAGAGCGTATAAAATTAAGGTGCGGAAAAACAGTATTAACATAATGTCACCCTTTCTAAGTCTTCATATATAGTATTGTTGATGGGTTTTGAAAATATTCATTTACATTTATTCCAATCTTTTACCATAAAGTTTGTTAAAAAACTTTTTATAATGTAAAATTTTCAGTGGTAACGTTTTATAACAATTTATGATATAGTATGTAAATTTACAAACTGTTATAATATAGATGAGGGATAAATAAAAAATAGGGGTTGAAGAATATGTATAAACTTTTTGTCACAGATGCTGATGGGAGCTTATTAAATAGTAATTCTGAAATCTCTGATAAAAATAAAGAAGCAATAAAAGAGGTGATTTCAAGGGGAGTCATTTTTACTATTGCTACTGGACGTATGTTTTCTTCTATACTACCTTATGCTCTTGAGCTTAATATTAATGCTCCAGTGATTTCTTATAATGGTGCTTTAATAAAAGATATTTATACTAAAAAGGTGTACTATTACAATCCTATACAGACAGAAGATGCGATATTTGCGATAAGATTGTTAAAAGAAATTGGATATCATATAAACCTCTATATCGATGATGAGCTATACGTGGAAGAAATAACTGATAGAGTAGAGTGGTACCTTTCTTTTAACAATGTTACTGTAAATGCGGTGGGGAATTTAGAGGAATTTCTTAAAAGGACGGGAGGCGTGACGGCTAAAATCTATGCGATAAATGATATGAAAAATCCTATTTCTATTGATGCAGAAATTTACGACGAAATTTCAAAAAGATTAACCATTTCTACTTCTGGAGGAGGACATTTAGAGATTAATGCAAAAGGAGTAAGCAAGGGCAATGCTTTAAAAACTCTTGCCAATATGTACAGTATAAAAAGAGAGCAGGTAGTGGCGATTGGAGACAATCTAAATGACCTGTCAATGATAGAATATGCAGGATTGGGAGTAGCTATGGGGAACGCTCCTGACATTGTAAAGATAAAAGCGGATTATACAACTTTATCAAATGATGAAGATGGAGTTGCTCATGCAATAGATAAATTTTTCTTAAATAAAAAGACAGTAGCAGTATAGTAACTAGTTTAAACAAAAGGGAATAAAATATATTACCGCCAGGCGGTAATATATTTTTTTATTTTAGGTGATGACCATGGAAGGTATGATTATAAAATTTATCAGTTTGGTTATTATATTTGTTGGGATTTTATATATGTTATTCTCTTTTTTGCCTCTATTTTACGAAAAAGAACAAAAAATAGAGTTAAAAGATGAGTCAGTCAAAAAAATTCATGAAAATGAATGAAAAAAATTGAAAAAATCTATTGACAAAATTCTTTTTAAAAAGTAAAATAACATAAAGCGAAAACGATTAATCCTGGGAGTGATGTACAATGAGTGCAACGATAAAAGATGTGGCGAGAGAAGCAAAGGTTTCAATTGCTACGGTTTCTAGAGTATTAAATAACAGTGCTGTTGTTACAGACGAGACGAGGCAGAGAGTGTTAGAGGCTATAAAAAAGACAGGATATAAGCCTAATGCGTTAGCACGTAGTTTAAAGATCCAAAAGACTCATACTATAGGGCTTATAGTCCCTGATATTTCTAGTACTTTCTATCCTGAGGTAGTTAGAGGAATAGAGGATATTGCTGCGATGTATAATTATAACATATTTTTGTGCAATACTGACCAAAAAGAGGAAAAGGAAGTCAAATATATAGAAATATTAGGAGAAAAGCAAGTAGACGGAATTATCTTTATGGGGGATATAGTAAGGGATAGTGTTATACAAACGTTTAACGAATTTGGTGTACCAGTGGTGCTGGCAGGTACTCAGGACAAAGATAAGAGATTTCCTAGTGTTATGATTGATAATGAAAAAGCTGCATACGACGCAGTAAAATACTTGATTTCTTTAGGACGCAAAAAAATAGGTATGATTTCAGGACCTATGCATGACCCTATAGGAGGGCTTCAAAGGATTGAAGGTTACAAGAGAGCTCTCGAAGAACACGGCATAAAATATGATCCTGAATTAGTAGTAGAAGGAGAGTTTAAAACTCGCAAAGCGTATTTAGCTATGCTAAAGCTTTTAGAATACAAGGTAGATGCAGTATTTGCAGCATCAGATGATATGGCAGCTGCTGCCATAAACGCCATATTTGACTCAAATCTTAAAGTGCCAGAAAACATCCATGTAGTAGGTTTTGACAATACTTACATTTCTACTATTTTTAGACCGACGATTACTACAATACAACAGCCTGCTTATGACATAGGGGCTGTAAGCATGAGACTTTTAACAAAACTTTTAGCAAAAGAACCTATTGAAGAAATGCATGTTATTTTGCCTCATCAGTTGATTGTAAGAGAATCTACTGGCTTTGGAGAAGAAAAAAATAGCCGATAAGGCTATTTTTTTTATAAATTGTTGTGGTATACTGGTGTCAGGAGGGAGGTATATATGGAAAAATTGTTAATTATAGATGATGAAGAGATGTTTGTAAAAGGGTTAAAACTTTCTTTAGAAGAAGAAGGATTTGAAGTTGACGCCGCTTACGATGGAGAAGAAGGGCTTGACAAAGTTCGTTTAGGGAATTATGACCTTGTAATTTTAGATATTATGCTTCCTAAGTTAGACGGTTTTTCGGTATGTAGAGAGATAAGGACTTTTTCAAATATTCCCATAATTATGCTTACTGCAAGAGGAGACGATATTGACAAGATTGTAGGGATAGAAATAGGAGCTGATGATTATTTAGCGAAGCCCTTTAATACTAGAGAGCTTACTGCGCGAATAAGAGCACTTTTAAGAAGAGCTACAAATCCTTATACTAAGCGGAAAGATGAAATAAGAAGGGGAGAACTTTATATAAATATTCCCGAAAGAGCAGTTTACAAGAGAGGGAAGAGAATTGAGCTTACAAATAAAGAATTTGAAATTTTAGTGTTGTTAGCTTCTAATCCAGGAAAAGTCTATACGAAAGATAAATTGTTAGACTTGATATGGGGATTTGATTTTTACGGTGATACAAATACTGTTACAGTGCATGTGAGAAAACTTAGGGAGAAAATTGAAGATGACCCTGCAAATCCTCAATATATTTTCACCAAATGGGGTGCAGGATACTATATGAAGTAAAGGTGATAAAATGAGTTTAAGGTGGAAAATCTTTTCTTTATATTTAATAATTTTAATAATTTCATTGGCATTAACTGGGCTTTATCTTTACCGTTATATTGAAAGAAGCTATTTAGACAATGTCAGAGTCAATAATTTAATGCAAGCCAATATGGTATCTAATTTTGTATCAAGATTTGTAGGTACTACTTCTTCTTATTTGATTGAGCCCACTATAATGGAGTATGCAAAACAAATAAATTCAAGAATACTTTTCACTAATATAAATGGAAGAGTATTGGTAGATTCTGCTTCCTCAAAGGAATTTGAAGGAAAAGTAATAAAGGATTACAGCGATATAAAAGAGGCTTTAAATGGCAAGGGTTCTACAAGTATTCATGATATAAATGGTGTAGGTTGGGCGATGTATACTGCAGTTCCCGTTATAGCAAAAAACAATGTAGTAGGAGCAATACTTATATCTTCTTCTATAGATAATATAATAGATCTTTTAAACTCTATAAAATATCGCATGATATATACTTTTACAGGTATTGGATTTTTGGTAAGCCTTTTAAGCCTTTTAGTGGCTTCTTACATTACTAATCCTTTAAAACGATTAACAGAAGCAACAAATATTTTATCTCAAGGGAAATTGGACTACAAAGTTGAGGTAAAAAGCAATGATGAAATTGGAAAATTGGCTAATGCTTTTAATAAGATGAGTTTCAGTTTAATGAAAATAGATGAAGAGCGGAAAAGATTTGTTTCAGATGCTTCTCATGAACTAAAAACTCCTCTGGCATCAGTAAAAGCGTTGATAGAATCTCTCATAAATAGCAAAAATCAAGATATAAAATTTTATAAAGAAATATTAAAGGATGTGGACGGAGAGCTGAATAGGATGACAAGGTTGGTAAATGACTTGTTAGAATTAGCGAGAATGGATAAGATTAAAGCAGTAAAAGTTAGGAAAAGTGAGATTAGCGAGATTATATTAGATGTAATAGAAAGTCTTCTCCCTCTTGCAAAAACGAAAGAGATAAACCTTGAATTTAAAGGAGAAAATAATGTTTTTGCAGAAGTTGATCCCGACAGGTTTTATAGGATGGTCTATAACATAGTAGAAAATGGAATAAAATACACTCATGATGGAGGGAATGTGATAGTAGGTTTAGAAGAAGATGAAAACAATATTTACCTTACGATAGCGGATAATGGTATGGGTATAAGTGAAGAAACTCTTCCCAAGATATTTGACCGATTTACAAGGGGAGATACTGCAAGGTCTAAAAAAAGTGGTGGTTTTGGCTTAGGACTCGCTATTGCTAAGGAGATAATAGATATTCATGAAGGTAAAGTCACAGTGGAAAGTAAAGTGGGAGAAGGAACTGTATTTAGAATTACTTTGCCTAAAAAGAAAAAGGATTAATTTTTTTTAATAATTTTTTTATGCTTATTTAATTATTTGGATATTGAAAAAGTAGTATTATTAAATTAAAGAAAAAATAATGAAAGGAGGGGGAAGGGTGAAAAAGATTCTATTATTAATTGTGAGTTTGCTATTTGTTTTGATGGTGTCGGGGTGCGCTCAAGATTTTAGCAACAAGGATGATAATCCGCCTATAAATCCTAGGCCTTTAAGTCAAGGTATGTCTCAAGATATGTCTAAAGAAATTTCACTTTATTTTTTAAATGATAAAATGAATGGCTTAATTTTAGAAAGAAGATTTATTCCCAAAGATGCAGATGTTTTGAAGCAAGTAATACTTGAAATGATTAAAGGACCTACGGATGAATATGCAAAACCGGTGTTTCCAATTGGAACAAAACTGCTTTCTATAGATATGCAAGAAGGGACAGTTTTTGTAAACTTGTCTAAAGAATTTCTTCAAGAGAGTGACAATGAGCAGATAGACAAACTAAAGGTTGCTGCTCTTGTAAATGTATTAACAGATATTCCTAGTGTAAACAATGTTCAAATTTTAATAGAAGGGAACAAGGTAGATGCAATAGGAAAATACAAAATAGGTTTAGATCCTTTAAAAAGAATGATATTAGTAGGCGATGTATACAATAACCCAGAGAGGATAAAGAAATTACAAGAAAGAGCAGATTTAGGGAAAGAAACATGGCGTTTTGACCCTATTCAACTTCTTAGAAAAGAGGGAGGTGTAATAGGTTTAGGAAGTCAAAATGAGCTGACATTAAAAAAGAAAAGTGATGGGACAGCTGATATAGAAGCAGTACATGACAATAAAGTATATAGCATAAAATTAATTCAACCTCTTGGAGAAGGAGATAATTATATATGGGTTATTAGCAATGTATCGGCTGAGTTCACTCCAATACCTGAGACAGATCCTTTAAAAGGTGAATCCTTTATTTATGGAAAAGTAAAGGCTATTGATTATGCAAATAGAATTATTACTATTGAGAGGGAATACCAGGATGCTCAGGATTTAAGAAATGAAGCGGGACCAGATATAAAAGTACTACCGAATGCTATTATCCACTTCATGGCAAAGGTTAGTTATGACCCTGAAGGGGGAATTAAATATGCTGAAAGGGATATCAGCTTTTCGGAAATAAAAGTAGGAGACGAATTAGGTATAATACTTACGAAAGACAAGGAAGCAAGAGCGATAATTGTTTCAGATAACAGTAGCATTTCTTATGAGCTTAATATAAAAGTAATGGCTCCAGCCAAAAATGATGTGGTTTCAAGCCCCTTCAAAGTAATAGGAAAGGCAAGAGTATTTGAAGGAGGGGTAAATATAAGGCTAATTGGTAGCAATGGCAATATTTTAAATGAGAGTTTTGTCCAAGCAACTGACGCTGCTCCTTCTTGGGGGGATTTCGAAGCTATAATTTCCTATAAGCCTTTAAAAGAGCCGCAAAATGGGATTCTTCAAGTTTTCTCTTTAAGCCCTAAAGATGGTTCTATACAAAATTTAGTTTCTATACCTTTAAAATTAAAATAAAAAATTATGAATGTTTCAAAGCTAAATAAATTCCTTCTGCTATTGTTTCTGCAATATCAAAAACAAAGCCTAATCTAATTGAATTTAATGGCAATGAGTCATATACATCGACAATGCCTACTATTGAAATATCTCCAACAGGAGGAAGCATTTTCCCCACCCCTTTTCCAGGGTACAGTGGGGCTTTTTTTATTGAGATTTTTCCTATACTTTCTTTGTCTCCCAAAGAAGCATCTATAGCTATAATTTTACTATTAGGATGCTTCTTTTTTATGTATTTTATATTTTCTTCTAAGTTTATAGCGTGAATTGGCCTCTTTAAGGTACCGTAAACAAAGTAAGTTGGTGGAAGTGATTTTGTTAACAGATTTCCTACGATAGGACCTAAGGAGTCGCTTATAAATTTATCTGTACCAATACATAAAAAAACTGAATTAGGGCTTAAATAGGAATTTAAAAAATTAGCTATGAAATAAACGGCGTTATCATCATCATATTTAAGCCTTAATTCTTCCATAATTGAAGCCTCCCTTTTTAATAATAAACTGAATTAAAAAATTAAGGGAAGGAATAATAAATGTGTACAGTTAAAATAATGGGAGGTTTTCAAAAATGAAAAAATATACAGTTTACATAATTCTAATCGCGGTATTTTTGTCAGCTACTACTATGTTTATGTTAAAAACATATTTTAAAGAACATAAGAATAAGGAGGAAATTAAAACTTTTGATGAAGTATATCCCGCAGGGAAACAGATGTGGGATAGGGAAATAGAAAATGTAGAAAAATATAATGAGTCTAAGACTACAAAAATTTCAAGAGAAGAAGAAAAATATTCAAGCCAAGCTCTTGAGCAAAATGTAGATAAAACTACAACACAAGAAAATGAAAAAGATAAAAAAGAAAAAGTGATTACTGTAGAAGAAATATTGGAAATACAAGATAAAATGGAAGCTTCTCAGAAGGCAAAGGTAATGGAAATTTTACAGAAGTTAGGGAAAGAGGATATGGATAAGATTATGAAGATGGCAGAGAAAGGATTAACAAAGGAAGATAATGAAAGATTATTAAACATATTGAAAAATAAACTTTCTTCCGAAGAGATAAATTATCTTGTAGAAATAGCAAATAAATATTTTGCCGCGAAATGACCTTATGTGGTATTTTGTGCAGACACTTTAAAATATGACGTATTCTTAAAAAATTTAAAGATTGCAAGCGATAAATCAATAAAACGGCCATTTTTAAGCTTTTATGCCTATTGTGAAATTTCATTTTTTCTATTATAATTTATTTCGTCACTGATGTCGGGATGTGGCGCAGTTGGTAGCGCACGTGCTTTGGGAGCATGGGGTCGGGGGTTCAAGTCCCTCCATCCCGACCATTGTGGTCGTATAGCTCAGCTGGGAGAGCACCTGCCTTACAAGCAGGGGGTCATAGGTTCGAGTCCTATTGCGACCACCATTTTCAAAAATTAAATATTGTGGAGGGATACCCAAGTGGCCAAAGGGGGCAGACTGTAAATCTGTTGGCTGTCGCCTTCGATGGTTCGAATCCATCTCCCTCCACCATTGAAAAAAAGACCGTAAGGTCTTTTTTATTTTTCTCCTTCAAATGTCTTGACATGGTAAAAAAGTGTAGTATAATATTATTTGAAAGAGAAAATTATTATTTATTAATAAAAATTTAATTAGGGAGGAATCTTTTATGAGAGAAATGACGAGACATAATCTTAGTGAAGCCTATGCTGGAGAGAGTCAAGCTCACATGAGATATCAAATTTTTGCTGATGTAGCTGAAAAAGAAGGCAAACCTAATATTGCAAGACTTTTCAGGGCTATTTCCTATGCTGAATTGGTACATGCCACAAATCATTACAAAACTCTTGGAGAAGTTGGAAATACAGTAGAAAATCTTGAAAAAGCTATAGAAGGGGAAACCTTTGAAGTAGAAGAGATGTATCCTGCTTATAATGCTGTTGCAGAACTTCAAGAGGAATCTGGAGCTAAAAAAAGCATACATTA
This sequence comes from Thermoanaerobacter brockii subsp. finnii Ako-1, assembly GCF_000175295.2. Classification (NCBI taxonomy): domain Bacteria; kingdom Bacillati; phylum Bacillota; class Clostridia; order Thermoanaerobacterales; family Thermoanaerobacteraceae; genus Thermoanaerobacter; species Thermoanaerobacter brockii. The sequence goes on along the minus strand of NC_014964.1, from coordinate 1,825,744 downwards.
TGCTATTGAGGCTGAAAAAATACATGCAAAATTGTACACTGAAGCAAAAGAAGCAGCATTAAAAGGAGAAGACATAAAGATATCAAAAGTTTACATATGTCCCGTTTGTGGATATACCTCTGTTGATGTATTGCCAGAAAAATGTCCTGTATGTGGAGTTCCTGGAGAAAAATTTGTAGTATTTTAAATATAATTTTTCAAAAAAGAGCATGTTTTGGCATGCTCTTTTTTTGATGCAAAAATATTTGACATAGTAGATAAAGTGTGCTATAGTAGACATCAGAAAATTTAATAACATGCTCTTATCAAGAGAGGTGGAGGGAAAGAGCCCGATGAAACCCAGCAACCTGTCCTATAGGACAAGGTGCTAATTCTCTCAGAAGCATGCTTCTGAAAGATGAGGGTATGTGCCTCTTCTTTTGGAAGGGGTTTTATTTTGTTTTTAAGGAGGAATAGAAAAAATGCGTAGACTGTTTACATCTGAATCAGTCACAGAGGGGCATCCTGATAAAATTTGTGATCAGATTTCTGACGCAATATTAGATGAAATTTTGAAAAAAGATCCCTATGCCAGAGTTGCTTGTGAGACTGCTGTAACTACCGGTTTGGTTTTAGTAATGGGAGAAATTACTACTCAGTGCTATGTAGATATTCCGAAAGTTGTAAGGAAAGTAGTAGAAGAAATTGGCTATACTAGAGCAAAATTCGGTTTTGACGCTGATACTTGTGCGGTTATCACTTCTATTGATGAGCAATCACCGGATATTGCCCTCGGTGTGGACAAGGCATTAGAAGCTAAAAGAGGAGAACTTTCAGATTCGGAAATTGAGGCTATTGGCGCTGGAGACCAGGGTTTAATGTTTGGTTTTGCTTGCGATGAAACAGAAGAATTAATGCCTATGCCTATAATGCTAGCTCACAAGCTTGCAAGAAGACTGGCGGAAGTTAGAAAGAACGGGACATTAAGCTATTTAAGACCAGATGGTAAAACACAAGTAACAGTAGAGTATGAAGATGATAAGCCTGTGAGGGTAGATTCTGTTGTAGTATCAGCTCAACATGCACCTGAGATTGATCACGATACTATTGAAAGAGATATTATTGAACATGTAATAAAACCTATAATTCCTGAAAATATGATAGATGATAAGACTAAAATTTTTGTAAATCCCACAGGAAGGTTTGTAATTGGTGGACCTCAAGGTGATAGCGGACTTACAGGAAGAAAAATTATTGTAGACACCTATGGCGGATATGCAAGGCACGGGGGCGGAGCTTTTTCTGGTAAAGACCCTACAAAAGTTGATAGATCCGCAAGTTATGCTGCAAGATATGTGGCAAAAAATATTGTGGCAGCAGGACTTGCTAAGAAGTGTGAAGTGCAATTAGCTTATGCGATAGGTGTTGCTACACCTCTTGAAATAGGTATTGATACTTTTGGCACAGGTAAAATATCAGATGAAAAGATTTCGGAAATTGTAAAACAAGTTTTTGATTTAAGACCTGCAGCTATAATTAGGGATTTAGATTTAAGAAGACCTATTTATAGACAAGTTGCAGCTTATGGCCACTTTGGAAGACACGACTTAGACCTCCCATGGGAGAAAACAGACAAAGTAGATATATTAAAAAAGTTGGCAGGAATATAAATTTGAAAGCCCGGGTAAACCCGGGCTTATGGCATTTTTTATATATCTTTTTTAAATGCCATAGAATTTATGTTTTGTAAACGCTTCGCTACCTTAATTATACCACAAAAATTGAAAAAAAGAAATGAATTGGCTTTAATTTGCTTTAAATATAAGGTAAAATTAAATAAAGAAAAGAATTAAAACAGGAGAATCGGCTATGATTGACATAGAGGGTGTAGTTGAAGAAATAATTTTTAGAAATGAACAAAATGGTTATACGGTTTTAGAATTAAGTACCCAAGGTTTAGTAGTCACTGCTGTAGGTTATATGCCTTATGTAAACATTGGGGAAAGAATTAAAATTGAAGGAGAATGGGTAGAACATCCTGATTATGGTGAGCAAATTAGGGTTTTAAATTATGAAACCTTGGCTCCCACCACTTTAGAAGGAATAGAAAAGTTTTTATCTTCTGGCTTAATTCCTGGAATAGGTCCTGTTACAGCAAGAAAAATTGTAAAAAAGTTTGGCGTTGATTCTTTAAATATAATTGAAACTGCACCAGAAAGATTAAAAGAAATAAAAGGTCTAAGCGATGAGAAGATAAAAAGAATTTGTGAAGCTTATGAAATGCAAAAGGGCATAAAAGAAGTGATGGTGTTTTTGCAGGGGTACGGTATTTCCACTGCAATGGCTATAAAGATTTATAAAGAATACGGAAACAACGCGATTGAAATTATTAAGCAAAACCCTTACAGATTGGCTGACGATATATTTGGAATAGGATTTAAAACTGCAGACAAAATAGCAGAGAGCCTAGGAGTTGACCCTCATTCTCTATATCGCATATCTTCTGGTACTCGATATGTTTTGATGCAGTATGCGGCAAATGGTCACACCTATGTGCCGAAAGAATTGTTAAAAAAAGAAGCAGCAAGTTTGTTAGAAGTGAGCGAAGAAGAAGTAGAGGATTCTTTTGTGCTTTTAGTACAAAATGAAAAAATACATATTGAAACTTTTGAAGATGATACTGTAGGAATTTACTATATACCTTACTATATAGCTGAATTACACACAGCAGAGAGATTGTTTAACATGACACTAATGGAAAATGAAGATTTAGGCATAGATGTCCAAAAAGAAATTAAAAATTTTGAAAAAGAAACAGGTATTTTGTTAGCAGAAAATCAAAAATTGGCTGTTGAAGAAGCTGTTAAAAATTCTGTTGTTGTCATAACGGGAGGACCAGGCACAGGAAAGACTACAATAATAAATTGTATAATACGTATTTTTGAAAAAGCTGGTAAAAAAGTGGCTCTTGCAGCCCCAACAGGAAGAGCCGCAAAAAGGATAACGGAAGCTACTGGAAAAGAGGCGAAGACTATTCATAGGCTTTTAGAATATACTTATTCGGAGGAAGAAGGGAAGGGCTTTAACAAAAATGAAAAAGATCCATTAAAATACGACGTTATAATAGTTGACGAAGCTTCAATGGTAGATATATTGCTTATGAATGCTTTATTAAAAGCCCTACCTATAGGGGCAAAACTGATTTTAGTAGGGGATGCTGATCAGCTTCCATCTGTTGGAGCCGGAAATGTCCTAAGAGATATAATAGACAGTGGAATAGTAAAAGTGATACGTTTAAAAGAAATTTTTAGACAGCAAAAGCAAAGTTTGATAGTAGTAAATGCTCACAAGATAAATAATGGAGAATATCCAACCTATAACGATAAAAATAGTGATTTCTTTTTTATAAATGCTAACACCCAAGAGGATATATTAAAAACCATATTGGAGCTTGTGACAAACAGACTTCCTAAAGCTTATGGATTTCATCCTATTAATGATATTCAAGTACTCACCCCTATGAGAAAAGGGATAATTGGTGTTCACAATTTAAATTTAGAGCTGCAAAAAGCATTAAATCCCCACGACAAAACTAAAGCCGAAAAAATAATGAAGGAGTTTGTCTTCAGGGTGGGGGATAAAGTGATGCAAATAAAAAATAACTACAAGATAAAATGGAAAAAAGGCGATGAAGAAGGAGAAGGAGTGTTTAACGGAGATATAGGAATAATTCAATCAATAGACGAAGAATTACAGGAATTGACTGTATATTTTGACGACGAAAAATTTGTCACTTATGACTTTTCTGACTTGAATGAACTAAATTTGTCTTATGCTATAACAGTACACAAAAGCCAAGGCAGTGAATTTCCTGTTGTCATAATGCCAATTACTTATGGACCCCCTATGCTATTAACAAGAAACCTTTTGTACACTGCCGTTACAAGGGCGAAGAAATTGGTTATTTTGGTAGGTCAAGAGAAATATTTGAAATTTATGATTGACAACAATAGAATCTCAAAAAGATATTCAGGGCTTCTTTCAAGGCTTAAAAAAGCACTTTTGTATGTAAACTAAATATTACGATTTTACACAAAATAGAGGAAAATTTACTGTAAAATGATAATTTTTTAATTAATTTTAATTTAATAATGCCGATATAAAATATAAAAGAAAAGTGAATTGCAATAAGGGGCAATAAAGATGATTTTTTTAGACCTTTTATTTCCACCAAAAACAACCTGCATTATTTGTAAAACTGTTATAAAAACAGGGTATTTATGCGACAAATGCAAAAGCACATTAAAATTTATTGAGGGTAATAGGTGTAGTATTTGTGGTAAACCAATAGACTATGAAGGAACATGTCCTGATTGTTTAGAACATGGTCATGAATTTAAACAAAATATAAGTCCTTTTGAATACGATGGTGTTGTAAAAGACTTAATAGGGCGGTTCAAATATTTCAAAGAGAGAGAATTGGCACCTTTTTTTGCAGACTATATGGCTGATGCAGTTAAAAAAATGAACTGGCCTATAGATGTCATAGTACCTGTTCCTCTTCACAAAATTAGACTTGACGAAAGAGGTTACAATCAGTCAGAACTTTTAGCAAGAGAACTTTCTTATCGATTGAATATTTTTATGTCTAAGGCTTTAAGAAGAGTGAGAAATACAACAACCCAGACTGCTTTGCACAAAGAAGAGAGGATAGAAAACGTAAAGGGTGCTTTTAAAGTGACTTACAAAGATACTATTGTTGGGAAAAATGTGTTACTGGTAGACGACGTGTTGACAACAGGTGCTACTTTGGACGAGTGTGCCAAAGTCTTAAAAGAAAATGGGGCAAAAGATGTATATGTGGCTACCATAGCAACGGGTAAAAATATGTAATGGGGTGTTTGAAGTATCAAAAAGGGGGATGAAAGGAAATGGAAATAAGAAATTGTAAAAGGTGCGGAAGGCTTTACACGTACACAGGAATTGACCTATGTCCAGTGTGCTATAGACAGGATGAAGAAGATTTTATGAAAGTGAGGGATTATTTAGATACACATCCCTCGGCTACCATGCTGGAAATATCTCAAAATACACAGGTTTCTACAAAGAAAATAATGGATTTTTTAAAGGAAGGCAGGCTTATTTTAACCTCTAATAACGTCAATATAGGTCTTAGGTGCGAAAGATGTGGTAAACCAATACTTACAGGTAGGTTTTGTGACGAGTGCAAAACCAAATTAGCTAAGGAATTAATGAAAGGCTATTCGATTCAATCCGATGACAAAGAAGAAGAAAAACAAACAGGAGAAAGACTGTACGTTTATGAGAATCAAAAAAAGAAAAAATGATTTTTATATTAAACTTTTAAATTATTAAGTCGATATTAGTAGTAGTACGGGGGTGTTAAAAATGAAAATTTATAACAACAACATTGAAAAAATAATGTCAGTTTATCGAGTAGATGCAGTAGAAAAAGTTGCTAGCAAGAAAGCGGAGATAAAGGATAAAGTTGAGATATCAGAAGAAGCAATTAAACTTGCACAAAGTTCAAATGAATTTGAAAAGATAAAGAATCAAAAGATTGAAAACATAAAGGCAATGCTGAGTGCTGGGACTTACAATGTAAAAGCTGAAGATGTGGCGGATGCTATTCTTAAGGGAATATTGTTGAATAAAAAAATTTAAAAAGGGTGTGCTGGCAATGGCTAATAGCCAAAAGCTTGTAGATGTATTAAGGGGAGAAACAGAAATTTACAAAGTTTTATTAGACTTAGCGATAAAAAAAACTGATATTATAATTGCGGGAAAAATAAAAGAATTAGATGAAATAGTGCAAATAGAGAAGCAACTTATAAAAAAACTAATGGAATTAGAAGAACAAAGAGAGGATATATTGGAGAAGATTGATATAGAAGGCAAAATGACAATAACCGACTTGATAGAATCAATTTCTTCAGAAGAAGCAGAAAACCTAAAAGATATCAAATATAATCTGACTAATATTTTAAAAGAACTTGAAGAAAGAAACAAATTAAATGCTGCTTTAATTGAACAAGCGTTAGAATATGTAAATTATTCTATTCAAACAATATCAAGTGCCTTAGAAAGTGATGATGGTGTTTATGGGAATAATGGCAATATAAAAAAATACACCAGCCTAATTGACAAAAAGGCATAGGGGGATGAAGATGTCTACTTTTCAAGGATTAGAAATAGCAAAGACAGGATTGTTTGTAAGCCAAAAGGCTTTGGATGTTACTGGACACAATATTGCTAATGCTAATACCCCTGGGTATACTCGTCAAGTAGTAGATATGGCCTCAATTGCACCACCCACTACTTTTGGTATGTATGACCAATGGGGAAAAGCCATAGGAGAAGGCGTAAAAATACAGGATATAAGGCAAATCCGCGACCAATTTTTAGACAACCAATTCAGAAGGGAAAATAAATTTTTGGGTGAATGGGAAACAAAAGCGCAAGTTTTAGCTGCTGTTGAGGATATATTTAACGAACCTTCGGATAGCGGAATAAACACAGTGCTTAATGACTTTTTTAATTCCCTTCAAGAGTTATCCAAGAATCCAGAAAGTTTGACGGTAAGAGCAGAAGTTAGAGAAAGAGCTATTGCTCTTGCTGATACTTTTAATACTGTATATCAGCACCTTTATGATAAATTGAATGAATTAAATTCTACCATACAAAGTAGAATTGCAGAGATAAATTCTTATGCTGAGAGAATAAGTAAATTAAATAATGAAATATATAGATTTGAACTTACCGGACAAACAGCAAATGACTTAAGAGACCAGAGAAATCTTCTTGTTGATCAACTTTCTAAACTTGTCAATATCACTACATATGAAGACTCCAATAGAAATTTCAGAATCGATATAGCGGGACAAGCTTTGGTAGATGGGTCAACTGCATTTACGATGAGTCTAAATAATACAGGTGCTGTGGTATGGGATTTAACAGGGGCACCTGTAAACCCTTCAAGTGGTATATTAAAAGGCTTACTCGATATGAGAGATGGAGATGGCACCAACGGGATAAAAGGAGTACCCTATTATATAAATGAATGGAATAAATTAGCATATAGTATAGCACAAGCGATAAATGAAGTACATAAAGCAGGTTATGGCCTTGACGGTTCTACAGGAATTCCGCTTTTCACTGATTTTACTACTCCATATGATTCCACAGTTCAATATGCGAAGTTAATTAAAGTAAGTTCAGATATTCTTGCAGCAGATGGACTTGAGAAAATAGCTGCTGCATCAAGTACGGCTACTCTTCCGGGCGATAACACAAATGCATTAAAGCTTATTGCTTTAAGGGATCAAGGCAATGCAGTGCTGAATGGAGCCACATTTGATGACTTTGCAAGGTCTTTAATATCAAATCTTGGAGTGGATGCACAGCAAGCAAATTTAATGCAAAAAAATCAGGAATTCATGGTAAAACAAATTGATTTAAACAGACAATCGGTATCTGGTGTATCTTTAGACGAAGAGATGACAAACATGTTAAAGTATCAAAAATCCTATGCTGCTTCTGCAAGAGTGATAACAGCCATTGATGAACTTTTAGATACTCTTATAAATAGAATGGGTATTGTAGGAAGATAAAAGGCGGGTGTAAAAAGTGAGAGTTACTGATGGTATGCTTGTGACAAATTTTTTGAACAATTACCACAATAACCTTGAAAAATTACAAAAAAATCAAAACATGTTATCTACAGGCAAAAAAATATCAAGGCCTTCTGATGATCCAGTTGCCGTAGCTACCAGCTTGCGGATTAGGACAGATATGGCAAGAAACGACGCTTATACCAAAAATGCTGATTATGCAAAATCGTGGTTAGACATTACTGATTCTGCTTTAAATCAATTGGGTGACCTATTGCAGCGAACAAGAGAATTAGCCGTCCAGGGTGCGAATGGAACTTTGACGCAGGCTGATATGCAAAAAATGGCTAACGAGATAGAGCAGTTAAAAGCGCAAATGATACAAGTAGGGAATACCCAATACAATGGAAGGTATATATTTGCAGGCTTTAAAACAACCACACAGCCTTTCAGTGAGGATAACAATTCTTATAATGGTGATAATGGCCTAATAGAGTTTGAAGTAGGAGCAGGGGGAAATAAAATAGCTGTAAATGTACCGGGAGATAAAGTTTTTGATGTAGATTTGACAGGAACTTCTCAACTTCTTGTTATGATGGATAATCTAAAAAGCGCTTTAGACTCAGGAGACCATCAGGCTGTAAGCAATTTAATAGTTGATGTGGATAAACAGATGGAAAATGTATTGGCAGTAAGAGCAGAAGTAGGTGCAAAATCAAACAGAATTGACCTTATACAAAATAGGCTCCAAGATGATAACTACAATTTCACAGCGCTTCTTTCAAAAAGTGAGGATGCAGATTTGGCACAAGTTATTACAAATCTCAAAATGGATGAAAATGTGTATAGAGCATCACTAGCTGCGGGAGCTCGTATTATGCAACCTAGTCTTATAGACTTTTTAAGGTGATAATATGAATATAGTAATAAATCAAACTTTTGGCAGGATAGGTATAGACACTACTCCTGCCCAAATTTCTATACAAAGCCCAAAAGCAGACCTTGAAATAAAACAAATACCTGCAAAAATGGAAATAGACCAAAAACTTCCTCAGGTACATATAGATCAGTATCAGTGTTTTTATGAATCAGGGCTTAAAAGTATTTTTGACCTTGTCCATGATGAAGCCCAGATGAGCAAACAAATAGCTCTTGAAGCAATAGGTAAAATTGCTGAAGAGGGGCGTTTTCTTGCCTCTATAGAAAACCATCAAAATGCTATTGCAGAGTTAGCTAAAAAAGCGATGGAGCATGAGGTTACATTTACAATTGACCTCATGCCAAAGTCACGACCCAAAATATGGTTTGAAGGATATTTAAAAATAAGTTGGGAGTTAGGCGGTGTAGAAATAAAAGCAATACCTCATAAGCCTCAAATATCTGTGATACCGGCACATGTAAATATATATATGAGGCAATATCCATCAATAAAGATACAATATGTAGGAAATAATCTTGATAGAAGGATATGATCTTATATCATACGTCATCCTAAGCCGGAGGATACTATACCCTAAAGAAAGACTCTATAAAGACTCCAATATGAAAGCGAGGAACCAATATGCAGATAAATACAAAAAACTTTGGCATCATAGAATACAATCCTGATGACGTCATTTACTTTGAAGAAGGAATACCAGGTTTTGAAGACTTACACAATTTTTTAATAATCACTGACAATAGAGAAGACATGCCTTTTAAATGGCTTCAAGCAATTGATAATACAGATATAGCGTTTGTAGTTATTGACCCTAGAGTTTTTAAACCTAATTATACCTTTGAAATTGATGAAGAATTAATACAAGCTCTTCAAATAGAGGATATAAACCACCTTCTTATATATGTAATTGTAGTAATCCCCGATGAAATAGAAAAAATGACAGCAAACCTAAAAGCCCCTATAATTATAAATGCTAAAAATAACAAAGGCAAACAAGCTATTCTTGACAATGATGAATACTTAATAAAGCATCCAATATTGGAGGAACTTAAAAATGCTTATTCTAACGCGTAAAGTAGGTCAGGCCATAATTATAGGGGAAGGCATAGAAATTAAAATATTAGAAATTGTTGATGGCCAAATAAAATTGGGAATTACTGCGCCAAAAAACATATCTGTTTTAAGAAAAGAGCTTGTAGAAATCAAAGACGAGAATTTAAAAGCTGCATCTGTAAACAAAGAAGCTTTGAGTAAAATAGAAAATTTTATTAAAAAACGCTAAAGTAAATCAAAAATATCTCGATATATATAGTGAAAACAAAAGATGAAACAGTTGGCCAACTGTGAGTCTTAAAACCTTTTAAAACCATGGCAAGGATGCCAAATAAAAAATTCAAGGAGGAAGGATAACATGATTATCAATCACAACTTAAGTGCGTTAAACGCATGGAGAGCACTTTCAATTAACACTGCAAACACACAAAAATCTTTAGAAAAACTCTCATCAGGCTATAGAATCAACAGAGCAGGAGATGACGCGGCAGGCCTTGCAATTTCAGAAAAAATGAGAGCACAAATAGCTGGACTTAACCAAGCTCAAAGAAATGCTCAAGATGGCATATCTCTCATTCAGACAGCAGAAGGTGCATTGAATGAAACTCAGGCAATACTTCAGAGAATGAGGGAATTAGCTGTTCAAGCCGCAAATGACACTAACACAGCATCAGATAGGGCACAAATTCAAAAAGAAATAGATCAATTAGCACAGGAACTGGGCCGTATAGGGCGAACTACTGAATTTAACACACAAAAACTTTTAGATGGTAGTTTCAAAGGTATTTTCCAAATTGGTGCTAATGAAAATCAAAATTTGTCACTTACAATAAATGATATGCGAGGTTATGCTTTACAGGTAGTCGGAGGTGTTACTTACAGCATCACAGGTACTTTTACCCCAGCAGCAAGTGGTTCATTAATTAGTGATGGTACCTATACTGTATCCTATGATGGAACCAAGTATCTTTTAAAAGACCAAGCAGGCAATATTGTTGCGACCAGTACGGATGGTAAGAGTTATACAAACGCAGCAAATGACGCGATTAGCTTTAATGATCCGGTTATCTCTGGGCAAATTACAATTAATGGTACGAATGCAACGGGTGTAGCTACAGTTACCAATGAAGGTTTAGATGCAGGTACTTACACGTATGATTTCACAAATAAAGTGCTTAAAAACGCTTCTGGTGAAATAATTGGTAAGAGTGCAGATGACAAAACGTTTGTAGACCTGCAAGGTAAAACTTTATTTACGCTGGGAGCTGCAGTAACTGCTAATACAACTTTTACCATCGGTGGAATTGATGTTACAACACAGAGCGCAGCGAATGCAGCTATTACTAAACTTCAATCAGCTATTGATACGGTATCTACAGAACGCTCTAAACTTGGTGCATATCAGAATAGACTTGAACACACAATCAACAACCTTGGCACAGCAGCAGAAAACCTCACAGCAGCTGAATCTCGCATTAGAGATGTAGACATGGCAAAAGAAATGATGGAATTCACAAAGAACAATATCCTCAACCAAGCAGCGACCGCAATGCTTGAGAGAATGGCTGCATGAACCATTTCTCACAGGCGTCCTGAGAAGCAATTCTCAGGAGTATCACCGGGTGAATTGCTGGAAAAGCCTTAGAGCCCTTTATACCACAGCATAGCCGGAAACGGCAAGTGCGATGGTTTGAAAAATAAAGGGATTGGCCAACCAGCAGCCAAGCTCCTGGACCGAAAGGTTGGAGAAGGTTCAACGATCAGGACATACCACCTAAGGGCATAAAGCCTATGGTGCTGAAGTCCGTAGGGAGAAATCCCGAAGCGCCCGGCTCCTATCAGAGAATTGATAGGATGAAGATATGATCTATTCGGTATCCGAAAGGAACCGGCCTGGAAGAGCTCAGGCAAATCAGTTACCACAAACAGTATTGCAATTACTCAGATAACACTAAAGGGAGGCTTTGCCTCCCTCAAATCATATTTTTGGCTTTTAAGTCTCTTATTTTCCATACTATACCCCAATACGTTCTATTTAACTTATTAGCAATTTCTTTATCTGAGAAGCCTCTTCTTTTAAAGTCAATAATTTTGTCTATCTCATCATTTGTATACGAAAGAAATTTCCGGCTATAAAAATTACTTAAATTTATTCTTTTGACATTTTTGCTTTCTTTACGGATTCTTTTATCAATATTCCATTTATAATCCATTTTGCTTATTTGAGAGACGTAGGGTTTCACAACATCTATAAAATTAAAAATTTCTTCTCTTTTCCCAAGTGTTAAAATATATTTTTTTCCATCTGGATGTCGTTTTAAATTAAATCTAATATTAAAACTTTTATAAATGTGTTCTTGCAATATAATATTTTCTTCTTCACTAAAATTCAGTGTATATAATGTTATAATAGGGTTAACAGTTATATTAGGTTTATTATTTTTTGAAATAACCAAAGTACCATCATCCATATATAAACATGCAAGCCCTACTGGTTCATTGAGCAATTTGATGTTGTCATAAGTGATTGTTTTCTTTTTATTAATATAAAATTTTTCATACAAAGCAGAGAATATTGGATGTGATATTGATTTTAAAGTGTTATTTTTATTAATTTTGAATCCTAAATCTTTTAGTTGTGTACATTTCCATAATCTATATTCATATTGTTCTTGACAAAAGTGTTCTCTATAATAAGCATTTCTGCCTCTTGGTGCATATGACAAATTTCCATCACCTAAAATACTACCGACAATTATATTTAATTGATAATTGGTTGGATGTAAATCTGGAATACTCGAGAGATATTTAGTTTCTTTTGCTTTTAAAAGTAATTCATGCTGTTTTTTCATATACTCTTTACTTTTTCTGATATTATATTTTGATGCCAATCTCCTGACTGATTGCTCAGATATACCGAGATGCTCTGCTAGAATTTTATTGTCCGTATTAGGATAAAATTTTTGCAAATATTCTAATTTGTTCATAAAATCATCAGCCCTTCAGATTATTTTTAACTTTATTATAACATAAATGTAGCTATAGCGGTAAAAACCAAATTTATCATTAACATTAGGAGAAATTGCGAACAAAACTTTTTCACTTTAAAAATTGATGATATAATTATTTTAAGAGACAAGCTTAAAGGGAAGTGATGGTGAAGTGCAAACATTGAATTTGATAGAGATTTCAGACAAATCATCAAGCATTTTAAATAATGCTAAGCCTTTTTTAAAATGGGCAGGCGGAAAAACACAGTTATTAGATGAGTTATATAAGAGGTTGCCATCTTCTTTAATTCAAAGTGGTGAAATAGAGAGATATGTTGAGCCTTTTGTTGGTGGTGGTGCATTTTTCTTCTTTTTAAAAAGAAATTTCAAATTTAAGGAATCGTTTTTAATCGATATAAATAAAGAACTAATAATAGGCTATAAAGTAATTCAAAATAATGTGAATGAATTAATTGATGAGTTAAGTAGCATGGAAGAGAAATATCTAAAATTATCAGAGGAACAAAGGAAAGATTTTTACTATAACATTAGAGATGAGTATAATAGACAAAAGGATAATTTTGATTATGTAAATTACAATTTGGACTGGGTAAAAAGAGCAGCGGACTTAATTTTTTTAAACAAGACATGTTTTAATGGATTATATCGTTTAAATAAAAAAGGTGAATTCAATGTACCATTTGGGAAATATAAAAACCCTACTATTTGTGATGCTGACAATTTAATCGAAGTAAGTAAAGCGTTAGAGAATACAGAGGTCATTTGTGCAGATTTTGAAGAAAGCAAAAAGTATATACATAAAAACACTTTGGTTTATCTCGATCCTCCTTATCGCCCTTTAAACAATACTTCGAATTTTACAAGTTATAATGAGAACGGGTTTGATGATGATGACCAGAGGCGGTTAGCTCAGTTTTTTAAAGAAATGGATAAAAAAGGCGCATATCTTATACTTAGCAATTCGGACCCCAAGAATGAAGATGTAGATGACAATTTTTTTGATGAATTGTATGCAGGGTTTATTATTGAAAGGGTAAAAGCAAAAAGATATATTAACAGTAATGGGGATAAACGAGGAGATATAAGTGAATTGATAATAAGGAATTATGAATAGGGGGCTTAAAATGAAGGAATTATATATTGAATTCTTAAATGTAGAAAATGAGGAAAGTGTAATAGAAAAATTTCATGATACACTTGTGGACACAAATAGGAGTTATGACTTTTTTGTTGATTGGGACAAAGTAAGAAAACACGTTGAAGAACATAAAATAGAATTTAATATATTAAATAGTTTAATAGGAAGTAATCGGTTTGATAATGACTTAAGAAAAATTTTATTAAATTATCCTCGAGTGCTTCCTGTTATACCGATTTTATTAGCAATACGAGACCTTAATTTTAAAGTAATTCGCGATTTTACAGATAAAAACTTGGATATTGTGAATTATGACTTTAACACTAGAACTCTTACATCAGAAGATATTGATAATATTATAGAATTTTTTGATAAGACAGGCTTAAAGAGATTTTTTCTGGAAATGGGTACGAAGAGCGTACAAGATTATGTAATAGGTGTGGAAGTAGGCATGGATACCCATGCGAGGAAAAATAGAAGTGGAGATGCGATGGAATTATTATTAAAGCCAATTATTGAAGATATAGCAACAAAGGAAAAAGGATTTGAAAGAGTTTTATTTCAGAAAAATTTCGGATATTTGGAAACTAATTATGGTATAGAGGTTAACTCTTCAATTAAAAACAGAAAAGCTGATTTTATTTTAATCAAAGACAACAAAAAAGTTATCAATATCGAAGTGAATTTTTATTCAGGAACTGGTTCAAAACCTCAAGAAATAGTGGATTCCTACATAGAAAGACAGAATGAACTTAAAAATAATGGATTTGAATTTATTTGGATTACAGACGGAGAGGGATGGAGAGGACAGAAAAATCAAATTCATAAAGGATTTGAGAAAATAGATTATTTGTTAAATCTTCATTTTGTGCGTATTGGTTTATTGGAGGAAATATTATGCAGGATATAGATTTTAAAAAAGAAATAACTACTGTATGGTCGTTTCCTGAAAGGGGAAAATGGAAAACGCATAAGGGAAATTACAGAGGCAATTTTGCACCTCAAATTCCAAGGAATGTTATATTAAGATATTCCCAGGAAGGAGATTTTGTACTCGACCCTATGGTTGGGAGTGGTACAACGCTAATAGAAACTAAAATATTAAATAGGCGAGGTATAGGTTTTGATATCAATCCAGATAGTGTAGAGCTGACTAAAAGAAATTTAGACTTTGATGGAGATTATAAGTATGAGCAGGTTGTAAGGGTAGGGGATGTGAGAAATTTAAAAGAGATTAGTGACATCAGCATTGATTTAATAATAACGCATCCGCCGTATTTAAATATTATAAAGTATTCAAATGGGAGAATAGAAGGGGATTTATCAAATATATCTGATGTTAAAAAATTTTGCGATGAGTTGGAAAAAGGAGTTATCGAACTTTATAGAGTTTTGAAAGAAGACAGATATTGTGCTATTTTAATAGGAGATACAAGAAAAAGCGGGCATTACATACCTCTTTCATATTATGTAATGAGACTTTTCCTTAAGAATGGTTTTGTATTAAAGGAGGACATTATAAAAGTTCAACATAATTGTAAGTCTACACCTTATTGGGAAAGACAGGTAGAGAAATATAACTTTTATATGATTATGCATGAACATTTATTTATATTTAGAAAGCCTAAAAAAGATGAAAATTTAAATAAAATAAAATATAGCACGGGCTTATACTAAATGGCGGGGATTTCCCGCCATTTAGCGTATTTTTATTTATTACACTATGGAAATTTTATAATCTTTTAGCCACATATTTATTTGCACGAGGTAGGCGAAAAGCTGTGGAGAGCCCATAAGCTGTGAAAACCAGGCAGGGTCATAGGCTTTTGCATCTGTTTCTATAAGTTCTGCGATTGCTTTTTTATCTACAAGTTGTAATAAAGGCGATGTACTGTCATCAACTATTTGTTTTAGCCATTTTTTAACGATGTTTTTAAATACTGGATTGTGTGTTTTAGGGTAGGGACTCTTTTTTCTTTCAATTACTTCATTTGGGATGTAACCTTTTAGAGCATATCGCAATATTCCCTTTTCTCTGTTATTTAAATTTTTCATTTCCCACGGTATATTCCATACATATTCTACAAGCCTGTAGTCTAAATAAGGTACTCTTGCTTCAAAACCTACTGCCATACTCATTCTATCCATTCTGTCAAGAAGCATGGGCATAAATCTTGTTAGGTTAAGGTAAAACATTTCCCTCATTCTGGTATTTTTGGGGTCTTCTCCAGTGAGCTTTGGCACTTCATTTAAAGCCTCGTTATATCTATCATTTAAATACTCTATAGGTCTTATGTATTTTACAACTTCTGGCAAAAGTAATTTCATGCGTTCATTGATCATTCTTATCCATGGGAAGGTATTAGCCTCAATTGCTTCTTTGTTTCTAAACCAGGGATAACCTCCAAAAACTTCATCAGCACCTTCTCCTGATAGAGCGACTGTGGCTCCTTTTTTTACTTCTTTTAAAAATAGATATAAAGATGAATCTATATCTGCCATACCAGGCAGGTCTCGAGCGTACAAGGCTGGTTTTAGAGCATATGCAAGTTCTTCATTATCTATAAATACATAGTTATGGTTTGTGTCAAGTTTCTTTGCGACAAATTTTACCCAATCTGCATCAGAGTTTGGCTGAAACTTGTTTGGCGTAAAATATTTATCATTACCCACATAATCTACAGAATATGTTATAAGTTTTTGACCTTTTTGTTTTAATTCTTCATTTGCAAAGGCAGATACAGCAGTTGAATCAAGTCCACCTGATAGCAATGAACATAAAGGTACGTCTGAAACAAG
Source organism: Thermoanaerobacter brockii subsp. finnii Ako-1 (assembly GCF_000175295.2). Taxonomy (NCBI): domain Bacteria; kingdom Bacillati; phylum Bacillota; class Clostridia; order Thermoanaerobacterales; family Thermoanaerobacteraceae; genus Thermoanaerobacter; species Thermoanaerobacter brockii. Next base: position 1,809,193 of record NC_014964.1, on the reverse strand, counting down.
TTGTCTTACTGATGAGTCTTTAAGGAGATACCTTATTTTTTCCGCCGTTTTCTCAAGGCTATCTTCATGGGGAATACTTTGTAATGACCAGTATTTGTTTATGTTTACTCCATTTTTGGTAAATATGAGATAATGCCCGGCTTTTAATTCTTTAATGTCTTTAAAGACACCGCATCCGGGAGTTCTTGAAGGTCCCATTACAAATATTTCTGCAAGACCTTGAGAGTCTATCTCTGGTTTTACATGAGGATGCGCTAATATTGCTTTGATTTCTGAGCCAAATATCAAAGACCCATTTTTAATGGTATAAAATAATGGCTTTATTCCGAGATGGTCCCTGGCAATAAAAAGCCTGTTTTGCACTTCATCCCATATTGCAAAAGCAAATATTCCATTAAATTTTTTAACACATAAAGGACCCCATTCTATATAAGATGTCAAGATAATTTCAGTATCTGAACGGGTTTTAAAAATATATCCCAAGGATATGAGTTCGTTTTTTAATTCATCCATATTGTAGAGTTCTCCATTATGGATAATGACAAAATTTTTTTCACCGTATTTTTTTATCATTGGTTGACTTCCGCCTTGTGGATCTATTACAATTAATCGACGATGGCCTAAAGCACAATGTTTTGACAACCATATTCCAGAGCCGTCAGGTCCTCTTTCTTTAAGGGTATTTGTCATTTTTTCGATTACTTCATTTTGAAGTGACAAGTCCATATCGAAGTTAACCCATCCTGTTATTCCACACATAAAAATCCTCCTAAATTTAAATCTATAAGTAAATATATTCTCTTTTTTTGCCATTGATACATGTTATAATTTTCTAATGAACTTTTAATTTCTACATGATATAATAAAAACATAAATGTTTTAGGAGGATGCGGCTTATATGGAGAAAGTGATAAAAGAGCATTATTATGAAGAAAATGATATTGCTGAAAGGATAAAGTTTCTAAAAAAGAAATTAAATGAATCTAATTTAGAACTTCCTAAATCTTTGGAGTTAAGCCGTGAATTAGACGAATTAATTGTGATGTATATGCAAAAAGAAAAACAAGTAAAACAGGTAAAATAAAGTGCTGTTTTACTTGTTTTTCTTTTTGCGTTTACATAAAAAAATTTAAACTTTTTAAAATATATGTCGATATTTATATTAGCAAAGAGGAGAAGGTGTTACAAATGATAAATTTTATTTTAGGAGGTAGTAACGGTAATGTTGGAGGGGATTAATACTGCGAGAACAGGACATGTGAATTCGCAGTTTAGAAAGGATAGTGGGCTATTAGAGGAAATAAAAGCAGTAAAAGATATACTTAGTAAACCTGTGGATGATGACAAACTTAACAGTGCACTTAATAAAGAAAATAGAAAAATAAGCATTAACGATCATACATATTTTGAATTTTCTGTACACAAGCCTACAAATACAATAATGGTCAAAATTGTTGATAGCGATACGAATGAAGTTATTGACGAGATTCCTCCTGAAAAAATACTTGACCTTGTGGCAGGATTATGGAAAATAGCTGGACTTTTTGTGGATAGAAAAATATAGTTGGGGGTATTAAGATGGATCCAATAAGTATGAATAGCTACAATATGAGCAATTTATTAAGAATAAGTGGTCTTGCGACAGGACTCGATACTGATTCTATTGTACAACAGTTAATAAGAGCTGCCAGTATTCCTCTTGATAGATTAGAACAACAAAAGCAATGGTATCAATGGCAACAAGAGGATTTAAGGGATATAAACAGTCAGCTTATGTCACTCCGAAATGACAATGTTTTTAAGCTCAAATTGCAGGGAACTTTTATGGCAAAAACTGTTACATCGTCAAATCCTTCAGTTGCTACCGCTACAGCAGGGGCAAATGCGGTGAATGGATCGTATACCATATCAGTATCGCAATTGGCTCAAGCCGCTACAACTGCAAGTACAGATAAAATTGGTGCTGCAACTAAAAATTCTGATGGAACATATACGTATAATGCACTTAATAATACGGGAAGCGATATAACTCTTTATTTAAAAGGATTAGATGGAAATGACAAAGAAATAATAATAAAAAATGGTGCGACAATAAAAGACGTAGTTGCTGCAATAAATGCCAAAACTAATGAGACAGGTGTAAGTGCTACATATGACCCAGGCTTAGATAGGCTATTTTTGGTATCAAATTTTACTGGAACAAATTCAAAGATTGATTTCAGTGGTACTACAGATCCAACTGCTCAAAATTTTTTAACAACTACGTTAAAGTTAGATTCAAAAGTTTTGGACACTGGAGGTATAACAGGCCAAGATGCACTATTTACTTTTAACGGTGTTCAAATGACAAGTTCAACTAACAATGTCACAGTAGCAGGAATAAATATTACCCTTACAGGAACAAGTAATAGCACAACAACCCTTACTGTTTTAACAGATGTTGACAAAATATATAACACAATAAAAAGCTTTGTTGACAGTTACAATGATATAATTACAAAGATTAATGCAAAGCTTACAGAAAAAAGGTATTACGATTATCCACCTTTGACTTCTGAACAAAAACAAGCTATGAAAGACAGTGATATAAAACTATGGGAAGAAAAGGCAAGGTCAGGGAATTTAAACAATGACGAAACTTTAATGCGAGTATATTACTCCATGAGAAATGTTGTTTCATCGACAGTATCCGGTGTAGGTTCTTTAAGTTCAATTGGCATTACTACAGGACAATGGTATGAAGGTGGAAAACTTTATATCGACGAAACGAAGTTAAAAGATGCTATTGCAAATGATCTGGACAAAGTAATGAAGATATTTGCTGGTGTTTATGAGACAGATTCTAATGGAAATACTACTTTGAAAACTTCAGGCATTGCACAAAATTTATATGATACTTTAAAACAAGGCATAGATGCCATAACAAGAAAAGCAGGGAGTACCGCTCAGCTTTACGATACAAGCTTTATAGGAAACAGGATAAGAGAAATAGATGATAGGATTGCTCAAATGCAAAGATATTTAAACGACCTTGAAAAGAGGTATTACGCGCAATTTACGCAGCTAGAAATGTATGTAGGACAAATGAATTCTCAAAGTGCGTGGTTGAGCCAACAAATTGGGGTTATGATGAAATAAAAGGGGGTGCGGTGATGGTAAATCCGTATCAGCAGTACAAAGAAAACGCGATTTTGACAGCCAGTCCTGAAGAGCTGGTACTGATGCTTTACAATGGCATAATAAGGTTTATAGAAGAAGCAAAAGGGGCGATAGAAAAAAAAGATTATATGGCAGCAAATAATAGTATACAAAGGGCACAAGACATTATTACAGAGCTTATGCTTACTTTGGATATGAATTATGATATTTCTAAAAACTTGTACAGTTTATATGACTATATGCTAAGAAGATTAATTGATGCTAACGTAAAAAAAGACGTGACAATTTTAGAAGAAGTAAAAGGATTTGCTATAGAATTGAGAAATACTTGGAGTGTAGCCCTTAATAAAGTTAGAGAGAAAGTCTATGCGAAGGGTTGATGAGATGCATAATAATGTAGAAAAACTTACTCAAATTGTACAGGATAAAATTCAAAGATTGAAAGAACTTTATGAGGTTACTGAAAAAATAGGTGTATCTATAACTTCCAACAATTTAGAAGAATTGAAAAATTTACTTACTACAAAGCAAAAAATTATAGAAGAAATTGACAAATTAGATGCCGATTTTATACCTTTATATAATGTTTTTAAAAAGCAAAATAAAGTGGAAAGTATTTTTGCTTTGGAAGGGAAAGTTACGGAAGAAATAAGTAAATTGAAAGCACTCTTTATAGAAACAAAAGCCCTTTTGGAAAAAATAAAAGAGAAAGACGATAAAAATCTTCAAAATATAACTGCTATTTCCGAAAAAATAGAAAACAAATTAGAAGAATTGTCGAAGAATAAAGAAGGGTATATAGAATATCTTAAATACTATACACCTGACAGTTATTTTTTAGATAAAAAACGCTAAAAGAAGCGGCAAATTACCGCTTCTCAATTTGTTGACAAAGTCAAAAATATTCAAAGGAGATATTTTGCAACGTCACTCCGATGTTCCAAAGCGACAAAACTAAACTCGACCTTCGGGTTCCGGCAGGGTACCGGGCACATTCGACATCCTTGTCTTAGTGCCCGCCTCCGCCATCCATGGCTTCGGCCCTGCCTCCACCCTCGGCCTTGCTAAGTTTTGTTGCCGCTTTGTCACAAGTCGTTCCTTATGCAAAATATCTCCTTTACGAAAGTTTGTCTACAGTCTGAGAAGCGGCAAATCGCCGCTTCTTTAAACTTTAAATTTATTTATTGTACTCATCAAGGTATTGGCAATATTGCTCAAATCTTGTGCGGATTTTGATATTTCTTCTATTGCAGTTTTTTGTTCCTCTGTTGCAGAAGATATTTCTTGGGTAGAGGCAGCAGCTTCTTCTGTTACTGCGGCGATATTTTGTATGGAATCTAACATTTCACTTCTGCTTTGAGAAATTTTCACCATTGAGTCATTGAGTTTATTAAGCTCCTCTACGATTCGATTTACTGCTTGCTGAATGCCGTAGAAAGTATGAACTGTTTTTGCTAAAGATTCATTTTGTTTTTCTATAGAAGCACTTGCTTGTTCTACTACTTTATGGGTATCATCAATGTTTTGCTGTATTTCTTTTATAATAGTTTCAATATTTTTAGCGGCTTCAGAAGACTGATTTGCCAATTTTCTCACTTCCTCGGCTACTACAGCAAAACCGCGACCGGCTTCTCCTGCACGGGCTGCTTCAATTGCAGCATTTAATGATAAAAGATTGGTTTGGTCAGCTATTGCGGTTATTGTTTCTACAATTTTTCCTATTTCATGAGATTTTTTCTTTAAATAGGAAGTAGATTCTTTCACTTTGCTGTGCATTAGTTCTGTGACTTTAGTCTTTTCGCTTAATTCTTTTATATTTTCTAATCCAGTATTTGCTGCTTTTGTTACAGAATCAGTTTCTTCATTTATATTCATTGAATTTTTCATTGTCACATCTAAATTTTGACTTAACAAATTGGTAATAGTTGCAGCTTTTTCAGCTTCTTTTGCTTGCTCCTGCGCGCCTTTTGCTATTTCTTCCATAGCTGCAACTACTTCATTTGTGATTTGCTCAGCTTTATTTGATGCAAAGGATACTTTTTTAGAATATTCGTATACAGAATTTGCGGCAGATAATACGTCGGCTACGAGGCTTTTTATACCATCTATCATAAGGTTAAAGCTTAAAGCCAGCTTGCCTATTTCGTCGTTTGATTTCACTTCTACTTCTTGTGTCATATCCCCATTTGCAGCTTTGCTCATTACTGTCATGACTTTTCCTATTTTTGAAGTAATATTTTTTGAGAAGAAATACGCTACTAATATTCCTATTAAAAGACTTATTAAACTAAAAATTATTGTGTTGTCTTTTATTTGAGAAGTTTTTTCAGCAAGTTCTGAAGAATCCATGGTTATTGCAGCTTTCCAACCAAAATTATTTAAAGTTTTTACAGATGCAAATTTATTTGTTCCATTGTCATTGTACTCAAAACTTCCTTCTTGCATAGAGAGAATCTTTTTGCCGTAATCGTATTTTGTTATGTAGGAAAATAAATTTTTCTTATCTTTATCAGCGATTATAATGCCTTCATTAGAAATTAAATACACATTTCCTGTTTTCCCTACTTTTATAGAAGAAATCATGTTAGAAAGAGAATCTAAATTTATGTCAAAAGCCAAAACTCCTACGACATCAGAAGCAGCTGAAGTTAAAGAACTTCTAACGGCTTTTGAAACAGTAACTACTCCTCCATTTGTCCCATCATTGCTGTAAGGGCCAGTCCATATTATTGCATCCGGATTTTCAATAGCTTTTTTATACCATTCCTGGCTGGTAGGGTCATAGTTTGGGTCGAGGGGAAGGTCAGGAGATTGAATTATTTTTTTATCTGGTGTTGCAAAATAAATAAGAGATATTTTAGTACTTTTTGCTTTTAAAATGGTTGTAAATAAATCTTGTAAATTCTTTTTATCAGTTTCAAAATCACCTTGTCCAAAATTTAGAATTTGAGGATTGGCAGAGAGAATAATAAGTTGAGTTTCAATATCATTTTTGAAAAGGTCTACATAATTATTTATTAGTCCTAATGTATCAGCATTAGAGATGTTAATAGTATCTTGTAAAATTTTTATTGACTTGCTTGTAGACATATAACCAGTGAAAGCGAGAGGTACGATTATTATAAAGGCTATGAAGGTCATTAATTTAGCAAATATGCCGCTGCCACTGTTTGAAAGATTTAGTCTAACGTTTGCCTTAGGAATTTTAAAAAACGAAATTTTAGGGAACCTTAGTTTTAACTCTTTCTTTTGAATTCCTTTTTGCCTTTTCATTAGTCAAACACCTCCAAAATGGGTGAATTAAGTTATGCAAGCGGTTGTATAAATATATTATACCACTGTTAGATGGATTTTACAATAAAATGTCGGAATTTGTATTTTGAGATCGTAAAAATTTTATTAAAATTTTATTGCTATTTAAGGTTTAAGGTGATATAATACACGTATAATATAATCGAAAGATTATATTGAACCAAAAATTCAAAGTGAGGGGATTATTAGTTATGTATCAAGACAAAGTGTTAGTGTGCAAAGATTGTGGAAAAGAGTTTGTGTGGACAGCAGGAGAACAACAGTTTTATGCGGAGAAAGGCTTTCAAAATGAGCCTGTAAGATGTAAAGCGTGCAGAGAAGCGAAAAAAAGAAGAAACCATCAGTACAATGCTAGAAGAGACAAGAAAGCTTTTGGCATGAGCAGATAATCCCCTTACTTTTTCGCAAGAAAAGTAAAGAGGATTATACAAAAGACACCATTTTGGTGTCTTTTTTACGTGCGCCCGGCATGGGCGATAGCTAGGCGGTGAAAGTCCGCTGTGGGCTTGGTAGTGGGAACCACTAGCCAAGAGCAAGGGTGTCCATCGTGAGGTGGAATCTGAAGGAAGCTTAAGGCAAAATCTCGGTCTGATGAACAAGAACCAGATAAGAGGCTGAATTGGGATGGATGAGTTTGCGTAACAAAACGAAGTCCAACACTACCCGAATCCCATACAGTAAATCTGGCAGATATATGAGATGAAAGTTATCGTTCTTACCCGGGGAGGTCTCAAGGACAAGTCACTAAAGTGAACTCTGAAGTGACAACCCATACAGTGATGTATGGTTGAACCTTGAGAAGTCAGCAGAGGTCATAGTACTTATCTAGTCATGAATAGATAAGGAAGGGCCGAACGTTAGGAGGTTTTGGAAATCTTATGGACTCGAAAGATATGCAGAGACTGCAGACAACTCAACAAAGAGGCTATCCGTTGAATAGAGAAATGGAATTTCAAAAGACAACGGAAGTGCATAGTATATCATCGGCGTCAAAAGATAGAAGAAACGATGTACAAAGATATACCAGCAAGATGCTTGAAATGATAGTAGAACGAGGAAACATGAGAGCAGCATACAAGCGCGTTGTTGCAAATAAAGGAAGCCATGGAGTCGATGGGATGGAAGTAGATGAACTTCTACCGTATCTCAAAGAAAACTGGGCAACCATAAAACAACAACTGCTGGAGGGGAAATACAAACCACAACCAGTGCGAAGAGTAGAAATTTCCAAACCAGATGGAGGAGTAAGACTACTAGGAATACCTACAGCACTAGATAGGCTAATACAACAAGCAATAGCCCAAATACTAAATAGAGTCTACAACCATACATTTTCTGATAGCAGTTATGGATTTAGACCAGGACGCAGTGCAAAAGACGCAATAAAAGCCGCAGAAGCATATATAAATGAAGGATATACATGGGTTGTAGATATGGACTTAGAAAAGTTCTTTGATAGAGTAAACCACGACATAATAATGTCCAAACTAGAAAAGCGGATAGGAGACAAAAGGGTACTAAAGTTAATACGAAGATACTTAGAATCAGGAGTAATGATAAACGGAGTCAAAGTATCAACAGAAGAAGGGACACCCCAAGGAGGGCCATTAAGTCCCCTATTAGCAAACATAATGTTGGACGAACTAGACAAAGAACTTGAGAAACGAGGGCATAAATTCTGCCGATATGCAGATGACTGCAACATATATGTAAAAAGCAGGTCTGCAGGAAACAGAGTAATGAAGAGCATAAAGAAATTCATAGAAAGCAAATTAAAACTAAAAGTCAACGAAGCAAAAAGTGCTGTAGATAGACCATGGAGAAGAAAATTTCTTGGATTTTCATTCTACACAAAAGAAAACGAAGTAAGAATAAGAATCCATGAAAAATCCATCAAAAGGTTTAAGGAAAAAGTAAGAGAAATAACCAATCGGAACAAGGGAATAAGCATGGAAAACAGAATAAAAAGACTAAATCAAATAACAACAGGATGGGTCAACTATTTTGGATTAGCAGACGCGAAAAGCATAATGAAAACCCTTGACGAATGGATAAGGCGAAGACTAAGGGCATGTATATGGAAACAATGGAAGAAGATAAAAACGAAGCATGATAACTTAGTAAAACTAGGAGTAGAAGAACAAAAAGCCTGGGAATACGCCAATACAAGGAAAGGCTACTGGAGAATATCCAATAGCCCAATCCTAAATAAGACTCTTACAAATAAATACTTTGAAAGCATAGGTTATAAGAGTTTATCCCAAAGATATCTAATTGTACACAATTCCTAATGAACCGCCGTATACCGAACGGTACGTACGGTGGTGTGAGAGGACGCTGAATAAAATAATTATTCAGCTCCTACTCGATACTTCAGAACTTTTTCCACATTGTTAAAAGCGAATTTAAAAGTTATTCACAAACTTATCCACATTATCCACAGATTTTTATTTCACAACATATTTTTTTCTTTCTAAAAAAATTTCCTGTCCTCTTTAAAGAAAAAAATATTGAAATTTTATTCATATGATATTATAATTATGAAAGCAAAAGGTCAGAAAATCTATTTGTAGCAGTTATTTATAATTGACATTTTTTATGAATTTACAAAATTTTTATTAAGAGGAGAGGAGAAGAAAAATGAATAAAAAAACATTATTTGTTTTCTTAACAATGACAATTATTTTGGGTTTAATTTTATCCGCTTGTGGCAACAAACCAGCTAATACTTTGGACAAAATTAAGGAAAAAGGCGTTATCGTAATGGGAACAAGTGCAGATTTTCCACCTTATGAGTTCCATAAAGTAGAAGGAAACAAAGATACAATAGTGGGTTTTGACGTTGATATAGCAAATGCCATTGCGAAAAAATTAGGGGTTAAGCTGGAGATAAAAGATATGGACTTTAAAGGATTGATTCCAGCTCTTCAAGCTGGGCGCATAGATATGGCGATTGCTGGAATGACTCCAACACCGGAGAGGGCTAAAAGTGTTGATTTTTCAGACCTTTATTATGATAGTAAACAAGTGGTAGTAGTGCGTAATGACAGTCCTATTTCCAAATTTGATGACTTAAAAGGCAAAACTGTTGCAGTGCAAATAGGCACCACCTCTGAAGAAGCTGCTAAAAAGATACCGGATGTAAAATTGAAGCAGCTAAATCGTGTTGGAGACGCTTTTATGGATTTAAAGAATGGCAGATGTGATGCGATAGTATTGGAAAATACTGTAGCAAATGCATATCTCAAAGAATACAAGGACATGAAGATACTTAACATGAAAGAAATCAACACGGTAGAAAATGGTTCTGCTGTTGCAGTAGCTAAAGGAAATAAAGAATTAGTGAATATAATAAACGATGTGATAAAAGAGTTAAAAGCAAGTGGCGAATATGACAAACTTATAGATAAATGGTTTAAGCAATGATGAAATTTGGTGGAGAATTTTAAAAACAGTTCTCCACTAAAATTTTGCTGAAAGGAAGATTTTTATGAGTATAAATTTTTTGAGCATGCTAAAATACAGTCATTTATTTGTAAGCGGCCTTCTCATGACTTTAAAACTCACCTTTTTAGCAGTGACTATAGGAGTTATATTAGGTCTGATTGTTGCTCTTATTAAAATGTCTTCTATAAAACCTATAAGCTTTATAGGCGCAAGCTATGTTGAAATTATAAGAGGTACTCCTCTTTTGGTACAACTTTTATTGATATACAATGGCCTTATGCAATTTGGAATAGATATACCCGCTTTTACAGCAGGCGTTTCTGCTCTTGCCATAAATAGCGCTGCCTATGTTGCAGAGATTATAAGGGCAGGTATACAAGCGGTAGACCCTGGTCAAAACGAAGCAGCTCGCTCTCTTGGCATGACTCATGCTATGGCGATGAGGTACGTTATAATTCCTCAGGCAATAAAAAATATCCTTCCTGCTTTGGGAAATGAATTTATCGTGATGCTCAAAGAATCAGCTATTATATCAGTAATAGGTTTTGCAGACCTTACAAGGCAAGCAGATATTATACAAAGCATTACTTATAAGTATTTCGAGCCTTACATCATCATTGCAGCTATATATTTTATAATGACCTTCATCTTTTCAAGACTCCTTGGAATCTTTGAAAGGAGGCTTAGGGCTGGTGATACGCGTTAATGAGGTGTATAAAACCTTTGGGGATTTAGAAGTATTAAAAGGTGTAAGTTTAAATGTAAATAAAGGAGAAGTTGTTGTAATAATAGGACCAAGCGGTTCAGGGAAAAGTACCCTTTTAAGGTGTATAAACCTTTTAGAGGTGCCTACTAAAGGAGAAATCTATATTGAAGGGATCAAAATAAACGACAAAAAAGTAAACATCAATAAGATAAGGCAAAAAGTAGGGATGGTTTTTCAGCACTTTAATTTATTTCCTCACTTGACGGCTCTTGAAAATGTAACGTTAGCTCCTATTAAAGTGAAGAAGATGGACAAAAAAACTGCTGAAGATATAGCTTTGGGCTTACTTGAAAAAGTAGGTCTTTTAGACAAAAAGGACGAGTACCCTATTAAGCTATCAGGCGGTCAAAAGCAGAGACTTGCAATCGCAAGGGCATTAGCTATGCAGCCAGATATTATGCTTTTTGATGAGCCCACATCAGCCCTTGACCCTGAAATGGTAAAAGAAGTTTTAAACGTCATGAAAGGCCTGGCAAATGAAGGGATGACTATGGTAGTTGTCACTCATGAGATGGGGTTTGCGAGGGAAGTAGGGGATAGAGTCATTTTTATGGACGATGGAATGATAATTGAAGAAGGGACGCCAGAAGATATTTTCTACAATACAAAAAATGAAAGGACAAAAGAATTTATAAGTAAGATTTTGTAAAGGCACTCCAAAAGGAGTGTTTTTTGTTTCCACATATTGCAGGAATATTGTTTTTTATGTAGAATTATATTAAATAGAAGGATAATGAGAGGGGTTTGATACTATGAATATCACAGTAAGCGGTAAAAATGGCATGGCAGTTACAGATGGACTAAGGGATGCGGTTATAAAAAATGTGAGCAAGTTAAGCAAATACTTTCCAGAAGATACTGAAGTTAGGACTGTTTTAAGTGTCCAGAAAAACAATCACATTGCGGAAATCACAATACCTTTTAAGGGTATTATATTTAGAGCTGAAGAAGTCAGCGATGACATGTATGTGTCAATTGATAGGGTTGTAGACAAAATAGAAAAACAAATACTCAAACACAAGGCAAAGCTTAAAAATAGATTTGGTTCTAATGAGTCAATAAGGTTTGAAATTCCACCTGCTTATGAAGAAGCTAAGGGAGAAGAGGAAGAGGGTTCCTTTGAAATAGTTAAAACAAAGAGGTTCCCCATAAAGCCTATGTCACCTGAGGAAGCGATTCTTCAGATGAACCTTTTGGGACATAACTTCTTTGTATTTACAAATGCCGACACTGACACTATAAATGTCGTATACAAAAGAAAAGACGGGAAATATGGCTTAATAGAGCCTTTAGAATAAAACTGCATAAGAAACAAAAAAATTGGGGATAGGCTCTATCCCCAATTTTTTTGTCTAAAAAGAAGGAATTTTAAATTTTGTATAGAATATATTTTTAGTGTGGACAAATTTTAATAGGGTGTGAAGATAATGGGTGAAATAACAAAAGATACAGTAAATTCGATGGAAGGGTATATAAATAAAATTCAAGGAGTACTATCCAGTAGGGTAGTTGTAGAGAATGGTGAAATAACAGAAATTCACGTGTTGGCTGACAGTACAAGGAATGCAAAGCAGATTGCAAGAGATGTGCAATCTGTCATAATGGCGCAGTTTGGAATTGATATAAATCACAAGATTGTCAGTGTAGCGCAAATTGATACTGGAGAAAATCTCCAAGGAGAACAGAGGCTTGTTTTTTCAAGCTATTCATTTATAAATAATGGACTTACCAGTGAAGCAAGAGTTATCCTCACAAGAGGCGATGAGGTTTTTGAAGGATATGCTGAAGGACCTAATACTGCAAGTAATAAATATAAAATAATTGCCAATGCTACACTGGACTCTATTTCTAAATTGATTCCCAAAAACCATTTATTTTTATTGGAAGATGTCGATATATTTAATATAGCAAAAAACAGGATAATAGTTGTAGGGGTTACTCATGTAACAAATAACCAGGAGGAACTCCTTACCGGGTCTTGTCTTATAAAAAAAGATGAAGGGGAGGCTGTGGTAAAAGCCACATTAGACGCCGTCAACAGGCGTGTAATGTCAATTACGTCCCGTTAGTTTTTTAACACCCAAACCGCTTAAAAGTTGCTTAGCGTAGCGTTACCTGAAGCCTAAGGGCAGAAGAGTTATCACAGCAAAGGAGGGTTTCAGGATGAACAAAACGACACTTATAAAAATATTGTTAGTTTTAATGGCACTCGCATTAGCAGGAGGTGCAAATGTTTCGTGGGTTTAAGCGGTTTGAGGTGTTTTTTAGATTGAAAATAGGAGGTCTATTATGCTTAACAAAAGAGTAAAAATATACATTTCTATAATAATAGCTTTAGGGTTATCTTTTATTATTTATTCTATATTAAACATTCCTATAAATAGAATTGTAGATATAATTCTATTCGTTTTTTTTGCTGCTTTAGCTGAATCAATGCCAATATATGTAACAAAAGAACTTGCGGTATCTGTTGCTTTTGCTATTGATTTAATGGCTATTCTTATTTTCGGGCCTTATCAGGGAGCTTTAATTGCCTCATTAGGCATGACCTTTCGCTTCCCCAAATATCCAGATGGTAGGAGAGTACATATATTTAATTTACCTTATTATAAAGTTTTATTTAATGCTTCTCAACTAGCTTTAAGTGTTGGTATTGGTGGTTTAGCATATGAATATACTGGGGGTATTCCGGCTACTTACATATATCCTCGATATCTTTTGTCTGCAGTGTTAGCAGCAATAGTATATTACCTATTAAACACTTTTATTGTAGCAATATTATTATCTCTTTTATTAAATAAGTCTTTTAAATATATATTAACAAAAGATTTTAAATGGATGATTCCAAACTTTCTTTTTCTTGCCTTTTTGGGTATAATTATGTCAGAAGCTTTTATAAGAATAGGGTATATAAGTTTCATTTTACTTTTTATACCTCTATTAATGATACGCTATATGTTTAAGCTTTACATGGACTCAAAGCAGTCTTATTACGACACAATAAATGTGCTTGTAAAGGCTCTTGATGCAAAGGATAAATATACAGCGGGTCATTCAAAAAACGTTGAAAAAATTGCGGCTTTGCTCTGTAGAGAATTTGGGTTAAGTGAGTCTCAAACTGAAATGGTGAGGATTGCAGCCCTTTTACATGACATAGGAAAGATTGGAGTAAAAGAAGAGGTTTTAAATAAGCCAGGGAAGTTAACTGATGAAGAATTAAGCATAATAAAAGAACATCCCCAAAAAGGCTATGAAATTTTAAGAGATGTTCCGGCTTTAAAGGAGGCCTCTCTATGGGTGAAATACCATCACGAGTGGTACGATGGAAGTGGATATCCCGATGGCATAAAAGGTGACGAAATACCATTGGAAGCGCAGATACTTTCCCTCGCAGACGTTTTCGATGCTTTAGTTTCAGACAGGCCCTACCGAAAGGCTTTTTCACAAGAGGAAGCTTATAAAATAATTTTAGAACATGAAAGGACGCAGTTTAGCCCTAAAATAATAAACGCCTTTAAAAAAGCTTTTGAAAAGAATAGGGAGGAGTTTAAGCATGATATTTGATTCACTTAGTGCTTCTCTAATTTACGGAACTTTAAGAAGAGGAAAAATCAGCGGAATTGCTGATATTGACATAAAAAAACCCAGCCTTTTTATAGCTGCTTTTGTTTTGGAGTTTGGTATGTTAAACCTTGCTAATAAGTTTCACGTCATTATGGAATACCGGTCTTATATCCACTTTTTTGTTTATCTTTTGCTTTTCATAGGACTGTGGTACAATAAAGATAACAGGTATTTTAGAATAATAAGCATTGGAGTGCTTTTAAATTTTATCGTTATATTTGTCAACGGAGGAAGGATGCCTGTCTCTGTTGATGCTTTAAAGGTAGCGGGACTTAATAATCTCATTCCTGACCTTCAGGCAAATAAAATTGCTACACATCAGGTTTTGACAAGTTCTACACGGTTAAAATTTTTAGCAGATGTCTTAGTGTTGCCGAAACCTTATCCATTGCCAAAAACCTTTAGCATAGGAGATTTTATAATGGCGACAGGCACATTTTTACTTGTTACAAATGCAATGCTTAAAAAGGTGAAAAATCATGACGGCACAAGAGCGAAGGAACAAAATAGTTGAAATTTTAAAGAATGCTAAAGAGCCTATATCCGGCTCTGACCTTGCTAAAAGTTTTGGAGTGACAAGGCAAATTATTGTGCAAGATATAGCTATTTTAAGGGCTAAAGGGATTAAAATATTGTCTACCCCTCAAGGTTATATAATAGACATTGTAAAAGAAAACACTGTAAAAAGGGTTTTTGCTGTCAAACACGGATATGACAGGACAGAGGAGGAGTTAAATTTAATAGTTGACAATGGCGGAAAAGTGCTAGATGTAATTGTAGAGCATCCCTTCTATGGGGAGATAAAAGGGCTTTTAATGCTTTCTTCAAGGTATGATGTAAGTAAATTCATGGAGTTTGTAAAAGAAGGAAAAGCGACCCTTTTGTCTTCTCTGACGGATGGAGTGCATCTTCACACTGTTGAAGGGGAAAATAAAGAGGTACTAGATAGAATACAAAAGGTCTTAAAGGAAAAAGGCTTTTTAATAGAATAAGGACTTAACCACTTTAAAAATTTTTAAGGCTCTTTGTCAATAGTTGGGGTGGGTATTTTTTCTGAATGCCCACCTATAAATCTTATCACATAATATGGTAATATTTGTAAATTGTTAGTTGTGATAAGAGATATAGCTAGAAGTATGGGTGGATATTTATCTATGCCTTTTCATCAAAGCTCTATAATATCCTTGAATATCCTTTATCACTAAAAATAGTATTAAGTTAGAACATTAAGCATTACAATATAATATTCTCTTTCTAAATCGATGAAAATTTCTATAGCCATATGCAAGCCTTTTTAGCACCTTAATTTTATTATTGTAACCTTCTGTTACAGAATTAGTATATGGTATATCAAAGGCATTTGTTATTTCTTCAAACCAACGGTTAAATACTTGCACACATCTTTTAAATTCATCAATTTTGCTTTCTTTAGCTAACTGTATCCATCTTTTTAATTCTATTTTTGCTTCCTTTGAATTTTTGCATTTTAATACTTTATCATTAAATTCTTCTTTTAAAAGGTATGCTATTCTTAAGTCGTCGCTGTACCAGAACATTACTTCCAATTCTTCTTTTTGTTCTGTTGTTAAAGTATCATATTTTGCAAGAAGAAGCTTACGGCTTCTTTTGAAATATTTTCTTTTATTGTCTGGTAGCTCTTTTTGTATTCTCTTTCTTACATTTTCTATCGCCCAATATATGTATCTTGTAAAATGAAATTTGTCTATTGCTATTTTAGCTCCTTTGAAATATGTTTTTACTGTATCTGAAAAAGGCCTCCACATGTCTATAATAACCCACTTTACTTTATTCCTGTCTTTAAATCTTTTGAAATATTCACTTAGATTCTCTTGTTTTCTGTCTTTTAAAATATCTAATATTTTTCTTTCTTTTGGGTCTACAATAATGCAATGATATTTCCTGCCTCCAGAGTTCCCTTTGAATTCGTCTATACTGATAATTTCCGGTAATGTTTTATAATCAGGTTCTACTCCTATTGTGTCTAAAAGTCTCATCACAGTCGTAATTGATACCCCTGTAACTTCAGATATATCTTTCATGCTTTGTTGTTTTTTTAGTTGTTGTAGTATGTAAATAGATAATCTGTTGGTCATTCTATGGTAACGTGGTAAATAGTCTACATGTTCATAGAATTTCTTGCCACAGTGTTTACAAACGTATCTCCTCTTTTTTAGTACTATCACTGTTGGTTTCCCGAATAGCGGTACATCTTTTATTCTTTGTACTCTATAATCATGAATCTTAGATGTTATTTCCCCGCACCTTGGACAAATATGTGGTTTCTGTTTCATCTTAATATGAAGCTCTATCCTGTTGTCATTCTCTACAACACCTTCCAAAATTGTATCTTCAGATTTTAAGAAATTTGTGATATAATTACCTTGCACTTATTCTGATGCCTCCTTTTGTTGGGTTATTTTAACCACTTCTATTATAGCAGGCATTCAGAATAAGTGCTCTCTTTTTATAGATTTCTTTTTCCCCACCCCAACATTTATTATAGAACCATTTTTAAAAAGTGGTTATTTTATTATTGACAGGTGTATATACATCTGTGTATACTATAATTGTGAAAAGTAAAAAATGGGGGTTTTAACGTGAAGACAAGAGAAATTACTATTGGAGGGCTTTTAGCAGCACTATCCCTTATTATACCTTTGGCTTTTGGAGGAGTTTTAGGGATAGTTATTCCGCCTTTCTCAGCCACACTGGCATCCCATGTACCTGTAATGCTGGCAATGCTTATAAGTCCTGCAACAGCGGTATTTGTGGGTGTTGTATCTGCGATAGGATTTTTAATAAAATTGGGACCTATAATAGCAGCAAGAGCAGCGGTTCACGCAGTGTTTGGCTATGTTGGAGCTAAAATGATACAAAGAGGATATTCTTTTCCCGTGGCGTTAGCTGTTACACTTCCAATACATGCTGTTTTAGAAGCAATTGTGGTGATGCCTTTTGGATTTGATTTTTACAAGTCTTTTGTGGTTGTAGGAGTAGGGACAATGATCCACCACACAATAGATTCTGCAATTGCATTGGCACTATTTTACGCATTAAATCCTATTTTGAAGTTTAAAGCTGTGGACATAAAAAATTAACCTTTTAAAAAGGAAACGTCTCATTTTGAGATGTTCTCAGTCTGTAGACAAACTCTTTATGATGTATTGGCATTTTGCATAAGTGAAGCGACTTGACAGCCCGGCACTCAAATAAACTTGCTATTACTTTGCTTTGTGATTATATAACATGTTTATTTGAGTGCCGGGAAACTTAAGGAGACCGACAGACGAAGGCGGGGCCGAAGCCAAGGAGGGCGGAGGCGGGCACCTGAGACAGGGATGTCGAATGTGCCCGGAACCCCGCCTGAGTCAGAGGTCGAGCTTTAGTTTAGTCTGTGATGTCACCTGGAGCGAACGATGCAAAATGCCAATAAAAAGGAACTTTGTCTAAGACAGAGAATGCATCATTTTGAGGCGTTCTTTTTTGTGAAAATTGTATGAAGAGAGTGTAAAATATTCTTTAAAAAAACTGTTTTTTATTGTCATTGAGATTTCATAGTGATATAATATATAGTTGATTAACAATACCTTAGAAGGTGATAAAAATGTTAGGCTTAGTTGAAAAAATATTTGGCAGCTACAGTGAAAGAGAAGTTAAGAGATTGGAACCAATTGCCGATAAGGTTTTGTCATATGAAGATCAAATGGCAAGACTTACGGATGCAGAGCTTAGGGCGAAAACAGATGAATTTAAAAATAGATTGAAAAATGGTGAAACTCTTGATGATATACTTCCCGAGGCTTTTGCGGTGGTAAGAGAGGCCGCTTGGAGAACTCTTAAAATGAAACATTTTAGAGTGCAGGTGATAGGCGGCATTGTTCTTCACCAAGGGCGCATCGCTGAGATGAAAACTGGTGAAGGTAAAACCCTTGTCGCGACATTACCTGCATATCTTAATGCTTTAGAAGGCAAGGGAGTTCACATTGTAACTGTCAATGATTACTTGGCAAAAAGAGACCGCGATTGGATGGGCAAGATATACGAATTTTTAGGTCTAAGCGTGGGCGTAATATTGCATGATATGGACCCTGAAGAAAGAAAAAAGGCCTATGCCGCAGATATAACTTATGGAACCAACAATGAATTTGGTTTTGATTACTTAAGAGACAACATGGTTATATACAAAGAAGACATGGTGCAAAGAGAACTTAATTATGCTATAGTAGACGAGGTAGATAGCATACTGATAGACGAGGCAAGGACTCCTCTTATCATATCAGGCATAGCCGAAAAATCCACAGATATGTATAAATTAGCTGACAGATTTGTGAGGACTTTAAGAAAAGATGAAGACTATGTAGTTGATGAAAAAGCAAAGGCTGTAAGTTTGACTGAAAAAGGGATAGTTAAAGCAGAAAAATTTTTTGGAATTAAAAATCTTGCTGATATTGAAAATATGGAAATTTCTCATCACATTAACCAGGCATTGAAAGCTCACGCCATAATGAAAAGAGATATAGACTATGTGGTAAAAGATGGTCAAGTCATCATAGTGGACGAATTTACAGGAAGGCTTATGTTTGGGAGAAGGTACAGTGAAGGCCTCCATCAGGCTATTGAGGCAAAGGAAGGAGTTAAGGTAGAAAGAGAAAGCAAAACTTTAGCTACTATAACTTTCCAGAATTACTTTAGAATGTATAAAAAATTAGCTGGTATGACAGGTACAGCTCAAACAGAAGAGCAAGAATTTAGGGCTATTTATGGATTAGATGTTGTAGTAATACCGACTAATAAGCCGATGATAAGAATAGACCATCCTGATGTGATATACAAAACAGAAGAAGCCAAGTTTAAAGCTGTTGTTGAGGACATTGTAGAACATCATAAAAAAGGTCAGCCTGTTCTAGTTGGTACAATTTCTATTGAAAAATCTGAAAAATTAAGCGCCATGTTAAAGAAAAGAGGGATACCTCATCAAGTATTAAATGCAAAGTACCATGAAAAAGAAGCAGAGATAATAGCACAGGCAGGAAGAAAAGGAGCAGTTACAATTGCTACAAACATGGCAGGCCGTGGTACTGATATCCTTTTAGGAGGTAATCCTGAATTTATAGCTAAGAAAAAGATGCATGAGGAGGGCTACTCAAAAGAAATTATTAACGAAGCTGCAGGATATGGCCCTGTTTCAGGCGAGGAAGTTAAAAAAGCCCGCGAGAGATATTTTGAGCTTCTTGAAGAGGCGAAAAAAGAGACTGAAAAAGAACACGATGAGGTTGTAAAGCTGGGTGGGCTTTACATTATAGGTACTGAAAGGCACGAAGCTAGGAGAATAGACAATCAGTTGAGAGGACGTGCAGGCCGTCAAGGTGACCCAGGAGAATCAAGATTTTATATATCTTTAGAAGACGACCTTATGAGACTTTTTGGCTCAGAAAGAGTAAAGAACATGATGGACAGTCTGGGAATTGATGATGACCAGCCCATAGAGCATAAGATTTTGACAAAACAAATAGAGCAGGCCCAGAAAAAGGTAGAGGGTATAAACTTTGACACTAGAAAACACGTTTTGCAGTATGACGATGTAATGAACAAACAAAGAGAGATAATATATGCCCAAAGGAGAAAGGTACTTGAAGGTGAAAACTTAAAAGAGTCTATTCTTGAGATGGTAAAAAGTATAATAGAGAGAAATGTTGAGATATATACTGCAGGAAGTAAGTATCCTGAGGAATGGGATATAAAAGGGCTTTTAGACCATCTTTACGACATGTTCCTTGAAAAAGACAGCGTGGTTATTGATGTTGATATAGATAGGCTTGACAAAGAGGTTTTAACTGACATAATATATGAAGAGGCAGTAAGACAGTATGAGAAAAAAGAGGCAGAAATTGGTCCAGAGCAAATGAGGGAAATCGAAAGAATAGTTCTTTTAAGAGTTGTAGATACTAAGTGGATGGACCACATAGACGAAATGGACCAATTGCGTCAAGGCATAGGCTTAAGAGCTTATGGACAAGTGGACCCTCTTATTGAGTACAAAAAAATAGCTTTTGATATGTTTGAAGACTTGATACAAAGCATACAAGAGGATACTGTTAAATTCTTGTATCACATTCAAATTAATAAAGACAATATGATTCAAAGAGAACAGGTGGCGAAACCTATTTCCACTAATGTAGATGCAGAAGAGAAAAAACAGCCAGTTGTTAAAGGCAAAAAAGTTGGCAGAAATGACCCATGTCCTTGTGGCAGTGGTAAAAAATATAAAAAATGTTGTGGTGCCAATATAAAATACTAAAAAGGAGAGATGCGGTTTGTTGCAAGACTACAAAGCAGAAGTTTCAAACATGATTGAAGAAGTAAAAGAAATGGGGGTTTCTCTTTGACATAGAAAGTGTCAAAAGAGAAATAGAAGAAATAGACAAAAAGATGTCTGATCCTGCTTTTTGGAGCGATATAAAAAAGTCACAGGAATTAGCTAAAAAACAAAAAGCCTTAAAAGAACTTTTAGAAGAGTACAATTCTCTTGTGTCAAAATGGGAAGACTTAAGTACACTTATTGAATTGGGTTTAGAAGAAGGGGATGAGTCGATAACTGATGAAGTAGACAAGGAATACAAAGAGCTCAAGAAAAAGTTAGAGGATTTAAAGATAAAAACCCTATTAAATGGCCCCTATGATAAAAACAATGCCATACTTTCTATTCATGCAGGCTCAGGTGGTACAGAGGCTCAAGACTGGGCGGAGATGTTACTTCGCATGTATACAAGATGGGCTAATGACAAAGGTTTTGAAGTAGAAACCCTTGACTATTTGCAAGGAGAAGAAGCAGGAATAAAAAGTGTCACTCTTATGATAAAAGGGCCTTTTGCCTATGGATATCTTAAATCAGAGGCGGGTGTTCACCGCCTTGTGAGGATATCTCCTTTTGATGCGGCAGGTAGAAGGCATACTTCATTTGCACTTGTGGAAGTACTTCCTGAATTAGAAAATGATATTGAAGTGGAAATAAGGCCTGAGGATTTAAAAATTGACACTTATAGGGCTTCGGGTGCGGGAGGACAGTATGTAAATAAGACGGAGTCTGCTGTAAGGATTACTCACCTTCCAACAGGCATAGTGGTTTCCTGTCAAAGTGAAAGGTCTCAGATTCAAAACAGAGAAACTGCCATGAAAATGCTTAAAGCTAAACTTTTGGACCTCATGATGAAAGAGAAGAAAGAAAAAATCGAAGACTTAAAAGGAGAGCACAGAGAGGCGGCATGGGGCAACCAAATAAGGTCGTATGTCTTCCAGCCTTATACCCTTGTTAAAGACCACAGGACAAATTATGAAGTGGGAAATGTTCAGGCAGTGATGGATGGGGAAATAGATGGATTTATAAACGCTTATCTAAAGCAAAAATCACAAGGGATATCTTAAAAAGGTATCCCTTTAAATTTAATCTATGTATTTCCTAAGAGAAAGGAGTAAGTCATGAATAGGATAAAAGATATATTAAAGAAAGAATTTGGATTAAAAGACTTTCAAGTGGAAAATACAATAAAGCTTATTGATGAAGGGAATACAATTCCTTTTATTGCAAGGTACAGGAAAGAAGCAACAGGAAGCTTGTCAGATGAGGTTTTAAGAAATTTTTATGACCGACTTACATATTTGAGAAACCTTGAAGAGAAGAAACAGGATACTATAAGGTTAATTGATGAACAGGGAAAACTGACAGAGGAGATAAAAGCAAAAATAGAAAATGCTACAACTTTACAAGAGGTGGAGGACATATACAGGCCTTTTAGGCCAAAAAGAAGGACAAGGGCGACCATTGCGAAAGAAAAAGGCTTGGAGCCTCTTGCAAAGGTTATTTCTTCAAATGAAGTAATAGATGGGGATGTAAAGGAATACGCAAAGCCTTATCTTAATGAAAATGTTCCAACAGTTGAAGAAGCATACCAAGGAGCAATGGATATAATTGCAGAGGATATATCTGATGACGCTGATATAAGAAAATACATAAGAAGTTTTACATGGAATAACGGAATTATAGTGACACAAGCGTTAAAACAAGAAAGGTCTCCCTATGAGATGTATTATGACTATAAAGAAGCTGTAAAGACAATACCGCCTCATAGAATACTGGCGATAAATAGGGCAGAAAGGGAAAAATACATATCTGTAAAAATTGAGATAGATAGTGAAAGGATAATAAATAGGCTTATAGAATCAAAAGTAAATAAAGCTTCAATATTTGCAGAGTATTACAAGAAAGCAATTGAAGATTCCTATAAAAGGCTTATTGCTCCTTCAATAGAGAGGGAAATAAGGAATACTCTTACGGAAAAAGCAGAAGAAAAGGCAATAATAGTTTTTAAAGAAAATCTAAAAAGCCTTTTACTTCAACCCCCAATAAAAGGACATGTTGTCATGGGATTTGACCCAGCCTATAGGACAGGATGTAAAATTGCTGTTGTAGATGAAACGGGAAAACTTTTGGACACTGCTACAGTATATCCTACTCCTCCTCAAAATGATTTTGAAAATTCTAAAAAGGTTTTAAAAGAGCTAATAGAAAAATACAATGTCACTTTAATTGCTTTGGGAAATGGAACTGCTTCAAGAGAGAGTGAAATGTTTATAGCAGAGCTTATAAAAGAACTTTCAAGAGAGGTAAAGTATGTGATAGTGAATGAAGCAGGGGCATCAGTCTATTCTGCTTCTCAAATAGGTACAGAGGAATTTCCTGATATAAACGTAAGTTTAAGAGGAGCTATCTCACTGGCGCGAAGGCTTCAAGACCCATTGGCAGAGCTTGTAAAAATTGATCCAAAGTCCATCGGGGTAGGACAGTATCAACACGATGTAGACCAGAAAAAACTGGGAGATGCTTTAAACGGTGTTGTAGAAGATTGTGTAAACAGCGTAGGTGTTGATTTAAACACTGCATCAGTATCTCTTTTAAAATACGTTTCAGGGATAAATGCTGCTATTGCCAAGAATATTGTTGAATATCGAAACCAAATAGGCAAGTTTACAAATAGGGAGCAGCTTAAAAATGTAAAAAGATTAGGAGATACTACTTTTACACAATGTGCGGGTTTTTTGAGAATTTTGGACGGTGACAATATCTTTGACTCAACAGCAGTTCACCCAGAGCGTTACGAAACCTTAGAAAAGCTTTTGAGAAAATTTAGATATGAGAAAGAAAAACTAGATAGAAAAAAGTTAAAAGACTTTGCTAATTCTTTAGAAGAATACGGATTAGAGAAGATTTCAGAGGAATACGATATAGGACTTCCTACACTTTATGACATAGTTTCAGAGCTTAAAAAACCTGGAAGAGACCCAAGAGAAGACTTACCCAAGCCCATTTTAAGGTCTGATGTAATGACTATAAATGAGCTAAAACCAGGCATGGAACTTATGGGAACAGTTAGGAATGTCACTGATTTTGGCTGCTTTGTAGATATAGGTGTTCACACTGATGGGCTTGTTCACATTTCTGAGATGTCTCAAAATTACATAAAACATCCTCTTGATGTGGTTTCAGTGGGAGACATTGTAAAAGTTAGAGTTTTAAGTGTTGATATTGAGAGAAATAGAATTTCTCTTTCAATGAAATAAAAAAATTTTTTACTGCTACTCTCTAAAAATTTATATTTCCTTCCGAAATATATAGTGAAAGTTGAACAAAGGAGGGAGAGTGCATATGAAAAAAATATTAATTTTTGCTGTGATTGGTGCTTTTGCTTTTTCCTCTATTTTAACGGGGTATGCTAAATCTGGTGTCAAGTGGATGCGTGAAGTAGCAGTAAAGGCAGAAACTCAACTTGCAGCACAAGGAACTACAGAAAATAAAGTAGAAGCCCAGATTCAGACGACACTTGAGGCTCAAGAACAGGTACAAGCTCAGGAACCGGTAAAGGAACAATCACAGGAAGGTAAAGAAGAAGCTGTAGAAGAAGATAAAAATGTTGATGAAAACTCAGAAGAAACTCCAAATGTTGAAGATGGCAAGAAAGTTGACTTGCAACCAGTGATAAAAGAAAATAATACCCTAATTCCCGTAAAGGCTATTGCAAGGGGATTGGATGCAAAAGTAGCTTGGGACCCTGATACAAAAACTCTCACAGTTATAAAAGGTGATAAGACAATACAGTATACTTTAGGAGACTCTAAAGCTTTAGTAAATGGGGTAGAAGTTACAATAGATAAGAAAATGAATGAGAATGCAACTTTTGTGCCTATTAAGTTTTTCTCAGAAGTGTTAGGAGAAAAACATGATAAGAAAGTAGAAAAAGTGAAAAATGAGGATAGAGAAAGAGAAAAAAATCAGAATAAAATAGAGAAAAAAGAACAAAAGAAAAATTCTCAAGAAAACCAGGATATTAATACAAATAATGATAATCAAGGCCAAAGCGATAACGAAAATAATGATTAACTATACATAAGCCGGTATTTACCGGCTTTTAAAAATTTCTGGGTAATTGACATAACAAAATATTAACTCTATAATGGATTATAAACATAGGACCGTAATTTTTGAATAAAACGGGGGGAGAAAAATGCCAAAAGCCAAATGGGTTGGAGGTAATAAAGGTAAAGCTGGATTTATCTTTGGTGCTTTTGGCCCGAGGTGTGGGTGGATGAAAATTAACAAAACTAACATACTAAATTTAATTTTAATAGTCATTTTTGTCATTGCATTAATAGTGGCTATGGTGACTTTTGGGAAGAATTTAACTATACTAATTAACAGTCCCGATAAATTTAGGGAGTGGATACACAGTTTTGGGAAACTTGGTATTATTGTATTTATAGGAGTTCAAATACTTCAAGTGATCGTATTTGTCATACCAGGAGAAGTAGTGCAAATTGCAGGAGGATACCTCTACGGGGCTTTTTTAGGCACTTTGTACTCTGTAATAGGCATTACAATAGGTTCTCTAATTTGTTTTCTGATTGCCAGGGTTTTAGGCTATAATTTTGTGAGAAGCATTGTTTCAGAAGAAAAGCTTAAAAAGTTTGATTATATTATAAACAATCCTAAAGGAGAAACTATTCTTTTTTTGTTGTTTTTTATACCTGGAATGCCTAAAGATGCCCTTTCCTACATTGCAGGAATTACACCGGTTAAGTTTTACAATTTTTTCATCATTACTCTTTTTGCGAGACTTCCAGGCATATTTTTTTCTGCCTATATAGGGGCAAATTTGGGGAATAAAAATTACTTTATGGCAGGAATTGTCGCAATTATCGCAGTATTATTATTTTTAATAGGAGTTAATAAAAAAGACATTATTATGGAAAAGTTAAAAAAACTTTAAAAAAGTAAAATTTGGAGTAGCTGGACAGAAAATTTTAGCGAATTTGTTTTGTAAAGCTAATGATTTCATAAAATTGTTTCTTTGTGCTATAATGTTAATATATAATGAATTCAGGGGGGAATTATATGTACTTATTAAAAGGTGGGAAAATCCTGACAATGGCCGGCAAAATTTATGAAAAAGGAGATGTACTCATTGACAATGGAAAAATTGTTGATGTTGGAGAAGATTTAATTGCTCCTTTAGATGCAGAAGTGATTGATGTACAAGGCTTAACTGTTATGCCTGGTTTGATTGATGCTCATTGCCATCTTGGAATGTGGGAAAATGCTATGGGATTTGAAGGAGCAGATGGAAATGAAGCGACAGACCCTATAACTCCGCAACTTAGGGCAATTGATGGAATAAATCCAATGGATAAATATTTTGAAGAGGCTTATCAAGCAGGGGTTACGACAGTTGCGACAGGTCCTGGCAGTGCTAATGTTATAGGAGGACAGTTTGCAATTATAAAAACTTATGGTAAAAGAATAGATGATATGATAGTAAAAGAACCAGCAGCGATAAAAGTTGCTTTTGGTGAAAATCCTAAATCCGTTTACCATGAGCAGCATAAAATGCCTTCAACTAGAATGGCAGTTGCGGCTCTTTTAAGGCAAGAGCTTATAAAAGCTCAGGAGTACATGGAAAAGATGGAGCATGCAGAGGAAGACAAAAAGCCTGAAAGGGACTTAGGCCTTGAAGCATTGGTAAAAGTATTAAAGAGAGAAATTCCGCTGAAAGCTCATGCTCATAGAGCAGATGATATTTTTACCGCTTTAAGGATTGCAAAAGAATTTAATGTAGATATAACCATTGACCATTGTACTGATGGCCATTTGATTGTTGATGAATTGGTGAAAGAAAATGCTAAAGTTATTGTGGGGCCTTCATTGTCTGAAAGGTCAAAGATTGAGCTTGTAAATCTAAGCTTTAAGACAGCAGGTATTCTTTCAAAAGCAGGACTTACAGTTGCGATAATGACAGACCACCCTGTAATACCTCTCAATTACTTGCCTCTATGTGCTGCTTTAGCTGTAAAGGATGGTATGGATGAAATGGAGGCTTTAAAAGCTATCACGATAAACCCTGCGAAAATTTTAGGAGTTGACGACAGGGTGGGAAGCATTGAAAAAGGGAAAGACGCTGATATTGTAGTCTTTGATGGAGATCCATTGGAAGTGAAGACAAGGACAAAATATGTATTTATTAATGGGAAATTAGTACATAAAGCATAAACTGTCATGGGGCTATTTATTTAGAGGAGTCTGAATAAATAGCCTCATAATTTTTTATAACTTTAAAAAATTTTTTATGCAGTCTGAAATTCTATGATTTATTTTTATTCATGCCATGTTTTATTTGGGGAATTTTTAAGACTTTATCTTGGGATATTTGAATAATTATTTAAAACTTTACAAACAAAAGATTTTTTTAAATTATTTTTATACAAAACGTTTACATTAATTTACTGAGTTAAATTGCAAAAGTTATTTTATTGGTTTATACTATAGGTGTATAAAGTTGATGGATAGGTAGTATAGTAAAAGGGACAGAGGGGGTTACAGAGTTGGAGAAAAACACAAATTGCTTGCGAGTCTATTCTGAGATTGGAAAATTAAAGTCTGTCCTCCTTCATAGGCCTGGTAAAGAATTAGAAAGGTTGACCCCTGAGTTTTTAAGTGAGCTTCTTTTTGATGATATTCCCTGGCTTAAAAGGATTCAGGAGGAACACGACAAATTTGCGCAAGCTTTAAAAGAAAACGGAGTGACAGTTTATTATTTAGAAGATTTATTGGAAGAGGTTTTACAGGATACTGGAATAAAAGAGTTTTTTATATATGATTTGGTTTCATATATGAATACTTCTTTAGAAGTTAAGAAAACAATTACAAATTTTTTAAAGGAAAGAACCCCCAAGGAAATAGTGGACTACGCTATTGCAGGACTTTTGAAAAAAGAAGTGCATGAGGTGGAGCCTCAATCTTTGGTGGATTATGTCTATAAGGATTCCCCATTTTTTATAAATCCTTTGCCAAACTGCTATTTTATGAGAGACCCTGCTGCGGTCATTGGCAATGGTGTGATGATAAGCAGTATGAAGACAACTGCTCGAAAGAGAGAAGCCATGTTGCTTAAGTATGTTTTTAAGCATTCTAAGACTTTAAAAGTACAGGAGAATCTATTGTGGTATGATTATCGTTCAGAGTATCCTATTGAGGGGGGAGACGTGTTAGTTCTCAGCAAAAAAGTAATAGCTATTGGAATAAGTGAAAGAACCTCCCCACAGGCAATTGAAGAAATTTCTCTTACTCTTTTAGAGAGAGGAGAAGAGTTACAAGAGATAATCGCTTTAGAAATTCCAAAAAAACGAACTTTTATGCATCTTGATACAGTTTTTACTATGGTGGATGTGGACAAATTTTTAATATATCCTGGTATAAAAGAAAAATTGAAGGTTTATAGGATTACAAGAGGAGAAAAGGGAACAATTAGAGTGAAGGTAGAAGAAGACTTTACAAAAGTTTTAGAGACTTCATTGGGCCTTGATAAAGTTAATTTAATTGAAAGTGGAGGAGGTGACGAGATAACAGGAGCAAGAGAACAGTGGAATGACAGCACGAATACCTTGGCCATTGCTCCAGGAGTTGTAATGGCATATAACAGAAATGAGATAACCAACACCACCTTAGTAAATCATGGAATAAAAGTTATTGAAATTGAAGGCTCTGAATTAGTGAGGGGACGCGGTGGCCCAAGGTGTATGTCGATGCCTTTAAAGAGAGAAGATATATAAACCTTTTGACTAATAGGGTAAGATAATATAAAATTAATAAAGTAAAATTACTAAAAGGAGGATGACTATGGCATTTAATTTAAAGGGCAGGAGTTTATTAACTTTAAAAGATTACACCCCTCAAGAAATAACATATATTTTAGACATTGCTAAACAAGTAAAAGCAGAGAGAAAAGCAGGGGTTGTACATCAAAGATTTTTAGGTAAGACTATTGCTCTCATTTTTGAAAAGAGGTCCACAAGAACGAGATGCGCTTTTGAAACTGCCTTTGGTGAAGAAGGAGGACATCCAGTATTTTTATCAACAGATGACATTCAGTTGGGAGCTAAAGAATCAATAGAGGATACTGCAAGAGTTTTAGGAAGAATGTTTGATGCAATAGAATTTAGAGGGTTTAAACAAGAAACCGTGGAAATTTTGGCAAAATATGCAGGTGTTCCTGTGTACAATGGCTTAACTGACGAATATCATCCAACTCAAGTTTTGGCTGACCTTATGACAATAGAAGAAGAATTTGGGAATTTAAAAGGAAGAAAGCTTGTATTTGTAGGGGATGGAAGGAATAACATGGCTAATACTTTAGCGGTAGGCTGCGCTAAGATGGGGATGCATTATGTGATTAATTCTCCAAAAGAATTGTGGCCTTCACAGGAGTTCATAGATGAAATCAGGCAAATGGCAGCTGAAAATGGAGGAACTTTTGAACTTACTAGTGTGCCAGGAGAGGGCCTTGAAGGTGCAGATGCTATTTACACCGATGTGTGGGCGTCAATGGGAGAAGAAGCAAAGGCTACAGAGAGGGAAGCTCTTTTGAGACCTTTTCAAGTGAATGAGGAAATGATGAAAAAGACAGGAAGAGAAGATACTATATTTTTGCATTGCCTGCCCGCAGTAAAAGGACAAGAAGTTACTTTTGATGTTATAGAAGGTAAACAATCTAGAGTGTGGGACCAAGCAGAAAATAGAAAACATACAATTAAAGCTGTGATGATTGCTACTCTGCTTTAAAATTGGTTACAGGGGAGGACATTATGAGGGAAAAAGTTGTTATTGCCTTAGGAGGGAACGCTCTGCAGGATGTGAATACGCCTCCTACTGCAGAGGCTCAAATGGAAGTAGTGAAGAGGACAGCGGGGTATTTAGTGGATATAATTGAAAAAGGGTATTCTGTTGTAATTACTCATGGCAATGGTCCTCAGGTGGGGAATATAGTCATACAAAATGAAGTCGCATCAAAAGTTGTCCCTGCAATGCCTTTTGATGTGTGTGGGGCAGAGAGCCAGGGTATGATAGGATATATGATTCAACAGGCATTGGGGGAAGTTTTGAAGGAGAGAAATATCAGAAAAGAAGTAGCAACTATTATAACACAGGTTGTAGTGGATAAAAATGACCCTGCTTTTGAAAAACCTACAAAGCCGATAGGACCTTTTTATACAAAAGAGGAAGCTGAAGTTTTAATAAAAGAAAAAGGTTATGAAATGGTGGAAGACAGTGGAAGAGGATACAGAAGAGTTGTTCCCTCCCCTGACCCCAAAGAAATTGTAGAACTTAATACAATAAAGTTACTTGAAAAAAATGGGGTAATAGTAATAACAGTTGGGGGAGGAGGAATCCCTGTTATTAAGGAAAATGGCAATTTAAAAGGAGTAGCTGCCGTAATAGACAAGGATTTGGCTTCTGAAAAATTGGCAGAAGATATTGATGCAGATGTGCTGTTAATTCTTACAGCTGTTGAAAAGGTAGCAATAAATTACAACAAGCCAAATCAAAAGTTTCTTGACAAAATGACAGTGGAAGAGGCAATAAAATACATGGAAGAAGGCCATTTTGCACCAGGCAGTATGTTTCCAAAAGTTAAAGCAGCAGTGAGGTTTGCAAAGTCAAAAGTAGGAAGGCGAGCTATAATTACTTCTTTAGGCAAAGCATTAGAAGCTTTAGAGGGAAAAGCAGGCACAGTTATAAGCTTATGAAAATAAATTAAAAATTTTTCACAAAAACTATTGACAAAGAGAGATAAAAGTGAGAGAATAAAGTTAAAATTGAAAAGATGAAGGTAAATCTTCGGGGCAGGGTGAAATTCCCGACCGGCGGTATAGCCCGCGAGCCGCGCATGCGGTCGATTTGGTGAAATTCCAAAGCCGACAGTGAAAGTCTGGAGGGGAGAAGATTTTCTTTTTGTGCCTATTTTTGTGAAATAAATCACAAAAATCCTGAAGATTTATCTTCAGGATTTTTTTAGTAAATAAAATTGGAGGGATGAATTGTGGAAAAAACCAAAACACAAGCCATAGTAAAAGTGGGATTTCTTTCTGCTACAGCTTTTATACTGATGTACTTGGAATTTCAGGTACCTCTATTCCCTGGCTTTTTAAAGCTGGATTTTAGTGACGTACCTGCATTAGTTGCTTCTTTTGCTATGGGACCTTTATATGGTGTAATGGTCGAGCTTATTAAAAACATAATCCATGCTACTATAACTCAATCGGGTGGCATTGGAGAAATTGCAAATTTTTCTGTGGGTTCTATATTTGTATACACAGCAGGCATAATATATCAATTCAATAAGACGCGAAAAAATGCCCTTATATCTATGGCAATTGCTACAGTAGTGATGGCTTTTACTGCTTCACTTTTGAATTATTATGTTTTTCTGCCTTTGTACCAAAAAGTTATGGGATGGCCTATGGATGCTATCATTGGTATGAGTAAGGCTGCAAATAAAAACATAGTGGATGTGAGAACCCTTATAGCATATGGTATTTTTCCTTTCAATGTGCTAAAAGGAATTATGCTTTCGTTAATCACTTTATTGATATATAAAAAGCTTTCACCAGTTTTGAAACATTGATTTTTTTGAGAATCCTCAGCGCATGCTGGGGATTATTTTTCTTTTTAATTTGTTAAAAGATAGTATATAATAAAGTTATAACGAGTGGGGTGAGAATTGGTGAAGAAGACTTATATTTGCAAAAATAGAGATGAGACCATTGCTTTAGGAGAAAAATTAGGAAGGCTGTTAAGGAGTGGAGATATAATTCTTTTATATGGTGAGCTGGGGAGTGGCAAAACTGTTTTTACCAAGGGAATTGCAAAGGGGTTAGAAATAAATGAGCCAATTACCAGCCCGACTTTTACTTTAGTCAATGAACATAGAGGCAGGATTCCTCTCTATCATTTTGATTTATATAGGTTAGATGATTACACAGCCCTTTATGACATAGGTTATGAGGAATATTTTTATGACGAAGGAGTTTGTGCAATTGAATGGCCTGAAAGGTTAGGACCTTTACTTCCGAAAGAAAGGTTAGAAGTGATAATTCAAAAAGGAGAAAAAGAAGATGAAAGAGTTATTTTATTTAAAGATTTTGGGAGACGATATGAGGAGCTTTTAAAGGAGATGGGGCAATGAAAATTTTGGCAATAGATTCTTCTTCTAAAACTGCTACTGTTGCATTAGTAGATGAAAAGGGGATAATAGGAGAATACTCTATAAATTATCTAAGGCATTCAGTAATTTTAATGCCTATGATAGATGAACTACTTAAAAAGTGTGAAGTACCGATAAATCAAATAACTCATGTGGCTGTTTCAGAAGGACCGGGCTCTTTTACAGGGCTTAGAATTGGTGCTGCCACTGCAAAAGGTTTGGCTCATGCTCTTAACATACCTATTGTAGGAGTATCTTCTCTTTTAGCTCTTGCATATAATGTCAGTGAATTTGAAGGATTAATATGCCCTGTCATAGATGCTTTAAATGAAAATGTTTATGGAATGCTGATAAGAGGTGGTAATTTTGAAGTTTTAATAGATGCTGGGGTGTATTCTTTAGAGGAAATTACGGAGTTGGTAAGCAATTATTCTGACAAAGTGTTGTTCGTAGGAGAGGGTGTTTATTCCTATAAAGATAAATTACAAGAGATGATAAGGGGTAAAGCTTTATTTGCAAAGGACAAAGATAACATGGCAAGAGCAGCTTCCATAGGAGAGCTTGCTATTCAAAAGATAAAAAAAGGAGAAGTGATTAGTTACTTTGATTTCAAGCCGATGTATATAAGGAAATCGGCTGCTGAAATTCGTTTAAGTGGCGAGGGGAGTTAATTAATGGATGTTATTATAAGGCCTATGAGGAAAGAAGATGTGGAGGAGGTCTTGGAAATTGAAAAGCTAAGTTTTAGCACTCCTTGGTCTAAAGAAGCTTTTATAAGTGAAGTTACAAAGAACAGCTGTGCTAAGTATATAGTGGCGGAAGTTGACAACAAAATTGTGGGTTATGGAGGATTTTGGGTGGTTGTAGATGAAGGTCATATAACCAATATAGCAGTTCATCCGGAATACAGATCTAAAGGAATTGGAAGTAAAATTATGGAAGGTTTAATTGACCTTGCTAAGAAAAATGGAATAACTGCCATGACATTAGAGGTGAGAGAATCAAATATAACAGCGCAACATTTGTATGCAAAATATGGCTTTAGACAATTAGGTAGAAGAAAAGGCTATTATCAAGATAATAATGAGGATGCAATTATAATGTGGAAATACGACTTGTGATGGTGGTGAAATAATGGAGAAAGACATAATTATTTTAGGAATAGAATCTTCCTGCGATGAAACAGCTGCAGGAGTTGTAAAAAACGGCAAAGAAGTATTGTCGAACGTAATATATTCTCAAATAGAGATTCACAAAAAATATGGTGGGGTAGTGCCAGAAATAGCTTCAAGAAAGCATATTGAAGTAATATCTTTCGTAGTGGCAGAAGCATTAGAAAAAGCCCAGCTACGCCTTGATGAAGTAGATGTAATTGCGGCTACATATGGACCAGGATTAGTAGGTGCTCTTTTAGTTGGTTTGTCTTATGGTAAAGCTTTAGCCTATGCAAAAAATAAGCCTTTTGTAGGAGTAAATCATATAGAAGCCCACATAGCTGCAAATTACTTAGGGGGTGATTTTGCTCCTCCTTTTATTTGTCTTGTGGCTTCCGGTGGACATAGCCACATTGTTTTTGTAAAAAATTATGAAGAGTACGAAGTAATGGGACAGACGATGGACGATGCAGCAGGAGAAGCCTTTGACAAAGTGGCAAGAGCTTTGGGCTTGGGATATCCTGGAGGACCTGCTATTGAAAGGGCTGCAAAGCTGGGGAATATGGAAGCTATTGAGTTTCCTAAATCTTTTATGGAGGAAGGAAATTTTGATTTTAGTTTTAGTGGGCTTAAAACAGCAGTTTTAAACTATTTAAACAGGCAAAAGCAAAAAGGAGAAGAGGTGAATATTTACGATGTGGCGGCTAGTTTTCAAAGAAATGTGGTGGAGGTGTTGGTAAAAAAATTAATTGATGCGGCAAAGAGGAAAAATATTGACAAAATTTCTATAGCAGGAGGAGTGGCTTCTAATAGTTTTTTGAGAGAGCAATTAGAAGAAGAAGCAAAAAAAATTGGAATAAGAGTCCATTATCCTGATAAAATTTATTGTACAGACAATGGCGCAATGATAGCTGCTGCCGCCTATTATGACTTTATAAAAGGGAAAACATCTGGCTTGGATTTAAATGCCATTCCTTACTTAAAGATTGGGGAAAGAATTTGACTGTTGAAAATGTGGAAATCTGTCGAAGTTTATGATGTACTGCCTTTTAAGGTCTGTGGATAACTTTGTGGATATTGTGCTTAAATATATTTCATTGTATTTACTGTAATAAAATGGAATAAAAATATATTAAAAATAAATCAAAATTTTAAAGCTTAGGAGGGTTATTATGAGAAATATTTTGCTTTTCACAAAATTAAATGACAATTACATAAAAGAAATTAAAGAGCAAATGGAGGGATATAAGGTTCTTTACGTTCAAAATGAGAAAGAGGCTGAAAAGTATGTAAAAGACACAGAGATTATCATAAGCTTTGATTCTGACTTTCATCCCAATATTGTGGATAAGGCTTCAAACCTTAAATGGATCCATCTTTTGAGTGCGGGAGCAGATACTCTTCCCTTTGAAAAACTTAAAAAAATGAAGGTATTAGTTACTAATTCTAGAGACGTACACAAGTATCAAATTTCACAACAGGTTATAGGTTATATGCTTATGTTTGAAAGAAGTTTAAATACCTTTTTAAGAAATCAGATAAAAAAGGTGTGGGATAGGTCTGTTAGGGTTTCAGAACTTACAGGTAAGACTGCTTTGATAATAGGAGTAGGAAGCATAGGTGAAGAAATTGCAAGGCTTTTGAGAGAGTTTGGCATGAAGGTCTACGGTATAAGAAGTTCGGGCAAGCCTTCTTTATATGTTGAAAAAATGTACACTTCTATTGAAGACTGTGATGTATTGTCGCTTGCCGATTATGTGATATCTATACTTCCATTGACTAAAGATACTTATCACTCGATAGGAGAAAACGTATTTAATAGGATGAAAAATAGCAGTTACTTTATAAATGTTGGAAGAGGGAAAGTAGTGGATGAGAGAGCTCTTATAAATGCCCTTAAGAATAAGGTTATAAAAGGGGCTGCATTAGATGTTTTTGAAGAAGAGCCTTTAAGGGAAGACAGCCCTTTGTGGGATATGGAAAATGTGATAATCACTCCTCACATTGCAGGGGTTACGCCTCTATACATGCAAAGAGCGATGGAAATATTGAGAGAAAATTTGGATGCTTATAAAGAAGGAAGAACTTTAAGAAATATTGTGAATTTAGATAAAGGATACTAAAGCGGGTTTTTACCCGCTTAAATTTTCCCATTCTTCATACATTTGTTCTAATTTACTTTTAAGGGCATTGTATTCTTTTTGTATTTCTACAATTTCTCCTGTTTTATAAATTTTAGCATCACACATTTTTTCTTCCAAATATTTTATTCTTTCTTCAGCTTGATAAATTGAATTTTCAAGGTTTTTTAGATATTCTTTTTGCTGCTTTAACTTAAGTTTAGCCAATCTTTCTTTATACCTTTCGTTTTTTATCTGTGTTTTTGTTTTTTTGATTGTTTCTTCTTTTTTTTCGTTAAGCTGGTTTTTCTTTTCTATATAATAGCTGTAATTACCTAAGTATACTTCTACACCTTGAGGTGTCAAAATCATCACTTTTGTAGCAATTTTGTCTATAAAATATCTGTCATGGGAGACAAATAATAAAGTTCCAGTATAATCTAACAAAGCTTCTTCTAATACTTCTTTTGCTTTTAAATCTAAATGGTTAGTTGGTTCATCCATAAGTAGAAAATTCGCTTTTGAAAGGATGAGCTTTAGCAATGAAAGCCTTGCCTTTTCACCACCACTTAGTGTAGAGATAGTTTTAAAGACATCTTCTTCTTTGAAAAGGAAAGAAGCTAATAGTGTCCTCACTTCTGTTTGAGTAAGATATGGATTTTCATCCCATATTTCATCAATGACTGTTTTTTCAGCATTTAAACTTTTAAATTCTTGTTCGTAATAACCTGTTATTACGTTTGTGCCAAATTTAATTTCCCCTTCAAAATTGTCGATTTCTCCCACTAATATTTTTAAAAGAGAGCTTTTACCTATGCCGTTTGGGCCTAAAAGGGCAATTTTTTCCCCCTTTTTTTATTTCAAAAGATACATTGGAGAAAATTTGCCTATCAAAACTTAAGGACAAATTTTTGACTGTCAATACATCATTTCCGCTTTCCAAATCAAAATCAAAACGCAAGTTGATAGACCTATTATTTATCACTGGCTTTTCTATTAATTCCATTTTTTCTAATAGTTTTTGCTTGCTTTCCGCCATCTTTACCGATTTTTCCGTTCTGCGGTTTTTTTGAATCTGTATAATTGATTTAATTCTTTTTATTTCTTTTTGCTGTTCTTCATAAGCTTTTAACTTTGCTTCCATATCTAATTTTTTTCTTTTTAAATATTCTGTGTAATTACTTTCATAAACTGATAGATTAGTGTTTTCTATCTCAAATATTCGAGTGACAATTTTATCTAAGAAATATCTATCATGGGATATAATTAAAATTGTACCATTATAAAATTTTAAATATTGTTCTAGCCATTCTATTGAGTTTATGTCTAAGTGATTGGTAGGTTCGTCTAATAATAGGACATCTGGATTAGAAAGTAAAGTTTTTGCCAGCATAAGACGGGTTTTTTGACCGCCGCTTAAAGTTGATACAGGTGTAGCAAATTGCGACACATCAAACCCTAATCCATTTAGTACACCTCTTATTTTACTTTCTACAGAATAACCATCTAATTCCTTATACTTATCTGTTAAAAAGGAATATTCTAAAAAAAGTTTATCAAGTAGATGTGAATCTTTTGTTTGTGAGATTTTTTCCTCTAGAGATTTAATTTGTTTTTCTAATTGGAATATTTCATCAAAAACTGTTTTTACTTCCTCATATATACTTTTTTCAGAATCAATTACAGTGTTTTGTTGTAGATATCCAATTTTATTTGTAGAAATTGAAATTGTTCCACTGTCAGCTTCAGTAAAACCGGCTAAAAGGTTAAAAAGAGTGGATTTTCCAGCACCATTTTCGCCAATTACTCCTATTTTGTCTCCTTCATTGACTATAAAAGAAATATTTTGTAGAATTATATCGATACCGTAACTTTTTGTCACATTGCTTACTGTTATGATTGCCATAAATATAACCTCCTGTTCATATTAAATATATCAAAAAAATTTATTTTGTAAAAGTGTAGTAAACTATAACTTTTTTTAAATATGTGTCGATAAAAATTAATGAGTGTATTTATAAATGGAAGGTGATGGACTTGGATATAGCTACAGTAGTAGGTATAGTTGTTGCAGTAGGGGCTATAATTTATGGATTTACATTAGGGGGGGGTACTGTTACTTCTTTAATAGATGTACCTTCTGCTATAATAGTTTTGGGGGGTACTATAGGGGCTACTATAATTACTTATTCTATGGATAACATTAAAAAAGTGCCGAGACTTTTGGCAAGGGCTTTTAAAAATGAAAAGGATAATTATCTTGAGATAATAAAGTATTTTACTTATTTGGCTCAAAAAGCCAGAAGCGAAGGGCTTTTAAGCCTTGAATCCGAAATAGAATCTGAGGAGATAAAGAAATTTGATCCTATTTTGAAAGAGTGCTTAGAACTAGTCGTTGACGGATCTGATATGGAACTTATTAAAACGACTATGGAGAATAAGATATACGTAGAGGATATGGAAGCTAAAAAAGAAGCGGGTATTTTTGAGTCGGCGGGTGGTTATGCTCCTACAATGGGTCTTATAGGAACAGTTATGGGACTTGTTCAAGCGTTGGGTAATTTAACTGAACCGGACAAATTAGGCCCTGCCGTAGCGGTAGCATTTATAACTACACTGTATGGTGCCATTTTAGCAAACGTGTTTTTCCTTCCTATTGCTCAAAAATTAAAAAATAGGGCTAAAGTAAAAACAACTGAAAGAGAATTAATATTAGAAGGAAGTCTTTCACTGCAAGCTGGGGAAAATCCAAGGATATTAGAGAGAAAGTTAATGACATTTGTCGCGCAGGCACAGCTTAAAAATACACCTCAGAAAGGTGGTGTAGAATTAAATGAAGAGGTTGGAGGAAGATGAATCAAAACCAAATCACGATAGATGGGTGCTTACTTACTCTGATATGATGAGTTTGCTTTTAGTATTTTTTATTGTACTGTACTCAATAAGTACTGTTAATGCTACCAAATTTGCTCAAATTGCCAGTTCTTTAAGCAAAACTTTTACAGGGACCGATTACGTGTTATTTCAATATAATGGGAGTAGTTTTATGGATGGTAACAGTGGAGACAAAAGTAGTTTAGGAGAAATTGAAAAGCAATTGAAGGGTTTTATAAAAGAAAACAATCTTCAAGGTGCAGTAACCAGTTATATAGATGAAAGAGGACTTGTAATAAGTTTACAGGATTCTCTTTTGTTTGATTTAGGTTCTGCTGATGTACGTCCTGAAGAGAAAGAGGTTTTAATAAAAATAGGTGATATGTTAAAAAGTCTTCCAAATCATATTAGAGTGGAAGGTTTTACTGATGACCTCCCAATACACAATAATAAATTTGATTCAAACTGGGAACTGTCTGTTATAAGAGCAACTAATGTAGTGAAAATATTAGTAAATGAAGTAGGTATAGAACCTGCCAGAATTTCTGCAGTAGGATATGGGGAATACAGGCCTGTTGTTCCAAATAACTCAGAAGAAAATAGAAGACTTAATAGAAGAGTAGACATTGTCATTATGAATACAGAATATAATAAATGGGAGCCTAAAAGCCAGTAAAATTAAAAAATTTTAGAATTCCTCATATTCTACTATGTTTTTATTACGTTGACAAAAAATTTACAATATTATATAATTCAATTACATAGTAGAATGAGGTGAGGACAGTGAGCAAAAAGACCAAAGTATCAATGGCTGTAATAAGAAGGCTCCCAAGATATCATAGATATCTTGAAGAACTTCTTAAAAACGATGTAAAGCGTATTTCTTCAAGGGAATTAAGCGAAAAAATGGGAGTTACTGCTTCTCAAATTAGACAGGATTTAAATAATTTTGGCGGTTTTGGACAGCAGGGATATGGCTATAATGTAGAAGAGCTTTATAATAATTTGACTAAGATTTTAGGCCTTGATAAAACTTATAATACTATCATCATAGGAGCAGGAAATCTTGGTCAAGCGATTGCCAATTATACTAGCTTTGAAAAATCTGGCTTTAATTTAAAGGGGATTTTTGATATTAATCCTCGTTTATTTGGGCTTAAAATTAGAGATGTTGAAGTGATGGACATAGAAACAGTAGAAGATTTTATAGCCCGTAATAAAATCGACATAGGTATTTTATGTATTCCCAAGGATAATGCTCAATATACTGCTGACAGACTGGTGAGAGCGGGAATTAAGGCGATTTGGAATTTCTCGCCAATAGATTTAAAGGTGCCTGATGATGTAATTTTAGAAAATGTTCATTTAAGTGATAGTTTATTTACTGTATCATATAGATTAAATGAAGAAGAGCTCTTTAAAAAGTTAAAAGGAGAAACTGCTAAAATAGATGGGTAGTGTAAATTTTCTATCCATCTATTTTAATTTTGGCATGAATTTTGATTGATTTTATTTTAATTGACATTCTAACTAATAAAAATTACAATTATATTTGAGATTATGTAAAGTAGAAAGGCGATAAGAATGGATAGGTTGACGATTTGGGAAGTATTTTTGTTTTCGGTGCCAGAGGCAGCAGTTATAATAAGTATTGCTTTTGGTTTAGCGGGAGTGAAGTTTCAGCCAAAAAAGATTTTGTATATGAGCGTACTCACTGGAATCATATTGTATTTTATAAGGCCGTTGGTCAGTAGTTATATTGTAAATGTTATACTTTATATCGGGGTATTAATGATTTTGTTTTTGGTATTTAAAGTTATGGACTTTTTTAAAGGGATGATGAGCGTCATTTTAGCCGTCTCCATTTACTTAATAATAGAATATCTAAATGTTACGGCAATTCAATTTTTATTTGATATAGATCCTGTAATTTTATTGAAGGACTATGTCTTACGATTTGTGTGTTTTTTACCCCAATTATTAACAGCAATTTTGATTTCTTTTGCTATACGCAAATATAAACTTTATTTATTTACAGAGTAATGCATTGGGAGATGAATTTATATGTTAAGAATAGTTATTGCAGAAGACGATATAAATTTTAAAAAAGAACTCATAAAAATTCTTTTAACAATGGAAGGCGTAAGTGTTGAATATTCTACAGGAGACGGAAATGACGCATTAGAAGCATTAATTAAAATTAAACCGGACGTTGCTATTTTAGATATAGGATTACCAGGAATATCGGGCATTGAGGTGGCGAAAAAGATTAGAGAATACATGCCTTTTTTGGAAATAATTTTTATTACGTCCTTTGAGGAATACATAAAAGATGCTGTGAGACTTTATGCTTCTGATTATATTGAGAAGCCTCTTGATGAGAAGAGGCTGAGAGAAACTTTGGATAGGATAAAGAAAAAACTTTTGGAAGTAGAAAATGTCATCCCTTTTAAGACGGAAGATGGAGTAAAGCTTATCAATCCAAAGGAAATTTATTGTGTTCAAGCCAGTAAAAAAAGGAGCATAGTTTATACCCAAAAAGAAAAATTTATATGTGATTATTCTTTAAAAGAAATAGAGGAATTGTTAGATAGTAGCATGTTTTTTAGAACAAATCGATCTTTTCTAGTGAACCTCTTTAAAGTTGAGCTGTTGAAAGATAACAATAGGACTTCCTTTGAGATACGTCTTAAAGGTTCAAATTATAAGGCTTATCTCTCTAAAGAATTGTATGAAGAATTTAGGAGGAGAGTAAAAGCTATTTACAAATCATAGTTAGATTGGAAGAGGTTTTATGTTTAAGGATAGTTACAAAAATGCGATGATGATTTATGTAGTGCAAATGGTATTGATAGTAATACTGGTAAACAACAATTTTATGAAAAGTCTTGATGTATTTCAGCCCAAAAATCAAGAGTTGTTTAGGATTTTCATAGGAATTTTAATTTTTATATTGAATGGGTTTTCTATTTTTGTGTTAAGAGAGCTGTATGCTAAAAATAAAGAAGAACGCCAATTTTTGATAAATAGTATTAGATTTAAATACATAGAGGAGCAAAATCGCATCTATAGGCAAAATCACCATGATATTAAAAATCACTTGATAATTATTTCTGAATTAGTCAAGGAAAAAAGATATAGTGAACTGGAGAATTATTTGTCTTCATATATGGAAGAAATTGATAAAAATTTAGTGACAATAAACACAGGTGTAAATGAAATTGATATATTGCTTTATTCGAAAATAAGTAATGCTAAGAGTAAAGATATTGAAGTGGATTTTAAATGTGATACACAAATCCAGTGCAGCAAAAAACACGTGCTTAATTTAGTTTCGGTTTTAGGAAATTTAATAGACAATGCAATAGAGGCTTGTGATGAAATGGAAAAAGATAAATACATAATTATAGAGATGAAAGAAGACCCAATAGATTACATATTTCACATAAAGAATAGATATAATTTTCAAACAGATGTAAAACCATCCATCTTTTTTGAAGAAGGGTTTTCTACAAAAGAGGGTAGAGGCAGAGGAGAAGGATTGTATATTGTCAGAAATATAGTAGAAAAGTATAGCGGTGAAATAGAAGTACAAACCGATGGAGGTTATTTTGACGTTATTGTAGAAATTCCCAAATTTTCTTTGGAGGGTGATTAAAATTAATATCGAAAAGTTAGCTGAGAAGTTGACACAAAGACTGTTTAAAACTCAAAATTTGACGGATATTGAAATGGCAAAAATACAATATGGTATAAGCTTAATTTTAGGGGTAATAATTGAATTTACCTTAGTTTATGCTATTTCTTTAATATTGGGGTTTGGCTTTTACACTGTAGTAATAATGCTTTCAGCTCTTTTTTTGAGAATAAATACAGGAGGAGCTCATTGTTCAACTTATAATAGATGTGTAACTTTTACGGCAGTTTATTTCATACCTTTTGCTGCTTTAGCAAAGTTGATAGACACACATTTTCCTTTAACACTTAAAGTTTTTACAAGCCTATTGTTATATTTTATAGTTTTAGCGATAGTGAAGGATAATAAATTTTACAGGGTTATAATTCTGAGTTTAGTTGGTATAAATATTTTTTTATTTTTCGTCAATTCAATACTCTATATTAAAATATTGTTTTTAGTATCTATAGGTTTTACACTACAAGCTGTTATGAGGACTACATTAGGAGAAACTATAGTAAACATTGCAGATACGTTGTTTAAAAAAGCAGGGATATAAAAATTTTTTTATTTTTTCAGCCTTTTTATGTAAATCTAAGCAAAGAATATATTTTTATACAAAAAATTAATGGTTTTTAAAGGAATATATTGTATTTATTACATAAAAAAATGGGATTTTGCGTAAATATTTGGATATATTTAGGTGAAAAATGCATTTTCGTTCCCAAAAATGACACTTTCGTTCCGAAATCCACACAAAGCGTTTTAAATGTTGTATAATTAGATAAAGATGAGTGGGAGGTGAAGTGAATGAAAAAAATTAACCCACTATCACTATTAGGAACGCTGCTTACATTTATAGGCACATTGGGACTTGTAACTTCTGCTTGCATCGGCTGGTTTTATAAGCCGCAAGTTCCTGATGTTTTGTTGAAAAAGTAATACATCTCAAAGATCTTTTCTACCCTTCCCTCGTGGGTTTCAACATTTTCCTGAGTTTTTACATAGATTTAAATTGATTTTGTGCCGAGTTTTCGGCACTTTTTATTTTAGTATTTTAAGAAATTATTGGTATAATTTTTGCTTAAATAATAGAATTGATGAAAGAGATTTAAGGGGATAGTCTTGACTTTAAAATAGTAAGAAAGTTATAATAAGCTTTGTAGGGGTATAGGATAGGGGGGTATATATTGCTAATTTTTTCGATAACATGTTGAAGCAATACTATTTTTTGTGATTGAAAAATTTATATAAAACCGTATAATTAATATTGTAAAACAATTCAAAAGATTATTGGTTGGTTTTTATATTGCATTTTTAGGGGGTTACTCTGTTGAAGGTTTATTCTTTAGTTGGAGAAAGTGGGACGGGTAAAAGCCATCATGCTTCTTTTATTGCTGGC
This sequence comes from Thermoanaerobacter brockii subsp. finnii Ako-1, assembly GCF_000175295.2. Taxonomy (NCBI): domain Bacteria; kingdom Bacillati; phylum Bacillota; class Clostridia; order Thermoanaerobacterales; family Thermoanaerobacteraceae; genus Thermoanaerobacter; species Thermoanaerobacter brockii. The sequence goes on along the minus strand of NC_014964.1, from coordinate 1,766,053 downwards.
AAGTATGGCATTAGGTATATCATTGATGATGGAATTTTAATAAAAGGTAATAACATTATTGCGGGGGTTTCTGCCAAAAAAGAGGCTACAAAAATTGGAGCTATAAAAAGAGCATTATTTACTGATCCTACGCATGTAGAGGAAGTAAAAAAAGCTATTGAAGAGGCGAAACCGGATAAAATCCTCATAATAGGTACTTCTGATAAAATGGTGGATGCTATAGCCGAAAAATTGGGGCTTCCGCCAGTGAGTGTAAGGGTATATATTGAAGATGTAGTTTCCCCTAAACAGATTGAAATAGCGCGTGAAAAACGATTGTTGGAAGGAAAACATGTAATACCTGTTCCAACTTTTGAAGTTAAAAAGCAGTTCTCAGGCTATTTTTTAGACCCTCTCAGGATTTTTAGAAGAAATAAAGGTGGTTATTTTGAAAAGACAATAGTAAGGCCTAATTACAGCTACTTAGGAAAATACACTATTTCTGAAAGTGTTATAAATTCAATAGTGGCTTATGAACTTATTTTGTTTAGGGAGGTCTACAAAGTCAATAGAGTTTTGACGGAAAAAAGACCTGAAGGAATAATTTTAAAAATAGATGTTTCAATGAGGTATGGATGCCAAATTATACCTGTATTAAAAGAAGCTATGAAAAATATAAAAAAACAATTGGAGTATATGACGGCCTTAAATGTCCTACAAATGGACATTTATGTAAAAAATCTGCATATAGAAAAAACAAATATTGGAGAAAAGGGTGTGTGATATGTACAAAATCGTGAGAAAAGAGGTACTAAATCCTGTCGTCAAACTCATGGATATTGAAGCGCCAAGAGTTGCGAAGAGTGCAAAACCTGGTCAGTTTGTCATTATTAGAATTTATGATAAAGGGGAAAGGATTCCTCTTACTATTGCAGATTATGACCCGGAAAAGGGAACAGTTACAATTGTATTTCAAGAAGTTGGGAAATCGACGAAGTTATTGGGAACTCTCAATGCAGGAGATTATATTTTGGATTTTGTAGGGCCTTTAGGGAATTCTATGGAAGTTCCCAAAGATGCTAAAAAAATATTAGGTGTTGGCGGTGGTGTAGGTATACCTGCCCTTTATCCTAAATTAAAAGTGCTACATCAAGAAGGTTATAAAGTTGAAGCGATTCTTGGCGGTAGAAGTGAAGAATATGTAATTTTCAAGAAAGAAATGGAGGCTGTCTGTGACAAAGTATATTATGCTACAGACGATGGTACTCTAGGAAAAAAGGGCTTTGTGACAGATGTATTGAAAGAAGTATTGGAAAATGACAAAGAAATAGATTATATTATTACAGTTGGTCCTGTCATAATGATGAAAAATGTTTGCAAGATGACCAAAGAATACAATATACCAACTATAGTCAGTATGAACCCATTGATGGTAGATGGAACAGGGATGTGCGGCGCTTGTAGAATTGAGGTTGGCGGTGAGACAAAATTTGTATGTATGGATGGTCCAATTTTTGATGGACACCTTGTGAATTTTGACTTAGCCATGACAAGGCTTAATATGTTTAAACAACAAGAAAAACTATCATTAGAACTTTATGAACATGGAGGTGGTCACCATGGCCGTTAAAGATAGAGTTCCTATGAAAGAGCAAGATCCAAAAGAAAGGATAAAGAATTTTAATGAAGTAGCACTGGGTTATACAGAGGAGGAAGCAATTCTAGAGGCTTCCAGGTGTATTCAATGCCCGAAACCTACTTGTGTGGCCGGGTGCCCTGTCCATGTTAGAATACCAGAGTTTATAAAAGCAATTACGAAAAGAGAATTTGAAGAGGCTTATAAAATAATAAAGAGTACAAATAGTTTACCTGCCGTCTGTGGCAGAGTATGTCCGCAGGAAGAACAGTGTGAAAAGAATTGCGTATTAAATAAAATTGGCAAACCTATTGCTATTGGAAGATTAGAGAGATTTGTAGCTGATTATGCTCTTCAAAATAATATTGAAGAAGAAGTAAAGCCTGAGAAGAAAAATAAAAAAGTGGCTATAATAGGTGGAGGACCTGCAGGACTTACTTGTGCAGGAGACCTTCTAAAAATGGGCTATGATGTTACAATTTTTGAGGCTTTGCATGCTTTGGGTGGAGTTTTGACCTATGGGATTCCCGAATTTAGATTACCCAAGAGAATTGTGGAAGCAGAAATAGAAAGATTAAAGAAATTAGGTGCAAAAGTTGAGACTAACGTGGTTGTAGGAAGGACAGTTACAATTGACCAATTAATGGAGGAAGAAGGCTTTGAAGCAGTATTTGTTGGCACAGGTGCTGGACTTCCTAAGTTAATGGATATTTCGGGCAAGAATTTGAACGGCGTTTATTCTGCTAATGAATTTTTGACAAGAATAAATCTCATGAAGGCGTATAAATTCCCTGAATATGATACACCTATTGCAGTAGGTAAGAGAGTAGCTGTAATAGGTGGAGGAAACGTTGCAATGGATGCTGCTCGTTCTGCATTAAGGCTTGAAGGAGTAGAAGAGGTAATAGTAGTGTACAGGCGTTCAAAGGAAGAGATGCCAGCAAGGCTGGAAGAAATAGAGCATGCCATTGAAGAAGGGATAAAATTTGAGTTTTTAGCTAATCCAATAAGGATAAATGGAACAGAAGATGGATGGGTAAAAAGCATGGATGTAATAAGAATGGAATTAGGTGAGCCTGATAGCTCAGGAAGAAGGAGACCTATTGAAATACCGGGGTCTGAATTTACCATAGAAGTAGATACAGTGATTATGGCATTAGGCACAAGTCCTAATAATTTGATTCCTTCCACCACAAAGGATATTGATGTACAGAGGTGGGGTGGAATTATAGCCGATGAGACAGGTAAAACTTCAAAGCCTGGCGTTTTTGCTGGAGGAGATGCGGTAACTGGAGCTGCTACTGTAATACTTGCGATGGGAGCAGGTAAACAGGCGGCAAAAGCTATAGATGAATATTTGAGAAATAAAAAGTAATTAGTATAATATATCAAAAATATGAATTATTATGCAGAAAATATCTTGTAACATTTACAAATGATATAAGAAATGGTATAACAATTAGAATATTATGTAAAATATACCCATAAACGGGTATATTTTTTTAAAATGATTAAAAAAAATAGAAAACTTACAATAAAAAAACTTTCACAAAAGAAAAAAATGTGATAAAATGCATTTAAATGCATTATTATACGAACCTTTATTTAGAAATAACATTAAAACAACTTAATTTAGCGAAAAAATTAGATTTTAAAACTAATCACAAAATATTGAACAGGAGGTAATTGCAATGACCATATGGTCAAAATCAAATGATGTACTAGGAACAGTAAACAGAGGAAATCCAGCGGAATCCGGCTTGTGCACACTTTGCATGGCGGATTGCCAGGGAAAGTGCGAAACCTGGCTTTCTAGTCTTCTGGGCAGAAAAATGTTGTACCCTAGAGATTTTGGTATGGTAACAGCTGGAAGCAGCAACACAACGTCCATTGGCGTATCTTACAATTCATTGAGGATAATGGGATATAATTACGGTGCTTATGGGTTAGGTCAAAATATTTCCAATTCTTCTGATGACTGCATATTCCCAAATGTAAATATTGAAACTGAATTTGGTAGTGAAGAAAAAACAAAATCAAGAATTCCTATTATGACTGGTGCTCTCGGGTCGACTTTTATTGCAGCAAAGTACTGGGACCCATTAGCTATAGGTGCGGCTCTTGTAGGCTTTCCGATAGTAATAGGCGAAAATGTGGCAGGTATTGATAAGGAGGCAGTAATAGAAAATGGCAGAATTAAAAAGGCACCGGAACTAGACAGAAGAATAAATACTTATCTTCGTTATTTTGATGGATATGGTGCTATTATTGTCCAGGTGAATGTAGAAGACTTAAGGAACGGTGTGGCAGAATATGTTATTGAAAAGTACGCTGATAAGGTAATAATAGAGCTTAAATGGGGACAGGGTGCAAAAAGTATTGGTGGCGAAATTCAAGTTAAGGATATTGAATATGCTACTTTCTTAAAAAAGAGGGGTTACATTGTCGATCCTGATCCAGAAAAGCCTGAAATTGTTGAAGGATTTAAAAACGGTGCTGTAAAATCTTTTGCAAGGCACAGTAGACTCGGATATACTCATCTATCTTCCCCTGAAGAAGTGAGGGAAGAATTTATGAAAACCGTAGAGTATTTACGAAAAATCGGGTATAAAAAAATCACATTAAAAACCGGCTCTTATAGTATGGATAGTTTAGCTATGGCTATAAAATTTGCTACCGAAGCAAAACTTGATCTGCTCACAATCGATGGTTCAGGCGGCGGAACTGGCATGAGTCCGTGGAATATGATGCAGACATGGGGTGTACCGTCTATACTTCTGCATTCGAAAGCATATGAGTACGCATCAATCCTCGCAAATAAAGGGCAGAAAGTGGTTGATATGGCCTTTGCCGGTGGTTTTGCAAGAGAAGACCATGTTTTTAAAGCCCTTGCGCTGGGAGCACCATTTACAAAGTTAGTTTGCATGGGAAGAGCATTAATGATACCAGCCTTTGTAGGTTCGAATATAGAAGGGGTACTGCATCCGGAAAGGAAAGGCAAGGTAAATGGAAATTGGGACAGCTTGCCGCCGACGGTTTCTCAGCTTGGCCTCAAAGCAGAGGAAATTTTCGCAGGTTACTATGAGGTGAAAAAGAAAGTGGGAGAAAATGAAATGAAAAATATACCTTATGGAGCTATAGCCGTATGGACTTTAGCGGATAAATTGGCTGCAGGTTTGCAACAGCTGATGGCGGGAGCAAGAAAGTTTTCTCTCAAAGCAATTTCAAGAGAAGATATTGCTTCGGCCAACAGGGAAACTGAAAGGGAAACTGGGATACCATTTATCACAGATATAAGGAATGATGTTGCGAGAGATATTTTAAATTCTTAAAATAATAGGTCTCTCTATAGGGGCAGACTCTATTCTTTTTATGGTGTTTTTTTCTTCAATACTCTTACAATTATTTTCTAAGTGGTAAATATCTCTACACTTATTTGAGAAAAAAAGCCGATTTTCGGCTTTTTTTTGTACAGAAAAAATTATATAATAATAATTAACAGGATAGAGAAATATGATAGTTAGTAAGTAAATAAACTCAATGTGGGTGAGGAAGATGAAATATAGTGTGGAAGAAAAGGGGACAAAGGTAATTGTAAGGGGGATTGAAGACTTTAATCTTAAGGAGACTTTTGAATGCGGACAGTGTTTTAGATGGAATGAAGAAGAGGATGGGAGCTATACAGGAGTTGCTTACGATAGAGTCATAAACGTGAAATTGGAAGAAGACATGTTGATAATTGACAATACAGATTTAAATGACTTTTATGACATTTGGTTTGACTATTTTGATTTGGGAAGGGATTATAAGCAAATAAAAGAAAATCTTTCAAGAGATCCCATATTAAAAGAAGCAATTCAATATGGGCAAGGTATAAGGATTTTGCGCCAAGATACATGGGAAACTCTAGTCTCTTTTATAATCTCACAAAATAATAGAATACCCCAAATAAAAAAAGTTATAGAAAATCTTGCTAGTTCCTTTGGAGAGCCAATTGAGTACAAAGGAAAAATCTATTACACTTTTCCTAAAGCAGAAGAATTAGTTATGTTTGATGTTGAGACGATTGCCAAGACAAAATGCGGTTTTAGAGCGAAATATATACTGGACGCGGCTTCTAAAGTTTTTTCTGGAGAAATAGATCTTTTAAAATTGTTTGAATACAGCACTAATGACATAAGAGATATTCTTATGAATATAAACGGAGTGGGTCCTAAAGTTGCAGATTGTGTCATTTTGTATTCAATAGGGAGATATGACACTTTTCCTACAGATGTATGGATAAAAAGAATTGTTGAATATTTGTATTTAAAAAGAGAGGGAACCCCTTTGGAGATTCAACTATTTGCAATAGATAAATTTGGAGATTTGTCTGGTTTTGCGCAACAGTATTTATTCTATTATGGTAGGGAGATGGGGAAAAAAATCTTTAACGAAAGGAAGAAATAGATGCTAGGAACTATTGTAAATTCAATTGCAATAATTGTGGGTGGTACTATTGGTACCCTTCTTAAAGTAGGAATTCCAGAAAGGTTTAAAAATATAGTCATGCAGGGTGTCGCCTTAAGCGTTATGATAATAGGAATTTCTAGTGGCCTTCAATTTAATAATTTAATGGTAGTGATCGTGAGCCTTGTAATAGGTGGTATTATAGGAGAAGCCTTAAATATTGAAGAATATTTAAATAAGTTAGGAGATACATTTCAAAAAAAATTAAGTAAAGATAACAGTTCTACAATTAGCAAAGGTTTTGTGACAGCAAGTTTGGTATACTGCATTGGTGCTATGGCAATTGTAGGTGCTTTAAAAGATGGACTTTCTGGAGATCACAGTATACTATTTGCTAAATCTGTTCTAGATGGAATTTCCTCAATAATTTTTGCTTCCACTTTTGGATTAGGTGTTGTTTTTTCAGCTATTTCGGTATTTTTGTATCAAGGTTCTATTTCATTAGGTGCATCTTTTTTGCAAGGGCTTTTGACAAAACCAGTGATTGACGACATGACAGCTGTAGGAGGAGTATTGATATTTGCGATTTCTTTGAATATGTTAGAGATTAAGAATATAAAAGTAGGGAATTTATTACCGGCTATTTTTATACCCATTTTTTATCAGATTTTACTAAACATTATAAAAGGATTTTAGGCGGTGCGGATATGAAACTACTAAAAAGCATCGATGTAGCCAGAATTGCTGTAAAAATGGCCATGTCTACAAGAGAAGAGGAAGAAATACTAAAAAACAAATATTGGAAACAAGGAGTAAAAGTTGCAGCTGTTGACTATGGTGGAGAATACGTAAATTCTATATCTAAAATTATTGAAAGAGCGGTAGTAGCGGCTAAAAGAGAAGGAATTATAGAAGACACACACGCTGCAGAAGGAGCTGTAGCAGGAGCTGCGCATGAGGCTGCTATACAAGTCATGAACAAAGCTATGGGACTTAATGTAGGTGGAAAAATAGGCATTGCCTATGCTGATGAGCATCTTTGTGTTTGTGTGTTTTTTGCTGTAGGGATGCTAAACTTAAATGAAGTGGCAATTGGACTAGGACATAGGTCATTAAAATAAGGGGTTAACCTCTCATACTCAGACTGTTGACAAACTTTCGCAAAGGAGATATTTTGCATAAGGAGTGACTTGTTACAAAGCGGCAACAAAACTTAGCAAGACCGAGGGTGGAGGCAGGGCCGTAGCCACGGATGGCGGAGGCGGGCACTAAGACAAGGATGTCGAATGTGCCCGGTACCCTGCCGGAACCCGAAGGTCGAGTTTAGTTTTGTCGCTTTGGAACATCGGAGTGACGATGCAAAATATCTCCTTTGAATATTTTTAGCTTTATGAACAAACTGAAATGAGGGGTTAACCCCCTCATACTTTTTTTAACGCCTCTTCTATATTTATCATTCCACTGCCTTGTGTCCATAGACCTGCATCGTCAATTTTTATTGCTGTCGATTTTAAAATATTTTTTATTTGTACATTAGTCAAATTAGGATTTTTTTCAAGGAGTAGAGCTGCTGCTCCTGCTGCCATTGGAGTCGCCATAGAAGTCCCTGTTGCTGTTCTATATGCTTTATTTATCGTAACTTCATCTGCACCAAAAGGTACATTTTCTGAAGCAGTAGAGACTATTTTTACACCTGGTGCTACTATGTCTGGTTTGTATAGATAAGGCGAACCTCTTCCAGAAAATTGAGCTATTTCGTCATCACTTATGTCGGAGGTTCTTTTGTCATCTACTGCTCCTACAGTTATGGCATTTTTACTGGTGCCAGGGGAAGTTATTGTGTTGTAATTAGGACCTGAGTTTCCGGCTGCAACAGTTACTACTAATCCATTTCTCCAAAGAGTATCTACTCCTCTCACCAAAGGGTCTAAAAAAGCAGGAAGAGAAGGAGTTTCACCTATTGACAGAGAAACTACCCGTATATTGTATTTGTCTTTGTTGTCTAAAATCCATTGCATTCCTGCTAATATGTCAGAGGATAAACCTCTGCCATAGGCATCTAATACTTTTACTGCTACTATATTAGCTTCTGGGGCTACGCCTTTGTATTTGCCATTAGAAGCATATCCATTTCCAGCAGCGTCACCAGCTACATGAGTGCCGTGGCCATTGTCATCGTAAGGTTGTTTTTTTCCATTTACTACATCGTGAAATGCCACTATGCGGTTTTTAGGCTTGGTAAAGTCAGGGTGAGGATATATTCCAGTGTCTAAAAAGGCAATTGTTACTCCCTTACCGGTGTAGCCTAAATCGTTCGCATTTCGAGAGGCGATTTCTTGAGTGGCAATATAAAGCTGCAGCTTAACAGCGGAGTCTTCTGCTATAAAATGAATTCCTTTTAATGTAGCGAAATTTTTCAATTTATCACAAGGTAAATTTACTGACCAGGCTTTTATGATTGGTAGTTCAAATTTTATACTTCCTCCCATTTTTTCGATTTTTTCTTTTAAAATGTCATAAGATAAATGGGAATACAAAATTACAGGAACACATTCACTTCTTAAATATAATGCTTTTTTTAAAAGCCTTTTATCGATTTTATTTGATACATAAATTTCCTTTGCTATTTTAGAAAAAGCAAACATTGGAATAAGATTCATTAGCGTACCTCCTTTCATGCTATTAACACAATATGTGAAATATAAAAATTTGTTAGTGGAAATTTAAAAAGTGTCACCGTATGAAGTTATATCATATTATGTAGTAGGTCTTTAAAGACCCACATAGAAAAGGATGAGACTTGAAAGGAGGAAAATTATTTATGCCAGTAGATAAAAGTGGAGCAGGATATGGATGTGGATGGTTTTGGATTATAATCATCATACTATTGATCTTGTTGTTTGTCCCAGGGATTATTGTTGAAGAACCAAAAGCTTGATTAGGTATTGAAAATTGTTTAAAGGGGGATCAATATGGCAGGAACAAGTTCAGTTTTTGGGCAAAGCAATTTGCTGTTTTTCTTCTTGATACTTGTATTAGCGCTTGGTGGAAGCCAGCTTAATGTATGGTCTTTAGAGACATTGTTGTTCTTCTTTATACTCCTTGTAATAATAATGGACGGCGGTTTTGATTGGTTCTTCAATGAACTCAAGTAATTTTGAATGGCTCTATCCTGCGATAGAGCCATTTTTATTTGATAAATTTGATATGTGTGGAGTGATAATATATGTCTTTTTCTGGAGATACTCTGTTGTTCTTTTTTGTAATTTTAACTTTGCTGCTGGATGTAAGATTTGAGCTTGAAAGTCTACTGTTTTTCTTTTTAATACTTGTAATTTTACAGGAAGAAAAACCGCGAAAAAAAGCAAAGCGATTTTTGTGGTCATTAACAGGTATTAATCTTGGTAACACAAATTCTTAAAATTACGTATTATATATTAGCTAAAGATGAAAAATTTATTTCCCTATTATTTACCTATCTGAAGGGAGGTAGTATTTATGCCCGAAGAAAAAGGAATAGGATTTGTTGGAGGTTGGTTTTGGATTTTTATAATAATAATTTTAATACTTCTATTTGTTCCAGGAATAATTATTTGGGAAAAAAATTAGACAAAAATAAGGGGCAGTCTATAATAATAGACTAGCCCCTTACATATATTAGTAAGAGATTATTAAAAATAGGGGGAATTTGTTTTGCAAAAGGAGATTTTATTAAAAATACTCGCTGTAGAACTTTTGATAGTAGCTTTTGTGAGATTTCAAGTGATGGGTATAGAAAAAGAAAAAAATGAGACTACACTTTCTACAGGTACTGATGATAAAAACAAGTTATCGCCACCACAAGAAGACAAAAAGTCGACAATTGATTTGTATGAAGTGGTAACAAAAGGCAAAGATTTTGTAGGAAGCCTAAAACCCTATTTAAGCAAAAGAGACCAGTATTATGTAGATATTTTTTCTAAAATGGCAGAAATAATTGAGATACAAAAAAATTTAGTGAATCTTTCGGAAGAAGAAATTGAAGCATTAGACAAAGTTGAGGTAGACAAAATAGGGATTTTAAAAGCAATAAAACCTTACATAGCAGAAGACAAGAAAATTGTAATAGATAAATTTTTGAAATTCTTTGAGGCGTTAAAAAATTTACAACAAAAACTAGAAAAATACACAAAAGAAGGGGATAAAAATAACATTTTTGATAAAATAGTAGATATTTATGAGGCTATACGGCCTATAATACCGGAAGAAAAAATAGAAGAAACTGATAAAATTGCAAAGAATATAAAATTATTGGAAGTATTAAATAAAGCAGAAGGAATTATGAATAGTATGAAAGAGGAGAAAAAACAATCTCAACAAGCGACCAGAGATTTTCATGAAGAAAGAATAGCAGAAGAGAAAGAAGAAAAAAACGAAGAAATAAAAGAAATAGAAGTTGAAGAAAAAGAGGAAGAAAGTGATGAAAAAGAAACACAACAGCAATTGCCAAAGGGAGAAAAGAATTTATTGCCTCAAGGCTTGTCTGATCAGCAGTTAAAAGTTTTGGACAATTTAAAATCTATGCTGACAAAGGAGCAACAGCAATACATGTATAACATGATAAATTACCTGAAACAACAGGGTTTGGTCAATTTGTCTAATAAAGAAAAAGAAGAAGAAAGTGATTTTGAAAAAGGGGAATAAATATTTCCCTGTATTTTTTTTATTTTTAAATACAAATTACAGAAACGTAGTCTAAATCAATAAATAATGGCATAAAATCAAAATATTTGGGTAAAATCATAGATAATCAGACTATACGGCCTAAAATAGGCTATAATAAAGTTTGATATGTTTTACCACTTAAATTAATATAGAGATTAGGATTAGCACTCACATAAGTTGAGTGCTAATAAATGAAGAAGGAGGGATAAAGTATATGAGATTAAAACCACTCGGAGACAGAGTTGTGGTCAAAGTAATCCAGGCAGAAGAAGTTACAAAAGGTGGGGTTATTTTACCAGGTACAGCAAAAGAAAAGCCACAACAAGGTGAAGTTGTCGCAGTAGGAACAGGACAATACATAGACGGCAAAAAGGTAGAATTAGAAGTAAAAGTCGGTGACAGAGTAATCTTCTCCAAATATGCTGGGACAGAAGTTAAGTTAGATGGTGAAGAATATCTACTTTTAAGAGAAAGCGATATTCTAGCAATTATAGAATAAGGAGGTAGTTGAAAATGGCAAAACAAATCAAATATGGAGAGGAAGCAAGAAGAGCATTAGAAAGAGGAGTTAATGCAGTTGCGGATACTGTAAAAGTTACATTAGGGCCAAGGGGTCGTAATGTAGTATTGGACAAAAAATATGGTTCACCTACGGTTACAAATGACGGTGTTACTATTGCAAGAGAGATTGAATTAGAGGATCCATTTGAAAATCAAGGCGCACAACTTTTGAAGGAAGTAGCTACAAAAACTAATGATGTCGCAGGTGATGGTACAACGACTGCAACGCTTTTAGCTCAAGCAATGGTTCGTGAGGGACTCAAAAACCTCGCAGCAGGAGCTAACCCAATGCTTTTAAGAAGAGGTATTGCGAAGGCTGTAGATGCTGCAGTTGAGGGGTTAAAGAGGATATCTAAACCTATTGATAATAAAGAATCAATTGCCCATGTTGCTTCTATCTCTGCTGCTGATGAAGAAATAGGTAATCTCATTGCAGAAGCAATGGACAAAGTAGGTAAAGATGGAGTTATAACGGTTGAAGAATCAAAGACTTTAGGTACAACCCTTGAGGTTGTTGAAGGAATGCAATTTGACAGAGGATATATTTCTCCATACATGGTAACTGATGCTGAAAAAATGGAAGCAGTATTAGAGGAGCCTGTTATACTCATAACAGATAAGAAACTTTCAAATATCCAAGACTTGTTGCCACTCTTGGAGCAAGTAGTGCAACACGGTAAGAAACTTCTTATCATAGCTGATGATGTAGAAGGAGAAGCATTGGCAACATTAGTTGTTAACAAATTAAGAGGTACATTTACGTGTGTAGCAGTAAAAGCTCCTGGCTTTGGTGACAGAAGAAAAGAAATGTTACAAGATATAGCAATACTGACAGGTGGTCAAGTAATTTCAGAAGAGTTAGGTTATGACTTAAAAGATGTGAGATTAGATATGCTTGGCCGCGCAAGACAAGTAAAAGTTACAAAAGAGAATACCACAATTGTAGGCGGAGCAGGCGATGCTGCAGAAATTAAGAAGAGAGTAAATCAAATTAAGGCTCAAATTGAGGAAACTACCTCTGATTATGATAGAGAAAAATTACAAGAAAGACTGGCAAAATTGGCCGGTGGCGTAGCTGTCATTCAAGCTGGTGCTGCAACTGAGACAGAGCTTAAAGAAAAGAAACACAGAATTGAAGACGCATTGGCGGCTACAAAAGCAGCAGTGGAGGAAGGTATAGTACCTGGTGGCGGTATTGCACTTCTCAATGTAATAGAAGATGTGCAAAAAGTAGTTGATTCCTTAGATGGCGACTTCAAGACAGGTGCGAAGATAGTTTTAAGAGCATTAGAAGAACCCGTAAGACAAATTGCAGCAAATGCTGGTGTTGACGGTTCTGTAATAGTAGAAAAAATAAAAGCTGCTAAAGATCCAAACTTCGGATATGATGCTTACAAGGAAGAATTTACAGACATGTTCAAAGCAGGTATCGTAGACCCAACAAAGGTTACAAGGACAGCTTTGCAAAATGCTGCATCAATTGCTTCAATGATACTTACGACAGAAGCAGTAGTGGTAGATGTACCAGAGAAGAATACAGCAATGCCTAATCCAGGAGCAGGAATGGATATGATGTGATAAAAAGGGCTGAGCGAAAGCTTAGCCCTTTTTAAGTTTTGGCCTTGACAGCTTTTAAATTGTCTGATAAAATACTCATGTAACATTTTTAGGCGCCCGTAGCTCAGCAGGATAGAGCAGCAGTTTCCTAAACTGCGTGCCGGAGGTTCGAGTCCTCTCGGGCGCACCATTGCCATAGAAATTAGTAATAGGCAGGATTCTGACTATTTTATAGTTGGAATCCTTTTTTACTTTATATGAAAGATTAGTTTTTGCAGTTTTTGTACTGTTGACATAGACATGTAAATTTGATATATTGAATAATAACTTATTCATTAACAAGTTAATAGTTTTATTAGAGGAACTCATATAATCCCGTGAATATGGCACGGGAGTTTCTACAAAGCAGCCGTAAACTGCTTTACTATGGGTGGAATTTGTTGTTGCCTTTTTGGCCTGAGGAAATTCTGCCCTCAGGCTTTTAATTTATAAAGGACTATAAGTTAATTGTGTAAATTGTATGACGTTCAAAAAGATTTTGCTAATAATATGTTATAATAAAACTAAAAAGGGAGATGTAAGTATGGAGGAAAAGTTTGTTAAAGAAGGTTTAACTTTTGACGATGTTCTTTTAATTCCTGCTAAATCCGATGTGCTTCCTAAGGATGTAGATTTAAAGACAAAGCTTACTAAAAAAATTACTTTAAACATTCCTTTAATGAGTGCTGGAATGGACACTGTTACAGAATCCAAACTTGCGATTGCTATAGCAAGGGAAGGCGGCATAGGTGTAATTCACAAAAACATGTCTATTGAAAGACAAGCTTTAGAAGTTGACAAAGTCAAAAGGTCAGAGCATGGTGTCATAACGGACCCTTTCTCTCTTACTCCTGACCATACTATTAAAGATGCAGCTGAACTTATGGCAAGGTATAAAATATCTGGAGTACCTATCACTGTTGATTCGAAACTTGTAGGAATAATCACTAATCGCGATATAAGATTTGAAGATGATTTGGATAAACCTATAAGAGAAGTTATGACAAAAGACAATTTGGTAACTGCTCCTCCTGGAACCACTTTAGAGGAAGCAAGACAGATACTAAAAAAACATAAAATAGAAAAATTGCCGTTAGTAGATGAAAACAACGTTTTAAAAGGGCTCATAACCATAAAAGATATAGAAAAAGCAGTTGAGTTTCCTAATGCGGCAAAGGACAGCAAGGGAAGACTTTTAGTGGCTGCTGCTGTCGGTGTTGGGAAAGACATGATGGATAGAGTCAAAGCATTAGTAGAAGCAGGTGTAGACGCTATCGTGATAGATACAGCTCACGGTCATTCTAAAGGAGTTTTGGAGGCTGTCTCTAAGATAAAAGAAAAATATCCAGACCTGCAGCTGATAGCAGGAAATGTAGCTACGGCTGAAGCCACAAGAGACTTAATAGAGAGAGGGGCAGATTGTGTAAAAGTTGGTATTGGCCCAGGGTCAATCTGTACTACGAGAGTGATCGCTGGAGTAGGAGTTCCTCAAATTACTGCTATTTACGATTGTGCTCAAGAAGCGGACAAGTATGGGATACCTATAATTGCAGATGGAGGGATTAAGTATTCGGGGGACATCGTAAAAGCCATTGCGGCGGGAGCTTCTGTAGTTATGCTGGGAAGCCTTTTTGCAGGAACAGAAGAAAGTCCCGGAGAAATAGAGATATATCAAGGAAGAAGCTATAAGGTCTATAGAGGCATGGGTTCTTTAGGAGCAATGAAAGAAGGAAGCTCAGATAGGTATTTCCAAGAAGATGTCACAAAGTTTGTACCAGAAGGGGTAGAAGGAAGGGTACCTTATAAAGGACCTTTAAAAGAGACAGTGTATCAATTAGTTGGTGGTTTAAGAGCAGGAATGGGATATTGTGGTGTTCGCAATATTGAAGAACTTAGGACAAAAACAAAATTTATAAAAATAACGCAGGCAGGATTAACTGAAAGTCATCCTCATGATATAATTATTACAAAGGAAGCTCCTAATTATAATTTGAGATAAGAGGAGGATTTTAATGGGGATTAAACGGGAAGTAGTGTTAGTTTTAGACTTTGGAGGCCAATACACACAATTAATTGCGAGAAGAATAAGAGAAGCAAATGTCTTTTGCGAGATTGTTCCTTACAATATTTCTCCAGAGGAGATACGAAAAAAAGAGCCAAAGGGAATTGTGCTTTCTGGAGGACCTGCCAGTGTATATGCAAAAAATGCTCCTAAATGCGATAAGGAAATTTTTGAGTTAGGCTATCCTGTATTAGGTATATGTTATGGTGCACAACTTATGACAGAGCTTTTAGGCGGAAAAGTTGCGCCAGCACCTGTGAAGGAATATGGCAAGACAGAAATTGTCTTAAATAATACTATTCCTTTGTTTAAAGGGATAGAAAGAGACACTGTTGTTTGGATGAGCCATACTGACCACATAGAACTTCCTCCTCCAGATTTTAAGGTAGTAGCCTCTACTGACAATTGTCCTATCGCAGCGATTGCGAATGTAGAAAAGAAATTGTATGCGGTTCAATTCCATCCTGAAGTTTCACACACTCATAGAGGAACAGAGATTATAAGAAATTTCCTTTTTGAAGTATGTGATTGCGCGGCAGATTGGACAATGGATTCTTTGATTGAGCAGACAGTAAAGGAAATAAAAGCGAAAGTAGGAAAACACAAAGCTGTATGTGCTCTGTCTGGTGGTGTAGATTCTTCAGTGGCTGCTGTTTTAGTAGACAGAGCCATTCACGACCAATTGGTGTGCATTTTTGTTGATACAGGGCTTTTAAGGAAAAACGAAGGAGATATGGTTATTGAAACTTTTAGAAAAAATTATGACATGAACATAATCCGGGTAGATGCAAAGGATAGATTTTTGTCACGACTTAAGGGAGTTACGGATCCAGAAGAAAAGAGAAAAATTATTGGTAATGTTTTTATAGAAGTTTTTAAAGAAGAAGCTTTAAAGATAGGAGATGTGAAATTTTTGGTGCAGGGTACTTTGTATCCTGATGTAATAGAAAGTGGCAATGGCGTGTCTTCTACTATTAAAAGTCACCACAATGTTGGAGGTTTGCCTGAAGATATAGGTTTTGAACTTATTGAACCTTTGAGGATGCTTTTTAAAGACGAAGTAAGGCAAGTAGGTAAAGAATTAGGAATCCCTGAGGAAATATTGTATAGGCAGCCTTTCCCTGGACCAGGCCTTGCAGTCAGAATTCTTGGAGAAGTTACAGAAGAAAAGTTAGAAATTTTGAGACAAGCTGACAGCATAGTTCTAAGAGAGATGAAAAAATTTGGATGGTATAATAAAGTGTGGCAGTCATTTGCTGTATTGCCTGGAATAAAGAGCGTTGGTGTTATGGGTGATGAAAGGACATACGCTTATGCGATAATTTTGAGGGTAGTAGATAGCTACGACGGGATGACGGCGGATTGGACAAAGCTTCCTTATGAAATTTTAGAAAGTATATCTACTAGCATTACTAATGAAGTTCCAGGAGTAAATCGAGTGCTTTACGACATTACTTCTAAACCTCCTGCTACCATAGAATGGGAATAAAAATCCGAACATTAATTTAGTTTTTTATAAAAAAATTCGCAAATAAGGTTGACTAATATTAAAAAAGTTGATAAGATATAAGTGTGACAATTGAATAAAAAGCACTCATATAATCTCGAGAATATGGCTCGAGAGTCTCTACCGAACAACCGTAAATTGTTCGACTATGAGTGAAAGTGTACCTAGGGTTCCAGCCTATTTATAGGTGTTCGGACCGAGCGGTACAGGTATATTTTATATACCACACCTTAGGGACAAAAGCCCGGGAGGATAGGTTTCACTCGTGTTTAATTTGTGAAATCTATTCTTTGCGGGCTTATTTGTTTTAAATTCTTGTAGAAGTTGCAAAATAATATAGAACAGGAGGATTATGATGGAAAAGGTGAGTAAAGTGAGGAACAAAAATTCTTTAGAAAATCTAGCAAATAGGATATGGAGATTAGAAAACTATAATACCAATGTAAAAACAGAGATATTAGCTGGGATTACCACATTTATAACAATGGCTTATATTATGTTTGTGAATCCCATTATACTAAAAGAAGCAGGGATGGACGCAGGAGCGGTATTTGTAGCTACTTGTCTTTCAGCAGCTATTGGAACTTTCATGATGGCTTTTTATGCTAATTACCCATTTGCACAGGCTCCAGGTATGGGACTTAACGCTTTTTTTACCTATACTGTTGTTTTGACAATGGGTTATACCTGGCAACAGGCTTTGGCTGCAGTTTTCTTTTCAGGAATTATATTTATTTTGATTACTTTGTTTGGAATACGGGAAATGATTGTTGATGCTATACCTATGTCTTTAAAATATGCAGTAAGTGGAGGAATAGGTTTATTTATAGCTTTTATTGGACTTAAAAATGCTGGTATAATCGTGGCAAATCAAGCAACTTACATTGGATTTGGTGATTTGACTAATCCTGGGACACTTCTTGCCATTGCGGGTCTTTTTATAACAGCCATATTAATGTCGAGAAATATCAAAGGATCTATACTTCTTGGAATATTAATTACTACAGTATTGGGACTTTTTACTGGAATAGTGAAATTACCTTCTGATTTTAGTGTAATTAAAATGCCACCAAGTCTTGCACCAACATTTCTTAAACTTGATATAAAAGGGCTTTTGGGAATTGGTGAGAATATTGGCTTTATTTCTTTAGTTACAAGTGTGCTATATGTAGTGTTGTCGTTTGCTTTTGTAGATTTATTTGATACCATAGGGACCTTTATAGGAACAGGATCAAAAGCAGGAATGTTAGATGAAAATGGCAAAATGCCTAATATGAAAAAAGGACTAATGTCGGATGCTATTGCCACCACGATAGGGTCACTTTTAGGAACTTCTACTGTGACTACTTACGTTGAGAGTGCTGCAGGTATTGCAGAAGGTGGTAGAACGGGACTTACTGCTTTTGTGACAGGTATTTTGTTCTTGGTAGCATTGTTTTTCTCACCAATAGCTTTACTTGTTCCTACAGAGGCAACTGCTCCTGCTCTTATTATTGTTGGAGTTTTGATGATGGGTTCTATTAAGAAGATAAATTTTGAAGATTTTACAGAGGCTATGCCAGCTTTTCTTACTATAATTGCTATGCCTTTCACTTTTAGCATTGCCAATGGTATTGCTGCAGGTCTTATTGCATATCCTATTGTAAAAATTGCTTCAGGAAAAGCAAAAGAAATTCATCCAATGGTTTATTTTCTTGCAATTTTATTCATATTGAGATTTATAACTTTATCAGAGTGAAAATAAGACCCCAATTAGTACTTATCTAATTGGGGTCTTAAAAGAAAAGGGGGTATAAAAATGCCTAAGGTGGCTATAGTTGTTGGAAGTAAATCTGATTTGCCTGTAGTTGAAAGATGTACAAAAATTCTTGAAGAACTTGAAATTCCCTATGATGTTAAAGTGCTGTCTGCCCATAGAACTCCCTTTGAGACACAAGAGTTTGCTGTGAATGCAGATAAATATTATGATATAATCATTGCAGGTGCTGGAAAAGCTGCTCATCTGCCTGGTGTTATTGCTTCTTATACACTCTTGCCTGTTATTGGCCTTCCAATAAAGTCTTCTATTTTAGATGGTCTTGACTCCCTTTTATCAATTGTTCAAATGCCCAAAGGTGTGCCTGTTGCAACAGTAGCCATAGATGGAGCAGAAAATGCAGCACTTTTAGCTTGTCATATTCTCTCTTTGAAATATACTTATTTAAAGAAGACCTTAGCTGATTATAGGGAGAAAATGGCTGAAGAAGTGTTAAACAATTAAGAGATTGGAGGAGATAAATATGGAAAAAAGAGAATTGCTTTATGAAGGAAAAGCCAAAAAAGTTTATAAGACAGATGAAGAGAATTTGTATATCATCGAATACAAAGATGATGCAACTGCTTTTAATGGCTTAAAGAAAGGCACAATTGCCGAAAAAGGTATAGTAAATAACAAAGTTTCTGCAATTTTATTTGCATTATTAGATAAAAATAATGTACCCACTCATTATGTGAAAAGACTTAGTGATAGAGAAATGTTGGTTAAAAAAGTTGAGATTTTTCCTTTAGAAGTTATCGTGAGAAATTACGCAGCAGGAAGTATTTGTAAAAGATTAGGCCTTGAAGAAGGACTAAAGTTTAAAACGCCTGTGTTAGAATTCTCCTATAAAAATGACGAATTGAAAGACCCAATGATTAATGAATATCACATACAAGCTCTCGAATTAGCCACCAAAGAAGAGATTGAAATTATGACAGGAATGACGTTTAAAGTCAACGAAATTTTGTCAGAATATTTTTTATCTAAAGACATTATTTTGGTAGATTTTAAATTAGAATTTGGGAAAAGTAGTGAAGGAATATTATTAGCTGATGAAATTTCTCCTGATACTTGCAGATTTTGGGACAAAAACACTATGGAAAAACTTGATAAAGATAGATTTAGAAAAGATTTGGGCAAAGTAGAAGAAGCATATTTAGAAATTTTAAAAAGACTTGGAGGTATGTAAAGTGCTAATTGCAAAAGTCTATATAACTTTAAAAAAAGGAATACTTGACCCACAAGGAAAAGCAGTAAAGGGAGCTTTGTACTCATTAGGATACGAAGAAGTAAAAGAGGTACGGGTTGGGAAATATATAGAATTAACTTTTGAGGATGGCGATTTATCCCTCCTAAAGGACAAAGTAGATGAGATGTGCAAAAGGATACTGACAAACCCAATTATTGAAGATTACACCTTTGAAATTGTGGAGGGATAAAGATGAAATTTGCTGTTATAGTTTTTCCAGGGTCCAATTGCGATGTGGACTGCTATTATGCTGTTAAAGATGGGCTTGGGGAAGAAGTAGAATATGTATGGCATCAAGAAAAAAATTTGAGTAAGTACGATGTTATAATGTTACCAGGAGGATTTTCTTATGGTGATTATTTGAGGGCAGGAGCTATTGCTAGGTTTTCGCCTGTCATGGAGGCTGTCAGGGAAGAAGCAGAAAAAGGAAAATTTATTATAGGCATATGCAACGGATTTCAGATACTTACAGAAGCAGGGCTTTTGCCGGGTGCTTTGAGAAAAAATGAAGGTCTGAAATTTATTTGCAATACTGTCAGTATAATAGTTGAAAATGACAAAACTCCTTTTACTACAAGGCTTAAAAAAGGGCAGGAGATTTTACTTCCAATTGCTCATGGAGAAGGCAATTATTATGTAGATGACAAAACTTTAAAAGAACTAAAAGAAAACAATCAAATTGTTTTTAGGTACAAAGAAAATATCAACGGCTCTGTTGAGAGAATAGCCGGAGTTATAAATAAAAAAGGAAATGTTTTAGGAATGATGCCTCATCCAGAGAGAGCTTATGCCCCCTTGCTGGGTAATACTGACGGGCTTTATATCTTAGGGTCAATAATGGATAATTTTGTAAAAGGCGGGGTTTAAGGATGGATAAAATATGGAGAGAATTAGGACTTACTGATGAGGAGTATGAGAAGATTATTTCGATATTAGGAAGAGAGCCTAATATAACTGAAATAGGTATGTATAGTGTTATGTGGTCTGAACATTGTGCCTATAAAAATTCTAAACCTCTTTTAAAATATCTACCTACAAAAGGTGAAAGAGTAATACAAGGACCGGGAGAAAATGCAGGAGTATTGGATATTGGAGATAATTTGGCAGTTGTGATGAAGATAGAAAGCCATAACCACCCTTCTGCGATTGAACCCTATCAAGGAGCAGCCACAGGTGTCGGGGGAATAATAAGAGATATATTCACAATGGGGGCAAGGCCAATTGCTCTTTTAGATTCTTTGAGATTTGGAATTCCTGATGATAAAAGGACTAAATATCTCATCGAAAACGTAGTAGCCGGTATAGCGGATTATGGAAATTGCATAGGAATTCCTACAGTAGGTGGGGATACCTATTTTGAAGAAAGTTACAAAGGAAATCCTTTAGTAAATGCGATGTGTGTAGGAATAGTAGAAAAAGACAAGATAAAAAAAGGGATAGCAAAAGGTATAGGTAACCCTGTTATGATAGTAGGTGCTACTACGGGGAGAGACGGTATTGGAGGTGCAAGTTTTGCTTCTCAGGAATTAAGCGAGGAATCAGAAGAAAAAAGACCTTCTGTTCAGGTTGGCGACCCTTTTATGGAAAAACTGCTTTTGGAAGCATGTTTAGAACTTTTTGAAACAGATGCCGTAGTTGCTATACAAGATATGGGAGCGGCAGGTCTTACCTCTTCTTCTTGCGAGATGGCTTCCCGCGGTGGAGTTGGGATGGAGCTTGACCTTGATAAAGTGCCTTTGAGAGAAAAGGGAATGACACCTTATGAAATAATGCTTTCTGAATCTCAAGAGAGGATGTTGGTTGTTGTAGAGAAAGGTAAGGAAGAAGATGTACAAAAGGTATTTAAAAAATGGGGACTGAATGCCGCCACAATAGGGAAAATCACTGATGATGGAATGATAAGAGTGATTAAAGAGGGAAAAATAGTTGCGGAAGTTCCAGCTAAGTCTTTAGCAGAGGATGCTCCACAATATATTAGAGAAGAAGAAGTGCCTAAATGGCAAGAAGATGTCAATAAGTTGAATATAAATGAAGTAAAACCTCCGGAGGATATGAATAAAGCTCTAAAAGATGTAATTTCTTCTTTAAATATTGCGAGTAAAGAATGGATATACAGTCAATATGATTATATGGTGAGGACAGACACAGCAATAACTCCAGGAATGGATGCAGCTGTTGTGAGGATAAAAGGTACAAAAAAAGCTATTGCATTGACAACGGATTGCAATGGTAGATATTGTTATTTAGATCCCTATATAGGTTCTCAAATTGCTGTAGCAGAGGCAGCTCGAAATCTTTGCATGGTTGGTGCTAAGCCTATAGGGGTTACGGATTGTTTGAATTTTGGCAATCCGGAAAAGAAAGAAATATATTGGCAGTTAAAAAATTCTATATTTGGAATAGCTAAAGCCTGTGAAACACTTCAAATCCCTGTGGTAAGCGGAAATGTCAGTCTTTACAATGAAAATGAGGAAGGAGCCATTTATCCTACTCCTGTAATAGGAATGGCAGGCCTTATAGAGGATGTATCAAAAATTTGTACAATGGACTTTAAAAAAGAAAGAGATGTAATTATAATTTTAGGTGAGAATAAAGGAGAGATTGGAGGAAGTGAGTATCTTAAAGTTTGCTTTGGAATGGTAAAAGGGCAACCACCTCAAATAGACTTGGAAGAGGAAAAAAGATTGCAAGAATTGGTGTTAAAACTTATTGATAAAGGTTTAATTAATTCTTCTCATGACATATCAGAGGGCGGTTTTGCGGCTGCTTTGGTTGAAAGTGCAATTTCAGGCAAAAAAGGTGCAAAAATTTCGCTACAAACTTCTCTTAGAGAGGATATAGAGTTGTTCTCTGAATCTCCACCAAGAGCATTAATTACTGTAAGTCCTGAAAAAGTAGAGGAAGTATTAAAAATAGCTTATGAATACCAAGTTCCAGCTCAAAAGGTAGGAGTTGTAGAAGGCAAAAAGATTGCAATTGAGGTAAATGGTAAAAAAATAATAGACCTTCCTTTAGAAGTCTTAGAGGAAAGCTGGAGAGGGAGAATAAAATGGGAAATGGAGAGAAATTAAAAGAGGAATGTGGTGTTTTTGGTGCCTTTAGTTTGTCCACTTCAGTTACTTCTTATATCTATTATGGCTTACAAGCCTTGCAGCACAGAGGGCAGGAAAGTTCAGGTATAGCTATTTATGATGGCGAAAAAATAAATTGTATTAAGGGGTTGGGACTTGTCAGCGAGGTCTTTAATAAGGAAAATTTAAAGACATTAGAGGGAAAAATGGGGATAGGCCATGTAAGGTATTCTACTACAGGCAGCAATGACATTATAAATGCTCAACCCCTCGTTGCTAATTTTAAAAATGAATATATGGCTCTTGCCCATAATGGCAATTTGATAAACGCAGAAGAGCTAAGAGGCCAATTGGAGGAGGACGGCAGAATATTTCAAACTACAACTGATAGTGAAATAATTCTTCATTTAATTGCAAAGAATTTCCAAAAGGGCTTAATAGAAGCCCTTTTGGAAACAATAAAACAAATAAAAGGTTCATACGCTTTGGTGATTTTAACAGACAATAAATTAATAGGGATAAGAGATGTAAACAGTATAAGGCCTCTTTGTATAGGTAAAAAAGATGACACTTATTTCTTATCTTCTGAGTCTTGTGCCTTTGACGTAATAGGAGCAGAGTTGATACGAGATGTAGAAGCAGGAGAAATAGTTATAATTGATGGAAAAGGAATAGATTCTGTTAAGTTAGAAGTAGAAGAAAAAAAGAAGCCTTGTGTTTTTGAATACATCTATTTTGCTAGACCTGACAGTGTCATAGATGGAAAAAGTGTTTATTTTACACGATTGGAGATGGGGAAAAGATTAGCTGAAGAAGCACCTGTAGATGCAGACTTGGTAGTACCAGTTCCAGATTCAGGCATTGCCGCTGCAAGAGGTTACTCTCTCAAAACAGGTATACCAATGGGTGAAGGACTTATAAAAAATAAATACATTGGAAGGACTTTTATTGCTCCCGACCAAAGGGATAGAGAGACAGGTGTGAGGATAAAGCTAAATGTCTTAAAAGAATTGGTTCAAGGCAAGAGGATAGTTTTAATAGATGATTCAATTGTTAGAGGTACTACTATGAAGAGATTGGTGAGTTTATTAAAAAGTGGGGGAGCAAAAGAGGTTCATGTGAGGATAAGTTCACCTCCTGTTAAATATTCCTGCTACTTTGGAATTGATACTCCGACAAAAAAAGAATTGATAGCGACGAGGATGTCAGTTGAAGAGATATGCAAATTAATAGGAGCTGACAGCCTACAGTTTTTAAGTATTGAAGGGCTTATAAAAAGTGTAGGACTTAAATCTATTTGCACAGGTTGCTTTGATGGCAACTATCCTATGTATGTTCTAAAAGAAGGAAGCAAGTATCTTTTTGAGAAAAAATAAAAAGTAGGTGTATGATTATGAATTATAAGGATGCTGGGGTAAATATAGATGAAGGCAATAAACTGGTGGAAATGATAAAACCTATTGCAAAAAAGACTTTGACAGACAATGTTTTGGAAGGCATTGGGGGATTTGCAGCTCTTTTTGAGATAAAAAATTACAAAAACCCTGTAATCGTGTCAAGCACTGATGGAGTTGGGACAAAACTTAAAATAGCCTTTATGATGGACAAACACGATACTGTAGGAATAGACCTTGTAGCTATGTGTGTAAATGACATTATTGTAACTGGTGCTAAGCCTTTGTTTTTTCTTGACTATTTTGCTACTGGAAAGTTAAAAAGTGAAGTGGCAGTAGAAGTAATCAAAGGAATAGCAGAGGGTTGTAAAATAGCCGGTTGTGCTTTGATAGGAGGAGAAACAGCAGAACTTCCAGGTTTTTATAAAGAAGGAGAGTACGATTTAGCAGGCTTTTGTGTAGGAATTGTAGAAAAAGAAGAGCTGATTGATACAAAATCAATAAAAGAAGGAGATGCCATAATTGGGCTTGCCTCTTCTGGAATTCACAGCAATGGCTATTCTTTAGTGAGGAAAGTCTTTTTTGAGAAAAACAATTTTTCAGTAAAAGACTTTATACCAGAGCTTGGCATGAATTTAGGAGATGCACTCCTTACCCCTACAAAAATATATGTCAAGTCAATAGAGGCTTTAAAAGAGTTAAAAATTAAAGGAATGGCTCATATTACCGGAGGAGGTTTTATTGACAATATTCCAAGAATACTAAGAAAAAGTATAGCTGCAAAAATAAATAAAGGAAGTTGGAAAATTCCAACCATTTTTAACTTGATTCAAAGATTGGGAGATATTGAAGAAAGAGAAATGTATCGCACTTTTAATATGGGGATTGGCATGGTAGTTATAGTAGACCCTTCTGATGTAGATAAGGCTTTAGAAAAATTAAATGGCATAGGTGAAAAAGCTTATGTAATAGGGGAGATAGTAGAAAGCGAAGGCGGTGTAATTTTATGAACCTTGTGGTGATGGCATCAGGTAACGGGACTGATTTGCAGTCAATAATTGATGCCATTGAAGAAGGATATATAAATGCCAGGATAATTGCCGTCATTAGCGATAAAAAAGGAGCTTATGCTCTTGAAAGGGCAAAAAAACACGGAATTGCTACTTACTGCCTTCCCAAAAAAGAATTGAAAGAAAATTTCCAAAGAGAGTTATTAAAACTTCTTGAAAAATTGAATCCGGATGGAATAATTCTTGCAGGTTTTTTGACAATTCTCAGTGGAGAAATTGTAGAAAGATTTGAAAACAAGATAATAAATATACATCCCTCACTTATCCCTGCCTTTTGTGGCAAAGGATTTTATGGAATGAAGGTACATCAGGCGGTCTATGAATACGGAGTAAAATACACCGGCTGTACTGTTCACTTTGTGGACAGTGGTGCTGATACCGGACCTATTATTCTTCAAGAAGTTGTGAAAATTGATGAAGAGGATACGCCAGAGGCCATTGCAAAAAAAGTACTGGAAGTAGAACACAAAGTTTTACCTTATGCAGTTAAGCTTTTTACAGAGGGGAAGTTAAAAGTCGAAGGTAGAAAAGTGAAAATATTAAAGTTTTAAAAGGGATTATAAAACTGTAAAAAGGAGGCAATTCTATGGCCAAAAAAGCGTTAATAAGTGTTTCAAAAAAAGAAGGCATAGTTGAATTTGCTAAAAAGCTTAATGAATTAGGATATGAAATAATATCAACAGGTGGGACTTATAATCTTCTTAAAGAAAATAGAGTAAATGTAGTAAAGGTATCAGACATAACAGGTTTCCCTGAAATTATGGACGGGAGAGTAAAGACGCTTCACCCTAAAATTCATGGAGGGCTTCTTGCAATAAGAGACAATGAAGAGCACATTAAAGCTCTTAAAGAACATGGCATTGAACCAATAGATATAGTTGTCATAAATTTATATCCTTTTAAAGAAACAATCCTCAAAGAAAATGTGACTTTAGAAGAAGCGATAGAAAATATAGACATTGGCGGTCCTTCAATGATAAGGGCTGCAGCTAAAAACTACAAATATGTAACTATTCTTGTAGATCCAAAGGATTATGATACAGTCATTGAAGAAATAAAACAATATGGCAATACAAAAGAAGAGACGAGATTTTATCTGGCAGCAAAAGCTTTTGGCCATACAGCCCTTTACGATTCTTTGATATACAATTATTTGATACAAAAAAATAACATAGAGTTTCCCGAAGTTATGGCCTTTGCCTATGAAAAAGCTCAAGACATGAGATATGGTGAAAATCCTCATCAAAAGGCGGCTTTTTACAAAAATCCCATAAAAGCCTATGGCATTGCAGAATGTGAGCAGCTGCACGGTAAAGAGCTCTCTTTTAACAATATAAACGATGCAAATGCCGCAATAGAACTTTTAAGAGAGTTTAAAGAGCCTGCAGCAGTTGCCGTAAAGCACACAAATCCTTGTGGAGTAGCTATTGCAGATAATATATACAATGCTTACTTAAAAGCTTATGAGAGTGACCCTGTTTCTATTTTTGGGGGAATTGTAGCATTAAATAGAACTGTAGATGTTAAAACAGCTGAAGAACTTATAAAAATATTCTTAGAAATAGTAATTGCTCCAGACTTTGAAGAAGAGGCCTTTGAGATTTTAAAGAAAAAGAAAAACTTAAGGATATTGAGGTTAAAAGAAGGATATGAAAAAGAATATGATTTAAAGAAAGTAGAAGGCGGACTTTTAGTACAAGAAAAAGATGAAATAGATTTAGATGAGAATAATTTGAAAGTAGTTACTAAAAAAGCACCTACGCAAAAAGAGATGGAAGATTTAAGGTTTGCCTGGAAGGTAGTAAAGCACGTAAAATCTAATGCGATTGTTTTAGCAAAAGATGGAGCTACAGTAGGTATTGGCGTTGGACAAGTCAACAGAATATGGCCAACAGAGCAAGCAATCAAACAAGCAGGTAGCAAAGCAAAAGGAAGTGTCCTTGCATCAGATGCCTTTTTCCCATTTCCAGATGTTGTGGAGGTAGCTTCAAAGGCTGGTATAACTGCCATAATCCAACCAGGCGGCTCACAAAACGATGCTTTATCAATTGAAGCTGCAGATAAAGGCGGCGTATCAATGATATTCACAGGCATAAGGCATTTTAAACATTGAGGAGGAATTTGTATGAAGGTTTTAGTCATAGGGGGAGGGGGAAGAGAACATGCAATTGTTCACAAACTTTCACAAAGTCCTAAAGTGGATAAAATCTACTGTGCTCCTGGTAATGCTGGCATAGGGCTTTTAGCAGAATGTGTTGACATAAAAATTGGAGATATTGAAAAGCTTAAAGAATTTGCCATAAAAAATAACATTGATTTAACAGTTGTAGGACCTGAGATGCCATTGGTACAAGGTATTGTGGATGAATTTGAAAAAGCAGGGCTTAAAATCTTTGGGCCTAATAAAAATGCTGCGGCTATTGAGGGAAGCAAATATTTTACTAAACATCTTCTTTCTAAATACAATATTCCTACTGGAAGGTTTAAAGCCTTTGACAAGTATCAGGAGGCTATGAAGTTTTTAAAAGAGACATGGTATCCTGTTGTGATGAAAGCAGATGGACTGGCACAAGGTAAAGGAGTGTTTATTGTAAAAGACTTTATAGAGGCAAAAGAAGCTCTTGATTTAATGATGAAAAAAAGGATTTTTGGTGCATCAGGAGATATCGTAATAATAGAAGAGATGCTTTTTGGAAAAGAAGCGTCAGTATTCGCATTTACAGATGGAGAAAATATTTTACCTATGGTTTCTGCTATGGATTACAAAAAGGTCTATGAAGGAGACAAAGGTCCTAACACTGGAGGTATGGGAAGCATTGCACCAAATCCTTATCTTGAAAAAGAAACTTTAAAAGAAGTGATGGAAAGTATTTTAAAACCAGTGGTAAAGGCACTTCAAAAAGAAGGCATTGTATATAAAGGAGTGTTATACGCAGGTTTAATGCTTACAAAAGAAGGGCCTAAGGTTTTAGAATTTAATGCAAGATTTGGAGACCCTGAAACACAAGTTGTACTGCCCCTTTTAAAAACAGACCTTATTAATATAATAGAAGCTACCATAGAAGGAAAACTTGATAAAATACAAATTGAATGGGAAGACAAAAAGGCTGTATGTGCCGTTGCGGTATCAAACGGTTACCCAGGGGAATATCAGACTGGTTTTGAGATAACAGGGTTAGAAAAAGTAAAAGAAGCATTTGTATATCATGCAGGGACAGTATTAAAAGATGGTAAAATTACCACATCAGGAGGAAGAGTGCTTGCTGTTACCTCAATAGGGGATTCATATGAAGAAGCGAGAGAAAAAGTTTATAGAGAAATTAAAAAAATAAGCTTTAAAGGGATGTACTATAGAAAAGATATTGCTTTGGTAAGCCAGGTGTAAACCTGGCATTTTTAATTAGTGATAAATTATGGTATAATATCTTCTAACATCGGCCTTAATTTTTTAAAATGGGGAGAAATTATACCCAAAGACCATGTAAAAACGGGTGGTTTTTTAATTCTCAAATGGAATATTATAGAAAAGTATTAGCTATTTTGAAAGAGCATGTTGATTTAGGAAAGTACATAAAATTTTTAGATGTAGGATGTGGTACAGGTGCATTGTGTTATGTATTAAATTTTAATATTATTCCACATAAAAACTATGATATAATAGATACCATGGTGTGAATAATTAATTGGCTTAAATTTTTATTAGGGTGTGGTGAAATGGACTCAAGACCAATAGGTGTTTTTGACTCTGGAGTAGGAGGACTTACAGTACTAAAAAGACTTGTTGAGGTTTTACCAGGAGAAGACTATATTTACTTTGGTGATACAAAAAGAGTTCCCTATGGCGATAGAAGTGAAGAAGAGATAAAAAAATTTGCAAAACAGATTTTAAATTTTATGAGAGAGCAAAAAGTAAAAGCTGTAGTAATAGCTTGTAATACTACTTGTGCAGTTATAAATAAAAGCGAATATGATGTGGTTCTTTTTGATGTTTTAAAAGCAGGGGCAGAGAGCGCTGCCCTATACACTATAAATAAAAAAATAGGTGTTATTGCAACCACAAGAACTGTTGAAAGCAAAAGCTATGAAAAGAATATAAAAATTATTGATAAAAATATTGAAGTTTACCAAAAGGCATGTCCGGAGTTTGTCCCACTTATTGAAAAAGGGCTATACAATTCGCCAATAGCCTATGAAACTGCTAGCAAGTGTTTAAAAGAATTGAAAGAAAAAGATATAGATACTCTTGTTTTAGGTTGTACCCATTATCCTTTAATGGCTTCAGTTATAGAAGAGATAATGGGAGAAAATGTAAAAATAGTAGACCCTGCAATTAAATTAGCCTATGATGTGAAAGATTATTTATTAAAGAAAGATTTATTAAATCCTCAAATCAGGGGTAAGGCAGAATTTTTTGTAAGTGGAGATAAAGATAATTTTATCAAAACGGCAGAAATGCTATTAGGCGAGAAAATTGAGAATGTTTTGCATGTAGACATAGAAAAATATTAAAAAAACAGGTGGGATTTAGGATGGATATTCTCAAAGAGGCTGAAAAAGTAGAAAAAGAAGTAATAGAATTAAGGCGAAAAATACACATGTACCCTGAATTAGGTTTTGAAGAAACAAAAACTTCTGAAATTGTTTATGATTATTTAAAAAATTTAGGGATTGAAGTAAAGAGAATTGCTAAAACTGGCGTTGTGGGGACCCTTAAAGGCAATGGAAGCAAGACGATAGCTATAAGAGCAGATATGGACGCTCTTCCAATTCAAGAAGAAAATGATGTAGAATATGCATCGCAGATTCCAGGAAGAATGCATGCTTGTGGGCATGATGTTCATACAGCTATACTTCTTGGTACTGCTAAACTTTTGGCAAATATGAGAGATAAGTTAAAGGGAAATGTTAAGTTTATATTTCAACCAGCGGAAGAAACAACGGGGGGAGCTCTTCCGTTGATTGAAGAAGGGGTTTTAGAAAATCCTAAAGTTGATGCTATAATAGGACTACATGTAGACCCAGAACTTCAAGTTGGGCAAATAGGGATAACCTATGGAAAAGCCTATGCTTCATCAGATATGTTTGACATAATTGTAAAAGGCAAAAGTAGTCACGGGGCTGAGCCTCACAAATCGGTGGATGCCATAGTGATTGCTGCTAATATTGTAAATATACTCCAAACAGTTGTTAGTAGAAAAGCTAACCCACTAAGTCCTATAGTGCTAACTATTGGTATTATTGAAGGAGGATACGCACGAAATATAATAGCGAACAAAGTGAGGATGTCTGGAATTATAAGAATGATGGAAGAAGAAAAAAGAGACGAGATAGTTGAGATGGTGGAGAAGATTTGCGATAATACAGCAAAAGCTATGGGAGGAGAAGTAGAATTTAAAAGAACAAGAGGGTATCCTTGCCTTGTAAATCACAAAGGTATGACAGACCTCATAAAAGAAACTGCTTTTCCTTTGCTAGGGGAAAGTAATGTGATAGAAGTTGCCCCAACAATGGGAGTAGAAGATTTTGCTTATTTTTTACAAAAAGTCCCTGGTAGCTTTTATAAATTAGGATGTGGCAATAAAGAAAAAGGAATAAATAAACCTATACATAACAACCAATTTAATATCGATGAGGACTGTATTAAAATTGGCCTTGCTGTACACGTCTCTACAGTTTTAAAATATTTAAACTCAAATGGTTAAAAAATTTTTTGAAGGATTAAAAAATATTTGGAAAAAATGGCGGGGATTTATTTATAAATATTCTTTTAAAACTTACGAAAAAGGTTTACTGCAGTTTTATTTATTTGCAGTGATTAATAATTTTACAAAACTGCAGGAAAAATTTCATGTAAAAAAATATTTAAATCAAATCTTGACATTTTTCATCAAATGATGCATAATATTTGTCGGAAGAGAGGTAATGTGAGTTTATCACCTCTGCCAATAGGTGAGAGGAAGCCTTAGGAATGTGTAAATCTTAACCCCCTCAATTTTATGTACTTAAAAATTTCTCCCCCTAATCCCCCTTTACTGCCGGCATACTGCCGGTTTTTTTCATATATAAAAAGCACTGCGAATAAACTATTGTGAGGTGTTGTTTATGCACAATAGGTCTTTTATTCGCGGTGCTTTTATATTAACTATTGCCAATATTATAGACAGAGGCATTGGATTTATCTTTAGAATAATTTTATCAAATATGTTAGGCCCGGAAGGTACGGGTATTTATCAATTAGTTCTTCCTATATATTTTGTTTCAATAACTTTTTTAACCTCTGGTACGATGGCTGTCACTTCTCGCTTTATTTCAGAAGAAAGAGCAAAAGGAAACAAAAAAAATATGTTTAAAATTTTAAAAATTACTTTTTTGATAGTATTGATAATTGCTTTTACTATTTCTTCGTTGCTATTTTTTAATACTAAGTACGTAGCTGAAAAGTTACTTCACGAACCAAGAGCACTTTTATCAATTCTCATTTTTGCACCGGTGCTTATCATTGTTGCTTCTTCATCAGTGTTTAAGGGATTTTTTCAAGGAGTTATAAATATGATACCTGCTTCAGTTTCAGAAATTGTTGAACAAATAGTACGGGTATCAACAACTTTATATTTAATACAGCTTTTTACAGGAGCTAAACTTGAATATTTAGTAGCGATAGCTATATTTGGCATATCTGTAGGTGAAATTGTCAGTTTTCTTATGTACATACTTTTTTACAAAAGGGAAGTAAAAATTATAAACAAAGAAATGCCTTATGATGGAAAGGAATGGGATACTTTTTCTATAGTAAAAACGATAGTGGTTACTTCCATACCTATAACTTTTTCAAAATTAATTGTAAATGTGTTGGATTTAGCGGAATCTTTAATAATTCCTTCAAGACTTGTTGTCTCAGGTCTCACTCACAGTGAAGCGATGTCTGAATTTGGCAAAATGTTAGGTATGGCAGTGCCTCTTGCATACATGCCAGCAGTTATAACTTCAAGTCTTTCCACTACTGTACTTCCTGCAGTTTCTGAAGCAGCTGCTCTAAAAAAGTGGGATACAGTAAGACTTAGGATTAACCAAGCAATTGGCTATACTACTTTAGTAGCTTTTCCTGCTATAATTTTATTTTTAGCTCTTCCTGAGCAAATTTCTCAGCTTTTGTATCCTTCTTCCCCAGGAGTAGGGGCTTTTGTGAGAGTGATTTCCATGGGAAGTATTTTCGCCTTTCTAGAAGCAGTAGTAGCGAGTATTCTCCATGGATTAGGAAAACAAACTGTAGTTTTAAAGAATTCCATAATATGGCTAGGAGTCTGTATTATAGGTATGTATTACTTAACCGCTATGCCACAACTTAGACTTTTTGGATATATATACAGCTTTATATTTGCCGATGCTCTTATTTTAATGCTAAATATGTTTGAGCTCATAAAAATGACAGGATTAAGAATAGACTATTTAAATTGGTTTATAAAACCGATAACAGCATCAACAATTATGGGAATAATTGTTATAATTATCCACAGTAAATTGTTGACAATTAATGTTAATATGTGGATAAATATTTTTTTATCAATTTTTACGGGAATTCTTGCCTATTTACTGCTTTGCTCTGCGCTGAAACTACCTTATATTGAGGATTTAAGAAAAATAATTTTGTTGAAAAATTAACAATAATAGTATATAATAAAAATAAAACTAAGCCCAAGGGGATTTTCCTGAGGGTAAGGGAGGAGATAAAATATGATAAAAGAAAAAGCAGATTTTATTGATGATGAAAAGATAAGACAGGATTTAGAAAAGGCTAAAAAAGCGACAATTAAATATGCATTAGAAATTATAGAGAAAGCTAAAAAGCTAAAAGGCATTACTCCTGAAGAAGCGGCGGTACTTTTAAATGTAGAAGATGAGGATTTGCTTAATGAGATGTTTAAAGTAGCAAGGTATATAAAAGAAGAAATATATGGAAATAGAATTGTGATATTTGCCCCCCTTTATGTAAGTAACTACTGTGTAAACAACTGTAGATATTGTGGTTACAGACATTCTAATGAGCAGGAAAGAAAAAAGCTTACAATGGAAGAAGTGAGAAGAGAAGTTGAGATTTTGGAAGAGATGGGACATAAGAGATTAGCAGTTGAAGCTGGAGAAGACCCTGTAAATTGCCCTATAGATTATATTATCGATGTAATAAAGACGATATACGATACAAAACTTAAAAACGGAAGCATAAGAAGGGTAAATGTCAATATAGCAGCGACTACTGTGGAAAATTACAAAAAACTTAAAGAAGTAGGAATAGGGACTTATATTTTATTCCAAGAAACTTACCATAGACCTACGTATGAATACATGCATCCACAAGGTCCAAAACACGATTACGACTACCATTTGACTGCTATGGATAGGGCTATGGAGGCAGGCATTGACGACGTAGGATTAGGGGTTTTGTATGGGCTTTATGATTACAAATACGAAACTGTTGCGATGCTTTATCATGCGAACCATTTAGAGGAGAAATTTGGAGTTGGGCCACATACTATTTCAGTACCGCGACTTAGACCAGCTCTTAACACTCCCATAGATAAATTCCCATATATTGTATCAGATAAAGACTTTAAAAAATTAGTAGCCGTCATAAGAATGGCAGTGCCCTATACAGGGATGATTTTGTCTACAAGAGAGAAGCCTAAATTTAGAGAAGAAGTAATAAGCATTGGCATTTCTCAGATTAGTGCAGGTTCTTGTACAGGAGTAGGTGGATATCATGAAGAGATATCCAAAAAAGGTGGTTCAAAGCCACAATTTGAGGTAGAAGACAAAAGAAGTCCTAATGAAATTTTGAGGACTTTGTGTGAACAAGGGTATCTCCCAAGTTATTGTACTGCCTGCTACAGAATGGGACGTACAGGAGACAGGTTTATGACCTTTGCGAAATCAGGGCAAATACACAACTTCTGTCTACCTAATGCGATACTAACCTTCAAAGAGTTTTTGATTGATTACGGGGATGAAAAAACTAAGGAAATTGGAGAAAAAGCTATAGCGGTAAATTTAGAGAAAATTCCATCAATAACTGTAAGGGAAGAGACAAAGAGAAGGCTTACAAGAATAGAAAATGGAGAAAGAGATCTTTTCTTTTAATATGCAAAATGCCAATAAAATAAAACTTATCAACAAACTTTCGTAAAGGAGATATTTTGCATAAGGAGCGACTTGTTACAAAGCGGTAACAAAACTTAGCAAGACCGAGGGTGGAGGCAGGGCCGAAGCCAAGGATGGCGGAGGCGGGCACCTTAAGGCATGGATGCCGATTGTGCCCGGTACCCTGCCGGAACCTGAAGGTCGAGCTTTAGTTTTGTCGCTTTGAAACATCGGAGCGACGATGTAAAATATCTCCTTTGTATATTTTTACAATTAAAAATATGACACAATGCTAATGCCAGATGATTTACATCTTTTCCTTGTTAATTTAGCGATTAGGTGTATAATATAGACGTAAAAAGAGATACTATTATTAAATTAATGTCACAGAAAAGTGATGATGTAAAATGAATAAATTGAGAGGGCGCCAACTGCAAATTTTAAGAAAAATACTGTCCTCTTCAAATACAAGAATGGAAGACATTATGAAAGAATTTGATGTAAGCAAAAGGACAGTATACAGAGAAATTGCTTCTATAAATGAATTTGTTAAAAATTACAATTCAAAAATTGTAAATAAGACTGATGGGTTGGTTATAGAAGGCAATGTTGCTGATATTGAGAAGCTAAAGCTGGATATAGTAGGATATCGTTCAGAGTTTGAAACAGAAGAGAGAAGAAAAATGATATTGTCAGAGCTTTTGCAGCTAAATGAGCCTGTTAAATTAGAGTATTTCAGCAAAAAATTTGGCGTCACCACTTCTACAATAAGTTATGACCTTAAAGAATTAGAAAAGTGGATTGAAAAACAAGGATTAACTTTAATAACAAAGCCGGGTTATGGCGTTTATATATCGGGAAGCGAAAACTCTTTTAGAAAAGCTATAGCTAACTTTTTGTATGAGAATTTTGATACTGCAGATTTGATTGATTTCTTAAAAACAGGATATCTCGCAAAAAACAATATTGAAAAAAACATAGATTTGAGGCTTTTAAACTTAATTGACTACGATACTGTCTTGAAAATAGAAAAGGCAATTTTAAAATTAAAATCGCAAATTGACTATGAAATTGTAGAGAGTTCTTATTTAGGCCTTGTCGTTCACCTTGCCTTAGCTATAAAAAGGCTTCAAAATGGTGAAACTATTGAAATGGGTGAAGACAATTTACAGGAACTTAAAAAAACTAATGAATACAAATTTGCTAAAAAGTTAGCTAAATATTTACAAGAAGAATTGGATATACCTATACCTGAAGATGAGATTGGCTATGTGACAATACACCTTATAGGTGCAAAGTACAGGTCAACTACTCAAAATTACAAAGACAAAGACATAGAGATTATTGCCCGGGACATGATAAAAGAAGCAGAAAAAATTTTTGATGTCAGTTTTTCAGAAGATGAGTTTTTGGAAGATGGCTTAAAGAGTCATTTAGTTCCGGCGGTGTACAGATTGGAGATGGGACTTGATATAAGAAACCCTTTGTTGGAGGATATAAAAACAAAATATCCTTTGCTTTTTGAAAAAAGTAATAGAGTTTGCGATGTTTTGCGAAAAAAATTAAACATGGATATTCCAGAAGATGAAGTTGGATATATTGCTATGCATTTTGGTGCAGCTTTAGAGAGGAAAAAAGAGGCCGCCAAAAAGTACAACATAATGGTGGTATGTGCTAGTGGTATTGGAACCTCCAGAATGCTGATGTCAAAACTTCAGATGTTTCCACAAATAAACATAGTGGATGTTACCTCCAGCATAAAACTAAAAGATTTAAAAGGAAGAGATGATATAGACTTAATTGTTTCTACAATACCTCTTGACATAAAAGATAAAAAAGTCGTTGTAGTAAATCCTTTGCTTTTGAAGGAAGATGTAGAAAAGCTAAAGAAGGCCTTAAATACAGACTTTATTATGGAGTACGGAATAAAAAAAGAGGAGGAAGAAAATTACGAAAAAGAGGCCTTTCATATAGCTAATTATGGAAAGAGAATTTTAGAATTATGCGATTCTATAACCTATATGACTGTAAAAGGTGAAAAGTCTACTCAAATAATAGAATATATTCTTAAGAATTTGATAGATAAAAATTTAATAAGTGAAAATCAAAAGGAGCAAATAAAAGAAAGACTTTTAAAAAGAGAAAGCTTAGGTAAAATAGTATTACCAAACAAAGGATTTGTCATATATCATTGCACAATTGAAAATATAGATTTTCCATTAGTAGTTGTAGGAAAAGTTATAGAGGAAGTAAAAATGAAAAATCTTGTAGGAGATTATGAAAAGATAAGGACAGCTTTTTTAATGGTAGCACCAGAAGGTGATAGAGAAGGAATTGAAGTTTTAGGAGATTTAAGCATGTCTTTAATTGAAAGAGAAGATTTGGTGAATACTCTTAACGAAGCACAGTCCCAAAAGGAGGTCAAAGAAAAAATAAAAGAAGTGTTATTGAAAAAATTTTATGAAGAAATAAAAAGGATAATTTAGGAGAGGATCAAAAATGTTTAGCATATCGAGAGTTCAAAGAAAAATATTTTATTTGCTTTTGGGGGTAGTATGGTTTTCTACAGGATTTTATGCCATGTTTCATGATAGCTTCCTTAATGGCTTAAAAATAATGGCTTTTGGAAGTGCCTTTATGTTAGTAGTGTTTGCAATACAGACTTATGTCATAAAAATGATACAACTTTATGATAGCAACCTACAAAAACAACATAAAAAGCTTAAAAAGAAAAAAATGAAATAATCTTTGAAAGGAGGTGTTAAAAATGGCAATAAGAGGAGTAATACTCTGCAGCTGGGGAGCAACTTCCAGTGCTCTTGCTAAAAAGGTAACAGATGAAGCTAAAAAGCAAGGATTGGATGTTGTGGTAGATGCTGGCGGTACAGGAGAGTTTAAAAAGAAGGCAGAGGAATACGATGTAGCATTATTAGAACCACAAGTAAGACATCTCAAAAAAGAAATTGAATCAATCGCTTCTAAATACAATATCCCTGTTGATATAGTCGACATGCAGGCCTTTGCTATGATGGATGGCAAAAAAATATTAAATCAAATAATTGAGCTTGCTAAAAAAAGTGGAAAAGAAGTTTAAGGAGGGAATAAAATGAACGATAGGCTTTCAAACAATTGGTTTATGAAGTGGATGGAAGAATCTTTAATGCCAGTTCTTGCTCGTATAGCGCAAAATGTGTATTTGCAGTCAATTAGAGACGCATTTTCAAGCTTTGCTTTGCCTGTGATTTTGACTGGTGCCCTTTTCTTAATTATAGCAAATCCACCAGAGGGAATTAATTGGGCACCTATACATGCATGGGCAAGAGCAGTAAAACCTATTGCAGCTCAAATCATGATACCTTTCCAACTTACTTTTGGGATAATGGCTATGATGGTAGCCTTTGGTACAGCTTATAGCCTTGCTACACGATGGGACCTCGACGAGACGATGACAGGAATTATTTCAATGTTGGCATTTTTTATAACAAGCTTTCCTGCAACAGATGTGACAAAAGTTACTTTTGGAGATGTACTAAATTACCTCGGTGGTCAAGGCTTGTTTGTAGCAATAATAATAGGCATAATTACGGCAATAGTTGTGAGATTCTTTAACAAAAGTGGTTTGGTAATAAAAATGCCTGAAGGTGTGCCACCTTATGTGGTAAGAAGCTTCTTAGCATTAGTTCCTATGTTTGTAATGATAGTGTCAGCGTGGATTGTAGAATGGATTGTATGGGCAAATTTCCATATAACATTGCCGCAATTGGTGCTTGACTTATTTAAGCCCCTTGTTGCTGCATCAAATAGTTATCCTGCAGCTTTAGCTGAAATAATACTCATGATGCTTTTGTGGTCATTAGGAATTCACGGTATGAATGTTGTTTCTTCAATTGCTTATCCTTTCTGGATGACACAATTGGCTGCAAATGCAGAGGCTGCAGCAAAGGGATTGCCTTTACCAGGTATTGTAACTGAACCTTTCTTCCATGTGTTTACCCACTTAGGCGGTTCAGGTACTACATGGCCTTTGACAATAATGTTTTTACTTTCTGCTTCTGCACAACTTAGAACAATTGGAAGAGCTGAGCTTATACCTGCAATATTTAATATAAACGAACCATTGATTTTTGGTGCTCCTATTGTGTTAAATCCAATACTCATTATTCCGTTTATATTAGCTCCAGCAGCTGTTGTAACAATAAATTACTTTGCTTTTGCTGTAAATTTAGTACCCAAACCTTTAATACAATTGCCTTTTACAGTTCCAGTTTTTATAAGCGGATTTTTATCTTCCGGTGGCCATTGGCAAGGAGCTTTGTTACAGCTGGTAAATTTAATTGTAACAGCGATTATATACTATCCCTTCTTTAAAATGTATGAAGCTCAACTTTTAAAGAACGAAAAAGAAGTAAAAGACCAAGAATAATTTGTGATGGGAGTGAAACTAATGGACTTAGAACAAATAATATACAACTTAGTATTGCATGGAGGAAATGCAAGAGCGGAAGCTTATGAAGCATTGGATGCAGCCGAAAGAGGAGATTTTGAAGAAGCTGAGAAACATCTTGAAAAAGCAGATGAAGAGTTTTATGAAGGGCATAAATACCAAAATATGCTTACACAAGGAGAGCAAAGTGAAGCTCCTAATTTTCTAGTAATTCACGCTCAAGACCAGCTTATGACAGCTCTTGCTGAAAAAAACTTAATAAAAAGAATGATTGAACTCTATAAAAGAGTCAATCAATTAGAAAAAAGACAAAAATAAGCAGCTACTTACTACCCGGAAATCCGGGTAGTATTTTTTATAATTATACCATCATTTTTCATTTTTGTCATCTACTCTTGCTATTCTAAACAATCCTTTTACTTTGCCTTCTTAAGGGGTGGCAAAGCAAAGCCATGAAATTCACTATCTGATATTGGAAATACAGCCCTTTTGTCTACAATATCACTTACATCTTAATTTTGTATACGTTATAAAAAATCACTTTAAAGTATTGAAATTTGTCTGTGTATTAAGTACAATATATTTGTAAACAATTAAATTATTTTTGAAAGAGGGATTGGTTATGTACGAATCCAAAATTAAGGATGAACTGGTAGACCAGTTATTTGAGGCTATTCTAAAACTTAAAAACATAGAGGAATGTTACAGGTTTTTTGAAGATATTGCTACAATAAATGAAATAAAGGCATTAGCACAAAGATTGGAAGTTGCAAAAATGCTTCGCCAAAAGAAGACTTACATAGAAATTGCAGAAAAGACAGGAGCAAGTACTGCTACCATAAGCAGAGTAAATAGGGCATTGAATTATGGAGCAAATGGATATAAAATTATATTAGATAGATTAGAAACAGAATCCCGGGATTAAAACCGGGCTTTTTTAAGACTAAATTGGAGTGAAAAAAATGAACAACATATTAGGTAACCTCAACGACAAACAAAGAGAAGCAGTTATGACTACAGAAGGACCTCTTTTGATATTAGCGGGAGCTGGAAGCGGCAAGACTCGCGTTCTAACTCATAGAATTGCTTATCTTATAAAAGAAAAAAAAGTATCCCCTTCTAACATACTGGCTATCACTTTTACAAATAAAGCGGCAGAAGAAATGAAAACAAGAGTAGAAGATTTATTAGGTTATATAGGTGACCTGTGGGTATCTACTTTTCATTCTGCCTGTGTGAGAATTTTAAGGCGAGATATTGACAAAATAGGCTATGACAGAAATTTCGTCATATTTGATACTACTGACCAAAAGGCTTTAATACAGGAATGCCTTAAAGAGCTAAATTTAAGTGAAAAACAGTATCCTGTGAAAACTGTCTTAAATGCTATTTCTTCTGCAAAGGATAAAATGGTAACTCCAGAAGAGTATATTTATGTTTTTGGAAATGAGTATAGAAGCAAGAAAATAAGTGAAATATACAAGCTATATCAAAAAAAGTTAAAGAAAAACAATGCCCTCGATTTTGATGACATAATTATAAAAACTATTGAACTTTTTAAGGAAAGCCCCGAAGTTTTAGACTTTTACCAGAGGAAATTTAAATACATAATGGTGGACGAATATCAAGACACAAATACGCCTCAATACCATTTTGTGAACATGTTAGCCCAGAAATACAGAAACTTATGTGTAGTTGGTGATGATGACCAAAGCATATATGGTTGGAGAGGTGCAGATGTAAAAAACATATTAAACTTTGAGAAGGATTATCCTGACGCTAAAGTTATAAAATTAGAGCAAAACTATCGTTCTACCAAAACAATATTGGAAGCAGCCAATTATGTCATAGATAATAATATAAGAAGGAAGAAAAAGACTTTATGGACAAATAATGAACAAGGAGAAAAGATAATTCTCTGCGAATTAGACAATGAGAGGGAAGAAGCGGAATTTGTAATACAGGAAATAATCAGCTTAAAAGAAAGAGAAAATAGAAGCTTTAGGGATTTTGCTATTTTATACAGGACAAATGCCCAGTCCCGTGCTTTTGAGGAAGCCTTAATGAGGGTGCGAATTCCTTACAAAGTGGTCGGAGCTTTAAGGTTTTACGACAGAAAAGAAATAAAAGACATTATTGCCTATTTGAGAATACTTGTAAATCCTTATGATGACATATCTTTTAAAAGGATAATAAACGTTCCTAAAAGAGGTATTGGAGCTGCAACCATTGAGGCATTAGAGGCTACAGCTTTGGAGAAAGACACCAGTCTTTTTTTTGCAATAGATGATGCAAAAGTAAGCCAAAGGGCTAAAAATAGCCTTTTAGAATTTAAGGAATTTATTTTAGAATTAATTGATAAAAAAGATACAATGACTGTCAGTGAAGTAATAAATTACATTTTAGAAGAGACTGGATATGTAGAGGAGTTAGAAAAAGAAGAATCAGAACAAGCAGAAGGAAGGATAGAAAACCTAAAAGAGTTTTTAAATGCGGCTTATGAATTTGAAGAGTCTTCAGAGGACAAATCTTTAGAAGCATTTTTGGCCGGGATAACATTGGTATCTGATATTGACTTGGCTGGAGAGATTGGAGAAAGCGTTGTTCTCATGACGTTGCATTCGGCGAAGGGATTAGAGTTTCCTGTTGTCTTTATGGTAGGCATGGAAGAAGGGGTATTTCCTTCTTTTAAGTCATTTACAGATGAATATGAATTAGAAGAGGAAAGACGGCTCTGTTATGTTGGCATTACGAGGTCTAAAGAAAAACTCTATATGACCTATGCGAGGAGGAGAAATTTATACGGCAAATCTCAGTACAGCTCCTATTCCCGTTTTATAAGCGAAATACCTGAGAGGTTTTTAGTAAGATACCATGAGTTATCAAAGCCAAGGGAAGAGTATAGGTCTGTATCTAGCTATGTAGAAAGGAAAACTTATGAAAAGGCTCAATATAATTTAGGAGATAAAGTAGAGCATAAAATATGGGGGATAGGTACTGTAGTAAAAGTAGAAGGAGAAGAGATTACAGTTGCCTTTCCAAATGTGGGCATAAAAAAGTTAGACTTAAAGTTTGCTCCTATTAAAGCTATTTCTTAATTTATGGAGGTTGGATTATGGATCCAAAAGAAAGGATAAAGGAATTGAGAGAAAAAATAAATTATCACAATTACAGATATTACGTTTTGGACCAACCAGAGATTTCAGACTATGAGTACGACATGCTGATGAGAGAACTTATAGAATTAGAAGAAAAATATCCAGAGCTTAAAACTCCAGACTCTCCATCCCAAAGAGTAGGTGGGGAGCCTTTAAAAGAATTTGAGCCTTTTACCCATGTAGTTCCAATGTTAAGTTTGGCTAATGCTTTTTCTGAGGGAGAACTTAGAGACTTTGACAGAAGAGTAAGAGAGGCAGTGGGAGATGTAGAGTACGTAGTAGAATTAAAAATTGACGGCTTATCTGTGGAACTAATTTATGAAAAAGGCATATTTACTGTGGGTTCTACAAGAGGAGACGGGATCGTAGGAGAAAATGTCACACAAAATTTAAAGACTATAAAGTCAATTCCTTTAAGGCTTAAGGATGATGTAAGCCTTGTTGTAAGAGGAGAGGTCTTCATGCCCCGCGCTTCTTTTGAAAAATTAAATGAGGAGAGAGAAAAATTAGGGGAAAGCCTTTTTGCAAATCCCAGAAATGCTGCAGCAGGTTCTTTAAGGCAATTAGATCCTAAAGTGACGGCGAAAAGAGATTTAGACATTTTTATTTTTAACCTTCAGAAGATTGAGGGTAGAAAATTTAAAACCCACATAGAGACATTAGAATTTTTGAATGAACAGGGATTTAAAATAATACCAATTCATAAAAAATGTAGCAATATAGATGAAGTAATAAAAGAAATAGAAGAGATAAGAAACTTACGAGATAAGCTGCCTTACGACATTGATGGAGCAGTTGTAAAAGTAAATGACCTTGAAAAGAGAGAAATTTTAGGCCAGACTGCCAAAGACCCCAGGTGGGCTATTGCTTTTAAATATCCTGCAGAGAGGAAAAAGACAAAAGTCTTGGATATAATAGTTCAAGTAGGAAGGACTGGAGCCCTTACTCCTACAGCTATATTAGAGCCTGTAGCTATTTCAGGTTCAGTTGTAAGCCGAGCTACACTTCACAATGAGGACTACATAAAAGAGAAAGACATAAGGATAGGAGACACGGTAATAGTTCAAAAAGCGGGAGAAATCATTCCTGAAGTAGTAGAAGTGGTAAAAGAAGAGAGGACTGGACAAGAAAGAGAATTTGTAATGCCAGATAGATGCCCTGAATGCGGTG
The DNA here is from genome assembly GCF_000175295.2 of Thermoanaerobacter brockii subsp. finnii Ako-1. Lineage (NCBI taxonomy): Bacteria > Bacillati > Bacillota > Clostridia > Thermoanaerobacterales > Thermoanaerobacteraceae > Thermoanaerobacter > Thermoanaerobacter brockii. The sequence goes on along the minus strand of NC_014964.1, from coordinate 1,723,073 downwards.
CTTTAGCTGTCAGGCTTCTGGGTGAGGCTATAAGGCGTTGCACAGGTCTAAATTGTCCTGCACAGCTTCTAAGAGGCATTATCCACTTTGCTTCAAAAGATGCAATGGATATAGAAGGATTGGGGCCAGCTATAATAAATCAGCTTTTGTCAAAAGGTCTAATTCACAACATAGCAGATTTGTATTATCTTAAATACGAAGATTTAATACAATTAGAAAGAATGGGGGACAAATCTGTTAAAAATTTATTAAATGCTATTGAAGAAAGCAAAACAAGAGATTTAGATAGATTGCTCTTTGGCTTGGGTATAAACTTAATAGGCAGTAAAGCTGCCCAAGTGATTGCTGAGCATTTTAAGACAATGGACAATATCATGAAGGCAAAATTTGAAGACTTTACACAGTTGCCTGACATAGGACCTAAGATGGCAAGAAGCATAGTTTCCTTTTTTGCAGAAAAACAAAATGTAGAGATAATTGAAAAACTTAAAAATGCTGGAGTAAACATGAAAAAAATTCCAAAAGAAAAAGTAAACAACATATTTGAAGGGAAAACTTTTGTTTTGACAGGAGCGTTGGGAAATTACACGAGAGAAGAAGCTACCAGGATAATTGAAGAAAGAGGTGGAAAAGTTACAAATTCAGTAAGTAAAAAAACAGACTATGTATTAGTAGGTAAAGATCCTGGCTCTAAACTTAAAAAAGCCCAAGAATTAGGAATAAAGATAATTGATGAAAAACAATTTGAAGAAATGCTAAAAGGTGAAAATATTTAAAAACTCTATCCTTCAAAAAATATGTTTTTGTGGTAAACTATAAGATGTGAATAATAAAGGAAAGGTGTGGTAGTATGGCTATTAGTAGGAGCGAAGTTGAGCATGTGGCTAAACTGGCCCGTCTCAAATTTTCGCAAGAGGAAATAGAAGAGTTTACAGTGCAACTGAGCAAAATTATCGACTATGTAAACAAATTAAACGAATTGGACACTGAAAATGTAGAGCCTACAGCTCATATAGTGCCAATCCATAATGTATTTAGAGAAGACGAAGTAAAGCCTTCAATGGACAGAGACAAAATATTGATGAATGCACCTTATAAAGAGAACGGATGCTTTAAAGTGCCTAAGATTATAGAATGAGGAGGTACATAAATGGAATTATATAGTTTGACAATTCACGAACTTAGAGAACTTCTCAAAAAGAGAGAAGTCAGCGCTTTGGAAGTGACAAAATCCTATCTTGAAAGAATAAAAGAAGTAGAACCTAAAATAGATGCTCTTATCACAATTACAGAGGATTTTGCATTGCAAAGGGCAAAAGAGGCAGATGAAAAAATCAAAAATGGAGAGGACACGGCCCTTACAGGCATTCCTGTGATAATAAAGGACAACATTTCTACTGAGGGAATAAAAACCACTTGTTCTTCTAAGATGCTAGAAAACTATATTCCTCCCTATAATGCCACAGTAGTGGAAAAATTACTAGAAGAAGGAGTGATAATTTTAGGAAAATCCAATTTAGACGAATTTGCAATGGGGTCTTCTACAGAAAATTCCGCTTTTAAGACTACAAAAAATCCTTGGGACTTATCCCGTGTTCCAGGAGGGTCTTCTGGTGGTTCTGCAGCAGCTATAGCGGCAGACGAGGCGGCTTTTGCTTTAGGTTCAGATACAGGTGGTTCTATAAGACAACCAGCTTCTTTATGTGGTGTAGTAGGTATGAAACCTACTTATGGATTGGTGTCAAGATATGGACTTGTAGCTTTTGCCTCTTCCCTTGACCAGATTGGGCCCTTTACAAAAGATGTTACAGACTGTGCTATTGTATTAAATACAATTATAGGACATGACCCCAAAGACTCTACTTCTTTAAAAATAGACAAGCCTGATTACACTTCTTATCTCAAAGAAGATATTAAAGGTTTGAGGATAGGAGTGGCTAAAGAATTTTTTGGCGAAGGAATAGAAGAAGGAGTAAAAGAAACTGTACAAGAATCCATAAAAGTTTTACAGGATTTAGGAGCAGAAATCATAGATATATCTATTCCTTATGTAGAATATGCTCTTCCAGCTTATTATATAATCGCTTCGGCAGAGGCTAGTTCCAACCTTGCAAGGTATGATGGCATAAGATACGGCCATATTGCAGGAAAATATGAAGATTTGATTGACATGTACATGGTTACGAGAAGCGAAGGATTTGGCAAAGAAGTAAAGAGAAGAATAATGCTAGGGACTTATGCTTTAAGCTCTGGCTATTATGATGCTTATTACAAAAAAGCATTAAAGGTCAGAACTCTCATTAAAAATGACTTTGAAAAAGCTTTTGAAAAATGCGATGTAATAATAGGTCCAACAAGTCCTACTGTAGCTTTTAAAATTGGAGAAAGGGCAAACGACCCGTTAGCCATGTACTTAGCAGATATATACACTGTATCGGTTAACATAGCGGGGCTTCCTGGCATATCAATACCGTGTGGCCTTTCAGATGGCTTACCTGTTGGACTTCAGATAATTGGCAGACATTTTGACGAAGGGAAAATATTAAATGTCGCTTATGCCTTTGAACAAGCTAACAAATTTAATGCTAAACCACAGGCCATAGGAGGTGCAAGATAATGAAGTACGAAGCAGTGATTGGCTTAGAGGTCCATGCCGAACTTTTGACAGAAAGCAAAATTTTTTGTAGCTGTACTACCAAATTTGGCGGAGAACCTAATACCCATGTATGTCCGGTATGCCTTGGACTTCCTGGAACTTTACCAGTTTTAAATAAAAAAGTTGTAGAATATGCTGTAAGAGCGGGACTTGCTTTAAACTGCACAATTGCAAACTTCAGCAAGATGGACAGAAAAAACTACTTTTATCCTGACTTGCCCAAAGCTTATCAGATTTCTCAATATGACCTTCCCTTGTGCAGCAACGGATATGTAGAAATTGAAGTAGATGGTAAGGTGAAGAAAATAGGAATAAAGAGGATACACATTGAAGAAGATGCTGGAAAGTTGCTACATGAAAATACAGATGGTTCTTTAGTAGATTACAACCGTGCAGGGGTGCCTCTCATTGAAATAGTTTCTGAACCAGATATGTCTACACCTGAAGAAGCTTATCAATACTTAACAAAATTAAAGAGCATTTTAGAGTACACCGAAGTTTCTGACTGCAAAATGCAGGAAGGTTCTTTAAGAGTTGATACAAATGTGTCTGTGAGGCCTGTGGGAAGTACTGAATTAGGGACAAAAATAGAGCTTAAAAATTTAAACTCCTTTAGAGCCGTTCAAAAGGCGTTGGAATATGAAATAAAAAGGCAGATAAAAGTCTTAGAAGAAGGCGGAACAATAGTACAAGAGACAAGAAGATGGAATGAGGCAAAAGGAATAACCGAGCCTATGAGGACAAAAGAGGAAGCTCATGATTACAGGTATTTCCCTGAACCAGATTTAGTTCCAATAATTGTAACAGATGAGTGGAAAGAAGAGATTAGAAAGTCTTTGCCTGAAATGCCACACCGCAAGAGAGAGAGATTTATTTCCGAGTACGGTTTACCTGAATATGATGCTAAAATTATAACTTCTTCAAAGAAAATAGCGGACTTCTTTGAAAAGTGCGCTCTCGAATATGATTCTCCAAAGGCTGTAAGCAATTGGCTTATGGGAGAATTTTCTCGCCTCATGAATGAGACAGGGAAAGAAATAGACGAAGTACCCGTAACACCGCAAATGTTAGTAAAATTGCTTAAATTAATTGATAACGGTGTGATAAGCGGATCCATTGCTAAAACTGTTTTTGAAGAGATGTTTGGTACAGGGAAAGAGCCAGAGGTAATAGTAGAAGAAAAAGGATTGAAACAGATAGCTAATGAGGACGAATTAAGAGAAATTATCAAAAAAGTCATAGCTGAAAATCCTAAATCAGTAGAGGATTACAAAAATGGCAAAGAAAAAGCAATGGGCTTTTTAGTAGGGCAAGTTATGAAGGCGACAAAAGGAAAAGCAAATCCTCAGCTTACTAATCAAATCTTAAAAGAAGAATTGTCGAAATAAATAGCCTACGCAAATTGTAGGCTACAGATTGATAACAAGCTCCACTTTTTATACATGTAAAAGTGGAGCTTGATTTATATTTGTATATAATTGTATATAATCTGATAAATACACTCTTTCTATTGCTTACAGAGATTATTTTAGAAATCAAGAAAAAGACAGATGAATTAAGAACGAAAGTAGAGGTGCTATTTATAGAGAATTGGACAAGATAATAAAAGAGGGCAAAAAGAGAAAAGAGAGATGGATAGTAGTGAGGAAAGATAAGAAAATGATAATAATGCTGCTTGAAACGATAGAATATGAAAGGACATATTACAAATAAAAAGAAGATGTGGGATATAAATACTTAGTAGATGAGGCGTAGATTATGTTTTTAGATGTATTGTCAACAACCATTAAATATGCTATAATGATAGACATCTACAAAATAAAATAAATATATAAATAAAATTGTAAGGGGGATTAAAAAAGAGGCATCAGAATAAGTGCATACCGATTATATCACAAAATTTCTGAAAGCTAATACGACAATTATATATTTCCAAGTTTCTGAAGGGTGGACATTTAGGAAAATACACGCCCTAATTCTTGACAAAGAATCTTGTAAGATATATGATATACCATATATAACGTATGTGTTACAAACAAATTTTCTGTGTCTTCTATTAGATAGCAAATTTTCAAGTATTGTAAAAATGTACAGTATTAATTAATTTGTTTTTTCATGGACTGAAAGGGGGGATTGTCGGGGGGGATATTATACGGAAAAAAGTTAATATAAACTTTAAAACTATTTGGGAGGGGATAAAATGTTAAGGAAAAGTTTAGCCCTTGTCCTCATACTGCTGCTGGTAGCAGGAGTCTTCGCCGGATGTAGCAAGCAACCTACTAATCAGGCTGAGGGCGTACAGCAGCAGGAGCAGCTCAAAGAAAAAGAATTAGTTTTTGCGATTGGGGCAGAAGTTCCGAACCTTGACCCACAGAAAGCGACCGACACTTATGCTATTATGGTTGGAAATGCTGTTTTTGAAGGGCTTGTAAGAGTATACGACGGTAAAGTTTATCCCGGAATGGCTGAAAAATGGGAAGTATCTGAAGATAAGATGACTTATACTTTCCATTTGAGAGATGCAAAGTGGAGCGACGGTTCACCTGTAACAGCTTATGATTTTGAATATGCGATAAAAAGGCTCCTCGCCCCAGAAACTGCATCGGAATATGCTTTTCAGGGCTACTATATTGTAAACGGTGAAGAATACAATACGGGCAAGATAACTGATCCTAACCAGGTTGGCGTAAAAGCCCTCGACGAGAAGACGCTGGAAATCAAACTTAACGTGCCGGTTAAGTATTTTGAAAGTCTTTTGAACTTCATCTCCTTTATGCCTGTCAAGCAAGAGTTTGTAGAGAAAATGGGAGAGAAGTTCGCGGCAGACGCTGACAAACTCCTTTACAATGGTCCGTTTATCTTGAAAGAGTGGAAGCACGAACAGGAACTCATTTTGGAAAAAAACCCCAATTACTGGAACAAAGATGCCATAAAGCTTGATAGGGTAAGAATACCTATTGTACAAGAAGTCAATACAGCATGGCAAATGTATGAAAATGGAGAACTTGATTTTGTAGGAATTCCACCAGAATTTGTTGAACAGGTAAAGAACGAAGGCAAAGCTCTCTTCTACTATGATGGTGCAGAATTCTACCTCCAGTTCAACGTAAAAAAGGACGGCAAACCGTGGCTTGCCAACGAAAACTTCAGGAAAGCTGTCGGCTTTGCGCTCGATAGGGAAGACTATATAAAAGCTGTGCTGGGAGGCGTCTCCGATCCTGCAACAAGATATGTACTACCACTCCTTTCCGGTGTAGAAAAGAAATTCGCAGAGGAATATCCGTATGAATTCTATCCTAAAAAGGCCGACCCTGCAAAAGCGAAGGAATACCTTGACAAAGCTTTAAAAGAACTCAACCTCAGTGATCCATCAAAGATCAAATTTGAATTACTAACCGATGATAGCTCCAGGGCTAAGATGAGCGCAGAAATTATTCAGGATATGCTCAGAAAGAACCTGGGTATTGAAATGACCATAAAACAGGTTCCTTTCAAGCAAAGGCTTGAACTTATGAACAAGAGTGACTACGATGTCGTATTTGCTGGCTGGGGCCCAGATTATGACGACCCGATGACCTATTTAGACCTCTGGGTCACTGGCGGCGGGCACAACAATACTGGCTGGAGCAACAAAGAATACGATGAACTCATAAAATTTGCAAAAACAACTGGAGACTTCAAAAAGCGCGCTGATGCCATGTTTGAAGCAGAAAAACTGCTCCTTGAAAAAGGGCCAATTGTACCTGTCTACTTCAGGCAAAGGGCTTGGACAAAAAAAGATTATGTAACAGGCCTTGTCAGGAACTTTATCGGTGCAGATCCAGACTTTATCTATGCTGATGTCGAAGGGAAAAACTAATTTCTCATTCATAATGGAGGTATGTGCGAAAGCACATACCTCCATCTATGATGATTTGAAAACAATAAAGTATTATTGGAAAACCGTAAAAAGGAGGTAAGTAAATGGCCCGCTATATACTAAATAGATTAGTGGTTTCTTTAATTACTGCATGGTTCCTTGTAACTATAGTATTTTTCCTCGTAAGGCTCCTTCCAGGAGATCCATTTTTGAGTGAAAAAGTTACTCCGGAGATTAAGCAAAACATGATGGAATACTATGGTTTTGATAAACCGCTTCACGTCCAGTATATAACCTACATTTCAAACCTTTTAAAAGGCGATCTGGGATATTCCTTAAGGTATAGAAATAGAACGGTAAATGAAGTCATAGCACAGGCATTTCCTTATTCTGCCGATCTCGGGATAAGAGCTGTAATTTTCGCTACAATTGTAGGTATTTCTTTGGGAATAATTGCAGCTTTAAATCGCAATAAACCCCTGGATTATCTCAGTATGTTTATTGCTATCGTGGGTGTCTCTGTTCCCGGCTTTGTGATAGGGCCTCTTCTACAATATATTTTTTCTATCAAATTGAAACTCTTACCTGTAGCTCAATGGAAGGGTTTTGCATACACAATAATGCCGACTTTTGCTTTAAGCCTGGGTTCCATTGCACTAATGGCAAGGCTTATGAGGGCAAGTATGCTCGATGTAGTCAATCAGGACTATATTAAGACTGCGAAATCAAAAGGCCTTTCACCATCACAAATAGTATGGAGACATCAAATAAGAAATGCTATTTTGCCGGTAATTACAGTCCTTGGACCTGTAACAGCTACACTTCTCACCGGTACATTTGTTATAGAGCAAATTTTTGCAATCCCTGGACTTGGAAAATTCTACATTTTAGGCATTCAAAACTTAGACTATTCGATGGTACTTGGAATGACAGTATTTTATGGTCTATTCTTAATTGCAGCAAACTTTATAGTTGACATTATATACGGTTTTATAGACCCGAGAATCAGGATTGCAGGGAAATAGGAGGTAAAAAGATGATGCAGAACAGTGCGGGAGAACTTTCTCAGGAACTTTTTACTCATGTAGGCAAAAATATAAGTGAAATGGAGGCTATAGCAAGGCCAAGCATTACCTACTGGCAGGATGCATGGAGAAGGTTAAAGCAAAATAAAGCAGCAATGCTGGGATTAATAATAATTATACTTTATACTTTTCTGGCAATAGTTGGACCTTATATGACTCCATACGACTATAGAACTACAAACCCCTCTGAGATTAACCAGCCGCCTTCAGCCAGGCACTGGTTTGGAACAGATTCCTTAGGAAGAGATTTGTGGACACGCACATGGATGGGCGCAAGGGTATCCTTAATGATTGGTTTTGTGGCAGCGCTTTTGAACGCGGTAATAGGTGTTCTAGTGGGGGGAATCTCGGGTTATTTTGGTGGTAAAGTTGATATGATCATAATGAGGTTTGTTGATATTATGTATGCTATTCCATATATGATAATTGTTATATTGATGATGGTTGTCCTCGGGCAGGGTATTATGCCGTTGATTCTGGCACTGGTTATTGGCGGATGGGTTGGTATGGCAAGGCTTGTCCGCGGGCAGATTCTTCAGTTAAAAGAACAAGAATTTGTACTGGCAGCAAAAGTACTCGGAGCAAGTCATTCAAGAATAATTTGGAAGCACTTGATACCAAATGCGATGGGCGTAATTTTGGTAAACCTTACTATGTCTGTTCCGAGTGCTATATTCACTGAAGCCTTTTTAAGCTTTATAGGTCTTGGTGTAGTTCCTCCGCATTCAAGCTGGGGTCAGCTGGCATCTTACGGTGCCCAATCTTTTAGAGTATATCCCTACCAGCTTTTCATACCGGCATTCTTTATAAGTACAACAATGCTTTCCCTTAACCTCCTCGGCGATGGATTAAGGGATGCACTGGATCCAAGACTTCGCAGTTAAGGAGGTAAAAAGATGGAAAAACTTTTGGAAGTTAAAGATCTCGAAGTTTCGTTCAAAACCTATGCGGGGGAAATCAAAGCGGTAAGAGGTGTTAGTTTTGATGTAAACAAAGGTGAAACTGTGGCTATAGTGGGCGAATCCGGTTGTGGTAAAAGTGTAACTGCGCAGTCCATAATGCGGCTGATTCCCATGCCTCCAGGAATTATTAAAAAAGGCTCGATTATATTTGAGGGCAGGGATATAACCAAACTGTCAGAAAGAGAGATGGAGTACGTCCGCGGTTCCGAGATAAGTATGGTGTTTCAGGACCCCATGACATCCTTGAACCCCACTATGAAGGTCGGCGCTCAGATCGCCGAGAGCCTTATAAAACACCAGAAAATGAAACCTAAACAAGCCAGGGAAAAGGCCATAGAAATACTGAAGTTAGTAGGCATACCCAATGCGGAAAAACGTGTCAACCAGTACCCTCACGAGTTTAGCGGCGGCATGAGGCAAAGAGCGATGATAGCCATCGCACTGGCCTGCAACCCCAAACTTCTTATAGCCGATGAGCCGACGACGGCTCTGGACGTAACTATACAGGCACAGATCCTGGACCTGATGAGGGATTTGCAGAAAAAGTTAAACACAGCCATTATAATAATCACCCATAACCTGGGCGTCGTGGCCAATTTGGCCGAGCGGGTCCTGGTCATGTATGCGGGCAAAATAATCGAGCGTGGCAGCCTTGACGATATATTTTACAACTCGCGTCATCCCTATACCTGGGGATTGCTGATGTCGGTACCCACTCCCGACTTGGATAAAAGCAAGAGGCTGGCTTCCATAGACGGCACGCCGCCAGACCTCTTTGCTCCTCCGGTGGGCTGTCCTTTCGCTGCCAGGTGCGAATACGCTATGAAGATATGCTACGAGAGGTATCCGGAAGAATTCACGGTGGGCGACGGCCACAGTGTGGCCTGCTGGCTGATGCATCCCATGGCTCCAAAAGTGAAACCGCCTGTAGGAAAAGGGGTGACTTTACATGACGGTTGAAAGAATTCCTCTTGTCGAAATAAAGAATCTGAAAAAATACTTTAATGTGGGTAGGGGTGCGGTTTTAAAGGCCGTCGACAACGTGAATCTACAGATAATAGAAGGCGAAACCCTGGGCCTCGTTGGTGAATCTGGGTGCGGCAAGACCACTCTGGGAAGGACGATAGTAAGACTTTACGAACCCACTGCAGGACAGGTGCTTTTTGAAGGCAAAAATGTGCACAAGCTAACCGGCCAGCAGTTGAAGGAATTCAATCGGAAGGTTCAGATGATATTCCAGGACCCCTATGCTTCGCTGAATCCCAGGATGACTGTGGGGGATATAATAGGAGAAGGTATTGATATCCACGGCTTATATAAGAACAAAGAACGTACCGATAGAATATACGAACTTTTAAGCCTTGTCGGCCTGAACAAGGAGCACGCTAACCGATTCCCCCACGAGTTTTCCGGTGGACAGAGGCAGAGGATAGGTATCGCACGTGCCTTGGCAGTAGAACCGAAATTCATAGTCGCCGACGAGCCCATTTCCGCCTTGGACGTCTCCATACAGGCACAGGTTATAAACCTGCTTATGGAACTCCAGCAAAAGCTAAAACTAACCTATATCTTCATCGCTCACGACCTGAGCATGGTAAAGTACGTTTCCGACAGGATTGCAGTTATGTATCTGGGGCATGTTGTGGAGCTGACTACGTCTGAAGACCTTCACAACAGGCCCTTGCATCCGTACACGCAGGCGCTTCTTTCGGCCATACCGGTTCCCGATCCGGAGACCGAGAGGAAAAAGGAGAGGATCCTGCTGGAAGGAGACGTACCCAGTCCCATCAATCCGCCGAAAGGTTGCAGGTTTGCCAAAAGATGCAGGTACGCCAAACCCATCTGCACCGAACAGCAACCGGAACTCAAAGAAGTGGAAAAGAACCACTTTGTAGCATGTCACCTATATTAGATAAAATACCGGCCAAACAGCATTTTAAGGCTGACGGCCGGCTTTTTTATTTGGCTTCCACAATATATGTAAACTCTTTTCAACATACGTTCTGTAGCTCATTTATCATTAATAAACTACAAAAATGAACTACAAAGATGGAGAACATTTTTATAGCTTGCCATTTGGTATAGCTACATGCCTTCCACATCCTTTTGAATTTCTTCTTCAAAAGAAAATTTGCCATACCTCTACGCATAAAAGCGAAACTGACTTTGTCAACAAGCTTTCAACAGCATTCTGCTGTTATTTTTTTGCTTTTACATAATATGCACAATTGATACTTGAATTTTCACCGTTGACGTTGTTTTTATTGATATTATCATCAATTAATTCATTGATTTTGGTCATCTGTGAGAGATTAGATAAAGTGCATTTTCCTTCTTTTTGATAAATACAATCGGCTGTGCAATTTATATTAGTCACAAGTGCCACCTCCCTTTTTTATTTTTCCTAAAACTCAAAAAACTAATCCATTTAACCGATACAATATATGTAATTACTAATAAAGTTAAGAAATTGTAATGAGTTTGTAATCATTTTGTAATGTTAATGTATTATGATATATTTGAAGTCGAATTTTTTCACCAAAAGGGGGCTTTTAGTGAAAAAATAGCATTATTTGTTGCAATGGTTGTAGCAATTTTAGCCTCATATAGTATAGCTTTTGCGTATAAGTATTTCTACGACTGTTTCTAATTCTGTATATAGCACAAATGATGCAAATAACAATCCTTGATTTATCTGGTTTTTTAAACCAGATTTTTTTGTCTTTATGTTCTTGTAAAATATTAATAAAGGTTTTAAAATAATATTGAGCGATAAAAACAATAAAGCAGAATAAATTAACTTTAAACTATTTTTATGAAATGAAAGGGTTGAAGAAATGAACAGGATTGATGGAAGAGAATTTAATGAACTGAGACCTATAAAAATTACAAGAAATTTTAATAAGTTTGCTGAAGGTTCAGTGCTAATTGAGATGGGAAACACAAAAGTCATTTGCACTGCCTCCATTGAGGATAAGGTACCTCCATTTCAAAAAGGTACAGGTAAGGGTTGGATAACCAGTGAGTATGGTATGTTGCCAAGAGCAACTGAAACAAGGAATCCAAGAGAAGTAACTAAAGGAAGACCTAGTGGAAGGACTATGGAAATACAGCGGCTTATAGGCCGTTCTTTAAGGTCTGTAGTGGATTTGGATGTGTTAGGAGAAAAGACTATATGGATAGATTGCGATGTTATACAAGCAGATGGGGGTACAAGAACAGCTTCTATTACAGGCTCATTTATAGCATTGGCAGATGCACTTAACAAATTGGTAGAAAAAGGTGACATCCCTAAGATTCCTTTGAAAGGTTTTGTTGCGGCTGTAAGTGTAGGAATTGTGGAGGGAAATGAGCTTTTAGATTTATCCTTTCAAGAAGATTCGAATGCATTAGTAGATATGAATGTAGTTATGACAGACAAAGGAGAAATTGTAGAAATACAGGGAACAGGTGAAGGTGGACCATTTACAAAGCAGAATTTGACAGACCTTTTAAGCCTTGCAGAATATGGGATTGAACAGATTATCAAAATTCAAAAAGAAGTTCTTTCAGATATTGTAGATAAAATAGGAGTTGATTCAGTTGAAAATAATAATAGCAACCCACAATCCTCACAAAACTGAAGAAATAAAAAATTTTTTTAAAGGCTATCCTGTTGAAATTTATTCTATGGCAGACTTGGGTATAAAAGAAGACATAGAAGAGACAGGAAATACGATTGAAGAAAATGCTCTTATCAAGGCTCGCTTTTTAAAAGAAAAGGTTGATGGAATTGTTATAGCTGACGATACAGGATTGTTTGTGGAGCATTTAAATGGACAACCTGGAGTATATTCAGCAAGATTTGCTGGTGAAAATGCTACCTATGAAGATAACAACAAAAAATTATTAAAACTATTAGAGGGCGTTCCTTACGAAAAAAGAAAAGCTTATTTTAAGACAGTAATAGCAGTGGTAGAAAGGGAAAAAGAAACTTTATTAGAAGGTAAATTAGAAGGGCACATTTTAGATCATCCTCGAGGTAAAAATGGTTTTGGATATGACCCAGTTTTTTATGTCGATAATTTAGAAAAGAGTTTGGCAGAACTTACTATGGAAGAAAAAAATAAGATAAGTCATAGAGCTGATGCTCTTATGAAGTTAAAAAATTATATTTTAAAACGTCTGGAGGAAAAATAAATGGTTTTAGCAGTTATTAGCGACACACATGGTATATTTGCGCTGGTTAGAAAAAAATTGCGGGAGCTTAAAGGAATAGATTATCTTATTCATTTAGGAGATAATGCTTCAGATGCTATTCAATTATCTCAAGAGTTTGGGATTCCATTAGAGTATGTTAAAGGGAATTGTGATTTCCCTACAAAAGATGAATTGGAGAAAGTAATTGAAACAGAAGGCCAAAAAATCTTGTTAACTCATGGACACAGATATTATGTTAAATACGAGTATCAAACGATTTTAGATAGAGGAAGAGAATTGGGAGTAAATGCTGTATTTTTTGGGCATACTCATATCCCTATGATTTCAAAACATGAAGATATTTTACTTTTAAATCCAGGCAGTCCTTCTTTGCCAAGAGAAGGTGCAAAAAAAACTATAGCATTAGTGACAATTGATAAGACTGGTATATTCCCAAGATTAGTGAATTTAGAAGAAGTCTCAGTGCTAAAAGAAGCATAGAAAACGTAAGAGTGGGGAATTACCCCTCTTATGTTTTCTATACAATTTAATCCAGAAAAAATTTTTAAAACGAGGTGTTGACAAAGATAAAGGCATCTGATATAATCTAAAAATGTCAGACGGATTAAGAAACAAGCGAGGAAAATTCTTCTGAAATCTCAAGTAAGTTAACACATGCGGGTGTAGCTCAATGGTAGAGCCCCAGCCTTCCAAGCTGGTTACGTGGGTTCGATTCCCATCACCCGCTCCAATATGCGCCTGTAGCTCAGTTGGATAGAGCAACGGCCTTCTAAGCCGTGTGTCGGGAGTTCGAATCTCTCCAGGCGCACCATTTATTGTGCGGTGGATATAGTTCAGTTGGTTAGAGCGCCAGATTGTGGCTCTGGAGGTCGTGGGTTCAAGTCCCACTATCCACCCCATGCTGGGATGTAGCCAAGTGGTAAGGCACCAGACTTTGACTCTGGCATTCGTAGGTTCGAATCCTGCCATCCCAGCCAATTATGTGACCCATTAGCTCAGGAGGTAGAGCACCTGCCTTTTAAGCAGGGTGTCCCGCGTTCGAGTCGCGGATGGGTCACCAGTTTTAAAGAGAAAAGTGAGGGCCTGAATTTGTGCGGGAGTGGCGGAATTGGCAGACGCGCTAGATTCAGGTTCTAGTGCCTAAAGCGGCATATGGGTTCAAGTCCCTTCTCCCGCACCATAAAAAATCAAGGGTTTCAGGATTTTGAAGAATTTTACAAAGACATTGTTGACTACATTTTGACTACATAAATTGTCAGACAATTTCAGAACCTCATCCTTGACTACACGCTAGGTAGTCAAGTTTTTTTATATTCTCCCAAAAGGGAGAAAGTAAAGTGGGTTCGATTAAAAAGAGAGGTAATAAATATCAAGTAATAATTGAGTTGGAGAAGGATATAAATGAAAAAAGAATTAGAAGATATTTCACTGCTAATTCTGAAGCAGAAGCTAAAAAGATTTTGACAGAACAAGAGTATCAATTGCAGCAAAATTGTTTTGTTATCCCCACTGAGGTGACCTTTGGAGAATTTTTAAATTACTGGTTTGATAATTACGTAAAAATCAAAAATGAAAAAAACAACACAAACTGCATACAGACATATATTAGACAAATACATTATCCCCAAGTTGGGCAATATACAATTTGCAAAGGTTAACACATCCAAAGTTACTATAAATATTTGATTGAAGAAGCTGAATTGTTCCCCAATACTGTATATAAACACCATACAAACATACGAAAAGTTCTAGATTCTAGATTTTGCTTTAAAACAAAAATTTGTTAGCAGTAACGTTGCTAATACAGTAGAACTACCTAAAAAAATTAAATTTAGGGGAAATTTATATACGGTAGAGCAGTTAAAAGAACTGCTTAAAGAATAGAATGTAAGTATCAGAAAAAAGCATTCAAAGAATTTATTATAGCCTAAAATATTAGACTCTTTTTAAAATGTAAAATTTATAAAAAGTTTTTTAAAACAAATTTTTTGGCATATTGCAATTTATAAAAGTTCATTAAAAATCAGGGTTATCAAGCTGCTTTACACATATTATTGGGATATTTACAAATTTTTGATGTATTTATGATGTATTTAACATCGTTGAGTTATAAAAATTAGCGACTTTGATAGAAAAGCGTTAATTTTAAAAGAATAACAAGTTATCAATGATGTTCCAAAGGCATTTACTTTAATAAGTAAATAGAAGTAAATTTCAAGTAGGAAGCATGGCCTTTGAAAGAAAAAAATTTTATAACCTGAAGGCTTATCAACATAAATTCAATCCCAGGCCCTGATTGGCGTACGGGGGTGAATCACAAATGAAAATTGTGCTTATTGCTCCTTATAGAGATTTGCTGGAGACCGCAATTACAGTAAAAAAAGACCTGAATGTCGATATCGAACTGGAGCTAGGAGATTTGAGCGAAGGTGTCAAGGTGGCCAGAGAATGGGAGAAAAAGGGTGTCGATATCATAATAAGTCGAGGGGGCACGTACCAGCTTATAAAAGAATCAGTTTCTGTGCCTGTAGTGGAAATTAAGGTAAGTGCTTTCGACATTTTAAGGCAGTTTAACGGATTGATAGGGTGCAAAGAAATTATAGGTGTAGCCGGATATAAAAATGTAATATACGGCTGCGAAGTTATCGGGGAGATATTAGATTTAAATTTAATTAAGGTGGTCATCGAAAAAGAGGAAGAAGGCCTGCGGCAGGTTGCCGCAGCCAAAGAAAAGGGTGTAAGTTTAATTATAGGGGACACGATCGGCGCTTACAGTGCCAAAAGATTAGGGCTGAAGAGCCGCCTCATCACCTCTGGAAAGGAAGCCGTGGCTGCTGCTGTAAGCGAGTCTTTCAGGCTGGCCCAAGCACTCAAGGCGGAGAAAGAAAAAGCCGAACAGATCAGGACCATAGTAGACTTCGTGCACGATGGAATTATCGCCATAGATAAAGAGGGCAGAGTTTCTATATACAATAGGATGGCCGAGAAAATATTCAAAAGGCCGCCGGCCGAAGCCGTCGGGCGAAAGGTTGAGACGGTAGTGCCCAACACCAGGCTTTACGAGGTGATAGAGACAGGAAAACCCCAGATCGGAGAGTTGCAGGAAGTTTTGGGTACCATGATCACCACAAACCGGGTACCTATAGTGGTAGGGAACGAGGTCGTGGGAGCGGTGGCCACCTTTCAAGACGTCACCATGCTCCAGAAAGTGGAACAGAAAATAAGAAGGCAGCTTGCCGACAGGGGTCTGGTGGCTATGTACACATTCGATGATATTATCTATTCGAGCGAAAAGATGAAGGATGTGGTAAATCAGGCCAAAAAATACGCGCTGCTCGACTCTACAGTACTCATATTCGGAGAAACCGGCACGGGTAAGGAACTTTTTGCCCAGAGCATTCACAATGCCAGCAGGAGGAAAAACGGCCCCTTTGTAGCCATAAACTGTGCTGCACTGCCTGAAAACCTTCTGGAAAGCGAGCTTTTCGGCTACGCTGAAGGCGCTTTTACCGGTGCACGGAAGGGAGGAAAAGCCGGATTGTTTGAGCTGGCCCATGGGGGGACCATTTTTCTCGATGAGATCGGAGAAATGCCTCCGGGCCTCCAGTCCAAACTGCTCCGTGTAATTCAGGAAAGAAGGGTTATGAGGATAGGGGATGACAGGTTAATCCCAGTGGATGTAAGGATAATATGCGCCACAAACAGGGAACTCGTTGAAATGATAAAACAGGGCAAATTCAGGGAAGATCTGTTCTATCGCATAAACGTCCTGCAGATTAATATACCACCTCTCAGGGAGAGAAAAGAGGACTTGGATGTGCTAGTGCCCCATTTCATAAAAAAATATTCGCTTGGCTGCGGAAAGTATATAAACGGCCTAACTTCAAGGGCAATGGACTTTTTGAAAACCTTTAACTTTCCGGGAAACGTAAGGGAGCTTGAGAGCATTATAGAAAGAGCATGCGCCCTCTGCGAGGGGACTTTAATAGACGTTGGGGATATAAGGTTTTATCAACGGGAAGAGAGTGATGTAATGCCGAAAATGGAGAGTCATGATATAAAACCCCTGGAGGAGATAGAAAGAGAGTACATCGCAAAGGCTATAAGGTTAGCAGGAGGCAATTTATCTGAAGCTGCACGGAAGCTGGGCGTTAACAGGACGACTCTTTGGAGAAAGTTAAAGGAAAATAAAAAATAAGATTCAAAAATAATGGACGGCGAAGATTGTTGTTGCAAAATGTAGCGGTAGTTTTAATTTTGCAACATTACATGTTGCAAAATTTTATAAATTATAATCGCATAAACAGGCATATAAATGCTCGGAGCAGGTCCATTGCGGTTCAGGTAATGGGATGGGACTTCAAGAATATGTGGCACGGTTCTTGCTTTACCATTTTACGGAGGTGATTTTTATGAAAAAGTTGGCAGTGGTAGTACATACTGAAGACAACGTAGCCACTGCAGTACAAAATCTGAGCAAAGGGCAGGAGGTGCGTGTGGATGTGGACGGTAATGAGATGCAGGTAAAATTGATAGACGATATTCCCTTTGGCCACAAGTTTGCGCTGAAGGACATCGAAGCGGAAATGGACGTGATAAAATACGGAGAGGTCATCGGCAGGGCTACCCGGTTCATTAAGACAGGAGAGCATGTCCATGTCCATAACATAGAAAGCCTGCGAGGCAGGGGCGATTGGGAGGGTGAGAAAAAATGAAAATAATGGGCTATGTTAGACCGGACGGCAGAGTAGGCATCCGAAATCACATACTTATAATACCTTCTTCTGTCTGTGCCAGCGAGGTGGCTATGCGTATAGCTTCGCATGTGGAGGGAGCGGTAGCGCTTGCCAACCAGCACGGTTGCTGTCAGATCGGAGCAGACCTGGAACTTACCGCGAAGACTCTGGTCGGCCTCGGCAAGAATCCGAACGTGGCGGCTGCCCTGGTGGTAGGGTTGGGCTGTGAAGGTGTTCCTACCGAAAAGGTGGCCGAGGAAATAGCGGCGACCGGCAAGAGGGTGGAGTATATAATAATTCAGGACTGCGGCGGGACGCTGAAAGCCGAAGAGATCGGGACTAGAATAGCAAGACAAATGGCGCAGGAAGCCGCACTGCTGAAGAGGGAAGAAGTGGATATATCCAATTTAATACTTGCGGTGGAATGTGGCGGTTCCGATACCACTTCAGGACTTGCCTCGAATCCGGTGGCGGGCTATGTTTCAGATAAATTAATCGAACTGGGCGGCACATCCATGTTTTCGGAGACCACGGAGATAATAGGCGCCGAGCATCTACTGGCAAAGCGTGCCGTTTCTAGGGAAGTGGCTGATAAGCTCCTGGAGATCGTAAGAAGGTGCGAAGAAAAAGCCAAGACGATGGGAGTCGATATGCGGGGAGGACAGCCTACTCCGGGCAATATCGAGGGAGGCATAAGCACCATAGAGGAAAAATCCATGGGCGCTATATATAAAGGCGGTACGAAACCGATACAGGGAATCCTGGATTATGCAGAACCACCGGCTGAGAAGGGCGGTCTTTATATCATGGATACCCCCGGGCAGGACATAGAGTCAATAACCGGTATGACCGCAGGCGGAGCGCAAGTGGTGATCTTTACGACCGGCAGGGGTACGCCCACCGGTTCGCCGATTGCTCCAGTTATAAAGATAACTGCTAACCCCGATACGTATAAAAAGATGGAGGATAACATAGATTTCAACGCCGGTACCATAGTCCAAGGCGACGAAACTATAAGAGAGGCTGGAGAACGGTTATTCAAAGAGATGATAGAAGTCGTCAACGGCAAGCTTACAAAAGCCGAGGTGTTAAAGCATAGAGAATTTGGAATATACAAACTCATATCCACTTTCTGAAAGGAGAGGTGAATTCCTGTGAAAATATTAAGAGCTATCAACCGGGTGCCCGGAGGCTTGATGGTGGTTCCACTTTTACTTGGGGCAACAATAAACACTTTTTTTCCTCAGATCCTGGAGATAGGCGGCTTTACCACTGCTCTTTTTAAACAAGGTGCTATGCCCCTGATTGCCCTTTTCCTGCTGTGCAACGGTTCGCAGATTACGATCAGACAGGCTGGAGTTTCTCTGAGCAAGGGCGTTGCCCTCACTGCTGTAAAGCTTTTTATAGGGGTTGTTTTGGGATGGTTCGTCGGAAAATTTATGGGCCCTTTTGGCTTTTTCGGACTTTCATCCCTCGCCATAATAGGAGCCCTCACAAATTCCAATGGTGGTCTGTATACAGCACTTGCTTCACAGTACGGTGACCCGGACGACGTGGGAGCAATAGCTGTACTGTCCATAAATGACGGCCCCTTCTTAACTATGGTGGCCATGGGGGCCACCGGCCTGGCCAATATCCCATTTATATACCTTGTGGCTGTCATAATCCCAATCCTGGTCGGTATGGTGCTGGGCAATCTGGACGAGGACTGGAAAAAATTCCTTGAACCCGGACAAAAACTCCTCATACCGTTTTTTGCTTTTCCCCTGGGTGCAGCCTTGGACTTTAGGACTATTTTTAAGGCCGGCCTACCAGGATTCTTGCTAGGACTTCTAACAGTGGTACTTACCGGTATGGGAGGTTATCTTACGATAAAGTACATTTTTCGGGAGAAAAAGGCTGTTGGGGCGGCTATTGGTACTACCGCTGGTAATGCCGTAGCGACTCCCGCCGCTGTTGCCGCCGCCGATCCAACCCTGGCGCCTCTGGTTGAGATTGCTACAGCTCAGATTGCAGCCTCGGTAATAGTTACAGCTGTACTCGCTCCTCTGCTGGTAGCCTATCTGGATAAGCTGGAGCGGAAAAACAATAATTCTTTGAGGAGGGAGGAAGTTGTATAGTTGTATAGAGTTATAGTAATAGCTGATGATTTTACCGGAAGCAATGATACCGGGGTACAACTGGTAAAGCACGGGTATTATGTGATTACCCTGATCGGTACGGCAGGGGTAAAAAAATACGAGGATGTTGCCGACGCCCTGGTGATAGATACTGAGACCCGGAGCATACCGGCTTTAGTTGCCTATGAAAAACTGAAAGAAATATCAAACATTGTAGGTGAGTATAAGGAGGCGGTGGTCTATAAAAAAATCGACTCTACTCTCCGGGGTAACATCGGAGTCGAAATCAAGGCGCTGCGTGAGGGACTTAAGCCTGAACTGACGATATTCGCACCGGCCTTTCCCAAAAACGGACGAACGACAGAAAAGGGTGTCCACTATCTTAAGGGCGTGCCGGTGGATAAGACCGAACTTGCTAGGGACCCGAAAAACCCCGTTACCACAGCGGATGTTAAAAAAATCCTGGAAGAAGGCTTGAAGGTTCCGGTTAAGCATAAGGTCCTGGAGGAAATAAGCCGGGATCTGCGGAAAGACATAGAAAAAGAGATGAGAGAATACGATGTATTTTCCTTTGATGCGAAAACCGATGACGATTTGATAAAAATAGCTACTAGCGTACTGGACCTGGGTAAGAAAACGCTGTGGGTTGGTTCCGCCGGCCTGGCCGAGGCCTTAATTGCCTCTCTTGAGAAAAAAGAAAAGAAGAATCCTGTGCTGGTTATAGCGGGAAGCGTCAGCCAGGTAACCAGACGGCAGGTGTTCAAGGCGCTGGAAGACAGCCGTATCGTCCTAGTAAAACTCGACGTAAAAAGGGCTTTGTCGCATCCCGAAGAGGAAATAGATCGGATCCGAAAAATTGTTCTGGATTTTATGAACGCAGCAAAGGACGTAATAATAGCATCGGCGGCAGAGGAAGATGCAGTATCCGAAGCACTAATAGCAGCGAGGGGGAAAGGGCTTTCACCACAGGATACCAGCGAAGTTCTGGCGCAGTTCTTGGGGGAAGTTGCCTGCTCGATCGTAGAGGCAAAAAGGCCGGGAGGTTTAGTGCTGACCGGTGGAGATACGGCCATACACGTTGTGAAGAGCCTTTCCACCGCGGGATGTAGGATAAATTCTGAACTGGAACCGGGCATACCTGAACTTGTTCTGATAAAAGGGTCTGTAGACGGCCTTAGAGTGGTGACGAAAGCCGGAGCTTTTGGAAATGATGAATCGATCTTAAACGCGGTTAAGTTTTTGAGGGGGGATGGAAGATGAGACCTCTCGTGGCAATAACCATGGGGGACCCGGCGGGGGTCGGTCCGGAGATAAGCTTGAAAGCCGCGGTGTCGGCGGAAGTTTCCAGCTTTGCAAGACCTTTGATCCTAGGTTCTGGTCTAGTACTTCGGTATTACGCGAACCTGCTGAAGATATCCGTGCCTTTAAGGAGCATAGATTCGCCGGCGGAGTACCAGGATGGATTTGTAAATTATATATCCGTAAATAATCTTTCACTGGCCGATTTTGAAATAGGAAAAGTTTCGCCACTCTGCGGGCGGGCGGCATACGAGTACCTGGAGGCCGGCATAAGAATGGCCCTCAGGGGAGAAGCTTCTGCCATTGCTACAGCCCCTTTGAATAAAGAGGCCCTTCACAGAGCCGGCCTGGAATTTGCAGGTCACACCGAAATACTAGCGAAACTGACGGGGACTAAGGATTACGCCATGATGCTGGTTGCGGGAAACTTGCGGGTAATGCACGTCTCCACCCACGTGGCCCTTCGAGGGGCATGCGATATGGTAAAAAAGGAAAGAGTTTACAAGATCGTAACCCTGGCAGCTACAGCTGCTGCTTCTCTAGGGGTGCGCGATCCTCGGATAGCCGTCGCTGGACTTAATCCTCATGCAGGGGAGGGAGGTCTTTTCGGCGACGAAGAGATATACGAGATAGCGCCCGCCGTGGAAAAAGCCCGGGAGCAGGGTCTCAGCGTTTACGGACCGCTGCCACCTGACACGGTTTTTTTGAAAGCATCAAGAGGCGAGTACGACGTGGTCGTGGCTATGTACCACGATCAGGGGCATATAGCTGTGAAAATGGCGGGGTTTGAAAGGGGAGTAAACGTAACAGTGGGCCTGCCCATCATCCGCACGTCGGTTGACCACGGCACCGCTTTTGACATAGCGGGCAGGGGAATTGCCGATGAGCGAAGCATGGTGGAAGCTGTCAAACTTGCTGCTGAGATGGTGAAATATAAAAACGAAAAAAAATAGAGCCTATAGTGGCTCTCTCAGATTGACGACAAACCTCACTTTTTATACATGTAAAAAGTGGGGTTTGCTTTGTATTTGGATATAATTGTATATAATCTGATAAATATTGGATAAAAATCATGCAAAGTTGAAAAACCCTTGCACTTTTTCCATAGCCATGTTGCTAATTTCTTTAAATTCATGCATGCGAAAACAAGTATCGCCTGCATGGACAATTTTTTTATCCCTCTTAACGTTGTCCATCGCAAACTATGCTTCTCTTTCATATCTGCAAATACTCTCTCTATTGTCTCTTTCCTTCTTGCATATACTTCTCTATTGTATGGTGTATGCCTTAAATGCTCCGCTTCTTCTACATATCTTTCCCATACATGCCTAAATATCCTTTTTGTGTAATCTTTACTCGCTGTACATTTGTCCCTTAATAGACAGCTCTTGCATTTTTCTGGATTTGATTTGTATTCTCTATATCCTTCTTTGTTAGTCGTAACATATGTTAATATTTCGTTTTAAGGACATATATAACAGTCATAATATTCGTCATATACGTATTGGTGTTTTTTCATAAACCCATCTTTTGTCATTTGGCCTTGTGTATGGTACTACTGGTATTATCCCTCTGTCAAACATTGTCTTTAATATGTACTGTGTTTTATAGCCTGCGTCTACTGCTACTGCCTTGGGTTTTCCTACATTCTTTATGACTTCATCTAATACTTCTTCGAACATTACGCTATCATGCAAGTTTGCGCTTGTTACTTTCGCTGCTAAAATGAATCCATTTTTATCGCAGGCTGTGTGAAAGGAATATGCAAAGCATTTTTCTTTCCCACTTTTGTTTAATATCCCACTGTCAGGATCTGTTTTGTTCACTTTTACTTCTTTTGTCTCGATTTTTTCTTTTTGCTTTAATGTCTTTTTCCCATGTAGTTCTCTGTCTTTTGCTATTTCTTCTTCTAATTTTGCTTGATAGTTTTGCTCTCTTTTTCTATTTATTTCTTTGTAGTATTTTTTCTTGTTGGCACTTGCTTTTACATGGGTTGCGTCTATGAATACTTCTTCTACATTTATGAATTTGTGTTTTATTGTTTCTTCTAGTATCCTCGTAAATATTTTTTCGAATATGTCTGTATTTTTGGATCTTCTTTCATAGTTCTTGCTAAAGGTAGAAAAGTGGGGTATTTCTTCGTTTAATCCATATCCTAAAAACCATTTGTAGGCCACATTTGTTTGTATTTCTGCTATTGTCCTCCTCAATGATGGTATACCGAATAGGTATTGAATGAATAATATTTTTATCAGTACTACTGGGTCTATACTTGGTCTATCATAATTTTCGGAGTATTTGTCTTTTACTAAGTCATATATGAAATCAAATTTGATGACTTTTTCTATTTTTCTCAATAGGTGATCTTGGGGAACTATGACTTGTCAAGACAAATCTCGCAAAGCATATTTCAGACAGCTCATGGGCAAAATTTTTAGAATATCTATCATACAAGGCAAAGTGGTATGGTAGGACACTCATTATTGCAAATAGAACATTCCCATCATCAAAATATGCAGTAATTGTGGATACTATTATAGCGAACTTAAATTATCAGAGCGGATATGGGAATGTCTTGTTTGTGACGCTGTTCATGACAGAGACGGAAATGCAGTAGCAAACTTGCGAAACTATGGTGCTGCTTGCGTAAAAGAACAATAAGGTAGGAACTACCCGAATTCACGCTTGTGGAGATCGGGCTTCTACTGCGGAGAAAATTTTTCTTCTTTCGTAGCAAGTCTGGTCAAAGAAGCAGGAAGCCACCACCTAGGTAGGTGGTGGTAGTTCACAGAACTCTTACAAAGAAAGGCAAAAAGACAAACCCTACAGAATTAGACAGTTTAAAAATGACAAGCAGTAGGTGATAATAAAAGAACGTATAAAAATATAAAGAACATAAGCGCAGCAATTGTTTTACTTATATTAGAAGTTGCTGCGCTTTTTCTACAGAAAATACTCTAGTTAAGGTTAAGAGCTTTTCCTTCATAATAAAAAAGTAAAAAACAAAATACACAATGGTATGTTAATTTTTAATTTTTTATAGTAAAATAAAGAAAGAAGGAATATAAAATGGTGGTGAGTACGATGACCTTAAAAGAACAGGCTTATAAGATAATAGATGCAATTCCCGAAGAAAAAATGGCAAAAGTTTTAACTATACTCAAAAATCTAAAAGAAATAATAGATGAAGAATTAGATGAATTTGATATTCAACTTATAGAAGAAGCTAAACAAATTATTGCCAGTGAAAAAGAATTTATACCCTTTGAGGAGGTGCTGAGGGAGGCTGGAATTAATGAAAAAGAATTATAAAATACAATTTAGTAAAAAAGCTGCAAAATTCTTCAAAGACCAGCCACCCCAGCAGCAAAAAAGACTTGCGCAGGCAATTAGCAAATTACCTGAAGGTGATATACGACTCCTCAAAGGATATGATGACATTTATAGATTAAGAGTAGGAGACTACAGGATTATTTTTACGATCGAAGAGAATGAATTGCTAATTCGTATTTTAATTATAGGTAATCGTGGAGATGTATATAAAAAATTATAAAGATTAGCCTATAAGCAAATAAATAGGAGAGGGTATGTATGATCTGAAAGAGTACGTACCCTATTTGTCTCTTTTAAGAGCACTCTTTCAGCAATAAATATATAAAAAGGAAAGTACTATTTATGAAATTAATACTTAGTTCAGAAGTAAGAAAATTTTTACAAGACAGTATATTAAATGAAGAAGACTTGATAAATTAAGGTCAAGGCTAAATTTTTGTATAAAGTCCCTTTGGTTAGAATATAATTCTTCTTTATCACCACCGTCAATTCATTGTACTGCTCCTGCCATCCTGATGTCAAGGATACGCTACTCTCGGGCTTTCGCCCGTTCTTGGCACCAGGAGGCTTCGGCAGTTATTAAAAAGTAACGGTGGTGACAAAGGTTATTTTACTGAAATAACCTTGTCTTTCACCTGTTTTGAAATTTCTTTCTGCCACTCGAAATATTCAGTCATATCTAAGTACTTCCTCCCTGAACCCCATTTTTCATCTTGTTCCATTAACAATGCTCCTATTAGACGAATGCCAGATTCCTTACTCGGAAATATCCTTATAATCCTTTTACGACGGCGAACTTCTTGATTTAACCGCTCTAACATATTAGTAGTGCGAAGCTTTCTTCTTCGATAAGGCTCAGGGAGTTCTAGAACTGCTATTTATCCATGTAGTCCTCTTTGCTTGTACCATAAAAAGAATTCGCGGTAGTTTCTTCTGATTCACTGTCCCCTATCATAAGGTCCAATACTTCGGGACTTGGTGAAGACATATTTACCACCTAAATTTATGTTGAAGAAGGGAATAAAAAGGGCCCACTTTTTTAAGAATATCTTCAAGAAGCAAAGTAGGAAAGGAAAATACATGAGAAGAAACCAGTACTTTGGACTCCTTGAATTTTTCATAAGGAGTCCTTCCTTTCATTCCTTTTCCATTGTGAGGTCTAAAGAAATTCCACGTATCTTGCCATTTTTGAGCTTTAGCGAGGAATTCGTTTTTTGCTTTACATCTTTCAGCATGAATCATCAAGAAATATTCGTCATCTGCTCTGTGAGAGTTTTCTATTATTCCCATGAGATGTTTAGTTGCTGGAGGTATTGGAGAAAGTACAACACCGAGGGAAGAGAATATATTATTCCATTATGCAAGAGTTTTGTGGCTACCTCCACAAAATTCTTGCCCGTTGTCCAATCTGATATTTATTGCATTTCTCACATTGAGAGTTCTTAACCACAAAGCAACTAGAGTTATGAACATAAAACCCAAAGTAGAAGAAAGTTCATAAGAATAAGCCGTGAATCTAGTTATTGTTCCGACATCTATAATATTCCACTCAAAACGAGGCAAATTATATTTCTCCATATGTTGAACTATTTCAGGAGGAAGACTTTGTTTATCTAGAAGATGCTTTGTATCAAGTTGAAATTTACTAAAAGGGATTAAAGTTTCATAATCATATAAACCTCTTTCACCCTTTTTCGTTTTTCTTTTGTTTTTGGTGACGTTATTTCTTTTAAGAATAGATTTTATTGTATTTTCACTTATTCTGAGAGCATATTTTCTATACAAATAAAAAGCCAGACATCTGTATCTTGAGACCAGTTTTTTTGCTTCAAGAATAATAAGATTTTCTAGATGAGTAAGAGCTTTTCTAGGAGAATTTTTAGGTTTTCGAGATTTATCATGAAGAGGGCCATTGATAGCTCTATGGACAGTGTGTGTTGAGATACAAAGTATTTTTGCAGTTTTAGAGATATTACAATTATTTTGCTCATAAACTTTTCTAACGACTTCTCTAGCTTTTGATAGTATAAAATTTCAGTAGGTGATGAAGCAGGAAAAAAAGGTACAGATGTAGAAAAAAGACCTCACCGGGAAAAAAATCAAAAATCAAATCAAAGGAAGGTGAGGTCTGAATGTTATTAGATATTCGACACATAATGGGGATAATCCTGCTTTTTGTTCAAGGTTTAATGAAAATAATAAGTGAGAGCAAAGATTTTTATGAACTAGAGAAAGGGATACATGAACTTACACAAAAAGTATCAAGACAACTTCTTGAGTGGGCAGCAGAAGAGATTGACAGAAAGCTAATGGAGAACCGAGATAAAAGAGTGTGGGAGGTAATAGGATTTAGAGCGAAGCAGGTGATAAGCATTTTTGGGGAATTTACGTACAGGAGGAGGTTATACAGGAACAAAGAGACAGGTGAGACGAAATTTCTTTTAGACGAAGTATTGGGGATTCCGACAGGAGCCAGAATAACACCGGGGATAAGGGAGATAGCGACAAAACTAGCCACAGAAATGACCTTTAGGAGGGCAGCAAAAGTATTAAGCTACCTTTTTCCGCATATTAGCTCAATGACGATATGGAATGTAGTCCAGGAAGTAGGTGATGAGATAAAGAAGGAGAGCGAAAAAAAGAAAGAAGCTGTATTTGAATATGGACAAATACCAGAAGGGAAAGAAAAAGCATCAAAGCTTTATATAGAAGGAGACGGGGTAGTAATAAGACTGCAGAGGTCGGATAAGAAGAGAGGAGAAAAAAAGCACTTTGTAATCTATGAAGGGAAAGAAGAAGAATCACAGGGAAGATATAGACTAAAGAACAAACTAGTAGTAAGCGGCGTAGCAGAAGGAGAGAGCATGTGGGAAGAAGTATACGTGAAAGTAGGAAGTAAATGGAAATTAGACAAAATAGAGAAAGTGTATATAGGAGGGGACGGAGCGGAATGGCCAAAAGGAGGATTAGAATACTTTTCAGGAGCAGAATATAGACTGGATCCTTATCACTTGCAGAAGAACTTGTTAGAGGCCCTGTGGTATGATGAAGAGACATATGACAAGGTAAGAGAAGCAATTTATCAAGGGGACTTAGAAAAAACGCAAAGGACATTAGAAGAAGCAATAAAGAAGGCGAAAGGAGAACGCCGGAAGA
Organism: Thermoanaerobacter brockii subsp. finnii Ako-1; assembly: GCF_000175295.2. Lineage (NCBI taxonomy): Bacteria > Bacillati > Bacillota > Clostridia > Thermoanaerobacterales > Thermoanaerobacteraceae > Thermoanaerobacter > Thermoanaerobacter brockii. Next base: position 1,695,667 of record NC_014964.1, on the reverse strand, counting down.
AACTTGTTAAGCTATTAAAATACCTTGCGGAGAATTGGGAGGGGATAAAAGGTTCTGAAGGAACGGAAAGATTAGGAGCCATAGAAGGCCAAGTTCAGCATAACATAGCAAGACGTATGAAACGGCTTGGAGCCAGGTGGACAGAAGAAGGTGGAGACAAAATGAGTAGGATACTATCAGAAAAAGCGAATGGCAGGTTAGAAGACTATACAACAAAGTGGCATTTAAAACAAGAAGAAATAAAAAAGATAATGCAGATTTCAAAGCAGGAGGAAAAAAGAAAATACACGGAAGAAGACGTAGAAGAATGGTTAAGAGTTTCATTACCGATACTGAAAGGTCCATTTGCGAGCAAGCCATGGATAAAATACGTTTTAAAGGAATTAACACGAGCAAATGGATTAGCAGTAGGTATTTGAGAAGTAAACAATTCTAGTATATATTTTACATTAAAAAAGTGAAAAAGGAAGCGGATATTTATGATTTGCTGAAGTAATAATTTAACATAATTAGCAATATATATAAACTACTAATTTTAAACTCCTAGATTTTTAACGGTGAGGTCAGTTATAAAAATTTTTCTCCTACAAAATCTTGACACAGACCTAGCTTTTTCAGGGGATATTTTTCTAAGCTCATGATATGTTATAATATTCATAGAAGGCTGACCTCCCATCCTGGTAATTTGTTTATGGTTCTTTTGAAAGGAATGTTTCCATTTTTAATTATATCAAAAAGAAGGGAGGCAGCCTCAATTCTTTTTATAGTTCCTTCTTCATTTTCTTTCTCTGCTTTTTCAAAGTGGTAAATATCTTTATACCTATTCGAGAGATATAACAAAATAGCCTATTGACAAAAAAGATAAAAATATTTATAATTAAATAGCGAGTGTAGTGAAGGATTCAGGTTCTAGTGCCTAAAGTGGCATATGGGTTCAAGTCCCTTCTCCCGCACCATATAGATGCGGACATAGCTCAGTTGGTAGAGCATCACCTTGCCAAGGTGAGGGTCGCGAGTTCGAGTCTCGTTGTCCGCTCCATTTTAATTATGTATGCGCCCTTAGCTCAGTTGGATAGAGTGACAGGCTTCGAACCTGGAGGTCGTGGGTTCAAATCCTACAGGGCGCACCAGAGAAGAAAAAGCCAAATATATAACAACGGTTCTACGTGCGCCATTAGCTCAGTTGGTAGAGCAGCTGACTCTTAATCAGCGGGTCCGGGGTTCGAGTCCCTGATGGCGCACCAGACAAATAAAAAAGTACTTGAAATCAAAATAAAAATATGCTATTATAAAATCAACATGAGAATTATTAATTATATATGAATGAAAATTTAATAGTTTGTGAATGAAACAAAGGCGTTTCATCTTGTATTGTAGAGATGACGCCTTTGTTTTATTTTTAATATTTTTACTTTTATACTTTACCTAATCATTGTTTTATTACATTAATATAAAACAGGAAGGAGATTTATATGGCACAGAGTACTTTAAGCGACATTTTTGGTTCAAATGTTTTTAACGATTCAGTCATGAGAGAACGCCTTCCCAAGGCGACTTACAAAGCTTTAAGAAAAACAATCGATGAGGGAATTCCATTAGAACCAGCAGTTGCTGAAGTTGTAGCAAATGCAATGAAAGATTGGGCAATTGAGAAAGGAGCAACTCATTTTACGCATTGGTTCCAGCCATTGACTGGAATTACTGCTGAAAAGCGGGATTCTTTCATTTCTCCTACTCAAGATGGTAGGGTAATAACTGAATTTTCAGGAAAAGAATTAATTAAAGGCGAACCTGATGCTTCTTCATTTCCATCAGGTGGTTTAAGGGCTACCTTTGAAGCAAGAGGATATACAGCATGGGATTGTACATCGCCCGCTTTTATAAAAGATGATACGCTATATATCCCCACCGTTTTCTGCTCATATACAGGCGAAGCGCTAGATTTAAAAATACCTTTACTGCGTTCTATGGAAGCTTTATCAAAACAAGCTCTTCGAGTATTAAGATTATTTGGTAATACTACAGCAAAAAAGGTTATTACAACCGTAGGACCTGAACAGGAATATTTCTTAATTGACAAAAAGATGTATGATAAGCGTAAAGATCTTATACTTACAGGAAGAACTCTATTTGGTGCTAAATCACCAAAAGGTCAAGAAATGGAAGATCATTATTTTGCTTCTATCAAAGAAAGAATATCAGCATTTATGAAAGATTTAGATGAAGAATTGTGGAAATTAGGAATTCCTGCTAAAACTAAGCATAATGAAGTTGCTCCTGCTCAGCATGAACTCGCTACAGTATACAATACAGCTAATATTGCATCAGATCATAATCAATTAACAATGGAGCTAATGAAAAAAATTGCTTTAAGACATGGACTTGTATGCCTTTTGCACGAAAAACCTTTTGCAGGAGTCAATGGTTCCGGTAAACACATTAACTGGTCAATGAGCACTGACGATGGTCAAAATCTCTTAGATCCGGGACATACACCCCACGAAAATGCACAATTTTTAGTATTCCTATGTGCCGTAATTAAAGCTATCGATGAATACGCTGACTTGGTCAGAGTAGCCGCTGCAACACCAGGAAATGACCATCGTCTCGGCGCTAATGAAGCACCGCCCGCAATTGTATCAGTCTTCCTTGGTGAACAGCTTACGGATATTCTTGAACAAATCGAAAATGGTGGTGCAACAACTTCAAAACAAGGAGGAGTACTAAAAGTAGGTGTATCAACTCTTCCTGCACTACCAAAGGATTCTACAGATAGAAACAGAACATCTCCATTCGCATTTACAGGAAATAAATTTGAATTTAGAATGGTTGGTTCTTCTTCATCAATTGCAACTGCTAATTTTATATTAAACACCATTGTTGCTGAAAGTCTATCTCAGATTGCGGATAGGTTGGAAAAGGCCACAAATTTTGATGAAGAAGTGCAACTGTTGCTTAAGGAAATTGTAAAGAAGCACAAAAGAATTATATTTAATGGGAATGGTTATTCAGAAGAATGGGTAAAAGAGGCAGAAAAAAGAGGACTTCCAAATATTCGATCAACAGTTGAAGCTATTCCTGCTTTAATTAAAGAGAAGAATATCAAAGTCATGGAAAAACACGGTGTTTTAAGCAAAGTTGAACTTGAATCACGATATGAGATTTCTCTTGAAAATTATATAAAAACAATTAATATTGAAGCTTTAACAATGTTAGACATAGCAAAACGACAAATACTCCCAGCTGTAATAACTTTTGCTACAAAAATTGCAGAATCAATAAATTCTGTAAAAGCAACAGGTCTAAATGCTGATATAAGTGCACAAACTGAATTATTAGAAGAAGTTTCTACACTAATGAGTGAATTTAAGAAAAACATCTCTGAACTTGAAAATGCAGTTAATGAAGCTTCAAATATGAATGGTGATTCTTATAGCAAGGCTTGCTATTACAGAGATGTAGTATTTGCAAAAATGGGCATTTTAAGAGAAATCGGCGATAAACTCGAAACCATTGTAGATGCAGAATTGTGGCCATTACCGACATATGCCGACATGTTATTTAACATTTAACTTTTTATAGTGATTATTAGTATTTTAAAGTACAAATGACAAATCGAAAAAAAGCAATTGTAATTTAAAGTAAACAAGTAAATAGAAAAAAAGGCAAAGGCGCCTTTAGAAAAAGGTTGTCTTTGCCTTTTTTAATCATTAACCCTTAAATTTCTGTCAAACTATAACAAATATTATCCCCTAAAAAACCTTTTTAAAACATGTAGATCGTTTTATCACATCAAATCAATTCAAATTTGAAAAGAGGGGTGCAAGTAGGTGTACTTAATGATTTATAAGTCTTCTTAAAACTTAATTCAATTATGAGGAGGTTTTTAAAAATGAATAAGGTAAAGAAAGTATTTTTAAGCTTTATGATTCTCATTTTTGTAATAACAGGTGGAATCTGTACTGCAAAAGCAGCAGACCAAATTACACCAGAAAAAGTTGCAACAGCTATTGACAATGTTTGGGTACTTGTAACAGCTTTCCTGGTATTCTTCATGCAAGCAGGTTTTGCAATGGTTGAAGCTGGCTTTACAAGAGCAAAGAATGCAAGCAACATTGTTATGAAAAACCTAATGGACTTTGCAATTGGTTCAGTTATGTTCTGGTTGATAGGATTTGCAATAATGTTCGGAAAAGATGCAGGTGGCTTTATTGGTACATCAGGGTTTTTCTTCAGTGATTCATTTGAACATTTAGAGCTTTCAATTCCTTTGATGTCCTTTTTAATTTTCCAGACAGTATTTGCAGCAACAGCCGCAACAATTGTATCTGGTGCTATGGCTGAAAGAACAAAATTTATAGCATACTGTATTTACAGTGCTGTAATTTCACTCATTATCTATCCAGTTGTAGGACACTGGGCATGGGGAGGAGGATGGTTGAGCAAATTAGGATTTATCGACTTTGCAGGCTCTACTGTTGTTCACTCTGTTGGTGGTTGGGCGGCGCTGATTGGTGCAGCAATGCTTGGGCCAAGAATAGGAAAATATACCAAAGACGGTAAGGTCAACGCGATTCCAGGACATAGCATAACCTTGGCAGCGCTGGGTACATTTATATTGTGGTTTGGTTGGTTTGGATTCAACCCAGGCTCAACACTATCAGGTATGAATGGCAAAATCGGCGATATTGCTGTCAATACCAACTTGGCAGCTGCGATGGGTGCAAACTTAGCAATGATATACACATGGCTAAAGTACAAAAAGCCTGATGTTAGCATGACACTAAACGGAGCTTTGGCTGGGCTTGTTGCAATTACAGCAGGGTGTGCGTCGGTGAGCACATGGGGTGCTGCAATAATAGGGGGACTGGCAGGAATTTTAGTAGTTGTTTCTGTTGAGTTTATTGATAAAAAGCTCAAGATAGACGATCCTGTTGGTGCAATCTCTGTACATGGTGTTTGCGGTGCGTTTGGGACATTGATGGTTGGGCTTTTTGCAACAGAAGGAGGACTGTTCTATGGTGGTGGGATAAAGCAATTTTTAGTCCAACTTGCCGGGGTTGCTTCAACATTTGTATGGACTACTGTGACAGCGTTTATTCTCTTTGCGATAATCAAACTCACAGTCGGTTTGCGAGTTTCCGAAGAGGAAGAGGTAGAAGGTCTGGATGTTACAGAACATGGTGCGACAGCTTATGGTGACTTTGTAACGAAGTCTGAGGTAGTAAACTAAGTTTGGTGGTTTTGTGATAAATTTTATTTGAAAAGGGTGAAGGTCAATGAAAAAGATTGAGTGTATTATCAGACCTGAAAAGCTTGAAGAGGTAAAGGATACTTTAAATCAACTTGGGATAAAGGGCATGACAGTCTCACAAGTAATGGGCTGCGGTCTTCAAAAGGGGAAGACAGAATATTACAGGGGTGTTGCGATTAATATCAACCTTTTACCTAAGATAAAGCTTGAGCTGATTGTGAAGGATTCTGAGGTTGATAGGATTGTGGATACAATCATCAAAGTTGCCCGCTCAGGTAAAATAGGCGATGGTAAGATATTTATATACAATGTTGAAGATGCCGTCAGAATCAGAACTGGCGAAAAAGGTGAAAGCGCAATTTAAAGTTTGGGGGAGCCATACTTACAATTTGGCAATAGCAGGCATCCAAAACACCCCCAAATGAAAGATAGTCTGTCTTGCCTCTTGCACCCTTCTAAAAATGTCTAAAAGAAACAGGCTCTTTTATTGGCATTAATGAAGATGGTGGTTAACGAAGTATCTACACGAAAAGCTGAAGAAATCACTTATGAACTCTGTGATACTGAATTTTCAAAATCTACAATTTCTGAGCTTTGTAAAAATCTTGATCCTATTGTTTAGCAAAGGAGATGAGATAATGCAAGTTTTAATTATCCAACATGTAAGTCAGGAAGGACCAGGTCTTATAGCTGAAATTTTTTCGAAGAAAGGATGGAAGTTAGATATTCGCGTAATGAATCAACCTGGAGCTATTTTACCTAAAACGGTGGCTGACTATAATGCTGTGATAATATTGGGAGGTCCAATGGGAGCATACGAAGAAGAAAAGTACCCATATCTTTATCAAGTACAAGAACTTATACGCGATGCGATAGAAAGACGAATACCAGTATTAGGAATATGTTTGGGAGGGCAGCTTATTGCCAGGGCGTTGGGAGCAACAGTTAAACCTAACCCGGTAAAAGAAGTTGGGTGGTATAAAATACATTTGACAGAAGCAGGGGAAAAGGCCTTTCTTTTCCGGGATTTGCCAGAAGAGTTTTGGGCTTTTCAATGGCATGGAGATACTTTTGAACTGCCTGAAGGGGCTGTTCTCCTTGCAGAAGGTGATACTTGTACTAACCAGGCTTTTGCTTATCAGGATTGTGCCTGGGCTTTACAATTTCACCCAGAAGTTACACCTATAATCGTTAGTTATTGGACTGAGATTTATCAAGAAGAACTTATAGAGTTTGCTGGACCAGGAGCAGTGGCTCAACTTAAAGAGGAGACAAAAAGGCTGTGGGAAAAGAATCAGGAAGTTTTTTCCCGTTTTTGGGCGAATTTTTGCCGACTTTTGGATGTTTAGGGAGAAGAACGAGAACAATAGAAAGAGCATTGCAGATATAAAAAAGCACCCCCACTTTTTATGCGTAGAAAGTGGGGGTGTTGTCATTCTACATATAAGTTACCTATGATGTTAAAGTATCTAACTGTTTTTTTTGCCCACTACATTTAATTGAAGAATTAACCTAAAAATAATTTATGAATTTTTCATATTAACGTATTGCAAAATTAATAAAATATATTATAATTAAACATAACACTTGTAATTTAGGATTGATAAGCATTTTACCACAATTTGAGGACAATTTTAAACAGTAAACATTTTCGCTTGATGCAACTTTCAAAAAAAATATTGCATATAAAAATTTTTTAAGGGGGTTATAAAATGTTGAAGGAAGGTTATGTAAGAATACCTTCGGGATGTGCTATAAGTGGCATAATTGATCGCACTGGTCGTCTATTTTCGGGGCAATCTATAACAGATTCCATCGCGACAATGCATGATAGATCAAATGGTCTTGGAGGTGGTTTTGCTGCATATGGCATTTATCCTGATTTTAAAGATTATTTTGCATTTCATGTGTTTTATGATGATTTGATAGCTAAACAGGAAACAGAGAATATTTTAAAAGCAAATTATATAGTGGCTTTAGAAGAAAAAATACCAACACGAAAAACAGCGCATATTAAAAATGCACCATTAATTTACAGATATTTTGCCATACCAAAGCCAGAGAAATTGAAATTGTCAGAACTGGATGAAAATGAATTTACAATTAAATTTGTATTTAATATAAACAGTAACATACCAGGCGCATATGTTTTTTCTAGCGGGAAAAATATGGGAGTATTTAAAGCGGTAGGTTACCCAGAAGATGTTGCAAATTTTTATAAATTGGAATCTTATAAAGGATATATGTGGTTGGCCCATGGGAGATTTCCAACGAATACGCCAGGATGGTGGGGTGGTGCACATCCTTTTAATCTATTAAATATCTCTGTTGTTCACAATGGCGAGCTTTCTTCGTACGATACTAATCGTAAATATTTAGAAGAATTTGGATATATTTGCACCTTGCAAACTGATACAGAAGTTGCGGCATACATTTTCGATCTTCTATTAAGAAGACATGGTTTACCAATAGAACTTGCATGCAAAGTAGTTGCATCGCCTTTGTGGAAGCAGGTTGAAAGGATGTCACCAAAAGAAAAAATTTTATACACTAACCTGAAAATAATTTATGGGAGAGCACTCCTAAATGGTCCATTTTCAATGATAATAGCATATGAAGATGGCTTTGTGGCAATAAACGATAGGATTAAACTAAGGCCACTTACTGCTGCAAAAAAAGGCGATATGATATATGTAGCCAGCGAAGAGTCAGCAATAAGGCAAGTATGCAAAAATCCTGAAAGCGTATGGATTCCTAGAGGTGGAGAACCTGTTATAGCTGAGCTCATACGTGACAACGAAAAAGAAATGTATTCTACAAAGGAGGTTACTGCATGAGTTTAAGCTACCTTACTCCAGAATTTAAAGTACTCAGAGATTACGATAAATGCATTAACTGTAAGGTTTGTATGAGACAGTGTTCATTTGAAGTTCACAGTTATGATGAACATCTAGATAAAATGATTTCAAATGATATGAATTGCGTAAATTGTCAAAGATGTGTCGTATTGTGTCCAACACAAGCTCTTACAGTTATTAAACATCCTCAAACATTTAAAGAACATGCCAATTGGACTTACGATGCTATAAGAGATATATACAGACAGGCAGAAACAGGTGGAGTTCTTCTGTCATCCATGGGAAATGATAGGCCTTATCCTGTATATTGGGATAAAATGGTTATAAATGCAAGCCAAGTTACAAACCCCTCTATAGACCCACTAAGAGAACCTATGGAATTAAGGGTATATATAGGTAGGAAGCCTGACAAGATAGAAATAGACGAAAACCTTAATGTTAAAACAAAAATGCCTCCACAACTCAAACTTGAGACACCAATAATGTTTTCAGCAATGTCTTATGGTTCAATAAGTTATAATGCTCACGCAGCTTTGGCAAGAGCTGCTGAAGAGCTTGGGATACTATATAATACTGGTGAAGGGGGACTTCATAAGGACTTTCGCAAATATGGCAAAAATACAATTGTACAGGTCGCATCAGGTCGTTTTGGTGTTGATAGAGAATACCTCAATACTGCAGCGGCTATTGAAATAAAAATTGGTCAAGGTGCAAAGCCTGGGATAGGTGGTCATTTACCCGGTGAAAAGGTTAGTGAGGATATCTCGGCAACAAGGATGATACCACCTGGAAGTGATGCTATATCTCCTGCACCACATCATGATATTTATTCAATTGAAGACCTTGCGCAATTAATATATTCATTGAAGGAAGCTACCGATTATCAAAAACCTGTTGGTGTTAAAATTGCAGCAGTCAATAATGTGGCGGCAATAGCTTCGGGAATAGCAAGAGCTGGAGCAGATTATATAGCAATAGACGGATTTAGAGGCGGTACAGGGGCTGCTCCAAAGAGAATAAGGGATAACGTAGGAATTCCAATTGAATTTGCAATAGCTGCTGTAGATGCAAGACTCCGTTCTGAAGGTATAAGACATACAATATCTTTAGTGGCAGCGGGTAGTATTAGAAACAGTGCAGACATAGTCAAAGCAATAGCTCTTGGTGCAGATGCTGTTTACATTGCAACAGCTGCTTTGATTGCTTTGGGATGTCATATGTGCCAAAAATGCCATACTGGTAAATGCAATTGGGGAATTGCTACTCAAGATCCTAACCTTGTTAAAAGATTAAACCCAGAAATCGGATATAAACGTCTTGTTAACCTTGTTCAAGCATGGAGTCATGAAATAAAAGAGATGCTTGGTGGAATGGGTATAAATGATATTGAAAGTCTGAAAGGCAATAGGTTAATGCTTCGTGGCATAGGGATGACACAAAAGGAACTTGATATACTTGGCATTCTTGCTGCCGGCGAATAGGAGGTATATTTGTGAAAAAGGTTTATGTGAAAGAAGAAGTGTGTGTTGGATGTAGATTATGTGAAGTATACTGTATTACATCTCATTCAAAGTATAAAGATGTTTTAAAAGCATTTAAGTTGCAAACCCAGAGGCCGACACCACGAATTGTCATAGAAGAAAATAAACCCGTATCTTTTTCACTCCAGTGTCGGCATTGCAATGACGCTCCATGTGTTAAATCATGTATTACAGGAGCGATGCAAAAGGATCCGTCAACTGGTGTTGTAATTTGTGATACAGATAAATGTGTTGGATGCTGGACTTGCGTGCTTGTGTGTGAGTTTGGTGCAATTATAAGAGATGTAAATAATAAGGTTGCATCAAAATGTGACTTATGTGCTGAAGCGGGAGAGCCGGCTTGTGTCAAGAATTGTCCTAATGAGGCACTTGTCTATAGTGAAGGAGGCATTTCTGCATGAGAATAGTAATAATTGGTAATTCTGTTGCGATGGTAGGTGCAGTAGAGGCAATAAGAAAATATGATACAAGTTCTGAAATAGTTGTTATTTCGGATGAAACATATCACGTGTATTCAAGGCCCCTTATATCTTATTATCTTGGGAATTTAGTGTCTGAGAACAAAATGATATATAGAGAGAAAGATTTTTATCGCAAAAATAAAGTAGAAACTATATTTGGTATTAAAGTTGTTTCTATTGATGAAAGAAAAAAAGAAGTGTATCTTGAAAACGGGGATAGCATAAGTTTTGACAAACTTCTCATTGCAACGGGCGGGAAACCTATAATACCTCCAGTAGAAGGATTAAACAAAAAAAATGTTCATACTTTTATTAAAATGGACGATGCTAAAAAATTAAAGGAAGCTGCCAAGCCGGGTTCAAAAGCTGTAATTGTAGGTGGTGGTCTCATCGGTTTCAAAGCAGCAGAAGGTCTTCACCATTTAGGGGTAGATGTAACAATAGTTGAACTTGCCGATAGAATTTTAAGTACAATTCTTGATACAGAAGGAGCATCTTTGGTATCTCAAAGTCTTCAGAATGACGGCATAAAAATAATTACGGGAACAACAGTGGATAAAATCATAGGAGATGAATATGTTAAAGGGGTTTTGCTCAAAAATGGGCAGGAATTAGAAGCCGACAATCTTATTATCGCGATAGGCGTTGTGCCAAACGTTGATGTTGTAAAAAACACATCAATTTCTATAAACCGTGGTATTTTAGTAGATAATACTATGAAAACAAGCGTTGAAGATGTGTATGCAGCAGGAGATGTAGCCGAAGGGTATGATATGCTTGTTGAGTCAAATAGGGTTGTGCCAATATGGCCAAATGCATACATGCAAGGGGAAATTGCAGGGTACAACATGATTGGTATAAATAAAAGTTTTAAAGGGATTTTTCCTATGAACTCAATAGGTTATAAAAATACAAATATGATAACAGCTGGTATAACAAATCCACAGCAGGAGGAATTTGAGATTATCTCTAAAATTGATCATAACAGAAGGTCTTATAAAAAATTTGTGGTAAAAGAAAATAGATTAGTAGGATTTATATTAATTAATGATATTGATAGGGCTGGATTATTTACTGGATTTATAAAAAATGAAACGGATATAACTCCATTTAAGAAATATCTTTTAAATGATGATTTTGGATTTATATATTTGCCAAAAGAATTAAGAAAGGCAAAAATGCTTGACCTGGAGGTGGTACGATGAAAACCATAAATGCGTCAGGAATTTATTACAGAGACCTTAATGAAATAATTAAAGAGTTAGTTCGTTCAGGTGAAGATATAATTAATTTGAAAAATGTCAATGGTCAGCGATATATAGGAGATAATTTATCTGGGACTACAAAAATAAATATCGAAGGTACACCTGGGAATGACATGGCGGCTTTTATGGACGGCCTTACAATAGAAGTTTTTGGCAATGGACAGGATGCAATAGGAAATACAATGAACGATGGGAATATTATTATACATGGACATGCAGGTGATGTCGTTGGTTACGGAATGAGGGGTGGATCTATCTATATAAAAGATAGTGTTGGTTATAGAGTTGGCATACACATGAAAGAATACAAGGATAAAGTTCCCGTAATAGTTATTGGAGGAAGTGCAGGAGATTTCTTTGGTGAATATATGGCAGGTGGATGTATGATTGTGCTAAACTTGAAAAATGATGAAAATATAGTTGGAGAATATTGTGGTACAGGTATGCATGGAGGAGTTATATATTTGAGAGGAGATGTAGAAGACTATAAACTTGGAAAAGAAGTTATTAAAGAAAAGATAGATGACAAAGATTACGCGTTTATCCAAAAGTATGTTGAAAATTTTTGTCAATATTTTGATTATGATTTTCAAAAGATTATGAATCATTCTTTTGTCAAATTGCATCCGATAGGCAAAAGACCCTATGGAAATATGTATGCATAAAATTATTTTAATTCTTTTGCGTTTATGGTATAATTAACTTAAACAATTTAGGCAAAACTAAATATGACAAGTGCTAGGGGAGCCAAAAAGTGGCTGAGAGGGGATTCGTTCCCGACCCTTTGAACCTGTCAGGGTAATGCCTGCGTAGGGAAGCATGCTTTTTAAAACATTTGTAAAAATGCTCACCTCACAGGTGGGCTTATTTTATTATTTGGAGGTGTTTTTATGAAATTAGCCCTTACTATTGCCGGTTCTGATTCTGGGGGAGGAGCAGGTATACAGGCAGATTTAAAGACTTTTTCAGCCCATGGAGTATACGGCATGAGTGTCATTACTTCAATAACAGCGCAAAATACCATGGGGGTTTTGGGAATTGAGGATATAAGCCCCGATATGGTGTATTTGCAGATGAAGGCAATTTTTGAGGATTTATATCCAGATGCAGTGAAGATAGGTATGGTATCTAATGAAAGCATAATTAAAATGATTGCAAAAGGGTTAAAAGATTACAATGTAAAAAATATTGTGTTGGACCCTGTCATGATTTCAAAAAGTGGAAGCTATTTATTAAAGCCGGAAGCAGTGGAGGCTTTGAAAAAGGAATTGATTCCTTTAAGCCTTGTAGTTACTCCAAATCTTATGGAAGCGGGAGAATTAATTGGAAAAGAAATTAAAAATGTATCGGATATGAAGGAAGCGGCTAAAAAAATTTTAGATTATGGAGCAAAGACAGTAATTGTAAAAGGTGGACATCTTACAGGAGATGCTTTAGATGTATTTTACGATGGAAAAGAGTTTTATGAAATTACATCAGAGAGGATTGATACTAAAAACACGCATGGTACAGGCTGCACATTTTCCTCAGCTATAGCTGCCAATATTGCTTTAGGCCATGATTTAGTTGAGTCGATAAAAAGAGCGAAAGCATACATTACAGGGGCTATAAAACATTCGTTGGCCATAGGGCATGGAGTAGGTCCTACTAACCATTTTTGGAATATAGAAATAAGGAAGGTGTGAGATATGGACTTAACCCTTTATGCTATAACGGATAGGTCTTACATAAAGAATATGGATATTGCTGAAGCAGTAGAACTAGCGATAAAAGGCGGTGCAACAGTAATTCAACTGAGAGAAAAAGATATATCAAGTAGGGAATTTTATGAAATTGCTCTCAAAGTTAAAGAAGTGACAAAAAGAAATAGAATCCCTCTCATTATTAACGACAGAGTGGATATAGCTTTGGCAGTAGATGCAGATGGAGTTCACGTTGGACAGGAGGATTTGCCGGCAGATATTGTAAGAAAAATAATAGGTCGTGATAAAATAGTAGGGGTATCAGCGAGAACAGTGGAAGAAGCTTTAAAGGCACAAAGGGATGGAGCGGATTATTTAGGGGTAGGTGCGGTGTTTAAGACTCCAACAAAGCCGGAGGCAGAAGCCATTGGAATAGAAGGGTTAAAAAAAATAAAAGAGGCTGTTACTATTCCAGTCGTTGCAATAGGAGGTATAACGAAGGATAATGCTTATGAAGTCATGTTAAAGTCAGGAGCAGATGGGATATCCTCAGTTTCAGCTGTATTTTATGGGGATATAGAAAACAATACAAGAAAACTCTTGGAGGTTATAAAAAAAGCGATAAATGATAGGAGGATTTGAAATGAAAAAAGAATTGTTGAAAATTTTAAGAGAGAAAAAACCTTTAGTTCACCATATTACAAATATAGTTACTGTCAATGATTGTGCTAATATAACACTGGCTATAGGAGCATTGCCAGTCATGGCACATGCCTTGGAAGAAGTAGAAGAAATGGTAAGTGCAGCAGATGCTTTAGTTTTAAATATAGGCACTCTTACAAATGAACAAGTAGAAGCGATGATAAAGGCAGGAAAGGCTGCAAATAGACTTAAAGTACCAGTTATATTAGACCCTGTTGGAGCGGGAGCTACGAAGCTTAGGACACAAAGCTCAAAAAAGATATTAGAAGAGGTAAAAATTTCTGTGATAAAAGGGAATAGTGCTGAGATTTCAATACTTGCAGGCAAAGGTGGGAAGATACGCGGTGTAGAATCTCAAAGCGGAGCAGATGATATTTCTGAAGCTGCAAAAGATTTAGCAAACGCGTACAACGTTGTAGTAGCAGTGTCAGGTGTTACTGACATAATTACTGATGGAAAAAGAATTGCGTATGTAAAAAATGGGCATCCTATGATGGGCACTGTTACTGGCACAGGTTGTATGCTTACCTCTGTAGTAGCGAGCTTCTGCGGAGTATGTGAAGATTATTTTGCAGCTACAGTAGAAGCTTTTGTAGCTTTTGGAATAGCAGGTGAAAGAGCCGCTCAAAGCAGCAATGTCAAAGGGCCCGGCAGTTTTAAAGTGACATTTTTTGATGAGATATATAATCTCACGCCGGAGATAATAGAAAAAGATAAGAAGGTGGAGTATGAATAAAATACATCGTATGGTTTTTATGGCACTTATTATTGCTATAGGCACCTTTGCTTCTCAATATGTATGGTTTAGTGTAGGTGCTGCCAAAGTTACACCTGTTCAACATGCTATTAATGTTATTTCAGCAGTTTTTTTGGGCCCTTGGGGAGCGTTAGAAGTAGCTTTTATTATAGGACTTTTGAGGAACATCCTTGGTGTTGGATCGCTTTTGGCATTTCCAGGAGGAATGGTTGGTGCGTTCATTGCTGGATATCTTTATAGATTTACACGTAAATTTTATTTTGCCTCTATAGGAGAAGTTATAGGTACAGGCATTATAGGGGCTTTGCTTTCTTATCCTATAGCTAAGTATATACTTGGAAGTTCCGGTGCGGCTTTTATGTTTGTCATTCCATTTTCGCTTTCCAGTACAATAGGCTCGGTTATAGGATATGTAGTGGTATTGGTTTTAGGAAAATATAAGAAGTTGGATTATAGCAATTAAATATACTAATACAAAAACTGTATTATTAAAAAACATCCATTTGCAATAGCACTCTTGACATGGCAATAAATCTCTGATAAAATTACTTTGCACAGATTCTTACTCTATGGTTCGAGTTCCTAATGGTGCACCATATTAATATGCGGGCATGGCGGAATTGGCAGACGCGCCAGACTTAGGATCTGGTGTCTTTCGACGTGGGGGTTCAAGTCCCTTTGCCCGCACCAATAAAAATTTTAAGGAAGAAAAATATATATTTGACAGAAAAATAATGCAGTAAGCATTATTTTTTTTGCATAAAATTACAACAACTTGAGTTTGATTCACCGTTTTTTTATGTTATAATATTATAAGTTTAGAAGACTTTATACGAAAGAAAGAGAATAGGAGGATTTGCTTAATGGGTGTGAGTCTTAAAAAATTAGAGAAAAGTGTTGCGACGATTGAACTTACAATACCGAGTGAAAAATTTGAAGAGGGTTTAAATTTTGCTTTTAAAAAGAATGCATCTAAATTTAATGTACCCGGCTTTAGAAGAGGAAAGGCTCCGAGAGTAATTGTAGAAAGATATTATGGTGAAGGAGTCCTTTATGAAGATGCTGTAGAGTATGTTTTTGATGAGGCGTATAAGGAAGCTCTTAAAACGTTTAATTTAGAACCTGTTGATTACCCAGATATTAATATTTTACAAATTGGGAAAGGGAAAGATTTGATTTTAGAGGCAACAGTACCTGTAATGCCTGAAGTAGAATTAGGTGAATATAAAGGCATAGAAATTGAAAAAATAGAGTATAATGTGTACGATGGGGATGTAGAATACGAATTAGAAAAATTAAGACAGCAAAATGCGAGGATTGTGCCTGTAGAAGGAAGACCGGCTGAGAGCGGAGATATTGCTGTAATAGATTTTGAAGGATTTATTGATGGTAAGCCTTTTGAAGGCGGTAAAGCTGAAAATTATGAATTAGAATTAGGTAGCAATACTTTTATTCCCGGGTTTGAGGACCAAATAATAGGCCACAATGTAAATGAGACTTTTGATGTAAATATTACTTTTCCTGAAGATTATAGAGTAGAAGAATTAAGAGGCAAATCAGCTGTTTTTAAAGTCACTCTTAAGGCTTTAAATAAAAAAGAACTGCCAGAGTTAGACGATGAATTTGCAAAAGATGTAAGTGAATTTGAAACGTTAGATGAATTAAAAGCTGATATAAGGAAGAAATTAGAAGAAAAAAATAGGGTAGAAGCAGAAAATGAAATGAAAGAGAAAGCAGTAATGAAAGTTGTAGAAAACGCAAAAGTTGATATACCAGATGTTATGGTGGAAAGGCAAATAGATATTTCTTTGAGGGATTTAGATTATAATTTGAGATATCAAGGTTTAGATTTAAATAGCTATTTATCAATTACAGGGAAGACTTTAGAAAATTTAAGAAAAGAGATGTGGGATGGAGCTTTAAATAGAGTAAAAACTCAACTTGTCATAGACAAAATTGCCAAAGTGGAAAATATTGAAGTTACAGAGGAAGAATTAGAAAATAAATTAAAAGAGATGGCAGCGAATTACAGAATAAATTTGGAAGAATTCAAGAAAAGTCTTACTGAAAGCCAGATAAACAGCATAAAAGAGGATATAGCTTATTATAAGACGATTGACTTTATTTTCAGTAAGTGTAAAATAATAAGTAAAGAGGAGTGATTATTATGAGTCTTGTACCTATTGTTGTAGAGCAGACAAATAGAGGCGAACGTTCTTACGACATATTTTCACGTTTGCTAAAAGACAGGATTGTCTTTTTAGGAGAAGAAATAAATGATACTACGGCAAGTTTAGTTATTGCACAGCTTTTGTTCTTGGAAGCTGAAGACCCTGATAAAGACATCTGGCTTTATATAAATAGTCCAGGAGGTTCAATAACAGCAGGTTTTGCCATTTATGATACTATGCAGTATATAAAACCAGATGTAGTGACTCTATGTGTCGGAATGGCGGCATCCATGGCTGCATTTTTACTGGCAGCAGGCGCGAAAGGAAAAAGATTTGCACTTCCTAATAGCGAAATAATGATACATCAGCCTTTAGGGGGCATGCAGGGTCAAGCTACTGACATTAAGATTCATGCAGAAAGGATTTTAAAATTAAGAGATAAGTTGGATAAAATACTTGCAGAAAATACGGGGCAGCCTATTGAAAAGATAAAGGCAGATACTGAGAGGGACTTTTTCATGGACGCGGAGGATGCAAAAGCGTATGGCATTATAGACGAGGTTCTCATCAGGAATAAAAGATGATGCCCCAAAAGAGGTGAAATTATGGCCAAATATGATAATCAAAAACAACTAAAGTGTTCCTTTTGCGGAAAGACACAGGACCAGGTAAAGAGACTAGTTGCAGGGCCTGGTGTGTATATTTGTGATGAATGCATTGAACTTTGCCAAGAAATCATAAATGAAGAATTTGAAGAAGATATGGATATGGGAATTGGAGAACTTCCGAAGCCAAAGGAAATAAAAGAATTTCTTGACCAATATGTAATTGGACAGGAAAAAGCTAAAAAAGCTTTAGCTGTTGCTGTTTACAATCACTACAAGAG
This sequence comes from Thermoanaerobacter brockii subsp. finnii Ako-1, assembly GCF_000175295.2. Classification (NCBI taxonomy): domain Bacteria; kingdom Bacillati; phylum Bacillota; class Clostridia; order Thermoanaerobacterales; family Thermoanaerobacteraceae; genus Thermoanaerobacter; species Thermoanaerobacter brockii. The sequence continues at coordinate 1,678,090 of NC_014964.1, read as the reverse complement.
AATTAACAGCAGGATAAAGCCAGACGATGTAGAACTTCAAAAGAGCAATATTTTACTTTTAGGTCCCACAGGTTCTGGGAAAACCTTATTGGCTCAGACACTGGCAAAACTTCTAAATGTTCCTTTTGCAATAGCTGATGCAACTTCTCTAACTGAGGCCGGATATGTCGGTGAAGACGTAGAGAATATACTTTTAAAACTCATACAAGCAGCAGATTATGACATAGAAAAAGCTGAAAAAGGTATAATTTACATTGACGAAATAGATAAAATAGCGAGAAAGTCAGAAAATCCCTCTATTACTCGTGACGTCTCAGGAGAAGGCGTACAACAGGCTTTGTTAAAAATTTTAGAAGGGACCATTGCAAATGTGCCGCCACAAGGTGGAAGAAAACATCCTCATCAAGAGTTTATACAAATTGACACAACTAACATATTGTTTATATGTGGTGGCGCTTTTGAAGGCATAGAAAAAATAATAGAATCCCGAATAGGGAAAAAGAGCTTAGGATTTGGCGCAGAAGTACAGAGCAGAAAAGAAAAAGACTTAAGCGAAATTTTAAGTCATATAATGCCACAGGACCTTCTTAAATTCGGTATGATACCCGAGTTTATAGGAAGGGTGCCAATAGTAGTTACATTAGACCCATTGAGTAAGGATGACTTAGTAAGGATTTTGACAGAGCCCAAAAATGCGCTGACAAAACAATACGAAAAATTGTTTGAATTAGATGGTGTAAAGCTTGAATTTGATAAGAAAGCTTTAGGGCTCATTGCAGATATGGCTTTGGAGAGAAAGACCGGCGCAAGAGGACTGAGGGCAATCTTAGAGGAAATTATGTTGGATGTGATGTACGAAATACCATCCAGTGACAACATAGAAAAGTGTATAATTACAGAGGAGACGGTACTAAAGAAGGCTCCGCCAACATTGGTTTACTCAGATGCTCAAAAAGCCAAAAAGAAAATAAAAAAGACGGAGTCTGTTTCGTAAAAAAATAAAATTTTTACATCAATCCCCCTTCTCCTTCACATACTAAAATAGTGAATGGGAAGGGGGCTTGGATTATATTGCATAAAAGAGGGTGAAGATATGACAGAAAAAAAGTATATATTGCCAATGATTCCTTTAAGAGGATTAACTATTTTTCCATACATGGTGCTTCATTTTGATATAGGAAGAGAAAAGTCAATTAGGGCTTTGGAAGAAGCTTTTATGAAAAATCAGTTGATATTTGTTACAACGCAAAAAGAAGCTGAGATAGAAGACCCTTCTATTGACGACGTCTACAAAGTTGGCACTATTACAAAAGTCAAACAAATGTTAAAACTGCCAGGAGAACTTATAAGAGTTTTGGTAGAAGGGATAAGTCGTGCTGAAATTCAGCAAGTGACAAGAGATGATGAATTTTTTGAGGTAGAAGTTATAGAAAAAGAAGAGCAAAAAGAAATTGAAAAGACACCAGAGCTTGAAGCTTTAATGAGAAGTGTTATTTCTGCTTTTGAAGAATATGTAAATATGACTTCGAGACTGCCTATAGATAGTTTATACAGTGTTATAAGCATAGAAGAGCCTGGAAGACTTGCAGATATGATTGCGGCTCACATATCTTTAAATACAAATCAAAGTCAGCAGCTCTTGGAGTGTTTTGATGTAAATAAAAGGTTAGAAACTCTTTTAGGGTTTTTAATGAAGGAATTAGAAATACTAAACATTGAAAGAGAGATAAATGCCAAAGTTAGAAGTCAAATTGACAAATTACAGAAGGAATATTATTTAAGAGAACAGTTGAAAGCTATAAAAGCTGAATTAGGAGAGACAGATGAGATTGACCAAGAGATTGAGGAGTATGAAAAGAAAATAAATGAAAAAGATTTACCCGAAGAGGTTAGAAAAAAGGCGAAAGAGGAATTAAAACGCCTTTCTAAAATGGCGCCTGGTTCTGCAGAAGCTTCTGTAGTGCGAACTTATTTGGATTGGATTTTGGATTTGCCATGGAATTACGAAACAGAAGATATTTTAGATTTAAAAAGGGCACAAAAAATATTGGATGAGGACCATTACGGCTTAAAGAAAGTAAAAGAGAGGATAATAGAGTTTTTAGCAGTTAGAAGTTTTTACAACAAAATTAAAAGTCCTATTTTATGCCTTGTAGGTCCTCCAGGTGTTGGTAAGACTTCATTAGGCAGGTCTATAGCGCGGGCTATGAACAGAAAATTTGTCAGATTATCCCTTGGTGGAGTGAGAGATGAAGCAGAAATAAGGGGACATAGGCGTACCTACGTCGGAGCTATACCAGGAGGTATTATAAATTCCATAAAAATAGCCGGTTCAAAAAATCCTGTGTTTTTACTGGATGAAATAGATAAAATGAGCTCAGACTTTAGAGGAGACCCTGCTTCTGCAATGCTTGAAGTTCTTGACCCAGAACAAAACTCCACTTTTAGAGACCATTATCTTGATTTACCTTTTGACCTTTCAAAGGTATTGTTTATAACAACGGCTAATACGGTAGATACCATACCGGCACCTCTTTTAGATAGAATGGAAGTTATATATGTTTCTGGATATACTGAAGAAGAAAAACTTCACATTGCAAAAGATTATTTAATACCTAAGATTTTAAAAGAACATGGGGTGCCAGATAACAAAATAATAATCCAAGAATCTGCTATTTACGGAATAATTTCAGAATATACTCGCGAAGCAGGAGTAAGAGGCTTAGAAAAGAATTTATCTCAAATTGTGAGGAAAGCTATAAAGAAGATAGTTGAAGAAAACGCACAAGTAGTAAAAGTGGGAAAAAGAAATCTACAGTCTTATTTAGGCAAGCCTATTTACCGCCCTGATAAAGCAAATCAAAAAGACGAAGTAGGGATAGTTTTTGGACTTGCATGGACAAGGGTAGGAGGAGAAATTTTAACTGTAGAAGCTTCTATAATGCCAGGAAGTGGCAAGCTCAATCTTACAGGGCAATTAGGGGATGTGATGAAAGAATCTGCACAAGCTGGTTTTAGCTATATAAGGGCGAATGCCGAGAAACTGAATATAGATAAAGATTTTTACAAAAATATCGATATACATATACACGTTCCTGAAGGTGCAATTCCAAAAGATGGACCTTCTGCTGGCATAACAATGGTGACAGCAATGGTGTCTGCTCTTAAAAAAGTTCCTGTGAGAAAAGATGTAGCAATGACAGGAGAAATAACTTTGACGGGCAAAGTCCTTCCAATTGGAGGAGTAAAGGAAAAAGTTTTAGCAGCCCATAGAGCAGGAATAGGAAAAGTAATACTTCCTCAAGAAAACAAAAGGGATTTAGATGAAATTCCTCAAAGTGTAAAGCGAAAATTAGAATTCAAGTTTGTAGAAAAGATTGACGAAGTTCTTGACTTTGCACTGGTTAAGGAGGGCTTTTATGAAAATTAAAACTGTAGAATTTGCCCGTTCTGCTTTTAATGAGGAACAGTATCCTAAAGATAATCTTCCACAAATAGTAATTGTCGGGAGGTCAAACGTGGGCAAATCCACTTTGATAAATACTGTATTAAACAGAAAAAATCTCGCAAAGACAAGTTCTAGGCCAGGGAAAACTCGAGGTATAAACTTTTATTTAATAAATAACAAATTTTATTTAGTAGATTTGCCTGGATATGGTTATGCAAAAGTCTCAAAAGAGATGAAAAAACAATGGGCACATAATATAGAAACTTTTCTCAATACCTCCCAAAATTTACGCCATGGATTATTTTTAATAGACATAAGAAGAAACCCAACTGAAGATGACTTTTTAATGATAAATTGGTTTAAGCATAAAAATTTACCTTTCACTGTGGTGCTGACTAAAGCAGATAAAGTAAATAAATCAGAGAGTAGGAAAGCAGTGGAAGATATTTGTAAAATTTTTAAAATTAATAGAGAAGAGGTTATAATATTTTCTGCGTTAGAAAAAATGGGAGTATCACAAGTCTTATCAATTTTTGAGAAGTATGCTTAGTTCGGAAAGCACTATACCTGCAAACATAAAAATTCCGCCTATTATTGCTCTAAAAGACATCACTTCACCTGCAATTAGAAAAGCAGCTATTGCAGCGAAAACTGGCTCCAGTGCAAATATCAAAGCTGTATGAGTGGCAGTAGTGTAGGCTTGCATTGTGTTTTGAGCAACATATGCAAAAGCCGTAGCAAAAACACCGGTTATTACAATGGCTGACCATACATCGACAGATGTAGGTACCAAAGGCTTTTCAAATAACAAAGTTATAATGCCGCTTAAAAGTGCAACTATTCCTATTTGAATAGTAGCGAGTAAATATGTATCCAAGGTGGAGGCGTATTTTGCTATTAAAACAATCTGCATTCCAAAAGAAAAGGCACACAAAAGCGTCAAAAAATCACCTATATTAACAGTAAAATCAATGTTTGTAGTAAGCAATATAAGTCCCATAAAAGCGAGGACAATTCCTACAATTGCAGGCTTGGTTGGTTTTCTTTTAAGAAGCACTGCTTCTAAAATTGGCACTAATACTACACTAAACCCTGTTATAAACCCTGATTTAGATGCTGTAGTATATTTAAGCCCCATTGTCTGGAAGGCATAACCTAAAAAAAGCATTGTGCCAATTATTGAAGCAGCAGCCAATGTTTTATTGTCAATGTTTTTTAACTTTTTATGGAATATTATTGCCAGAAGCAAAAAAGCCAATAAAAAGCGTATAAAAAGAAAATTGTACACAGGAAGTGTCTGTATAGCGTTTTTGACTATTATAAATGTAGACCCCCACACCATAGTTACTAAGATAAGCACAATGTCGCTTTTTAATTGTTTTGACAAAATATCTCCTCCTCACAAGTTATTTAAAAATCACAGTTTAAAGTTGTGAACAATTGGCATACGCCTTCCTGTTCCAAAGGCTTTGGTGGTGATTTTGAGTCCAGGTGCTGCTTGTTTTCTTTTGTACTCTACTCTGTTGACTTTATTTATAACATCTTTTACCAATCTTTCATCATATCCTTTTTCTATTATTTCTTTTGCTGACCTGTTTTCCTCTATATACATTTTTAATATTTCATCCAAAATCTTGTAAGGAGGCAATGAGTCTTCATCTTTTTGATTAGGTCTTAATTCTGCAGAAGGAGCTTTTTCAATTATAGAAATTGGAATTATTTCTCTTTCTCTGTTTATAAACCTCGCCAGATCGTATACCATTGTCTTAGGTACATCTGCAATTGGTGCAAGGCTTCCGCTCATATCTCCGTAAAGAGTGCAATATCCCATTGCCAATTCTGATTTATTTCCTGTAGTTAAAACAATGTGCCCTTCCCTATTTGATATAAACATTAAATAATTACCTCTTATTCTTGCCTGTATGTTTTCTTCTGCCAGGTCACCTATAACGTTGTTATCCCCATTGAAAACGGATAAATAACTTTTGAACACAGGCTCTATTGGGATTACTCTAAATTCAATTCCCAAATTATCAGCCAGTATTCTTGCATCACTTTTGCTTCCTTCAGAGGAATATCTTGAAGGCATTGATACTGCAAGAACATTTTCTTTTCCTAAAGCTTCTACTGCAATGGCACAAACTACTGCAGAATCTATTCCACCGCTTAAGCCTACTACTGCCTTTTTAAAACCTGATTTTTTACAATAATCTCTTACACCAAGGACAAGAGCATTGTATACCCATGATATATCTTCTTTTATTTCGGGCAGTTTCCTAAGATTTTTCAGTTCATCTATATCGAAAACTTTAATATCTTCCTCAAAAGCTTTAAGTTGTACCACTCTTTTGCCTTCTTCATTTACTACAAAGCTAGCACCGTCAAATATCAATTCATCATTTGCACCAACTTGGTTCACGTAAACAAAAGGAATTGCGTACTTTTTTATTTTTTTCTCTATCATTTCTACTCTCATATTTTCCTTACCCAGGTAGTAAGGAGATGCTGAAATATTTATAAAAATATCAGGTTTAAGCTTAAATTGTTCTTCTAAAACATCAACAGAATAATCTACATTTGGTTCAAAAACATAATCTTTCCATATGTCTTCACATATATTAACTCCTAATTTTATCCCTTTAAAAGAAGCGACCTTTCTTAATTGTGCTGGTTTAAAATACCTTTTTTCATCAAATACATCATAGTTTGGAAGTAAAGTCTTATCAAAAATCTCGACTATTTCACCCTCATAAATAAAAAAAGCAGAATTATAAAGGTTGCCCTCTGTGTCTTGTCTTACCGTACCGAGTATTACTCCAATTTGATTAGTATTGGGCAAGACTATTTCATTTATATATTTTTCATTGGCCTCTAAAAAATCTTGCATAAACAAAAAGTCTTTAGGAGGATAACCTACAGTAGCTAGTTCAGGGAACACCACAAGGTCAGCTTTTTGGTATTTTGCTGTATTTATAAACTCTACTATCTTTTCGAAGTTTCCTTTTATATCTCCTACAACTGGATTTATTTGTGCCAATGCAATTTTCATTAGTTTTCACCCCGCATTTATAGTACTACAATACATATTTTAGCACATAAAAAGACAAAAAACACTGTTTTCTATCTCCACCTTATCAGCTTTTTTTCAAGATACACTATAAAAATGTACATCAACGCAGAAAGTATTGAGAGTATCAGGACACTTGTCATTACCAAATCCAACTTAAAAATTTGACCGCCGTAGACAATCAAATATCCCAAACCTGCTTTAGAAACTAAGAATTCTCCTGTAATTACTCCCACCCAGGAAAGTCCGATGTTTATTTTTATGGCGGAAATAATCGTTGGGACACTGGCGGGAAGAATACATTTTGTAAGTATTTGCATTTTTGTGGCACCAAAAGTCTTTAAAAGTTTTATTTTTTCTTCGTCAACTTCTTTAAAACCCGTTTGCAAGCTGATTATAGTTACTATCAATGAAATAGCAAGAGCCATTGTAATTATTGGAGCTTCTCCATTTCCCATCCAAACGATAAATATAGGACCTAATGCAATTTTAGGGAGGCTATTAAGTACTACTAAATAAGGTTCTGCTACTTTTGACAAAAAATCTGACCACCACAGAAGTATGGCGATTATCATGCCAATTATTGTGCCAAGAGTAAAACCTATTATCGTTTCACTCAAAGTAACCCATATGTGCATAAAAAGAGAACCATTCTGGCTTAAAGTTATTATAGTTTTTAACATTCTGGAGGGCTGGCTGACCAAAAAAGGGTCTACAATTTTATACATTGCGACAATTTCCCATGTAGCGAAAAAGAGGATTAATAATGCAAATTGAGTGACTCGTATTAATACATTTTTTCTTTTTACTTTTTTTAAAAATTCTCTGTGCTCTTTTGAAATATAAGGGGTTGCTGCTTCATACATGAACATCCAACTCCTTCCAAATAGAATTAAAATATTCTCTAAATTCAGGAGCTTTTCTACGACCTATGGGAGATTGGTCTTCGCAGGTTAAGACAATGTCATAAATCTTTTTTACATAGGCGGGCCTATTTGATAGAACTACAATTCTGTCACACATAGAAATTGCCTCTGAGATATCGTGAGTTACTATGATCGCAGTTTTTTGTTCATATTTAAGAATTTTATACACTTCATCGGATATGGCAAGTCTCGTTTGGTAGTCTAAAGCAGAAAAGGCTTCATCTAGTAAAAGTATGTCGGGTTTTAAAGCCAATGTCCTTATGAGAGCGGCTCTTTGTCGCATTCCCCCTGACAATTGATTAGGATAATGGTTTTTAAACTCGCCGAGACCGTATTTTACAAGCAAACCTTCTACGTATTTTTTAGATTCTTCTGTTAGACTTTTTTGTATTTCAAGTCCAAGTAGCACATTTTGCCATATATTTCGCCATTCAAAGAGGTGGTCTTTTTGAAGCATATAGCCTATTTTCCCGTTTACATCTACACTCCCTTTAGAAGGTTTTAAAAGGCCGGAAATAATCGAAAGAAGAGTAGATTTGCCACAACCAGAAGGGCCTATAATTCCCACAAATTCTCCTTCGTACACATCAAAAGAAATATTTTTTAAAGCTTGTGTTTCACCTTCTAAAGTGTGATAATTAAAGGATACATCTTTAAGACTGACCATTATTTTATTCATAAAAGCACTCCCTTCTATGTGAAGTTAATAAAAGGGGAGTTGTGCTCAATATGGGGGGCATATTGAGCACAATCCAAAACTTTACTTTTTGACCATTTTTTCAGCTTTTTCAGCAAAAGTGTTGTTGATTAGAAGGTGTGAGTCCACCTTTTCTTTTATTACACCTGCATCCAAAAGTATATTTTGTAGAAAATCAAAATCCTCAACTTTCATTTTTAGAGTGGTGCCCCAGGTGTTTTGATTTTTGTACCTTTCAATTGCTGTCGCCATAAGGTCTACATCAGTATCTGGGAAGAAAGGCTTAATTGCTTCTGCTACCTCTTTAGAAGAATGAGATTCCACCCACAGCATTCCTTTATACACTGCATTTACAAAACGCTGTATTATGTCGGGATGTTTTTCAATATAGCTTTTTTTTGCATTAAAAGTGGTATAAGGAACTTCATGACTGGAGGCACCAACTGATGCTACAATATATCCCCCTTTTTGTTTTTCAACTAGGGAAGCTGTAGGTTCAAATAACGCCACATAGTCTGCATCAGAAGACATAAAAGCTCCCGCTGCGGCTGTAAATTGAAGATTGGTGATAAGGGTCAAATCTGTCTTTGGGTTTATGCCGTGCTCTTTTAAAATGTATTCCAGTGTCATCTGAGGCATTCCACCCGGCCTTCCACCTATAACCTTTTTACCTCTTAAATTTTCCCATTTAAAGTCCGGTTCAGGCTTTTTCCCCAAGAGGAAAGACCCATCTTTTCTTGTCAATTGCCCAAAATTTACAAGATAATCATCTCTTCCTTCTTTAAGTACGTATACAGTGGTTTCGGGTCCTTGAAGTCCTATATCTGCTGTACCAGATAAAACCGCAGTTGCTGCTTTATCTGACCCTTGAGCAGTTGTAATGACAAGCTCTAGCCCCTGTTCTTTGAAAAAGCCTTGGCTTACAGCTACGTAATAGGGAGCGTAAAAAATAGAATGAACTGTTTCTACAAAATTAATTTTTGTAAGTTTTTGACTTTTATTTGTACACCCTGTAAATAAAGAAACTGTAAGGGCTAATACCAATACAAATACAATTAAGTACTTAAGCCTCATACCCATCCTCCTTTTTCTTTTTTCAATTTATTATATTCTTTCAATTAAAATGTGTGATTGAGGTGAATTGTACTCTTTTACTTTTATAGCAATAGAGACAGATTAGAAATATCATTTAAACAAAATCTAATTGATTCAATAAACAGCTTTTTAGACGAATATCAAAACATATTTAAAGACATAGAGGAAATAAAACAACATATAAAAGAGAAGCCAGATATAAAATCGATAATAAATCAGCTAATAAATGAAATAAAAAAAGTAGGGAGAAAGATGTATCTAATAATAGACGAGTATGACCATTTTGCCAATGATATAATAGCGATGGGAGACAATGAATTATTAAAACTATCTTTATTATGATAATTATTATGATATAATAAAACAAAGGAATATAGCAGATGAAGGAATTAGATATAAAAAAGGTGGTGGTGCTGGATGGATCCCTTACCTCGACAATATTATACCCTTTTTCTATCCATAAATAGCATATACGAAAAAACGGGGGTACTCCGTCGGCACCCCACATCGTCGGAGGCGCCTCCGAACTAGAGGGGGTATTATTGTGCATATCGAAAAAATGGAAGAGCTTTTTCGCCAATGGTTACAGGAAAAAAACTTTCTAGCCGTAAAAAAAGAAATGTCGAGACTTCCGGTACAGGACGTAGCGGAAATTTTGAACCATCTGGACGCTAAAAACAGCCTGCTGGCTTTCAGACTGCTGCCTAAGGATGGGGCTGCGGAAGTATTTTCATATCTGTCGGATAAAATAAGGGTAGCCTTTTCGCAGATGATCGAAGAAGACGAATTAAAAAGCCTGGTAGAAGACCTCTTTTTCGATGATAAAATAGACTTTCTGGAAGAAATGCCTGCTAATGTAGTAAAAAAAATACTCCAAACGACGCCGGAAAGCGAACGAAGGCTTATTAACCAGTTTTTAAATTATCCCGAAGATTCCGCCGGCAGCATCATGACCATCGAATTTGTAGACCTGAAAGCCGACATGACGGTGGCTCAAGCACTTACTCATATTCGCTATACCGCTCCTAAAAAGGAGACTATTTATACCTGTTACGTCATAGACCAGGAAAGACATCTTTTAGGTGTCGTTTCCCTGAAAGACCTGGTGGTGGCAGACCCTGACACCAGGATCGAAGACCTGATGGACAAACAGGTCATCGCTGTAAAAACCCACGATGACCGGGAATTCGTCTCATCATTGTTTAAAAAATACGACCTGTTAAGCATGCCTGTAGTAGACCAGGAAAATCGGCTGGTTGGCATTATAACCATAGACGACGTGATGGACGTTCTGGAAGCGGAAAACACCGAAGATATTCAGCGGATGGGTGGAATAAGCCCTACCGAAGAATCTTATATAAGTCAGAGCCCCTTTACCATGGCCAAAAACAGGCTGTTTTGGCTTATGGCTCTGATGATTTCGGCCACATTCACTGGCCGGATCATACAAAAGTTTGAAGACTTTCTCCAGAATATGGTAATCCTGGCCGCTTTTATACCTATGCTAATGGATACAGGAGGAAATGCAGGTTCCCAGTCGTCGACAATGGTAATTCGGGGCCTTGCCCTGGGCGAAATAAAAACACGGGATGTTTTTAGAGTAGTGGCAAAAGAGTTTATGGTGAGCGTTATTGTCGGCCTTTCTCTTGCTGGCTTGAACTTCTTACGGCTTGTTGTTATTGAGCAGGTGAGCACTACCATCTCTCTGGTGGTCAGTCTTACACTGGTGGTAACAGTGATTATGGCCAAGATAGTCGGCGGTTTACTGCCGCTTTTAGCAAAAATGGTTAAAATTGACCCCGCCATCATGGCCAGTCCGCTCATAACCACCATCGTAGACGCCATGGCGTTAGTGGTATATTTTTATATCGCCGGATTGTTCATTAAAATATAAAGATGCAGGCAGGTGCTTATAAGCGGCACCGTGTCTTTATATAGGCGGCGGTTTGCCTGTTACTTGGGTTGGACACCCCAGTTGCGTACCGATGGGACTTTCAACAAGGTTTCACCGAGAGCACGAAGCTCGCCAATTCATTGGCGATGTAGTTCACTCTAAAGAAAAAGGAAAAATTAGGAGTGGTAAAGATGAAGAAAATACCCTATGGCATGTCCAATTTCAGAGCGATGAGAGAAGAAGGATACCTGTATGTGGATAAAACGATGTATATAGAGAAGATAGAGAACTTAAATAGCAAATACCTGTTTTTCATAAGGCCGAGGAGGTTTGGGAAAAGTCTCTTTCTTTCCACATTAGAGAACTACTATGACATAAAAAATGAGAAAGACTTTGAGAAACTATTTAGCGACTTATATATAGGGAAGAATCCTACAAAACTAAAGAACAGTTATATGATACTCAAACTGAATTTTTCAGGCCTAAACACAGAAAACAAAGACCAACTAAAAGAGTCCTTTTTGTTAAGTGTGAAAAATTCAATAAATGCCTTATTAAACAGATACGAGGGTATATTAGAAAATACGGAAGAAATAAGGAAGAAAATTGACCAAATAACTGATATAAATGCAGTTATAATGACGATAATAAATGAAGTAAAAAAAGTAGGTAAAAAGGTATACCTAATAATAGACGAATATGACCATTTTGCCAATGACATAATAGCGATGGGGGACAGTGAATTTTACAGAGAGATAGTGAGGGCATCAGGTTTTGTAAGAGACTTTTATGAGACATTGAAGATAGGGACAGAAAGTGTAATAGACAGGATATTCATAACAGGAATATCCCCAATAATGCTAGACGACTTAACGAGTGGATTTAACATAGCATTAAACGTCACAATGGATTTAAGCTTAAATGAGATGCTGGGATTTACAGAAGAAGAAGTAGTGAAGATACTAGAAAAAGTAGGGATAGAGGAAAAAGAAAGAGAAAAATCACTAGAAGAATTAAAAGAATTATACGATGGTTATTTATTTAGTGCAGAAGCGGAGAAAAGGATATACAATCCCGACATGGTATTGTATTATCTTGACAGCATAGTAAGATACAAAAAACCGCCTAGAAATTTAATAGACGACAATGTAAAGACAGACTATGGCAGGCTAAACAGACTTACAATGAATGAAGAGAACAAGGTATTACTAGAGAGAATCATAAAAGAAGAAGGGATAGTAGCGGAGATAGTGACAAAATTTTCATTTGACAGGATGTACGATGAAGAATACTTTGTATCACTGTTATTCTATATGGGATTACTAACGATAGAGAGACAAGAAAAAACGAGATTATTTTTAAAAATACCCAATTACGTAATCAAGACAATAATGTGGGAATATATAGAAACGAATTTAAAGAAAGAATACAAAATTAATCTTGACCTAAATGAGTTAAGGAAGACCATAGAAGAGATGGCGTATGAAGGGAGAATAAAACCGTATATAGAGTATATAAGCCAGAACGTGCTAAAGGTGCTTTCGAACAGGGATATAATAAAGTTTGACGAAAAATATATCAAAGTGATATTAATTACGTATCTTGTAAACAGTAAAGCCTATAGGCCAATAAGTGAGAGGGAGACAGAGGGAGGGTATATAGACATATACTTGGAGAGGGACATAAGGATACCGGATGTAAAATACGAGTGGTTAATAGAGCTAAAATACATAAAGAAAAGTGAAAAAGACAAGGTAGACAAGATAAGAGAAGAAGGTATAAGGCAGCTTAAGAGGTATAGAGAAAGCAGAGGGCTACAAGAGAGAAAAGATGTAAAACAAGCACTGCTTATATTCATAGGCAAGGACGAATACCAAGTAATTGAAGTGTAAAAGGGAAATTAGGAGTGGTAAAGATGAAGAAAATACCCTATGGGATGTCCAATTTCAGAGCGATGAGAGAAGAAGGATACCTGTACGTAGACAAGACGATGTATATAGAGAAGATAGAGAACTTAAATAGCAAATACCTGTTTTTCATAAGGCCGAGGAGGTTTGGGAAAAGTCTCTTTCTTTCCACATTAGAGAACTACTATGACATAAAAAATGAGAAAGACTTTGAGAAACTATTTAGCGACTTATATATAGGGAAGAATCCTACAAAACTAAAGAACAGTTATATGATACTCAAACTGAATTTTTCAGGCCTAAACACAGAAAACAAAGACCAACTAAAAGAGTCCTTTTTGTTAAGTGTGAAAAATTCAATAAATGCTTTATTAGACAGATACGAGGGTATAATAGAAAATACGGAAGAAATAAGGAAGAAAATTGACCAAATAACTGATATAAATGCGGTTATAATGACGATAATAAATGAAGTAAAAAAAGTAGGTAAAAAGGTATACCTAATAATAGACGAATATGATCATTTTGCCAATGACATAATAGCGATGGGTGAGAGTGAATTTTACAGAGAGATAGTGAGGGCATCAGGTTTTGTAAGAGACTTTTATGAGACATTGAAGATAGGGACAGAGAGTGTAATAGACAGGATATTCATAACAGGGATATCTCCAATAATGTTGGACGACTTAACAAGTGGATTTAACATAGCATTAAACGTCACAATGGATTTAAGCTTAAATGAGATGCTGGGATTTACAGAAGAAGAAGTGGTGAAGATACTAGAAGAAGTAGGGATAGAGGAAAAAGAGAATTTAATAAATAACTTAAGGGAATTATACGATGGCTATAAATTCAACAAAAATGCCAAGACAAGGGTATACAATCCAGACATGGTACTATACTTTTTAGCACAATACAAAAACACAGGAGGATATCCAGAGTATCTAATAGACGACAATGTAAAGACAGACTATGGTAGGCTAAACAGGCTTACAATGAATGAAGAGAACAGGGCATTATTAGAGAGGATCATAAAAGAGGAAGGGATAGTAGCGGAGATAGTAACAAAATTTTCATTTGATAGAATGTACGACGAAGAATACTTTATTTCTCTTCTATTTTATATGGGCTTATTAACAATAAAAGATTACAGGTACAATATCTTAGAACTTGGCATACCTAATTACGTAATAAAAACAATGTATTGGGAGTACTTCGGTAGAAAATTAAAGGAAGAAAACAACATAAAATATGAAATGCTGGAAATAGCAAAAGCCATATGGGAAATGGCATTTGAAGGAAAAATAAAGAACTTTATAAAATTTATAAGTGAAAAAGTTCTAAAAGTATTATCCAATAGAGATACAATAAAATTTGATGAAAAATATATAAAAATAATACTCTTTTCATACTTGACAATGAGTAACATATACAAGCCTATAAGTGAGAAAGAAACAGAGGGAGGTTATATAGATATTTATTTAGAAAAAGACATAAGAATGCCAGATGTAAAATACGAATGGTTGATAGAGCTAAAGTATGTAAAGAAAAGTGACGAAAAATATATTGAGGAGATAATAGAAAAAGGGAAAGAACAATTAAAGAGATACCGTGAAAGTATGCAATTTAAAGATAAACAAAATTTAAAGAAAGCATTAGTGGTATTTATAGGAAAAGGAGATTACAAAATATTTGAAGAGTAATGAGAAGAAAGTTATCCAGCATCAGGAAGGAATAATATCAGACTTCAAAGGTTTACTATAATCTTTTCATGGAATATCATTCTATAAAATTATAAAAAATTCCTTTGGAAAAGAAGGAAAATAGTATTTTATGTCGAATATATATTAATTGGATTGGTTATTCATTTTTTTTGACATGATCCGATAGGACTTATGAGGCTGTTTCGGCGCCCATAAGTTTTATTGGTGGTAATATAGATTATAGATACAAAAAGCGGAGGCGGTGCTTTTTAAGCACTTGCGCCCGCATGGCGAAGCATTACCTTTTTTGTACTTTTTTATAAGTAGGTAATAAAATGATATAATATAGTACTAAAAAATCAACCTATTTGTTTAAACATACTAAAATTTTTAACAAAATATATTTACTTCACTTTGCTGGTTGTTGCTATAATATCTATGAGGCGATATAAATATGAAAGCAAAAGAACTTTTAGAACTACTGCGGATATCAAGATCAACACTAACCAAGTATGTTAAAGAAGGCAAAATAAGAGTAACAGTTATGCCAAACGGATTTTACGATTATAATGAAGAAGATGTGTATAAAATCTTTATGAAAGAAGTTGAAAGAAAGACTTATATTTACGCTAGAGTTCAACACAAAAGCAGAAAAAGGATTTAGAAAATCAAATTGAGTTATTAAAATAGTTTTGTTTTAGCAATGGTTATAAAATACATAGAGTATTCAGTGATATAGCCAGTGAAATCAGTTTTGAAAAAAGAAAAGATTTCTTTAAAATGCTCGATGATATTCTTGCTGGCAGAGTAGAAAGAGTTGTTATAACTTATAAAGATAGATTGAACAGAGTTGTATTTGGACTTTTTAAAATTTAGTTAAAAAATTTAACACTGAAATAGTAGTTATGTCAGAAGTGGGTGACGAAAAACTTGATGCTCAGGAAATATTTGAAGAAATCGTAAATTTTATTCACTATTACAACATGAAGTTATACAGCAAAAGAAAAATTAAAAAAATAAAAGAAATATTGGAGAATGGAAGATGGAAAAGGTAGTTAAAAGAGCTGAACAAATTCAGATAAATAGAAATCATGAAATGTGGAAATATTTTGATAAAATATGTTTTGCTACAAAAAACTTATACAATTATGCCAATTATATTATAAGACAAGAATTTATAAACAATAATAAGTGGATAAGATACAGGCAATTAAATAGAGAATTAAAGAACCACGAGACTTATAAAAACTTACCTGCACAAACAGCACAGCATACATTGAAACTGCTTGATAGAAATTGGAAATCATTTTTCAAAGCTATAAAAGAATGGGAAAAAGATAAAAGTAAATTTTCAGGCAGGCCCAGATTACCAAAATATAAAAAGAAAAATGGTAGAGCAATTGCTATATTTACAAATCAACAATGCAAAATTAAAAGTGGTTATTTAACTTTTCCGAAAACAAATTTAAGACTAAAAACAATGGTAGAAGGCAATTTAAAAGAGGTGAGAGTAATCCCCAAAGGAAATATTTATATTGTTGAAATAGTTTATGAAAGAGTACTAATAAATAAAACTTTCAAAAAACCTCAAAGGATAGCAGGAATAGATTTAGGACTTGATAACTTTGTAACGTTAACAAATAACATAGGTATAAAGCCTATTGTTATTAACGGCAAAGTTATCAAGTCAATAAATCAGTATTATAATAAGAAAAAAGCAGAACTTATGAGTTATGTTGGCAGTAAAGGAACAAGTAGAAGAATAGAAAAACTTACTCTAAAAAGGAATAACAAAATAAAAGACTTTATGCATAAAGCAAGTAAATTTATAGTTAATTGGTGTAAAGAACACGACATAGATACTATTGTCATTGGTTATAACAAAGGATGGAAGCAGGAAATAGAATTAGGAAAAGTAAATAATCAAAACTTTGTTGGAATTCCTTACTATCAATTTATTAACATGCTTCAGTACAAATGTGAGGAAGAAGGAATTAATTTAATTCTAGTAGAAGAAGGTTACACAAGTGGATGCAGTTTTCTTGATAGCGAAGAAGTATGTAAAGAGAACTATAATCCAAAACGCCGTATTACAAGAGGTTTATTTAAAAGCAATAAAGGCATTTTAATAAATGCTGATGTTAATGCTGCATATAATATCATGGTAAAAGTATTCCCCAACGCATTTGCAGAGGGGATAGAGGGCGTGGGGTTACATCCAGTTAGGCAAAATGTAGCCTAACAAAGAATAGTGTTTAACAAAATTTTTAATAATTTTTTATATGTTAAACACTATTCATAACCTAAATACCTACTTTCTCATAAAAAAGTATTTATTGAACTTTTAAGAAGTTTTGTCAAAAAAGATTGGGTAAGTGAAATAGACGAATCTAAAGTAATACGAATAAACAAATCCTTCATATTACAAGATTTTAAAAATAAAGAGGCTGATTTGGTTTATCAAGTAAAATTGAAGGATAAAGAAGTTTTCTTTTATATATTGTTGGAATTACAATCAAAAGTTGATTTTCAAATGCCATACAGATTGTTATTGTATATAATTGAAGTGTGGAGAGAAATTCTTAAAGATACATCATTAAACCAGCAAAAAAGGAAGGACTATAAATTACCAGCGATTATTCCTATCGTGTTGTATAATGGTGTTAATAGATGGACTGCTTCTTTGAGCTTTAAAGAAACGATAGATTCATATCAATTATTTGGAGAAAATATAATAGATTTCAAGTATATTCTAATTGACGTAAACAGATATAATGAAGAAGAACTTTTACAGCTGTCAAATTTGATAAGCAGTATATTTCTATTGGATAGAAAAATAGACAAGGAAGAGCTGACAGAAAAATTGGGGAAATTAGCAGATGTTTTAAAGGACATATCGGAAGAAGAATTCATAATACTTAGAAATTGGCTTTTCTCAGTTGTATCGAGATTTTTACCAGAGGATAAAGAAAAAGAGATAAAAGAAATTTTAGTACAAAGTGAGGGGGTGGAAGAGATGATTTCAAATTTAGAACGAAGCTTAAGAGAAGAGTTTAGGAAAACGAGAAGAGAAGGATTAAAAGAAGGACTTAAAAAAGGGAAGTTGGAAGGCTTAAAAATAGGAAAAATGGAAGGGAGAATGGAAGGCAAAATAGAAGGAATACGCATGGTAGTGTTTGAGCAACTCAAGGAAAAATTCACAGATATTCCAGCAGAATATTTGGAAGGTATTGCAAAATTGGATGATAAAACTTTACTTCAGTTAGCAAAAGACATTTTAAAGATAGAGAAATTAGAAGAGTTGAAGAAATATATATAAATTGAGATGAGTTTGAATTATTTTCTCTTACCTAAGGGAGAGAAAGCGAGAAAGAGAAACTAATTGTACGAAATCATAATTTAGTATAATTGTAAGGTGGTAGAAGGTAAAGTGATTATAACACCATTAGGATATATTTTAATACCGATGGGTTTTTTTGTATTTTTTTCATATCCATCATATTTGTTAGGATTGTTGGTATTTTTTTCACCATTTCAAGCGGCATCAGTTATTAATTTTAAAAATTTAAATTTTGGTTTGCAACCGGGTTATTTTTTTGCAATATTGTGGATTATACATGAAATAATTAATATTCTTAGAAGGAAAAAATTTACGATAGTAAAGGAACAAAAAACGATAATTATGTTATTAATTAATTTCTTTGTTGTATCAACGGCCAGTATTATCATGCCGTTGTTTTTAAGTGATAAAAATATAACTGTCCATAATCCAAAAGGATATGATGTATTACTTTCCTTTAGCAAGACGAATATTACACAATTGCTATATTTATTAACAAATTTAACTGTAACAATATTAATAGTATTAGGGTTGAGGAATTTATCCGAAGTGAAGAAATTAATAAAAACATTACTATATTCTTGTTTTTTTGCGCTGGTATATGGTATATATCAATTAGTGTGTTATCTCTTAAAGTTACCTTTTCCGTATTGGCTATTTAATAATAATATTGGATATAGCCAAGGCTTTAGCCAAACGGTTGAAAATATAAAAAGAATTAGTTCTATAGCAACTGAACCTTCTATGTATGCGTTTTTTTTGCTTATGATGATTCCAATAATTTTAAGTGTAATAACAAGTAAAAATAACGTAATTAGCAAAAAAATGGCTAATATTTTATTGTATTTAACTATTGCAGAAATTATTTTAACTACGAGTTCTACCGGTTATATTGGTTTACTATTTTTTGTTTCAATCTATACTATCTATAATTTTCTGCATAGTATAAGAGGAGGAAGAAAATATCAACAAAATCTTTATTACATAATTAGAACAGTTGGTATTATTACAGGGCTGAGTATTATATATATTTTTGTATTTGGATTAGCTAATGTAATTAATGCATTTACCTCACTAACAGTTGACAAGTTTAATACTCTTTCTGGGCAAGAAAGATTACAAGGTTTTTTAAATGGTTTAAATTTATTCATTAATTATCCTGTTTTAGGGGTGGGATATGGTTCAAATAGAACATATGATTTGATAACAACAATATTATCGAATACCGGTATACTGGGGTTTATTTCATTTTCAATGATAATTATTATTGCGATAAAGATTTTGATGAAGTACATTAAAGTTGCTAGGAATGATGAGAAATTTATAATGATTGGCTTATTGTTTTCTTTATTAAATGCAATATTTGCATTTACAATATCAATACCCGATTTAATTTTTCTTTATTTTTGGATTATATTAGGATTTATTTTTACTATACCAAAAGTTGTGGAGGTTTCAAATGAGAATAGCAATAAACGCTTCGATTCTTGATGACAGGCCATCAGGCTTAGGGATATATACTTTAAACGTGGTAAATTATTTATGCCAGATTGTTGATAAAAATGATGAGCTAATTATTTATACTTCTGTTCCCCAATATTTTACAGAGCAAAGTAATATAAAAATAAAAAAAATACCTGAAATAACACAGCCTAAATACGGCAAACAAGCTGCAATTTATAGATTTAAATGGATAAATACCTCTTTGTTAAAAAATCTAAAAGGAGAAAAAGTCGATTTGCTTTACTCTACTACTCATCATGGACCATTATTTTATAAAAACCAAATAATAACTATTCATGATTTATTGCCAATTCATTTTAATTATAAGGATTCTTTACAGAGAATATTGCAGACAAATTATTTTAAATTCATATTACCTCGAATAATTGAAAGAGCAAAAAAAATAATAACTATTTCGGATTGTACTAAAAGTAATATAGTAAAATATTTCAATGTACAAGAAGAAAAAATCGTAAGGATATATAATGGATATGATAGAAATTTATTTTTTCCAAGAGATGATGCAAAAAGTTATATTTATGGAAAATATGGGATAGAAGATTATATATTAGCTGTTGGTGCATCTTATCCTCATAAGAATTACGATAATTTAATTAAAGCTATCACTTTAACATTAGATAAAAATATCAAATTAATCATTGCTGGTGGTAAGGATGAGTATAGAAACTATTTAAAAAAATTAACAAAAGAATTAAATTTAGTGGACAGAGTTTTGTTTATTAATTATGTTCCTCAAGAAGATTTACCATATTTATATTCAGCTGCGAGGTGTTTAGTTTATCCATCTTTATACGAAGGTTTTGGGTTACCACCTTTAGAAGCTATGGCTTGTGGATGTCCAGTAATAACTTCAAATACTTCCTCGTTACCTGAAGTTGTAGGTGATGCAGGAGTAATGATAAATCCGCATAGTATAGAAGAAATAGCAAAGGCAATTGACATGGTATTGTCTAACGAAAATTTACGTAAAGAAATGATAGAAAAAGGATTAAAACAAGCTCAAAAATTTTCGTGGAGGAAAACAGCAGAAGAAATTTATAAAGTGATAAAAGAAATAGGTGAGAAGAAATGAAAATATCGGTTATTATTCCTACGTTAAATTGTGAAAATGTTATCGGTTTATTATTAGAAAAATTATGGAATCAAACAATAAAACCGCTAGAAGTTATAGTAATTGATTCTGAATCTGATGATAATACACGCGAAATTGCTAGAAAAGCAGGAGCAAATGTTATAGAAATTAAAAGAAAAGACTTTAATCATGGAGGTACAAGAAATTTAGCTGCTGAACATTCAGCTGGAGATATATTAGTATTTCTAACACAAGATGCGTTACCAAAAAATGAATATTTTTTAGAAAACTTAATTAGACCCTTGGAAGATCCTACGATTGCAGCTTCATATGGTAGGCAGGTCCCTAGAGATGAGGCAATTCCAACAGAAAAGTTTTCAAGACTGTTTAATTATCCACCAGAAGATAAACTTAAATCAAAAGATGATATAAAAGCAATGGGTATTAAAACATTTTTCTTTACAAATGTATGTTCAGCAGTTAAGAGAAAAGAATTTTATGAGGTTGGTAAATTTCCAGATAACACAATATTAAATGAAGATATGATATTAGCGTCAAAGTTGATTTTAAAAGGGTACAAGGTAGCTTATGTTTCAACTGCTGAAGTATTGCATTCTCATAATTATGGCTTAAAAAAACAATTTCAACGGAATTTTGATATAGGCGTTTCATTAATGGAAAATGATTTTATATTAAAATATGTCACTGCTGAAAGTGAAGGTATCAGATTCTTAATAAATGAGTTAAAATATTTAATTGAAAAGAAACAATTTCTTTGGATACCGTATGCCATTGTGGAAAATGGAACTAGATTTATAGGTTATAGATTAGGATTAAAACACAAACATATTCCATTATTTTTAAAAAAGAAATTAAGCATGAATCCAAATTATTGGACAAAAGGAAGTGATTAAGATAAATAATTTCAGAGTTGGAATTGTTATTGTAAATTATAATGGAGGAAAGTATATAAATGATTGTGTCCGTTCTGTTTTTGAATCAACTTATAAGAATTACATGGTTATAGTTGTAGATAATGCTTCAACTGATAACTCAGTCAAAAATTTAGAAGAAGAATTCAAAGACCGGATTACTATAATAAAAAACAATGAAAACCTTGGTTTTTCGGGTGCAAATAACATTGGAATAGAATATGCGCTTCAAAATGGATGTGAATTTGTTATTTTATTAAATAATGATACAGTGATTGATAAAGATTTAATACATAATATGGTTTCAACCTCGTTAAGCAATGATAATGCTATTATATCGCCTAAAATTTATTATTATAATGAACCTAATAAAATATGGTCAGCAGGTGGAGGCATCAACTGGAAAAAAGGATTGAGTTATCATTATGGATTTAATAAAATAGATAAGGGACAGTTTGATGAGCAAAAAGAAATAGATTTTGCCACAGGTTGTTGTATTTTAATACATAAATCAGTATTTGATAAAATAGGATTTCTTGCTGAAGAATATTTTCTTTACTTCGAAGATACAGATTTTTGCGTGAGAGCTAAAAGAGCAGGTATTAAAATCTTATATGAACCTTCTGCGAAACTTTGGCATAAGGTTAGTAGCACTACTGGTGGTGAGGAATCATTAATAACATTATACTATGGTAATAGAAATAGGCTTTATTTTAATGATAAATTTAATAAAAAAAATAAAATATACTGGCTTACATACTTTTATATAACCAGAATAATTAAGTTTATTGTGTGGAATATAAAAGGACAGAGAGAGAAAATAAAAATTGTACTTGAGGCAAAGAAAGATTATAACAAAAGTAAAATGTATAAGAAAATATTTTGAAATGAAAGAATGCTATTTATAGTAGCATCCATCATATAAAAGTGTCGATAAGTTATTAAAAAATGAAATATAATGAAAGAACATACTTTAAAAGACATTGAATCTACTTTATGTTATGTAATTGACGGGACTTGTACTAAATAAGAGGTAAAGGGAGATATTATGAAAGCAAATTTATGAATTTGTTTGTGTAATGATGATCTGTAATGTTTGAAATTAAGGAATATTTATCAAAGCAAGTATAAAAATTCAAAAATAATTATAAATAACGGAAGCAGATAATCTCTAAACAGATCTTAATTTTTTATGTTTTAAATGGGAAATTGGATAATGAAGGATAAGAGGGCAGGAGGTTAAATATGACAATTTTGATAACAGGTGGATGGGGTTATGGTAATTTAGGTGACGAAGCGATATTAAAATCTACTCTGATGACTATAAAAAGTATTTATTCTAATGAAAACATAATAATTTCTACGTATGATCCAGATAATACTAAAAAAATTCATAAAGATTATATAGACGAATGTGAAGTAATAGAATCACTACATAAAAAATGTTATCTCAAGTCATTTAACGGAATTTTAAATTTTATAAAATATTTATTTTTTTTGTTTTTAATAAAAATTGGTTTTGGTAAACTTATTAGAGATGAATATTTGTTAAAGTATATTAAAGCAGACCAAATAATTTTTGCAGGAGGAGGTTATTATAATGATCTATGGAAGGGTGCTTTTCCTATAAGGACTTTAGAGTTTTTTATTGCGATAGCTTGTAAAAAAATGAATAGTAATCTAAAAGTCAAAATAATAGGACAAACTATAGGACCTTTTAGATATAGTATATCACGTGTATTTGTAAAAAGGATTTTAAAACATTTAGATTTAATAATGCTTAGGGATGAAACATCTGTAAATATAGCAAAAAGCTTAGGGGCGAAAGATGTACGCTTAAGTGGTGATACAGCATTACTAGTTGGAAAATACAATAAACACAAACTATTATCTGAGCAAAAATATATTGCAATCACATTACAAAATTTTAGAGGATATGCAAGTGAAAGTAATTATGAGGAAAAATCTAGCAGAGATATGTATGAAGAAAAAATTAAAAATATAGTTAAAGAGCTATTGTTATTAGATAAAAGTTTGGAAATCAAAATTGTTCCCAGCACAAGTTTTGATTATGAATTTAATTATCATATATTTAAAGAAATAAATGATGATAGATGTAAATTTTTGGATATTTATAATACTGAGTTGGATGAATTTATTTACATATTACAAAATTCTTTGTTATGCATCAGTACAAATATGCATCCATTGATAATTTCTTCTCAGGCCTTTGTGCCAGTTATAGGTATATCATATTGGTATAAAATGGATGATTTTATGAAGTCAATTAATAATTTGAATTTTACCTATAGAATAGATGAATTTACGGATTATGATATTATAAGAGCAGCCGAACAAATTCTAAAATATGGTTATTCAAACCAAAGCACAAATATTGAGATAATTAAAAAATTGGTTGATAAAACTTATCATGATTTTATTTATGCGATAAAATCATAATTTATATAACAATTGGAGGGATATTTATGAAAATTTTAGTAACAGGAGGAGCAGGTTTCATAGGAAGTAATTTTATCAAGTATATGCTTTCAAAGTATAAAGGTTACAAAATTATAAACCTTGATAAACTTACATACGCAGGTAATCTTGAGAATTTGAAAGATGTAGAAGATAACCCAAATTACACTTTTATCAAGGGAGATATATGTGACAAAGAACTCGTAGAAGAAATATTTTCGCAAGATATTGATTATGTAGTTAATTTTGCGGCAGAATCTCATGTAGACAGAAGTATTATAGATCCTGAAATATTTGTAAAAACTAATGTTCTTGGGACAGTAACTTTACTTAATGCAGCAAAAAAAGCATGGGACGAAGGAGATAGTTTTAAAGAGGGTAAAAAATTTCTTCAAGTATCAACAGATGAAGTTTATGGCTCTTTAGGTGAGACAGGCTATTTTACAGAAACTACACCTCTTGACCCTCATAGTCCGTATTCATCAAGTAAAGCAGCGGCTGATTTAATAGTCAAAGCCTACTATGATACATATAAAATGCCTGTAAATATAACCAGATGTTCAAACAACTATGGACCATATCAATTTCCTGAAAAATTGATACCATTAATGGTAAATAATTGTTTAAATAAGAAACCTCTTCCTGTTTATGGAGATGGGCTCAATGTGAGAGACTGGCTTTATGTGGAAGATCATTGTAAAGCAATAGATTTGGTTCTTCATAAAGGAAGAATAGGGGCAGTGTACAATATTGGCGGCAATAATGAAAAGACAAATATAGAGATAGTGAAGTTAATTGTGTCATATATCCATGATAATGTAGATCCTACTGTAGATGAAAGCTTGATTACATATGTGGCAGATAGAAAAGGACATGATAGAAGGTATGCTATTGATGCGACAAAAATTAAGGAAGAGTTGGGATGGTATCCTGAAACTAAATTTGAAGATGGCATCAAAAAAACAATAGAATGGTATCTTCAAAACAGAGAATGGCTTAAAAATGTTACATCCGGAGAGTATCAAAAATATTACGAAAAAATGTATTCCAATAGATAGGGGGAAATGCAAATGAAAGGTATAATTCTAGCAGGTGGGTCAGGTACGAGGCTTTATCCTATTACAAAAGCGATATCAAAACAAATTTTACCTGTATATGATAAGCCAATGATATATTATCCTTTATCTGTACTTATGCTTGCAGGAATTAGGGAAATCTTGATTATATCTACTCCCAGAGATATAAATACGTTTAAAGAGCTTTTGGGCGATGGAGGTCAATTAGGATTGCATTTTGAATACGCTGTACAAAAAGTTCCTCGAGGAATTGCAGAGGCTTTTATTATTGGAGAAGATTTTGTTGGTAAAGATAATGTTGCTCTTATACTTGGTGACAATATTTTTTATGGTTATGGTTTTACTGAAAGGCTTGAGAGAGCGGCAAGCAGAAAAGAAGGGGCTACTATATTTGGCTATCATGTAAGTAATCCAAGTGATTTTGGTGTAGTAGAATTTGATGAAAATTTCAATGTTATATCAATTGAAGAAAAACCTAAAAATCCAAAATCTAATTATGCTGTACCAGGACTTTATTTTTACGATAATAACGTAATTGAGATAGCTAAAAATATCAAACCATCGGCACGAGGAGAACTTGAAATCACATCCGTTAATAATGAATATTTGAAAAGAGGAAAACTTAAAGTTGAATTACTTGGTAGAGGAATGGCGTGGCTTGATACTGGTACACCAAGTGGACTTTTGAATGCTGCTAATTTTGTTGAAGCAATTCAGACAAGACAGGGCTTGTATGTTGCTTGTATTGAGGAAATTGCCTATAGAAAAGGTTTCATAGATAAGGAACAATTAATAAAACTTGCCGAGCCATTAAAAAAAGTTGAATATGGGAAATATCTTTTAAAGCTAATAAATGAGGAAGAAAATGATGCAATGAAAGAAGTAGCAGCGACAAATGAAATGTTTTAAGAGGAGCTGGTAAGTATTATGAAGCTACTTATCACTGGAGCTAAAGGGCAGCTGGGTTTACAAATACGTTCTATTATAGAAAGAGGAAAAAGTGAAATTGGCGAAATAGACGAAATATATAAAAATGCGGAAATTATATATGTTTCTCATGATAAACTTGATATTACAGTATTGAAGGATGTCTTGGAATACATAGAGAAATACAGACCTGATATTATCATAAACTGTGCAGCCTACACTAATGTAGATAGATGCGAAAGTGATATAGATACTGCATTTAAAGTAAATGCCATTGGACCAAGAAATCTTGCTATCGCAGCACAGAAAGTAGGTGCTAAGTTACTTCACGTATCAACAGATTATGTATTTAGTGGTACTGGCAGTGTACCTTTCAGGGAGTATGATATTCCCCAACCGATAAGTGTCTATGGAAAGACAAAACTTCTTGGAGAACAGTACGTAAGAGAATTTTGTGATAAATATTTTATAGTGAGAACAGCATGGCTTTATGGGAAATATGGTAAAAACTTTGTATACACTATCTTAAATACTGCAAAAGAAAAAGGTTATTTAGAAGTTGTCAATGACCAAAGAGGTAATCCTACAAATGCTGAAGATTTGGCTTATCATATTTTAAAGCTTGTACTAACCGATGAATATGGTATATACCATTGTACTGGAAAAGGCGAGTGCAGTTGGTATGATTTTGCTTGTAAGATTGTAGAATATGCAGGTATAAACTGCACTGTAGTACCTATCACATCTGACAAAATAAACAGGGCTGCCAAAAGACCTTTTTATTCCTCTCTGGATAATATGATGTTAAGATGTACTATTGGCGATAGAATGAGGAATTGGGAAGACGCATTAAAAGTGTTTATTGATGATGTAAAAAGTGAAAAACAGGAGTGATGTTATGGGTAAATTTAAGTTTATAGAAACAGAAATAGAAGGATTATACATAATAGAGACAGGGATTTTTGAAGATAACAGAGGATATTTTATGGAGTCGTATAATTACAATGACTTTAAAGTTGCAGGTCTTGATATGGTGTTTGTTCAGGATAATCAATCAAAATCGAAAAGAGGAGTATTAAGAGGATTACACTTTCAAAAAAAACATCCACAAGGCAAACTGGTAAGAGTTTTAAAAGGAGAAGTTTTTGATGTAGCAGTTGATTTGAGAAAAAACTCCAAAACTTATGGCAAATGGGTTGGTGTTATTTTATCCGAGGAAAATAAAAAACAATTTTATATCCCTGAAGGATTCGCTCATGGCTTTTTAGTTTTGTCAGAGGAAGCAGAGTTTTTCTACAAATGTACAAACTTCTATTATCCTGATGATGAAGGTGGGATAATATGGAATGACCCTGATATAAATATACAGTGGCCTTTAGATGGCATTGAAGAAATAATTTTATCTGAAAAGGATAAAAAATGGCCAAGGCTAAAGGATTTAACGTTTTAATATTATCGGGGGGGTGAGATGATGTGGTATAGAAGATGGAGTATTGTACTTGACATTAGTGCACTCATTTTAGCATTTGCACTTGCTTTATATATTAGGTTTAATAATTTGAGCATGTTGTCAAGGTCTTGGTATGTTATAACTTTTATAATTGTGCTTACACTTGATTTTTTGATTTTATATTTTAAGGGATTATATGATAAAAAACACAAGCCTTTATTTAATCAAATAGGAATAGTGATAGATGGTCTTGTTTATTCTGTATTTATATATTTACTTATCTCTTATTTTACAAAGATGACTTATTTTTCAAGATTAACGCTTATATACATATTTATTATAGGATTAACTTTTCAGATTACATTTAAGACAATCTTATCGTATTTGCAAAAAAGAAGATACAAAAAAGGTTTGGATTTGAGCAACGCATTAGTAATAGGCGATTATACAAAGATACCAAAAGAGTTAATGGATAAACTTAAAACACGTGAATATGGAATAAATATAGTGGGGTATTTGTCTAATGATATAAATGGTAACGGTTTGAATAGATTAGGGAGTATAAAAGATTTTAGTGAAGTTGTTGATAAATACAATGTGGAGATGATATTTATAGTTTCTAAGATGGAAAATGTAGAAGAAGTTATAAATATTGGTCTGGATAAGTACATAAGTATATATTCTATAAATAACAGTATAAATCTTCCAAATTATCCTATGGAAATAGAGATTATTAATGATATGCCAATTTTGAAGTTGAAAGATGTATTTATAAGTGGATTTGAAGGGCATATGAAAAGGCTTTTGGATTTCACTTTGTCACTTATTGCACTGATTATACTATCACCATTGTTTGTTATAATATCGCTTTTAATAAAACTAACTTCTCCTGGGCCGGTATTTTTTGTTCAAGATAGAATAGGATTAAATGGAAAGTTGTTTAAAGCGTACAAGTTTAGGACAATGGTCATAAATGCCGAAGAGATTTTATTAAAGTGGTTAGATGAGAATCCTGAAATTAGAGAGGAATATTTGGTACATCATAAACTTAAAAACGATCCAAGAGTAACAAAAATAGGTAAATTTTTAAGAAAAACAAGTCTAGACGAGTTGCCGCAATTATTTAATGTGCTAAAAGGTGATATGAGCTTGGTAGGTCCCAGACCTTATCTTGTAAGAGAATTGAATGATACCAAGCATTATGCAAGGTTCTTATGGAGAGTCCCACCAGGAATTACAGGCTTATGGCAAATAAGTGGGCGGAATGAGGTAGATTTTGAAGGCAGATTAGAAATGGACATGCAGTATATATCCAATTGGAACTTATGGCTTGATATAAATATTCTCTTTAAGACTATTCCCGCGGTACTTAAAAGAGATGGTGCGTATTAACAAATTTAATGAGAATAAAAATAAGAATCCACAATATGGTACTGTATAATAGACCATTTAAAAGACCTTTATAAAATTTTTCGTTAAACATATACTCACATTCCTTATTTTTTATTTATATTTTGCTTTTTCATTAAATTTTATTCGTGGTTGATGGAAAGTATTAATTAAAAACTTTTGCTTGGATATTGAGTAAGTTGAGTTGAACAAATTAACTAAAAAGGATGATGCAAATGATAACAGGTGTTATTATGGCGGGTGGCAAAGGCGAAAGGTTTTGGCCTAAAAGTAGGATAAAGATGCCAAAGCAGTTTTTGAATCTTTATGGAGATAAAACAATGATTCAACAAACAGTGGATAGACTGAAGAGAATCATGCCTGTAGAGAATATTTTTGTTGTTACTAATATGGATTATGCGGGAATAATTAGTGACCAAATTCCTGATTTGCCAACAGAAAATATTTTAATAGAGCCTATGGCTAAAAATACTGCGGCATGCATTGGCCTTGCAGCACTTCACACAGAAAGGCTTGATAAAGAGTCTATAATGGTTGTTGTTCCTTCTGACCATGTCATAAAAGACGAAGAAGCATATATTGAAATATTAAAAACAGCAATAGAAAAAGCAAAAGCAGGGGACAATCTTGTCACAATAGGTATAAAACCTACACGTCCTGAGACAGGATATGGTTACATAAAATTCAAGAAGGTAACGAGAGAAATAATAAATAAAAATCCTGTACATAAAGTAGAAAGATTTGTAGAAAAACCTGATTATGATACAGCAGTAAAATATGTAGAAAGCGGAGATTATCTTTGGAATAGCGGTATGTTTATATGGAAGACATCATCAATATTAAGCGCTATATGCGAATACATGCCTGATTTACACAAAGCATTGGAAAATATAAGGAAAAACTTTGATGCAGATGATATAGAAAAAGTATTATACGATGAATACTCAAAACTTGAAAGCATATCAATAGATTACGGCATAATGGAAAAAGCCAAAAATGTATATGTCGTGCCAGGAGATTTTGGCTGGGATGATGTAGGAAGCTGGACTTCTATTGAAAGGCTTTATGAAAAAGATGATAATGGCAATGTCATAAAAGGCAATGTAGTAAGTGTAGATACAAAGAAATGCATAATAACTGGTAACGAAAGGCTTATTGCGACATTGGGTATAGAAGATGTAATAATTGTAGATACAGAGGATGCTCTTTTAATTTGTTCAAAAGATAAGGCACAGAATGTGAAAGAGGTATTGAAGGAGTTGAAAGAGAAAAAAAGTGAGTATTTATAAGGAGTTAAAATTGTACACTGATAAAATGGAGTTTTTATCTATTTTTAACCTTTCTATGGCTGTGGAGGTGAATTTGTTTAAGTAATGAAATAATAAGTGAGAAAATAGAATTAAGAGATTTAAAAAATTAGAAATCTCAGGAAATTATCGAAAATATTTTAAAAACAATTTTCTAAACGGATATGAAAGACTTATATAATAGGGAGGATAAAAATGGAAGAAGAAATTTCATTGAGAGAGCTTATTGAGGTAATTTTAAAATATAAAAAAACAATCATTATTGTAACTCTTACTGCAACTTTAGTAGCAGCAGTGCTTAGTTTTTTTGTAATAAAACCCACCTATGAAGCAACTACAACTTTATCAGTTACAGATGTAACACCTGCAACAGGCTTTTTTGGTTCAAATACTACGGTTATTCTTCCGGGAAAAGATTCAAATCTTCCGACAGTACAAAGTGACAGTATAGAAAAAGACTTATCTTTGCTGTTGTCTTCTCTTTTGAAATATCCTAATATGTCAGTAGAAGCATTTAAAGAAGAGGTTACTAATCCTATTGTTCTTATGAATACTGTAAAACAATTAGGATTAGATCCTCAAAAGTACACAATAGAAAATTTAAAAAAGCAAATTTCGGTTTCTGTGATTAACAATACAAATCTTATAACAGTTACTGTAAAGGAAAATGATCCAAAGCTTGCGGCAAAAATTGCAGATACAATAGCGCAAAATTTTCGGACTTATATAATTGAGAGAAATAACAGGCAGACAGATAAATTAATCGAAACTTTGAATAAACTTATAACTCTCCAAAATGATAAAATAAAAGAGGTAACAGCGGAACTTAATAAAATTCAAACAAATTCTCAAGACAAGCTTTTAATTGAGCAGAAACAAAAACAGTTGGATTTACTGAAAACTACAAGAGATATAATGTTAGAAAAATATAATATGCTGGAACTGGTTAAAGAATCGGAACTTGGCAATCAAAGCATTCTTATAACTAGCAAAGCTTTAATACCTGATAAACCAGTAGCACCTAAAAAATCATTGAATATAATTATAGCATTTATATTAGGTCTTATGGTCAGTATTTTTATAGTGTTTTTTATGGAATATTGGAAAAATACAGAGCCAAAAAGAGCTGTAGAGAGTAAATAATAATAAAAAATTATAGTTTAAGTGAAGAGGGCCATCCCTCTTTTATTTTTGTCAAAATATATCGAAACATTTTTAATGTTTGTGTTGGTTCTTGAGAAATAAAATGGTAAAATATAGATGGATAAAAATATATTTTCACTTTTAAAAGGTTTTGATTTTAAGATATTAAAGAATAGAGATATATATCTAATGAATGACATAAAAAGGGCATAGATAATGTTTTTGAAAATTATAATTCTTTAAGTAGAGAACGTAAGATAACGAGGAGTACCTTTGAAGAAAAAACTAAAGGTATTTAGAATACTCGTAGAAAAAATACTTGATTCAATATATACAACATGAGGGGAGTGTTTAATGTAGTATGGATGAAAACTACAATGTCAAATACGAGATAAAAAAGGATTGGTGGTTAATTGGCATTATCATATTGATATGGATTTTTACATTTGCCATTTTTGGACGTTTACCGGATAAAATTCCAATGCATTGGAACATTTCTGGTCAAGTAGATAGGTTTGGTTCAAAAAATGAGATATTTATTTTGCCTTCTACTATTACAATAATATATTTTGTGATGCTATTTATACCGCTTATTGACCCTAAAAGAGCTAATTATGGCAAATTTGCTGAAGCTTATAGGATAGTAAGAGCGGTTGTGGTAATTATTTTCATGGCAGTATATTTTGCTTCTACGTATTCTGCATTAGGTTATAGAATTGATATGAATAGAATAGGCAATTTTATTATTCCTTTTATGTTGATTGGGTTTGGAAGCGTTATGGGTAAACTACGCCATAATTATTTTGTGGGTATAAGGACTCCTTGGACGCTGGCAGATGAAGAGGTATGGAATGTCACACATCAGGTAGCTAGTAAAATATGGCTCATTGCAGGTATTATTGGATTATTTGCTTCCTTTTTCAAAGGTACATGGGTGACTGTTTTTATGTTTGTGCTGCTAATTACTGCTGTTATGGTACCGGTTGTGTATTCTTATATAATTTTTAAAAACAAAGGAGAGTAGAGGATGGATGAGATTAACAGTAAAGTTTTTTATGATATGGTTATAAGGGTAAGGGGACACAGTAGAATTTACCTTAGGTATTTTTTGGATGTAAGAGCTTTGCCACTTTGGTAAATAAATTATAAAAAGAGGTCAATGCAAAAAGACTGTTAAAAATTTATGCACCCAAATAGCTTATATCCGGTATACGATTCTTTTTTATAAGGGGCTGTAGCATTTTTTAATAGCCAATATATTATAACAATTATTTTTAATTAATTTTTGTTGTATTTAGGGGAATACTGTTTAGGAATTACCGGGGAAGAAGGGGAACCTGCTAATTCATGATGTGGAGAGTGTACAACAGTTATACTATTCATTATTATCTCTATCTCTTTCTCATTATCTTTTATCTTTTTTCTAAGTTCAACTCTTGGGACTACTACTGTTACTTCATGTGGAATATTGATATTTGTCTTTCTCTCTACACTTATATTAAGACCATAAAGGCTCAGTGTTATTTTATCAATGCCCTCATTTTTATTTTTCCAAATACCTTTTATGATGTTTGCTAATTTACCAAAACACATTATAAATATCCCCTATATACATATTATGCATCAATATATATGTGTGCTTTACATAGGGGTCAAATCTAAATTTTTGTAAAAATTTCTCTGGATAAAAGTAGGCAAATGCACTACGCTGACAAGCCCGGACTTCTTCTTTAGCCATTATGACTATAGTGTTCACTACGAAAAGAAAGCTTTTTTCTTCAACAGACCTTGAATGCTACGCTGTAACAATAGAGTTAAGGTTTTTACAGAACTCGGAAATTGCAAATTTTGAAAACTCTGTACTGCAAAGCTCATAAGTGATTTCTTCAATTTTGCGTGAGAGTATATTTGGAAATTAATTCAAAACAAGATTGTAGAAATTTCATAGAAGGAGAGACAATGATGCAGTTGAATATGTGGGGTAAACCTTTTATTAAAAAGGAGAGAGGAGCAAAATGTTTGCGCGTTTTATAGAGCAGGATAGAGAGATAAAAAAGCTTTTTTATCAAAAAATCAAAGAAAAAGAAGAAAGAGAAAAGCAAAAACATCTAGACAAAATTAGTGAGGGCTTTCTTGGATGGCTTTTAGAACCTATTGCGGATGTTGCTTATACATGGAGGCGTATTTCTGAAAAAGAACAGGGAAGTAGTGGTGAAGATTCAGCAGGATGGGCATTGCATTTATGGCTTCCAGGTAATTGTTATAAATGACCTTGTTTTAGAAGTAGAGCCTGACAAGTTTATACAAATTGATCACTTTGTATTAAATACAAACGGAATTTTTGTGTTAGAGACAAAATCATGGGATGGTGCTTTTTTAGGAACAAAAGATAAATGGCGCATGAAACAAGGAAATAAATGGGTTGAAGTTCAAAGTCCTACCAAACAAAATGAAAGGCATGTTAAATTGTTTAAAAAATAGTTAGGAGAAAATTTGCCTGATTTACATGAAAGAATTAAAGATCATATACATCCAATTGTAATATTTAAAAGGGCTAAATGGGTAAAAGCTAAAGATTGCAGCATGCCTGTTGTTATTGGAGGAATGGAGGCTGTTGGAGAAATTAGAAAAGTAAAAGGAGAAAATATATCTGAAGAGGATATTAATTTGATTATTGAAGCTGTAAAAAATGCTAAACCGTTAGATCATGAAGAATGGAAAAGAAAGCATAGTAAAAGGAAAGAAGAGGATGAAAAAGGATACCAAGTTACAACAGGGAAAACTTCAAGTGGTAAAATGTATGTAAGGATTTTGGGAACAAAGGAAGATGCCCAAAAAGTTGCAGAGGAGTATAAAAACCAAAATTATACAATAAGCGAAATAAGGAAGGATAAAAAAGACAAAAATGTATGGTTTTTTTATTATTCTTAAAGCTTGAAAAATAATAAAAATGTTAAGTGGAGCTAAGCTATTAATATTATCCGCAGGGCTTTGCTGTGTTACACATTTTCATTTTTGTCGATATATGGCGAAATATTTTTAATATTTATGTTGGTTTTTGAGAAATAAAATGGTAAAATGAAGACAGAATGAAAATTATTTAGAGACTTAGTAACAGCAATTATAAATTGTTATTCAAAACTTATCATTTATGAGATATAATGATATTAAGAAGGAGCAAAATGTCATGGATGATAAAAATGTAAAGGAAGCTATTCACAATCAGCATGACAAAGGGTATAAATTTTTGTTATCCAGTAAGCGAGTGTTTATAGAGTTATTAAGAAGTTTTGTAATGGAGAAGCATACTAAAAGATACACCAAGAAAAGAATCAAGAAGGAAAGATTTTAAATTACCAGTTATAGTGCCGATAGTATTATACAACGGAGACCATAAATGGACAGCAAAAACAAGCTACAAAGAAACACTAAATTCCTATGAAACCTTTGGAAAATATGCAGTAGATTTCAAATATATACTAATAGATGTAAATAGGTATACAAAAGAAGAATTATTAAAGTTAGAAAACTTAATAGCTTCTGTATTTTTATTAGAACAAAAAGTAGAATTTGAAGAAATAATGAAAAGGCTTAAGGAATTATCAGAGATATTAAATAACTTGGATAAAGATGAAATATTATTATTTAAAGCATGGTTTAAAAAGATATTACTAGCTAGATTGCCGGAAGAAGAGCGAGAAAATATAGAGAGGATAATAGATGAAAACAAGGAGGTGAATATAATGATATCAAATCTTGAAAAAACCATATTGCAAGAGATGAAAGAGCGTGAGAAAAGGGGGATTGAAAAAGGGATAAAAAAAGGAATAGAAAAAGGGATAGAAAAAGGCATGGAGAAGGGAATAGGAGTAACTGTTATTAAGTTATTAGAGAAGAAATTTGGGAATGTTCCTGAAGAATATGTAAAGAAAATAGATGGTGCAAACAGGGAAACGTTGATGGATATTGTTGACAATATATTTGATATAGATAAGATAGAGGATTTAGATAAGTTTTTGAAATAAGGGCACTATGAAAAGTAGTGTCTTTATTTTTTTTGATAACATATATTAGAATTTGAAGGAAGAGTTAATATGAGTTGTGACTTGTTAAATTCCTATACTCTCATGAACCTTTGTTGATTTTATTTTATTCTTTGTACATGCAATAGAATAATAGAATATAGCTTTGATATACATTGTACCAGAAAGGATTGAAGTTCTCAACTTTCATTTAAGTTTACAAAACGTTCCTGTTTTTATTTTTGCCGAGTAATGTCGAAATATTTTTAATGTTTATGTTGCTTTTTGAGGGATGAAATGGTAAAATAGAAATGGATAAAAACGTATTTTTGATTTTAAAGAAGAATTGTAACAGTTCTGCATAAGGAGGAGAATTTTTCGACGGTAGGTAAAGGCACTTGAGGACTTTTACTGACCTCTGCTATAGAAAATATTGTTATGTCTAAGATTATTTTGATATAAACCTTTATATGAGCTTATATTTATATAACGAACAAAAAGGAGAGGGAACTATGAAGGTTATAAAAAGGGATGGTAGATTACAGGAGTTTGATTTGGACAAAATTATAAGAAGTATTGGGGCTGCATCAGATGATGCTGGAAAACCTTTAAATACATCAGATTTACATAATATAGCAAGGGATATAGAAAAAAGCATTAAAAAACTTGGAAAAGAACAAATTTCTTTTGATGAGATTAGGACAATTGTTATAGATGCGCTTGAAAAAAATGGATTTAAAGATGTTGCAAAGGCATATATGAATTTTTAATGTTTTATAGTGCTTGTAAGATAGGTGGCAGCTATTTTTTATATTTTAAGAATCTTTTACGAAAATTTTTAAAATATAAAATGCCTCAATTTTTATTTTTGTCGGGATATGTATAACCCTGGCTCTTTTGCCAGGGAACTTTTATATAATTTATTCTTTTTTTAGTTTTGCCTAAATATATCGGAATATTTTTAATTTTTCTATTGGATTTTAGGTAACAGAATGGTAAAATTAAAAAGAGAAAAAAGTGGAATTAATCTGAAAACATGGGGGAGAGTAAAAGCCATCCTAAATATGGAGACTTTATAGTATGGGTAACAATAGGGGGATATAGGAATTTTGATATTGAGATGATAAATAGAGAATTAAAAATGCTATGGCTTTAGAGGAGACAAATTTTGGGTAAGATATTAAAAGCATTGGAGGTGATATTTTATGAAAATTGGTGTTATAAGTGATACTCATGGAGATTATAAGTCATGGATAAAAGCATGGAATTTTTTAAAAGATTCGGACATTATTTTACATGCAGGAGATGTATTATATCATGGACCACGTAATCCAATTCCCGAGGGATATGACCCTAAAAAACTTGCTGTGGCAATAAATGCTTGTCCTGTTCCTCTTTTGATTGCGGAAGGGAATTGTGATGCTTATGTTGACCAAATGATGCTTGAGGTGCCTATACAAACGCCGTATGTTTTTGCTTTCATTGAAGGGAAGAGATTTATGATTAATCATGGTCACAGTATTTCTGAGGAAGATATACATAAGTTGATTATGAAGTATAAATTGGATTATTTTATAACGGGACATACGCATATTCCTTTAATAAAGAAGATTGAAAATTGTGTGGTGATTAATCCGGGTTCTACATCTCTTAGCAAAAGGGAAGATAAGATTAATTCAGTAGGGTTTATTGAAGTTGAAAGTGGAAGTGCTCATATAATTGATTTGGAAACTGGAGTAGTTATATAAAATTTTTCCTTTTTTTTAGATAATAATATTAAGAATGGGGGATGAAGTATCATGATAATTTTGCATATTGCAAAACGCGAAGACTGGGAAGAGGGCTTAGTAAAAGGCGAATATAGTCCTGGAAGTTTGTCTTTTTTCTCTTCCAGCAGGCGTAGAAGAACTTGAGAGAAATTACTATACCTGTTGCTCGATTTGTGCCCCTTGCAGTTGTAAAAGGCGCAGATTAAAATTTTAAGATGAGGTGAACAAATGATTACAAAAGTCAAAAATTTATTTAAAGATAAACATCGTCCTAAACTTATGGCTTTAGATTTTATCAAATACATAGGTCCTGGGCTACTGGTTACTGTTGGCTTTATTGATCCGGGAAATTGGGCTTCTAATGTTGCTGCAGGGTCGTCTTACGGTTATAAGCTTTTATGGATGGTGACTTTATCTACTATCATGCTCATTATACTTCAACATAATGCTGCACATCTAGGTATAGTTACAGGTTATTGTATGTCTGAAGCTGCAACTAAGTTTTTAAAGCCTTTTACTTCGAGGTTACTTCTTATTTCAGCTGTCTTTGCGGCGATTTTGACGGCGATGGCAGAAATTTTAGGTGCCGCGATAGCTCTTCAAATGCTTTTTAAGATACCTATAAAGATAGGAAGTTTGATTACTCTTGTTTTTGTTTCATGGATGCTTTATACAA
This sequence comes from Thermoanaerobacter brockii subsp. finnii Ako-1, assembly GCF_000175295.2. NCBI lineage: Bacteria > Bacillati > Bacillota > Clostridia > Thermoanaerobacterales > Thermoanaerobacteraceae > Thermoanaerobacter > Thermoanaerobacter brockii. Next base: position 1,640,227 of record NC_014964.1, on the reverse strand, counting down.
ATTCCTATAAAAAGTTGGAAAAGTGGATTATAGGTTTTGTATCTCTTATTGGCATTTCTTTTATATTTGAGCTTTTGCTAGTTGATGTGAAATGGGCAGAGGCAGCTTCAAGCTGGGTGAAGCCAGAATTCCCAGCAGGTTCTATGCCTATAATTATGAGTGTACTTGGTGCTGTTGTTATGCCCCACAATTTGTTTTTGCACTCAGAGATAATACAAAGTAGGCAGTGGAATTTAGAAGATGAGAAAGTCATAGTGAAACAGCTTAATTATGAGTATTTTGATACTATCTTTTCTATGATAATAGGTTGGGGAATAAATAGTGCTATGATTATTGTTGCAGCATCGGCTTTTTTTACCAATAATGTAACTGTAACGGAGCTTAATCAGGCACAGCAGATGCTAAAACCACTTTTGGGAAATGCATCAGCAGTGGTTTTTGCTTTGGCTCTTCTTTTTGCAGGGATTTCTTCATCTATAACAGCAGGTATGGCAGGTGGAAGTATTTTTGCGGGGATATATGAAGAACCATATGATATACACGATGCACACACAAAAGTTGGCGTAGGAATTACATATATTTTTGCAGTGCTAATAATATTCTTTGTAAAAAGCCCCTTTCAAGGACTGGTTTATTTGCAGATGTTTTTGAGTGTACAGCTTCCAATTACAATCTTTTTGCTCATTTATTTGACTTCTTCAAAGAAGATAATGGGAAAGTTTGCAAATACATTGCTTTATAAGGTATTGTTGTGGACTATAGGAATAATAGTGACGGTTTTAAATGTGATGCTTCTTATGAGTTTTGTTGGGTGATTGATACTTTTTTAATTAAATGTTAAAATTAAAATGTAAAGATATAAATATTTTGTTTAAGAAAGTTTAATTGAAGTGAAAGCTGAGGTGAGTGATAATGAAATCAAATTTGAATGAAATACTCAATCTGATAGATAATTTATCATTTGCAGAGAAAAAAATCATTTATAAAAAAATGCAAAACGAGATAAACAGCAAATTGCTTGATATATTAGAAAAAACTAATGAAAGAGCCGAAAAATACCCCATATCATTAGAAGAAATAACTGAAGAAGTAGAGTATATTAGAGGGAAAAGATATGAAAAAAATTAAAGTAGTTATTGATACAAATATTTTTATTAGTGCTTTTCTAGGAAGTAAAAATGCAAAATTTTTAATGAAAGAAATTTTTAACGATGAATATATACTCATAATGTCAGCTGAACAATTGCTAGAAATAAAAGAAGTATTGAATCGACCTAAGTTTAAAAAGTATGTTTCCAAGTCAGAAATTGATGCACTTATTGAATTGCTTTCTTTGAAAATAGTTGAGCCTGTTATATATCAAAAAATCACAGATTGTAGAGATGAAAAAGACAATATGATTCTTGAAGAAGCTGTATATGGAAATGCGGACTATATAATAACTGGTGATGATGATTTGCTTGTATTAAATCCTTATAGATGGATAAAGATTGTTGAGCTAAGAAGTTTCTTAAAAGAAATGTATGATTTGTAAAGTAGAGATATTTATTTAAGAAAATAAGAAATTGATGATAAATTATGAGAGGGGACCGGTGAGATACCCTTGATTTTTTTATTAAAAAATTGAGGTATACTAGTGTTTTGCAAAGCATTGTTGGGTGATTGATATAAATGCTATAAAATGGTAGAATATATGTAAAGAATTTTGTGTGGTGAGGAAGATGAGTATCACTGATGAAGAAAAAAAGAAAATACGTGAAAATTGGCGGTTAAAGAGTGAAAAAGAGAAAGAAATGCTAGAAATACGAAAAAAGGATGCATTAGATAAAGCGTATAAGATTGCTAAATTTTTGAAAGAAAAATATAATGTGAGTAAAGTTGTCTTGTATGGATCACTGGCAAGGGGATTTGATTTTTGGGAATTTTCGGATATTGATATTTTTGTAGATGATTGGGATGATGATAAGTTTAACTACTGGACAATGTTTGTTGAGATAGAGAATATTGCAAGGCCTTATAAAGTGAGTATAGTTACACAACGAGATGCTACGGAGGCTTTGTTAAAGGAAATAGAGAAAGAGGGGAGGGAAATAGGGTAGTGGATGTGGGTAAGGTAAAAGTTATTTCAGCAAGACTCAAAATGGAACTTGAGAATATACAAAAATTGTATGATACTTTAAAGACGAAAGATATGTTTGACAAAAAAACTTTGAAACAAAAACTGACTGATGATTTTGTGTTAAGAGCTATTGGCTCTATTTTCCATGATTTTTATACTGCTGTTGAAAATATGTTTAAAATTGTTGCAAAAAATATAGATGGTTTTATGCCATCTGGAGCTGAATGGCATTTAGAATTACTTGAGCAAATGTCTATGCCGATAGAAGGGGAAAGACCAGCTTTTATAAATACAGATACTAAATTATTGCTTAATGAATTTAGGGGATTTAGACATATTTTTAGAAATATTTATGGATTTAATCTTATGCCCGAACGAATAGCAAGATTGTTAGATATTTTTCCAGAAGCTGTGGATAATCTAAAAAAAGATGTTGGGAAATTTATCAATGATATGGAATCTATTATAAAAGAGGAGTGAGATTTATGCCAATTGTAAATTTAATTACAAAAGAAAAGATTGCACCAGAAAATAAGGAAGTTTTAAAGAAAGAATTTGCCGATGTGATGTATGAAGTTGCAGGAAAAAGTGAAAATTGGCTTATGGTAAGATTTACTGAAGAAGAGGATATATTTTTCCATGGACAACCTCTTGAAGAGGGTGGCATTGTAGAGATAAAGCTTGTTGGCAAACTTCAAAGGGGACAAAAGGAAGAAATATCAAAAAGGATTTGTGATGTTTTAAATAAGGTTTTGGGCTATGGAAAAGACAGTATTTATATAGTTATCCAAGAAATAGAGGGACAGAATTGGGGTTATAATGGAAGCACTTTTTAAAAATGGAATGCTTAAAGGTGAAAATGATGCGAAGATTTTTTAAATCCTTATTATTTCCATAAATTTGGGAAGTGATAAGGATTTTTGTTTCAAAAGGTCAAAAAATAAATTGAAATGATGGAGTATTAAGTTTACAATATATATGAAATATAAATGCAAGGTGAAGTGTTATGGAAGATAAACTTGATTTGAATGTGATAAAACCGATTGAAGAGGTAAAGTATTTGTCTGCGGAAAATGCTTCGCGATATCGCCTCATCATGAGGTATTTTTATGAACAGTACCAGAAATTTAAATATTGGCTGTACAAAGAGGATGTATATGAATATGTAAGTCAATTTGATGTGTTTTCCGACTATACAATGGAAAAATGTGAGCAGGACTTAAAAGCACTTACTGAATGGAAAAACCTTATTGCGACACAAGATACCAGTAAAGCTTCTACGATTGACGAATTTAAAAACAAAAAATTCAGGTATCAGCTGAGTCCATATTCTATTGAGATAGAGAGAATGACCATAAGGCTGGAAAGCATCGTCGGTTATGGTGGGTCACTACAGCCGTCTTTATTTGAAAGGATTTACCGCAATTTAATAAAGATAAATGAAATGGCGAAAAAAGAGGATTTACAGGAAATAAACAGATGGTGGGAAGACCTCAATACCGACTTTGAAAATATATATCACAATGCGACAGATTACATTGCAAGTCTTCAAAGCTCTAACGCTGATGAACTTATGAAGTCAGAGCAGTTTATCATTTACAAAGACAAACTTATAGAATATTTAAGAGATTTTATAAAAGACCTTCAGAGATTTTCTGTTGCCATAGAGAGTTTTTTGAAAAAGGTGAGTCCGGAGATTGTCAATTCCGTTGTAGATAAGTTATGCCAATATGAAATGAGTATCCCAAGAATTGACAGGGTTTTAAATGAAGAGGAAGTAAAAGAAGATTTGATGGATAAGTGGAATAACATATCTTTTTGGTTTACAGGTCATAATTTTGAAGACAGCGAGGCAGTAAGGCTTCTTAATATATCAAACGAAATAATCAGAAAAATAACAATGTATGCGGCGAGAATAGCAGAAAACAGGATGAAAGCTGCCAGCAGAAAGAATGAATATATTGCTCTTTCTAAAATGTTTGCAAAAGCAAGCAATATAAAAGAAGCACACCTTTTGTCTGCGGCGGTTTTCGGTTGCTTTTACACAAGGCACATAAAAGGTGATTTTGAAAGAAAGACAGAAAGTGTAAACCAGAGCGTATGGGAAGAACCGCCCTTTAAAGTGATTATAAAGCCAAAAACAAGGAGCTACAGTAATTCTGTTAAGACAAATGCGATTATTGATAGAAGTGCTGACAAGACGGAGATGCTGATGGACTATCTCAATCAGAAAAATATAGAAGATGAAATAATAGCAAGTTGCATTGTTGGCAATAGAATAAGGATAAAGGATTTACCTGTTGTAAAACCTTTTGTGAGGGCAACGATACTTAAATGGATAGGAAAAGCGATGGCAAGAAATGGCTTTATAGGTAAGACAGAAGATGGAAGAACATACAAGCTTCATATGCCAAAGAATGGTGAGAGGGCAATACTAAAATGCACAGATGGTAATCTTGATATGCCTGATATTGTAATTGAGTTTGTTGATTGAAGGTGAAAATATGGAAGAACTTCAGATGCTTCTTGAAAATTTTTGGATACTGAGAGAGGATAGAGAAAATTTCAACAAAATAAGAGATGCGGAGAATAAAATAAAACCTTTTGCTGAAGAGAAGTTAGGATATAGATTGATTATAAACCCATATATTATTAAGTTAGAAAAAGTGCCGTCAGATGTTGAAGAGTGGATGGGGATAGATGCATTTCAAATGCCTATGGATTATGCATTTTTGTGTTTGCTCTTAGCTTTTTTGGAGGATAAAGGACCAGAAGACCAGTTTGTACTGTCTAATATAACGGAATATATAGAGGCGCAGTATGATGGACCTGATAAAGTAGATTGGACGCTTTTTCAGCACAGAAAGTCACTTGTGCGGGTGCTCAATTTTGCTGTAGATATTGGCATAATTAAAATAGATGATGGTGACCACGAGAGGTTTTCAGAAAGTGAAGATACTGAAGTTCTTTACGAAAACACAGGCATTTCAAGGTATTTTTTGAGGTCTTTTAACAGAGAAATTACAGAAGACATGAAGATTGAGGATTTTTTGCAGGAGGATTTAAATCTTTCAAACCCCAAAGATGCGGTTATACAGAGAAGGCACAGGGCGTACCGAAAACTTATTCTTTCACCCGCTGTGTATAGTGAAGGACCTGATGACCAAGACTTCATGTATATAAAAAATTACAGAAATACCATAGCGAAAGATTTAGAGGAGTATCTTGATGCAAAACTTCACCTTCACAAAACTTCTGCTTTTGTTCTCTTTAATGACAACAAATATTTAAAGTCCTATTTTCCCGACAAAAACAAAAACATATCTGATATAATGCTGCAGGTAAGTAAAATTATAAGACAAATGATTGAAGATGGAAAACTCGCCTATAATCCTGATGATACTATAGATATAACTGAAGCAGAATTTATAAATATTATTTTGAAAGTAAAGGAAAGATTTAGTGATGGTTGGTATAAGTCTTACAGGGAAATGAGTGAAAAGCAGCTTATAGAAGAGGTCATTGAAAACATGGAAAGCTTTAAGATGATAAAAAGAGTTGAGGAATTGCATTCTATTAAAATATTGCCTATGGCGGCAAAGTTAATTGGGGAATATCCTCCAGATTTTGAAAAAGGAGAAGGTGCAGATGAGTGAAAAATTAGCCGAAAGATGGATGATTAACAGGATTGGGCTTCTTAATTTTTGGTATTATGATGATGAAATATTTGAGTTTGCAGATGGAAGGCTTCTTTTAAGAGGTGCTAATGGTTCTGGAAAGTCAGTGACAATGCAGAGTTTCATACCTTTAGTATTAGATGGCAACAAAAGTCCTGAAAGACTTGATCCCTTTGGCTCAAAGGCGAGAAAGCTTGAGGACTATCTTCTTGGGGAAGAAGAGGTAAGTGGGCTTGATGAAAGAACTGGCTATCTTTTCATGGAATTTAAAAAAGAGAAAAAAGACAGCTACATTACAATAGGCATTGGACTAAAGGCGAAAAGGCATCAAAATATGGACTTTTGGGGCTTTGTAATACTTGACGGCAGGCGTATAGGTATCGACTTCTTTTTATACAAAATGGAAATAGGCGATGACGGCAAAAGAGCAAAAGTCCCACTTACCAAAAAAGAACTTAAGAATAGAATAGGTGAAGGCGGAGAAGTAGTTGAAAGCCAAAAAGAGTACATGGAAATGGTCAATAAATACATTTTTGGCTTTAGTTCTATCGAGGAATACGACGAGCTCATAAAACTGCTGATACAGCTTAGAAGTCCAAAGCTTTCCAAAGACTTCAGGCCTACTGTGATATATGAAATTATGAAGGCTTCACTGCCTTCACTCACAGATGATGATTTGAGGCCTCTTTCAGAAACCATAGAAAATATGGACCAGATTAAGATGCACCTTGATGTTCTTTACAGGAATATGGCTGCAGTAAAAAAGCTTAAAAATGAGTACGACAACTATAACAGATACATTCTTTATGAAAAGGCTGGGGATTTAGTAAAGGCATACAGCGATTTATACGCATCAAAAAAAGAATACGATAATTTAACTAAAGATATTGAAAATTACAGAAGTACAATAGCAAACTTAGGAAATGACATCATTTCTCTTGAAAGTGAAAGAGAAGCCTTAAAGAAAAAGGAAGAACAGCTTTCAAGTGGTGATGCTAAAAGAACCCAAAAGGAGTTATTAGAAGAAGAGGATCGATATAAGCAGTATTTGGAGGATAAGTCTAAAAAAGAAGGAGAACTCCGGAATAAACAAGATAAATATTATGGTTTAGAAAGAAAGATAAAAAACACTGAGGAACAAAAATACAAACTGGATAAAGAACTACAGGATAAATTAGAGAATATATCTTCAATTGCACAGGATATAGATTTCATGGAACATGAGTTTTCTGTGAGTGAACTTAAAAAAGTGTATGGAAAAGAATTTGATTTTACTTATTGGAAAAATGAATTAAAAAAGCATAAAGATAAAATAAAGCGTGCAATGAGTGCATTGAGAGAAGAAATAGAAGCAAATAAGAGGTATGATGCCGCACTTAAAGAGCAGGAAAGGCTTAAAAAAGAAAGAGAAGACAGGGCTAAAAAGCTTAATGAGGCAGAAAGGCTTTTTGACGAACAAAAAAGAGAATACGTTGAAAGAGTTTATAGTTGGTCGCAGGGCAATGCAGAACTTAAGCTTTTAAGTAGCCAACTGGAAGGCTTAAGCCGTGTCATACTGGCGTATGGAGAGGATAAAGGATTTGACGATATTTTGGCTTTTGTGAGAAAACCCTATGAGGAAATACTAAATGGAATTCAGCAAGAAATTTTAAGATTACAAAATCAAAGAGAGGTAAAAGAAAATCAGCTTCATGAGAAAGAAAAGTTATTGGAGGAATGGAAAAACAAAAAAGACCCTGAGCCTGAAAGAGATGAACAAGTCATAAACAACAGAAAAAGGCTTAAAGAAGCTGGAATTCCTTACATTCCTCTTTACATGGCGATTGATTTTAAAGAGGATGTGGATGAAGAGACAAGAGGCAATATAGAAGCTGCGATAGAAGACATGGGGCTTTTGGATGCTCTTATCGTTCCCAAAGAATATTTTGAAAAAGCTCTTCAAATGGACAGCAATATGGCGGATAAATATGTTATGCCTGGAAGCTTTAATATGATGTTAAATGTATCTCAATATTTTAAAGTAGTTGACAATGAAGAAGGAGTTTCACCAGAAGATATTTCGGATGCTTTAAGCAATATATTTGTATCCGAAGAAAGCGGGACAACCTATATTGATTCAAATGGCACATATGGAATAGGAGTAATAAAAGGGAAAGCGCGGGATAAAGTTAAATCAAAGTACATCGGGAGTGAGTCTAGAAAGCGCTACAGAGAAGAGCTTATTAAATCTATACAAGAAGAAATACAGGCTATAAAAGCTGAAATATCTGCAATCGATGAGGAAATAAATGCAAAAAAATCAAGGATACAGAGGCTGGATTACGAATATTCGGCATTTCCCGGGAAAGAAGATATTGAAGAAGCATATAGATATTTAAAAACGGCAAAGGCTGATTACGAATACACCTCTCATAAACTGGATGAACAGCTTTTTACAGTTAAAAACTGTTTTGAGGACCTTCAGAAAAAGAAAGCTGTTGTAAGAGAATTGACATCTGGCATAAACATACATCCAGATATTGATACCTATTCTTCTGCGTATGAATATGCGGAAGAATACGCTTCAGGGCTTAATGAAGTAGAAATACTATACAACAAATATGTTTTGCACATTTCAAACGAAGAAATGTTATTGCAGCAAAAACAAGATTTAGAATACGATATTGATAACTTAAAGTACGAAATAGACGTACTGGAAAACAAAATACAGAGTTCTGTTAAGAAAATTGAGATGCTAAAAGAGACATTAAAAGAACTTGGACTTGAAGAAATTGAGAAAGAACTAGAGTTTTGCCTAAAAAGGCTGGAGGAAATACCTAAAGAGATTACAAATAAATCAGCCGAAAAAGCAAAACTTGAGGAGCGGCTACAGAGAAGCTTAAAAGACCTTTTAAACATTGAAGAAGAGATTCATCTTAAAGAGGAAATTTACAATATTGTTGAAGAGGGTTTAAAAAAGGAATTAGCACTTGGCTTTGTCAAGCAAGACGTTGAAATGGAGGATATGTTAAAATTAAGTAAAAGCATTCTTTCTGAATACAAAGGCTTTTTTGACAAAGCGGGCTTTGACAGAGAAAAGTTTACAGAGAGACTTCAAAATGTGTATTTTGAAACTCGCAACGAACTTTTAGAATATGGACTTTCAATTGGCAATATCTTTGACGAAGCTTGTGAGGGAGACAATGAAAGAATAAAAGAAGCAAAGAGTAAGCAGAGAAGACTTAATATTACGGCAAATATAAATGGTAAAGTTGTTTCATTATATACGCTTTATTCTAATATTGAAGAGGATATAATGGCGAATGAAAGCCTTTTAAGAGAGACGGATAAGATTCTTTTTGAAGAGATTATAATGCACAATGTGGGAATTAAGATAAGGGCAAAGATTTTTAAAGCAGAAGAATGGGTAAAGAAAATGAACAAACTCATGTCTGAAAGGGATACTTCCAGCGGACTTAAGTTCTCTATTGAGTGGAGAAGCATTCCTGCTTCCAATGAAGAAGAACTTGATACAAAGGAACTTGTAGATATTTTAAAATCTGATGCTGATATGCTGAAAAAGGAAGTCTTCGATAAAGTTGTAAATCATTTTAGGTCAAAAGTAGAAAGAGCCAGGAGGGCAATGGAGGAAAAAAACAATACAGAAACTTTTCACAAGATTATGAAAGAAATATTAGATTACAGAGATTGGTTTGAGTTTAAGCTTTACTACAGAAAAGAAGGGGAAAGTCGCAAGGAGCTTACTGATAATGCCTTTAATAAGTTGAGCGGTGGAGAAAAGGCGATGGCCATGTATATACCTTTGTTTTCCGCGGTTTACTCAAGGTATGAGGGAGCACCCCCGACTGCACCTCGCATAATATCTCTAGATGAAGCATTTGCAGGGGTTGATGACACAAACATAAGGGATATGTTTAAACTGATTGAAGATCTAAGATTTAATTATATAATGAATTCGCAGGTTTTGTGGGGAGATTATGACACTGTCCCCAAGCTTTCAATTTATGAACTTATAAGGCCAAAAAATGCAAAGGCTGTATTGGTCATGAAGTATTTGTGGGATGGAAAGGTAAAGCATCTTATACTTCCTGAAAAAGAGGAGGTTGCCGCTCTTGAGGTGGGTGCTGTAAATGAATAAAGAAGAACTTAAATATTTTAAAGAAAAAAAGGGATACAAGAGGATTTTTAAAGGTATAAGGGAAAAGTACAGAAGTTTAGGACGTCTTGGAGGCGTTGTAAAGCTTGATAATCTTACGGAAGATGAAAAAGAAGTACTTACAAACCATTTTAAAAAAGACTATAGGACAAAAAAATCTGCATCCATTGATGTGGCAAAGTTTGAAGAGTCGCTAAAAAATACGCGATTTGAGGAGTATACGCTAAAAGACATACTGGAATACTATTTTGGCGAAAAACTCACCAGCAAAAAAGAGGATATGGAAATATTGGCAAAAGAAAGAGAAGAGTTCTTTAAAGAGCTCTTCTCTAAATACCAGGAATGTAAGTGCATTGATTGGCTAAAAAGTTTGTATGAGGGAACCGCTGTAGGGGTAAGGACAGTAAATCAGAGGTATTTAAATGATAGAAATGGGCTAAAAAAAGATATAATGTATGTATGTGATGCTATAAATAATTTGCCTGTTTATAAAGGGGAAAAGAAAAGACTGCCGGTGTTTTCTTCCCAGATTGCACGTAATCCTCACTATTTTGATTCAAATACAGAAGCTGGAAGTATGTTTATAAACGCTTTATGCACTTTAATGGGGCTGAATGAAGTAAAAGGAAGTGAAGAAATATCAGAACTTTATTACAACGTTGGCATTTTGATAGATGAAATATCCAATTATGTCACACTCTCAGGACTTTTGGCATATGAGGGCGATACGGAAAATCAAGTATTTAAGGCTGCTTATGAAAGCAATCAAGTCTTGCAAGTTCCTCTTTTAAATTTGAGTAAAATTGAGAGGGTCATAAGCCCTTCTAAGAAAGTGTATGTTGTAGAGAATCCTTCAGTTTTTACATCTTTAATAGATGCCACAAGCAAAGTATTTCCTCTTGTATGCACATATGGCCAGCCAAAACTTTCTTCTCTCCTGCTCTTGGACATGCTTTATAAAGAAGGGACAGAGATATATTACTCAGGAGATTTTGACCCAGAGGGGCTTATGATAGCAGATAGATTGTACAAAAGGTATAAAGACAAGTTTCACTTTTTAAGGTACGGTGTAGAAGATTATTTAAAATCTCTTTCAAATGAAGTCATAAATGATGTAAGGCTTAGTAAGCTAAATAAGATTGAATCACCTTTACTTTTTGATGTGGCAAAAGAGATGAAAATAATAAAAAAAGCAGGGTATCAGGAGCTTATAATAGATGATATTATAAATGATATAAAATTGATTGAAGAAGGTAAGGGGGAGTGGTAAAATTAAGGAATTCAAATATCTCTAGAATGTGTTATTGATATAGCAAATATAATTATTTCTTCTCTTGGTTTAGAAAAACCCGATACCTATAGAGAAACGGTTTTATTATTCGGTAAATCAAACATTTTGCCGGAAGATTTTGCCAAAAATATTTCTAACATAGTTTCTTTTAGAAATATACTTGTACATGATTATATGAAAATTGATGAGAAGGTGATTGTTGACATATTAAAGAACCATTTGGATGATTTTGTTAAATATATACATTATATAAATAAATGGATCGAAGAAAATTATTATTCCTAATATGAAAGGAGACGTTATTGTGAAAATAAGTTTTTTGGGAGCTGCTAAAGAGGTTACAGGCTTATGCTATTTAGTTGAAACGGAAAAGACTAAGTTTCTGGTTGATTTATGCTACAAAAGCTACCGTGGATTTATGCAGGTATATGCTTCCAGATAGTGGGCATATACAAGAGATGGAAAGTGAATGGAAAAACAGAAAAAGAAGGCTTATGTTGACAAAATGATGCTTGATGTACCTATACAAACACCCTATGTCTTTGCTTTCATGGAGGGGAAGAGATTTATGATTCAACATGGCCATAATATTTCTGATGAAGATATACATAGGTTAATTAAGAGGTATAAATTGGACTATTTTATAACGGGACATACGCATATTCCTTTAATAAAGAAGATTGAAAATTGTGTGGTGATTAATCCGGGTTCTACATCTCTTAGCAAAAGGGAAGATAAGATTAATTCAGTAGGGTTTATTGAAGTTGAAAGTGGAAGTGTTCATGTAATTGATTTGGAAACTTAAGTAGTTATATAAAATCTTTCCTTTTTTGACAAAATAGTATAAAATATTAGTAGTAAGAAAGAAGGGGATAGAGGTGTATAAGGCAAGATTAAAATGTGAAGTAATAACGCCTTTGTTTATGGCGGGAGCAGATGGAAGGACACCGGAATTAAGGCCTTCTGAGTTTAAAGGGATGATGCGCTTTTGGTGGAGAGCAGTAAAGGCAGAGGATGATATTGCTAAACTTAAAAAAGAAGAAAATGGAATTTTTGGTGGGACAGGAGAAGGAGAGGGAAAGAGCAAGGCAACAGTAAAAGTTTTCTGTGACAAATTTTTTTGGGAAAAGGCTTTACGAGTGAAAGAAGCAGGTATAAAATATCTTTTATATTCTACTATATTGCCAAATAAGGAGAGAGGATACATAAAAGAAGGCTCTACTTTTTATATTGAGATTAGTACCTTTGAGGAAAAGTATTTAAATTATGCTTTGGCTTCACTATGGTTTGCCATATATTTCGGAGGTTTTGGAACACGAAATAGAAGAGGAGGAGGCAATATCATAGTAACAGAGGTGGACGAGCACGTTTCTATTGATTTTATTCCTAAAGGGAAAGATTCTGATGAAGTGGCAGAATGGTTGGTAAAAAATTTTGAGATAGCGAAAAAGATTATCAATGGTTCAGACAAGACCTATTTTGCTTCAGAGTATAGCAATCTAAGTATCTCGCGGCTTATAATAAGTAACATTGGCTTTACTTCATGGAAAGATGCAGTTAATGATATTGGGACTATATTTAAAAATTTCAGGGTAAGGACTGAGGGACAAGTATTTGAAAGCGCTGTTTTTGGTCTTCCTGTAAGGCATCGCAGTGGTGGAACAGTTATTGGTGTAAAAATTGAGAAGAAGTCAAAAGAAAAATTCCAAAGAAGAACTTCTCCCATTATAATAAAGCTTATTAAGGTGGAAGGAAAGTATTATTGGAGTGTAATAAGGCTTGCTGGTCAGTTTTTACCAGAGGGGGCTGTGTTAAAATTTAATGATAAAACTCAAAAACCAGAGTATGCTCTTATTGAGGAGTTTTGGGCTCAATTGAAGGAGAGAGGGGAAGAAAAAATATTATCTATTCCCGATTCTATGAAAGAGATAGTAGACAAGATAAAGGAAAACATTGATCCCGAAAAGATATATTTGTATGGATCAAGAGCAAGAGGAGATTTTAATAAGAAGTCTGACATTGATATAGCAGTTGAGTCAGACAAAAGTGTGGAGGCCATGGATATGATTGGACCTTTTGACATTGTCAATCTAAAAAAAGTCAATAAAGAATTTAGAGAAAAGATATATAGAGAGGGAGTTTTACTTTATGAGAGAAAGGGTTGAGAAATTTTTTAACGATTTTGCAAAAGCTTTTGAAAATCTTAAAAAAGCGACGGAAGTAGCAAAGGATGACTTGGATATAGATGGAACTATTAAAAGATTTGAGCTTTGCTATGAGTTGGCTTGGAAGTTGATGAAAGAGTATCTTGCAGATTTAGGAATAATCGTAAAAAGCCCTCGTGAGGCCTTTAAACAGGCTTTTATTAACGATCTTATTGAAAATGAGGAAGTTTGGCTAAAAATGATTGAGGATAGAAATTTACTTGTTCACACTTATACTCATGAGCAGTCAAGGGATATTTTTCATCGAATAAAAGATGAACACGTTGGTGAATTGGGTGAATTTTACAAATCGATACAACAAAAAATTGAAAATGACGAATTCTAAAGGTGATTTTTGTAGAATAAAATAGTATAATTATGAATATAATAGCAAAATTGTTTTGTTCTTGCAAAAGGTGAGAGGGAGATGGAAAGCGAAGGGATATTGTCAAGTAGTGAAATCGAAAAGAAAATAAAAGAAAAAGTAGAAATTTGGGAAACGAAACCGGCAAAAGAAGCAGAAGATTATTATTACCAGGAAATATTTCCTTTGGTAGTAAAAAAGTTTCATTTAGAAACTGATGTTTCCTTCAAAGAAAAATATGAAAATTTGATTTTGTCATTAGGATTTTCTTTTGAACCTCTCGTGCTTACAATTTCTTTTATTAAGCCCAAGCAAGTCTTGTTTTTATACACAAAAGACTCAAGAGAGAATCTTGACAAAGTAAGATTATACTTTCTACAAAATGTTATCACAGATCTATTCTTGTTGGGATAACCTTTCTTTTAATGAAGCCATTGAGGGATTTGAAAAACTCTTTAAAATTTTGAAAAGTTGGAAACCAATTGATAAAGATATAATTGGCTATAAATATGAAGAAATATTGTACAAGCAGCATGAGCTCATTAAACCACTGAAGGAGATTGACTTGAAAGATAAAAATAAGGAATGGGAATACGTTACAAATAAGCATGTATATATACCTCTTCTTTTTTCAATTTATACTAATGCTTTAAGGCGAAGTTATGAAGGAAAATATGATGTGGCAATTCTATTATTGTATCGCATTTTAGAGCTAATCGCACAGGTCAGACTTGCAAGTTATGGTTTTTCTGTTTCTCTTCCTGATTATTCAAAATTGCCCGTTGGTGGAAATGAATTATTAGAAAAAATGAATGAAAATATTAAACCTTTTAAAAATTTTAGAGAATATATGGAACTGCCTCGTAATAATATAACCTTATTTGATGCCTATGTTTTAATGAAATCTATTGAAGATGAGTTAATGAAAAATATAAACCTTGGGCTTATATATAGTAAAGTCCAGCTGAGAAATAAATCTATATTTGCACATGGTTTTGGAATTTTATCGGACAAGGACTTTAATGATTTTCATGGTTTTTCTAGCACCGTGTTCACTATGCTGCGCTTTCATATTACTTTGCTTACTGTCGCTATTGTAGCTATTAAACTGGGTAAATTTGATGAGTTTAAGTCCCTTGTTGGTCTGATGCAATCGGCTTAATTTTTACTGAATCTAGTTCATCCCATTTTTTAACATTTGACTTCTACAGGATATTTATGCCCTTTTTTAGCTCCTCTTTTTGTCTTTTCTTTTCCCTTATCCCTTACTTTATGTTTTATTGCAAGTCTTGATTACTATATATTGTATGCCATACATATTATGGTTTTTTGCCATGATTATTTTTATTAATTTTGCACATCCCTAATTCCAATGGTACCAGGCGAGCAGGAACAAGTAGGCCCAACGGTTTGGGCAGGTGAGGGTCTAGTTTTGGGGGATTTTCGCGGTTGGCGGTAGAAAAAAGCAAGCTAGAAGTAGGCCCCAGGATAGTTGCTAAGATTTATCCTCCAAAAGGTATTGACTTGGAGTTAACTCCAGCAAGTATACTTTAAATTGTAGATAAAAACGTAGGGGGGTTATCTATGGTAAAGCGAAAACTAGGAAAATCTGGTCTTGAGGTTTCCGGAATTGGACTGGGATGTATGCGGATGAGTTTTGGTCAGAATCCTCTTCCCGATAGGGAAGAGATGATTGCGCTCATTCGCAAGGCAGTAGAACTGGGTGTTACCTTTTTTGATACCGCTGAGGTTTATGGACCGTACACTAATGAGGAACTTGTGGGAGAGGCTTTGGAGCCGTTCAAGGGCGAAGTGGTGATTGCCACCAAGTTTGGATTTGATTTATATCCTGACGGAAGGCCGGGTTGGAGGGGACTTAACAGCCGACCAGAGCACATCAAAAAAGCTGTAGAAGGTTCTCTCAGGCGGCTCAGGGTAGACGCGATTGATCTTTACTACCAGCACCGTGTGGATCCAAATGTACCCATTGAAGACGTGGCTGGAGCGGTAAAGGATCTCATCGAGGAAGGAAAAGTAAGATACTTTGGATTGTCGGAGGCAAGTGCAGAAACTATTCGCCGAGTTCATGCAGTTTGTCCAGTTGCCGCTGTTCAAAGTGAGTATTCTCTATGGTGGAGGAAGCCTGAGGAAGAAGTACTACCAACATGTGAGGAATTGGGTATTGGTTTTGTTCCTTACAGTCCGCTTGGGAAGGGATTTCTTACAGGAACTATAGATGAGAAAACTCAATTTGATTCAACAGATATACGTAGCAGTATTCCTCGTTTTCAACCTGAAGCAATACGGGCAAACCTTGCACTTGTTGACTTCATAAAGGAAATTGCCCGCAGAAAGCAAGCAACTCCTGCACAAGTAGCTTTAGCTTGGCTTTTAGCTCAAAAACCTTGGATTGTTCCAATTCCTGGTACAACAAAACTTGAACGACTCAAAGAAAATATAGGTGCTGTATCTATAACATTTACTGAAGAAGAATTAAGAGAGATAAATGAAGCACTTTCAAAAATTCCTATCCAGGGTGGGCGATATCCGGAAGAGGTAGAAAAAATGACGTATCGATAAATCCTTTAAATGAAATTGAAGAGCAGTAGTTATTTTAATGCTAAGATTGATAATAGAGGTAGGATGATGCATTACAGAGATTTTGGAAAAACGGGTATGAAAACTTCTATTTTCTATCAAAGGAGGACAGTATCCTGAAGAATTATAAAAATGACACATATTGATAAGCTTTTTCAGAATAAGCATTGAAATTTAAATGCCACAAAAAACGTTTGTTTGGAGGTGTTACATATGATGAAATTTGAATTTTATAACCC
Source organism: Thermoanaerobacter brockii subsp. finnii Ako-1 (assembly GCF_000175295.2). NCBI lineage: Bacteria > Bacillati > Bacillota > Clostridia > Thermoanaerobacterales > Thermoanaerobacteraceae > Thermoanaerobacter > Thermoanaerobacter brockii. Next base: position 1,623,579 of record NC_014964.1, on the reverse strand, counting down.
GACCCGACTAATTTTTGGTGCAGGTTCATTAGGACAGTTAGGTAAAGTAGTTAATCAATATGGTAAAAAAGCATTGCTTGTCATTGGTGGTGGAAGTGTAAAGAAAAGTGGAGCGTTTGATCGAGCAGTAGCAAGTCTCAAAGCAGCGGGTGTTTTAGTGGTAGAATTCTCAGGTGTTGAGCCAAACCCCCGCCTGTCAACTGTAGTGCGTGCTTCAGAACTGGCAAAAAAAGAAGCATGTGATGTGGTTATAGGTATGGGTGGCGGTAGCGTCATGGACGCCTCAAAAGTAATTGCAGCCTCAGTCCTTTATGAAGGCGATCCTAAGGATATGCTTGTACGGGCAGGAAAAGCGCCCAGGCTGCCGGAGCGAGCTCTTCCTATTATCACTGTTCCTACCCTGGCGGCAACTGGCTCGGAAATGAACAACGGTGCGGTGATCACGATTGACGATGAAGGAGAAAAGCTAAAAACATTCGTTCAGGCCGAGGTTCTCTATCCTCGAGTGGCAGTGGTGGATCCTGAACTTACGATGACAGTGCCCAAGAATCACACAGCTTTTGGGGTTTGCGATATAATAACCCATGTGACCGAGGGTTATTTTAACGGTATAGACGGGACTCCTCTTCAGGACAGATTTGCCGAGGGAGTGATCCTTACTGTCTTGGAGTGGGGACCAAAGGCGGTTAGTGATGGAAGTGACCTGGAAGCGCGCACTCAGGTGCAGTGGGCGTCGATAGTTGCTCTTAATGGGTGGGTACAAGTAGGAACAAACGGAGCGTACCCTGTTCATATGATCGAGCACACACTTTCCGCACTCTACGATATCCCCCATGGAGCAGGGTTAGCAGTCGTGAACCCCGCTTGGATGCGCTTTGCTGCAAGATTCCGCCCCGAACGTTTTGCCCAATTTGCTCAACGTATCTTTGGTTTGACAGCAACAGGCAAAGACACCTTGAGCCTTGCCATGGAAGGTATTGATAAGTTTGAAGAGTTCTTGCGTTCAATAGGTTGTCCTACACGCTTGTCGGAATTGGGCATTGGAGAAATTACCGAGGAAATGCTTTTCCGTTATGCGGAAGAGACGCTGAAAGTGCTTCAGGATGAAGAAGGAAGGCTTCCAGGTCGTCCCTCTCTGCGAAAGGAAGATATTGTAGAAATACTACGCATGGCAATGTGATTAATTAAGGAGAGAATAACATGCAAAAGGTAGTGAGGAAAAGAAGGCTATTTTGGGTTCTGGTGCCGGTTTCGGTGATGGTCCTCATTCTTAGCTCTTGTGGCGGTAATAACGGTAGCCAAAGCATCAATCCCCAACAGGGACAGCAGCCTACTACGTCAGAGGGCCAGGCTGATATTGAGAACGAAAACCTTACAATAGAAGCTGAGGCTGCAGGTTCACCAACTGAAACAGTTCATAGTAGAGTCTCACCGAATGAATCGAATGACGAAAGCACTTCGGCAGGTACAGAAAGCAGCAGTGCGACTGTTGATAGAAAGGAAGGGGCAGATGCTATGGAAGATGTGAGGATAAAATTAACTTTTAACAACAACGAGGAAGTAATTGTGAAAATGCACGATAATCCGACAAGCAGGGATTTTTTAACATTACTTCCATTAACATTAACATTTAGAGATTATGCAGGGACAGAAAAGGTTAGCGATCTACCAAAAAGATTATCTACAGAAGATGCACCATCAGGCAGCGATCCTTCAGTTGGAGATTTCACCTATTATTCTCCTTGGGGAAATTTGGCTATATTTTATAGAGACTTTGGTTATGCAAGCGGACTTATTATCTTAGGTAAAATTGAATCTGGAATAGAAAAGCTTGCAAGGATGAATGATGATTTTACAGTTACTATTGAGCTTATGGATTAGAGACTCATCCAGACCCCTCAAAGGATAAATATCATGGACAGCGTAGTCAACAACGAGAGAAAATGGGCGTGATTTTATTATCAGCCTTGGCGGCGGTAGCAGCCTGGATGCTGCCAAGGCTGTCGCTGCAATGGCGACCAATGAAGGGGACTGTTTGGGACTACATCCACAGCGGAAGCGGCAAAGGAAAGGTAACGCAAAATCTCCTTCACTTTGTGGCAAACACAACTATGACTGGTACTGATAAAGAAGCGGGTGCCGGGATGTGGTTTAAAGGAGGGTGTGAATATGGCTAAACAAATCCTTATTGTGTATTTTACCTGGTCCGGAAACACATGTAAAATTGCAAATCTAATTCACAAGGAGATTGGTGGAACCATTTTTGAGATACAGCCCGAAGTGCCGTATCCCAATTCATATAATGCGACTGTAGAGCAAGCAAAAAAAGAAATACAAGCAGGATATAAGCCTCCCTTAAAAACAAAAATCGATCACATCGAATCTTATGACATAATTTTTGTTGGTTCACCAAATTGGTGGAGTACGATAGCCCCGCCAGTTGCAACATTTTTATCTGAATATGATTTGTCAGGAAAAACCATCGTGCCTTTTTGTACTCACGGCGGAGGGGGTAAGGGGCGAATGATTAGAGATATTGTGAAGCTATGCCCTAAATCAACCATCCTGGAGGAATTTGTAATATATGGGAGTGGTGCAGGAGATGCACAAGCCAACGTGTCCCAATGGCTGCTCAAAATAGGCATTACCCAATTAAAACGATAAAGCCATATCCGGAAGATTATACAGAAACAACAAAAGTAGCGCAGGAAGAAAAACGGCTGAATGCCAGACCTGAGCTTGCAGATAAACTAGATGATATAGATTCTCATGATGTGATTTTCCTCGGCTATCCCAATTGGTGGGGAACGATGCCGATGGCTGTGTTTACATTTTTAGAGTCTTATGATTTCGCGGGAAAGACCATTGTTCCATTTTGCACACATGAATGCAGCGGAATGGGAAGCAGTGAGCGCGACATCAAGAAACTTTGCCCGACTGCAAAGGTACTGCCCGGTTTAGCCATTCGAGGAAGCAATGTTAACAGAGCAGACAAAGATATTGCAGACTGGCTTAAGAGATTTGGCTTTATATCATAGTATACCGTAAATGAAAGGGGGAAAAAAGAATGGATAAAACCGAACCAAGAAACTTAAGCGACAGAACAATTTTCCCGCTTGGTCAAAAAGTTGAAAATGAATATTTTACAGGAACAGTCTGGGTTGAAACGCTGGTTTCTAACGACGGCATTTTTAATTGCCCAATCTATAATGTTACTTTTGAGCCAGGTGCAAGGAATAATTGGCATAAACATCCCGGCGGACAGATTTTGCTTGTTACCGGAGGAAGAGGCTATTATCAGGAAGAAGGTCGGCCTGTAAAGATAATCAAAGAAGGCGACGTTGTAAAAATCCAACCGGGTGTTAAACATTGGCATGGAGCGGCTCAGGATAGTTGGCTTTCTCATATCGCGATTACAGCCAATCCTCAAAAGGGTGAAGTTGAATGGATGGAACCTGTTTCTGATGAATATTATTTGCAGCTTAAAATAGAGGAAAAAGATGCATAGCCAAAGCACGTGTATAAAACAAACTTGGGTTAGAAACTTCTATCGAAGATAAATCAGTAAATCGGTGGAAGTTTCGCTTATACGGCCTAGAGTTAATACAATTGACCTGCTGAGAAAATGGTTGGAGTAAGACAGGATTTAAAAATAATCACAAATTATACGCTGTTTCTTTAATATAGTAGCACGGGTAGTGCTACTATATTAAAACCCTTGATTTGGAGTTAACTCCGAGTATTAAATAATATTGAACATTGGAGGTGAAGCTACATGACGATTGCAGAAGTAAGCAAAAAATTTGGCCTTTCACCGGATACACTCCGCTACTATGAGCGTATTGGCCTGATTCCCAGGGTAAATCGCAACGAAAGCGGTATCCGGGATTATACGGAGGAAGACTGTAAGTGGATTGAATTCATTAAATGTATGCGCAGCGCAGGTGTTCAAGTTGAAACGCTGGTCGAATATGTTACGCTGCTCCAGCAAGGCGACAAAACTATAGAGGCCAGAAAACAAATCCTTATCGAGCAACGGGAGAAACTTCTTTCACGCATTGAAGAAATGGAGAGAGCGCTGGAAAGGTTAAATTTTAAAATTGAAGAATATGAGACTAAGCTTATTCCGGCAGAAAACAACTTAAAAAGACTGGCACACAACAGCTAATCTACGAAAAGATGGGCTGTTGTGTGATGAGTCCAAGGAGGCCCAAAGGTATATATACTTTGGGCCTCCTTTGTGCCTATTCCACTTGGGTTTGGGGCTTACGCGACTTTGATGTTGGCTGCTGTTCAGCTTCGTTTGTCTCGGCTTTTTTATTGAATGGCTCTTGACTACATCCGAGTAAAGTTATGGAAGTATGACGGTAGCAAAAAAGAATAATACACTCCATTTAAGCCTTTCCTTCACTGGTAAACTCTCACCTAAAATTTTTCTTCAAAAAATATAGACGCACAAATAGGCTATTTTGTTCCGTTTTTTTTACACGATGGGCACGTGGAACTTTTGTGGTGAATATATAAATAAGACTTTTGCAATGTTTGGGGGCTTCCTAATTAACTGTGGTCTAAAGTTTCTAAGATAGTATAGAGAATTTAAATTATTATTGTTCAAAATTTATCATTTATGAGATATAATAATATTAAAAAAGACTAGATAAAGATAATGATAAAAATGCAGAGCAAGCTATTTAGTAAACAATATAATATAAATATTAGTGAGTAATGTAAATTACAAAGAAATTCTAAGTAGGATGTAAAGGGGTATAATAATGGAATCATTTGTAAAAGAAATACTCAACTTTCTACCTAGAGAATTAGCAGTTCTATTTATAGCAGCATTGCCAGTAATAGAGCTTAGAGGAGCAATTCCAATAGGCATATCTTTAGGGTTATCTCCTTTTTATACTACGATTATAAGCTTGATAGGTAGTATGATACCAGCACCCTTTATATTATTTACCATTAAACCTATATTTGTTCGTCTTAAAAAAACGAGATTATTTAAAAAGTTAGTAGATAAGCTTACAGATAGATCTTTAAAGTATAATGGGGAAAAAATACAGAAATATGGCGTATGGGGGCTTGTACTGGTAGTAGCTATTCCTTTGCCTGGAACGGGAGTATGGAGTGGAAGTTTAGCTGCAGCTCTTTTAAACATGCAATTCAAGCAGGCGCTTTCAGCCATATTTATAGGAAATATTATAGCAGCTATTTTAGTTATGATATTAAGTTATGGTGTAGGAAGTTTGTTTTTCTAAGCATTAAGTAAAAGAATAACTTATAAAATTCGAAGGTTTAGCTCTTAAATACCTTGTCTTATATTGTAAAATATGTTATAACAATTATGAAAAATAGATGGCTAATATTTATCATAGAAAAATGGCAAGGGAGATATCTTTGGAACTATACTTAATTTGTAACAACAATAAGCGAAATTATAAAACATAAATAATAAAGTTATTACAATAAAATAGTAATTAGAACAATCCAAAAATCGGAAAAAACATTGCGCTTATGCTCTTCGTTTAGCTTTGTTTTTTAGAGGAATTCTCTCATTTTTGCCGAATAAACAAAAGTGAGGAATTCCTTGGAAATATATAGCAGAACCCTTTAGTTTATGAGGTTTTTGGGTACTGCGGTAATCTAAAATAATTTGTGTATTGGAGGGAAGTTTATAATGGAAAAATTAATATGGCTAGCACCTATCTCAGGCGTGGTTGCACTTTTGTTCGCTTTCATGCGCACCATGATGATTATCAAGAGTCCTGTAGGGAACGAGAAAATGCGCGAAATATCCGATGCCATACACGAAGGTGCCATGGCTTTCCTGTTGAGGGAATATAAAACTCTGGCGATATTCGTTGCCGTAATGTTCTTCGTTATAGGTACGTTCATAAATTGGCAAACGGCTGTAAGTTACATAACAGGGTCTATAGCTTCGGTTCTAGCGGGATTTATTGGGATGAGCGTTGCTACCAGAGCCAATGTAAGAACCGCTAATGCGGCACGGGAAGGAATGAATAAGGCCCTTTCCATAGCATTTTCTGGCGGTACTGTGATGGGAATGTCAGTGGTTGGCCTGGGCCTTTTAGGCCTCGGGATACTATATTTCTTGTTCGGGGACCCTTCGGATGTAAAAAGTTTTGACGTCATCAATGGTTTTGCCCTTGGAGCCAGTTCAATAGCCTTATTTGCTAGAGCTGGCGGAGGAATATATACTAAAGCAGCCGATGTTGGAGCTGACCTTGTCGGCAAGGTGGAAGCGGGTATACCTGAGGATGATCCCAGGAATCCGGCGGTAATAGCTGATAATGTAGGGGATAACGTAGGTGATGTGGCCGGTATGGGGGCTGACCTTTTTGAATCTTTCGTGGGTTCAATAATATCCGGTATAGCCATTGGCGCTGTTGCTATCAGTCCTGTAACAAATCAACCATATGGTATCAAGGGCGTCATCTTTCCAATGCTTGTGGCAGCGGCGGGAATTATCAGTTCCATAGTTGGGACTTTGTTTGTAAGGACAGGAGAGGGAGCCAATCCACAGAAAGCTCTCAGCAAGGGCAGCTTTGCCAGTGCTATTTTTGTAATATTGATCACTTTCTTTTTCAGCAGGTATTTTTTACAAGAAATTAACGCTTTTTATGCGGCTGTTTCTGGTATCGTAGTGGGGGTTTTGATAGGAATACTTACTGAATATTATACTTCTTCTAACTACAATCCTGTAAGAGAAATTGCAAAAGCGTCTCAGACTGGACCAGCTACAAACATTATAACAGGCCTGGCTGTTGGAATGAAAAGTACAGCTTTGCCGGTGTTATTTATAGCGTTAGCAATAATTATATCCTATAAATTCGCTGGCCTCTACGGTATAGCTCTCGCGGCAATTGGTATGTTGTCAACTACGGGCATGACTGTTGCAGTAGATGCCTATGGGCCTATAGCCGACAATGCTGGTGGTATTGCGGAAATGGCCGAACTTGACCCATCTGTCAGAAAAATCACCGACAAGCTGGATGCGGTCGGAAATACCACGGCAGCCATGGGCAAAGGATTTGCCATTGGTTCTGCAGCACTGACGGCTCTAGCACTGTTTTCAGCGTATACTACCGCTGCAGGTTTAAAAGAGGGTATCGACCTACTGCGGGCTGATGTTATAGTTGGTCTTTTAATAGGAGCAATGCTGCCTTTCTTGTTTTCTGCGATGACTATGGAAGCAGTGGGGAAAGCGGCATCCCAGATGATCGAAGAGGTTCGCAGGCAGTTCAGGGAAATTCCGGGCATAATGGAAGGAAAGGCCAAGCCTGATTATGCAAGGTGCGTTGATATAAGCACTAGAGCGGCTCTTAGGGAAATGATAATTCCGGGCCTTATTGCTGTTATTGCACCACTAGCCATTGGGTTTATATTTGGCAGAGAAGCTCTGGGAGGGCTTTTAGCTGGTGCATTGGTGACTGGCGTCATGTTAGCAATTCAGATGGCTAACTCAGGCGGAGCTTGGGATAATGCCAAAAAGTATATTGAGGAAGGAAATTATGGAGGCAAGGGTACACCCACCCATGCAGCGGCTGTTGTAGGAGATACTGTGGGGGACCCCTTCAAAGACACTTCTGGCCCGTCCCTGAACATCCTGATAAAACTCATGACTATCGTGGCCCTGGTTTTTGCACCGCTGTTCATGAAGTAATCTTGGAAAAGACTCCTGTGGGGTTTTTCCTCAGAGGAGTCTTTTTTATTTTAGCGCTTCTAATAACAGAGGAACTTATTTTAAACACCCATTGATTTAAAACTATTTGTGTGATATCATAAAAACTATCGGAGGGATTCTTAGTGAAAGAAAGAGCTATTGTTGTTTCAAAGAGGGGCAACCAAGCCGAAGTTGAAGTGATACGGACGTCTGCCTGTTCAAAGTGTAGGGCTTGCAGTAGCGGCTCGAATAAACAGACCTTAAAAGTTTGGGCTGAAAATGAAACGAATGCTGAAGTAGGCCAGATAGTGGAAATTGAGATGGAGTCTAGGGCGCTTCTTTCTGCTACTTTTATACTATACGTAATTCCACTGGCAGGTTTTATTTTGGGAGTGATCTTAGGGCTGAAACTTGCAGATATTTTAAATATCATGTGGAAAGAACTTTTTTCATTCCTAATAGGACTTCTTTTTATCATACTTGTTTTCGCTGGTATATACGCGAATAACAGGTTTTTTGAAAAGAGTCGTATGTTTACTGCAAGAATAGTAAATGTTTTGGACGACCAGTATCAAAAATATTGACAAGACCCCACTTTTAACATGTATAAAAGGTGGGGGTTTTTTATATTGCTAACTGTCTTGACTTTTATTAGAATACTTAAAAGTAAAGTATGATATAATGAAGTTAAAAAATTAAAAAAGAATGACAAGATAAGGAACGATCAACAGAAATTGATGTATAGATGATAGGTTTTTATTCGTGAATTTTAGGAAAATAAGAGATAGGAAGGGGTAAACTTCTATGGGGTAGAGGTTATACAGGGTTATACGGTAGTAAAAGACGGGATTAATAAATGGTGCATTCCCAAGTTTGGCAAAATGCGTGTTGATGCAGTAATTTATGTGAATGATACCTTAAAAGAGCTTTTGCATGAAGACCAGTCTTTAAGACAGATTACCAACGCTGCTACCCTTCCTGGAGTGGTGAAACCAGTTATAGGGATGCCGGATATTCACGAAGGATTTGGTCTTCCTATAGGAGGAGTTATGGCGATAGAGGAGAAAGGGGTTATTTCAGCGGGAGCCGTAGGATATGATATTAATTGTGGTGTAAGGCTCTTGAGAACTAATCTTGAAGCAGCGCATTTTAATAAAGAGCTTTTGTATAAGCTTATAGAACGGATTGAGTATTATGTTCCCACAGGCATAGGGAAAAAGGGACGGCATAAAGGTATTACGAGGTTAATTTTTGATGATGTAGTTCATAATGGGGTAGAGGCTGTCATTAAAGCAGGTTTTGGGAAAAAATCGGATTTAAACTTTATTGAAGAGGGTGGAAAGCTTTCAGGGGCAGACATTTCTGCTGTGTCAAAAGAAGCGCAAGAAAGAGGAGAAGAGCAGCTTGGCACTTTGGGTGGTGGCAATCATTTTATAGAGATTCAACAGGTTGACTCTATTTTTGATGAGAAATTGGCAGAGCGTTTTGGACTTTTCAAAGGGCAAATTGCTGCAATGATTCACACAGGAAGCCGCGGGTTTGGACATCAGATTGCGACAGATTATACTAAGATTCTATGGGAGGCAGCAAAGAAATACGGTGTTGATGTTCCTGAAAAAGGACTTGCGGCAGCTCCTATTGATTCAAAGGAAGGTAAGGCGTATTATAAAGCCATGGCAGCAGCAGTGAATTTTGCTTTTTCAAACAGACAAATAATTATGTTTGATGTTATAAAAGCATTTGAAGATGTATTAAAAAAATCTTCAGAATCTATGGGCTTTCGACTGGTATATGATGTTGCTCATAATATTGCTAAATGGGAAGAACATGGAGGAAAAAAGCTTCTTGTTCACAGAAAGGGAGCGACGAGAGCTTTACCAGCAGGGCATCCGCAAAATCCTTCTTTTTACAAAGAATCAGGACATCCTGCTCTTATTCCCGGCAGTATGGGTACGGGTTCTTACGTTGTGGTTGGCACAGAGAAAGCGGCAGAAACTTTTTATTCGGTAAATCACGGGGCAGGACGAAGGCTTTCTCGCAACAAAGCGAAAAAAATCACTAAAGAGGAATTTGAAAAGGCTATGGGAGATGTTATATACAATGTCAGGTCTTTTAAGGATATAGTTGATGAGTCGCCACTGGCCTATAAAGATGTGGAAGAAGTTATTTCTGTCCTTTCAGAAAGAGGAATTACAACACCTGTTGCACGCCTTGTACCTCTTGCGGTTGTAAAAGGTGCAGATTAAAATTTTAAGATGAGGTGAATATATGGTTAAAGGTATGAAAATTTATTTAAGGACAAACATCGTCCGATTGGGATAGTTTATAAGTTTTGTTGAGAAATGTGGTGGCAATGAAAATAAGAAAGATTGAGTGCCAATTTTTTATTTTTCATTGGGATACTCATTTATGCAAGAATTGGGAAATATTATGTTGAACTTTGTAAGAATAAGAGATAAAATTATTAATTGGGATAACTGTAGAAATGGAAGCTGGGAATTGTAAATTGGCTGTTGTAAATAATGGGAAAGGAGCTGGGTTTGCTGTTTGTGAAAGTTGTGGATACGCAAAAGTTTATGATGGAAAGCCTATAGGCGAGCATAAGACAAGAATGGGTAAAGTATGTAAAGGAACTTTTTCACGTTATTCTTTGGGATATGAATTTTCAACGGATATACTTTCCCTAAAATTTATAGGGTATAGTGATGAGAGAGAAGGATTCTGGGAATCATTGCTTTATGGATTGATAGAGGGAGCATGCAAAGCTCTGGAGATTGATAGGCAGGATGTTGATAGTACGTTATATTCTTATGCGGGGGATCCAAGAAGACCTGCTATAGTATTGTTTGATGACGTACCCGGTGGAGCAGGACAGGTTAAAAGAATTGCGGAAGAAGAAAATTTCATAAAAGTCCTTAAAAAAACGCTAGAAGTAGTTTCAAGTTGTGAATGCGGAGGTAAAGAAGGAGATGCAAGCTGCTATGGTTGTTTAAGAAATTATACTAATCAATACTGTCATGATATATTAAAGAGAAGATATGTAATGGAGTTTGTTTCTAAACTTTTGGAAGACTTGATGTAAGAGAGTTATAACGTGAAAGATGAGAATAAAATATGTGAAAAGGTCTTGAGAATTAGATAGTGTCAATAGCGGATTAAAGTTGCCCCATTTTCAGTGGTTTTAAATTGACCCACCCTGTGTTTTTTTAATTTAGGCTTACCGTTTTAACATAATAAAGACTAGTCTTTAACCTATCCTTTAAACGGTAATTGTTACTTCTTATGTTAATTATATAGGCATGGTACGGCAATCTATCCAAAAACGCAGTTGCAAGAATTGACTTTCCACCTTAATTTACCATATTCCCCAAATACTCTATTGCTTGTAAGTATTATGCTTCTTCTCTCATACTGTGCGTTTATCAGCTAAAAAAAGATTTACTCCAAGGTTGTCTAAAGGCAAATACCCTACTTCATCTACGACAAGAAGCCTTAGCCTTATGTACTTCCTCATCTTTCTATCAGAAATTTTTGATACTTATCCAACGCAGGCAAAGGCTTTAGGTTTTCTCTCTTCACTCTCGTTAATGCAGTGAAAATTTTTTAATACCCATTGCTAGTTTTTTGAGAAATAAAATGGTAAAATGAGGGTAGAGTGAAAAATTATTATTCAAAACTTATGATTTATGAGATATAATGATATTAAGAAGGAGCAAAATGTCATGGATGATAAAAATGTAAAGGAAGCTATTCACAATCAGCATGACAAAGGGTATAAATTTTTGTTATCCAGTAAGCGAGTGTTTATAGAGTTATTAAGAAGTTTTGTAAAGCAGGAATGGGTAAATGATATAGACGAGGCAAATGTAGTTAAAGTAGATAAGTCATTTGTATTACAAGACTTTGCAGATAAAGAAGCAGACTTAGTCTACAGAGTAAAATTAAAGGAAAAAGAAGTTATATTTTATATATTGATGGAATTACAATCTACAGTTGACTATCAAATGCCTTACAGATTACTTTTATATATGGTAGAGATATGGAGAAGCATATTAAAAGACATACCAAAAAAAGAATCAAGAAGGAAAGATTTTAAATTACCAGTTATAGTACCGATAGTATTGTACAACGGAGTCCGTAAGTGGACAGCAAAAACAAGCTACAAAGAAACACTAAATTCCTATGAAACCTTTGGAGAATATGCAGTAGATTTCAAATATATACTAATAGATGTAAATAGGTATACAAAAGAAGAATTATTAAAGTTAGAAAACTTAATAGCTTCTGTATTTTTATTAGAACAAAAAGTAGAATTTGAAGAAATAATGAAAAGGCTTAAGGAATTATCAGAGATATTAAATAACTTGGATAAAGATGAAATATTATTATTTAAAGCATGGTTTAAAAAGATATTACTAGCTAGATTGCCGGAAGAAGAGCGAGAAAATATAGAGAGGATAATAGATGAAAACAAGGAGGTGGAAGAGATGATATCAAATCTTGAAAAGACCATATTGCAAGAGATGAAAGAGCGTGAGAAAAGGGGTATTAAAAAAGGGATAAAAAAAGGGATAAAAAAAGGAATAGAAAAAGGAATAGAAAAAGGAATAGAAAAAGGCATGGAGAAGGGAATAGGAGTAACTGTTATTAAGTTATTAGAGAAGAAATTTGGGAATGTTCCTGAAGAATATGTAAAGAAAATAGATGGTGCAAACAGGGAAACGTTGATGGATATTGTTGACAATATATTTGATATAGATAAGATAGAGGATTTAGATAAGTTTTTGAAATAAGGGCACTATGAAAGGTAGTGTCTTTATTTTTTATGGAAATATAAAGGATTTTCAATAAATTTATAGAATAGATAATATAACATACATTAATGTAGTTTTAGGGGGATCTTAGGATGAAGATTGAAGATTTAAAAGGAAAATTTTTTATGGACAATTATATGGACATTGCTATTGAGGAATATTTAAAGTTCAAAGAAACTGTGGATTACGATGAAAAGTATAAAAGAGAAGTTTTAAGCGAAATAAATGATTATTTAAAAGACAAGCGTATTGCTGGGGAGAATGTTATAGAAATAATTAAGTATTTTCAAAGTAAAAATCCACAAAAGGGTGGTTTTGTTCATTGGTCGAATTTAGATGATTTATATAAATATGCAGAAGAAAAACCTTCAGAAGTAGCTGAATTGTTTAACTATCTATATGATGATTCGGCAGATTTAGAAGATAGAATACGAAGATTTGTGAATACTGGGGAAAGATATAATACTACTATTAAATTTGATACTTCTCTTTTTGGATATTTATTAGCAGGTTTTAGTTTAGAGAAGTATCCCTTGTATAGGGATCAGGCATTTAGAGAGTTTTTAAATTCTTTTGGAATTAATGAGTCTTTAACTGAAGATGTAGCAGATAAGTATTCTACCTATTATGAAGTTTGTAATATTTTGCTCGATTATTTTAAAGAGAAAAATTATATAAAAAATCCAGATATGTTGGATGCACAGGATTTCATTTATTGTCTTACCAACTACAAGGAACTGTATGTAAAAGTAAGTGTAAAGTATCTCTATGAACATGCAAAGGTATTGTATTCTTTTAGTAAGGATATAAATGCTTTTTTGGAATATTTAAAGGAATTAGATAGAGAATATTTACAAGTTTTATATGAAAGATACAAAGGTGATGAAAAAGTCAATGAAATTAGATTTAGAGTGTGTGAGATGATTTTAAATGGTGATTATGTGGATGAGAAAAATTTGGAGAGCATAAAGAATGAAGTTGCAAATAAACATGAAAAAGATATTTTAAAATCATGGAATGATTTTAAGATTTTGTTTCCATTATATTATGAAAAGTATAAGGAAAAAGTGAATATAGAAATTAGAAAAATTTACAATAGTATTAAATCGATATTTCCTAATTTTAAATTTAAAGAAAATAAATATATTAGTGATTTTTATGGACCACAGAATTTTGGAGGGAGTAGATGTTGGTTTGCAATATATCCCGAAAAGAAAAAAACACATAAAGAAGCTGCTCAGTTATTTTTTACAATTGGGGGAGATGAAACGGAAAAGTATTCTAATATTTCGTATGGTTTATATATAGGTGATGATATTAATAAAATTCTTGAAGAGAAAGGCACCAAAGAACACGATGATATAGAAACCATTGATAACCCTAATGATTTTACATATAAGAAAATGGTGAAGAAGTTTATTGAAGTTTTTGATAGGTTTAAAAAGATAAATGGTATAAATAGAGAGGACATTATTAAGGTGTCTCATGGGGAAAAGGATAAAAGCGGCGAGGAGGAGAAAGATGGCTTTCTTCATGAAATTGATTTTGAAAGAGAAATTAAAATAAATAATTTATTTTTTGAGGATGCAGAGGTTTTATCAAAGCAAATATCTACTGCTTTAAAATCAGGTAAACACATAATATTGGTAGGTCCTCCTGGAACAGGCAAGTCCAAACTAGCTAAAGAAATATGTAAAAGTTACGGAGTAGAATACGAAATGGTGACTGCCATGTCCGATTGGTCTACTTATGATACTATTGGTGGTTATAAACCTGATAGGGATGGAACTTTGTATTTTGATGAAGGCGTATTTTTACGGCTTTTTAAAAATAAGAAAAATAACAATTCCAATATCAAGTGGCTAATTATAGATGAAATAAACAGAGCTGATATTGACAAAGCTTTTGGTGTATTATTTTCTGCCTTAACAGGGGACAGGGTGACACTGAGTTTTAAGTCAAAATCTGGAGAGAATATAGTCATACGTCCGGAGGAAGATGATGAAGAAGAGGTAGAGATACAAGAACATGGGTATGTAATTCCTAAAGATTTTCGCATTATTGGGACTATGAACACTTACGACAAAACTTCTTTATATGAAATGAGCTATGCCTTTATGAGGCGATTTGCTTTTATTCCTGTTGGTGTGCCAAAAAACATTGATAAGGACCTTGTTGCGAAATATCTTAATATATGGGGGATAGAGGATAAAAGCATCAATAATGTGGATTTAAAAGAGGGACTGGCGGAGGTTTGGAATATTATTAACAAATACAGAAGAGTTGGACCTGCTATTATTGAAGACATTGCCAGATATGTTAGCGTTGAAGGGGATTACACTTCTGCTGTTATACTTTATGTCCTGCCGCAGTTCGAAGGCGTTATGGAAAATGATATTAAAAAATTTGCAGAGGAATTGTATAAAAGCAGTATAGGAGATTTTTCTAGACAAAAGGATAGATTGGATGGATTCATAAAAGACTTTTTTGGAATAAAAATGTGATTTTTAGGGGATTTGACTATGAAGACAAGTAAAGAAGTGCTTTTAGAATCTATCAAAGAGGATTTATTGGTATATTTAAAGTCTGGCAAATTATCTCCGCTACCTTTTTTGAATGAGTTAAATTTAAACATAAATAAGGTGGAAGATTTGTTGAAAATACATTTTTTATTAATGGATGAGGTTAAGGATTATATATTAAATCTTCCAATGATGATTAGGGAATTGAAGGTTTCAACTAATCTTACAAAGGAGATAAGTTATAATAAAATTAGAGGCAGCATAGATTGGAAAGAGACTATAAGACAGAGATTGAATACAAATTATAAAGATAAAACTCTTTTTTCTTATAATGAAAGGAATAAGCTTTATAATACCAAAGAAAATGTAGTCTTAAAAAAGTTTATAGAAGTTTTGTATGACATCGTTATAGGCCTTAATATGGATAGATTTACAGGTTATGATTGGTACGTAGAGGGAGAAAAAATAAATAAAATTGTAAAAGAGATATATGAAAAAAATGTTTATATGAGCAGGATAAATATTGAAGGTATAAATGTCACGGATAGGATGATTGAAGATGTTGCAAAAAACAGGAGTAAACTCTATAGTGATGCAGCTAAGCTTTTAAGAAAGTACAGACAAATTATAAATTTTATTGATTATGAAGAGATTAAAAAACTTTTTGAGAAAACTTTTATAGAAATTGCTGATGAAAATACTTTGTTTGAATTATATTGGGTTGTAAGAATTTTAAGAGATAACGCTTGTAATGAAAAAATGTATATCGTTGATGGCACGAATAATAAAATAGCGAGTTGGGAAGACGGAAATTTACTATACAATATTTATCACAACAGTACTGGTTCTGATAATCTAATATTTAAGATAGGATTTGAGGAAGTAGAAAATATTGAAAATGAATATTTTAGAAGGATGATGGCAGTAGTTAAAAAGACTCACGAGATAGCAGATAAACTTTTTGAAGATAAAGGTACTTTGGGCAATATCTTTTGGAGCGGCAGGCCGGATATAATAATAGAAATTATTGATAAAAACACAGGAAGAATAGTAAAAGTTATTTTAGGAGAAGTAAAGTATACAACAGATAGAGAATATATGATACAGGGTTTAAAGGAGCTTTTGGAGTATGTTTATTATATAAAGGAAAAGTCAATAAAAGGCATGTACGTTTTTGACAATCCACAAAGTGGCATAGAAGTGGAGGGTATTTTGTTTGTAGATAATATTGATTTTAAGCCGTTGCACAATGAGATTGTAAAGGTGTATGGGACGGATACTAAAGAGATTTTGCTATAACTTATCAGTAAGATTTGTAGGCTATTAAGTTACAACAGGTAAAACTTCAAATGGTAAAATGTATGTTAGAATTGTCGGTGCAAAAGAAGATGCCCAAAAAAAGGGCCGTGGTGATTAAGCTTGTTTATTTGCTTTTTGCGGTTTGCGTCCTGCAAAGAATTCTATTACAGCAAGAATTAGAACGATAACTCCCCAAACAGTCATGTCATGTTTAATAGAGAAAAAAGAGACAAATTTATCGAAATATATTGGAATTTTATTTATATTTATGTTGTTTTTTGGAGAATAAAATGGTAAAATTATAAATATAATAGTAAAATTGTTTTATTTTTTAGAAAAGAGGAGGGAAAAATGGAAAAGAAAACGATATTGCCAAGTGATAAAATTGAAGAGGAAATAAGAGAAAAAGTAGAAATTTGGGAGACAATACCAGCCAGAGAAGCTGAAGATTATTATTACAAAGTGATATTCCCATTGGTAATAGAAAAGTTTCAGTTAGATAATAATACTAATTTTCATGGAAGATATGAAAACCTGATTTTGTCATTAGGTTTTTCTTTTGAACCTCTCGTATTAACTATACATACTATATACAGTTTTTAGCCTACCTATAAGGGATTGAAACAATTAAAACGAAAAGGTTTTATCCATATGGTACCTTTTTTGGTAACAGATTTATATTAGAGCTTGAAGGAAGAGTTAATGGTGGTAGGCTTTGCAACAGTTTTTATTAATCTTAATTTTGCAAGTTTCCAAAAAATACGATAAAATTACAGTAAATTACCCGATTTGCAAAGCATGTGTGATGTTCTTCGTTATAAAAATAAGCTTGAAAAAGAAGTATTTAACAACGCAATTCAGCGTTATGTTAAAGAACAAGAGAAAAGTAATTTACATAAAGGATTTTCAATAACAAGTCATCTAATTTTTTACTGACATACATAAAAACGTACGTTATAATTAATTTAAAAGGAGTGATTTTTATGAAAACAATACCGGTAACAACGGTAAGACAAAATATATACAAAATTTTAGAACAAATAATGGTAAGTAATGAACCTATACAGATAACTTCTAAAAAAGGAAATGCAGTCTTAATTTCCGAAGAAGATTGGAATGCTATTCAAGAAACGCTATATTTGTTGTCAGTACCAAATTTAAGAGAAAGCATCATAGAGTCAGATAAAATTCCCTTGGAAGAGTGGAAGGATGAAAAGGACTTAGGATGGGATATAAATTAAAATTTTCTAAATACGCTCTAAAAGATGCAAAAAAATTAGAAGCGTGTGGACTTGACAAAAAAGCAAAAGAAATTTTAAAAATATTAAAAGAAAATCCGCATCAAAATCCTCCTCCATACGAAAAATTAAAAGGTGATCTCCAAGGGAAACTTTCAAGAAGAATAAATATTCAGCACAGAATAATTTATGAAATTTTAGAGGATGAACACATTATAAAGATGTATAGGATGTGGACACATTACGAATAGGAATGAATGCTGAGGAATTGGTAAGAAATGAATAATGCTATAAAATAGAGAATTTAGATAATTTCTACGGCAGGCTGGATATAATAATAGAAATTATTGATAAAAACACAGGAAGAATAGTAAAAGTTTTTTAAAAATTTTGTTTTACGGCTCAAACTTGTTAAAATAGAGTTAAATAAAAGAGAATGAGGGGAGAGAAAATGGGGGCTCTTGTCCTTCTTGTAGGGCTTCCAGGTGCAGGCAAGTCAACTTTTGCGGCAGAGCTCAAGAAAAAGCGGTACATGCAACAGAATATAACTTTGGTATCCAGTGCGTTAAAATAAGTCAGAACTTGTTGAAATTTTCTTAATATTTACATCAGCGATATTATATATTACCTTGAAAATAAGTAAGAGCAGATAAAATCCTGCTCCCTATCTAAAGTTTACAAATTCTTCTATGAAATAATCAATCGCATTTAATCGGCTCTTTATATGCAAACCAATTTTAGTCCTTTCACACAAATCAACCAATAAATGAAATAAATATTCATCTCTTACAAATATTTTCTTTGGTTTACCCATATTTAAAATATATGGAATTACCATATCAAAAATATATTGCACTTCATCGTCTTCTGGAGAAAGAATATGTTGATCTATTATCATCCCTGATTTAGAATCAGCAAGAATACAAATTCTCCCTGCAATTGGTCTATCATATTCTTTATCTCTAATTATGGTATTCAAGTACGCTATATCAACTTCTATTTCGGCAGAAGTAGTTGTTTGCTTTGCCATTCTTGATAAAAGAAGCTCATCTTTTAATATAGGGATTAAATATTTTCTTTGGGGTAACAAAAGGGGAGCTGCTAAAGTAACCCATTGATTTTTTTGCTCATCGTATTTATGAACTAAAGTTTCTCCCTCTTCGAAGTTAACTACAATATCTTCTTCAATGTAATTTTTTAGTGCTTGTAATAAATGTCTCATTATTGCTGTCTGTTTTAATACTTCTTCTTTATTCAAAATATAAGGAGCATATCCTTTCTTGAAAGACCTAAAATAGATCCAGTTATTCCTACCTCTAAACTTCAATCCCAGGTCTTTTACAATTTGCAATTCTTCTTTAAACAACTCTTCTCTATCCCCAAAATAGCATATAATTACATTATCTTCTTGAAATCGCTGAATTTGCTCTGGTGGCATATCAGTAGTCTCAATAATTTTGTAAAAATTGTCCAAAGCATCAAACCCAAAATAAAAACCTATACCGTAAAATTCTCCTCCTCTTCCCATTACACTACAATATACTGGTTCTTCATTTTCTGGCAAAATTAATGTTATTATATCTACATCCCAAAAATATTTCCAAGGATTTAATTCCTTTATTTTAACAGTTACCTCATACAATTCTTTCCACTCTTCTAATGTCGCTTTTTCTTTCATTACTATTTACACCTTCCTTATAAAATTTTCTTATGTCTTTTACATTGTAAGGCTCTTCAACCTCTTAATTCTCTCTTCAATCGGTGGATGAGTTGCAAATAACTTTTCCGCTCTTCCAAAAGGATTTGATATAAACAAATGAGCTGTTGCGTCAGAGGTAACTCTCATGGGTCTAGTATAACTACCTATTTTTTCAAGAGCTGATGCAAGACCATAGGGATCTCTTACAATAAAGGCACCAGTTGCATCTGCCAAATATTCTCTTTGTCTTGAAATTGCAGACCTTATAATTAATACAATAAGAGGAGCAATAATAGAAAAAATAAGCCCAATAATGAGGAGAATTATAGCTCCATTGTCATTTTTATCTCTTCTTCTGCTTTCTCCCATTCCCCACCACATACTTCTTAGCATTACATCCCTGAGTAAAATTATAAGTCCTGCAACAACTGCAACAACCGTCATTAAAAGTATATCTCTATTTCTGATGTGAGATATTTCATGAGCTATTACTCCTTGGAGCTCTTCTCTATTCATCATTTGAAGTAGACCGGTTGTGACACAAACAGAAGCATGCTTTGGGTCTTTGCCCGTAGCAAAAGCATTAGGTTGGGATTCTTCCATTATATAAACATTGGGCTTTGGTATACCTGCTGCGAGAGCGACTTCTTCCACAATATTATGAAGAACATAATACTCCTCTGGATTTGCCGGAATGGCTCCCACCGACGCGAGAGCTATTTTATCTGACTGTTCATACGCTATCCAATTATACAGCACAATGAAAATTGCTAAAAGAACTATTCCTGTAAGTCCCCAGTTGAAATACCATACAAAAAAATAACCTATAGCAAAAAGTATAAGAGAAAATGTAACTATAAATAGATAAGTTTTCCTTACATTTTCTGCTTGAAGTTCATATAGAGTTTTTCTAGACATTACACTCACACCCTCGTTAATCAAAATTGAACATTAATAGGTCCTCTTTCACCTTCATCAACAGGATAATATTCCTTGGGTGTTAATCTCATCATATTTGCAACAATAGAAGCAGGGATTCTCTGTTGTGCTGCATTGTACTGCATGACTATATCATTATAAAACTGTCTTGCAAAAGCAATTTTATTTTCTGTATTAGTTAATTCTTCTTGGAGTTTTAAAAAATTTTCATTTGCCTTTAATTCCGGATAATTTTCTGCAACAGCAAAAATTGTCTTAAGAGCTTGTGTAATCTGATTATTAGTATCTCCTACTTCTTTTACTGATTGAGCTCCCATTGCCTTAGCCCTTAATTCTCCTAAATTTTCAAAAATCTCTTTTTCATGAGCAGCATATCCTTTTACTGTATTCACAAGGTTAGGTATAAGGTCATATCTTCTCTTTAACTGTACATCTATTTGCGCCCAAGCATTTTCTACTCTGTTTTTCAAATTAATAAAACCATTGTAAGTCACAATAAACCACAAAACTATAACTGCTACGATACCTAAAATTATCCATATCATTTGATTTCCTCCTTCATATTCATTATAAATTTCTGACCTACCATATTTGCTCCTTTAATTTTCTTACACTAAGTTTGACATTTTAATAGCTTTTATATTCTTGTTTTCTTAAATCTTTCTTAGTTTCATTATATTATATATCTATTATACATGCAACAGAATATAACTTTTGGTATCAGGTGTTCCAAAATAAGTTTAGATTATTTTTGTCATGGTATGTCGGAATTTTCTTAATATTTGTGTTGGATTTTGCTTTATAAAATGATAAAATTAAAATTAAGGTGTAGAAAGGTAGGGTGATATTTTATGAAAATTGGTGTTATAAGTGACACTCATGGAGATTATAAATCATGGGAAAAGGCGTGGGATTTTTTAAAGGATTCGGATATTATTTTACATGCAGGGGATGTTTTATATCATGGACCCCGTAATCCAATTCCTGAAGGATATGACCCTAAAAAACTTGCTGATGCAATAAATGCTTGTCCTGTTCCGCTTTTGATTGCGGAAGGGAATTGTGATGCTTATGTTGACCAAATGATGCTTGAGGTGCCTATACAAACGCCGTATGTTTTTGCTTTCATTGAAGGGAAGAGATTTATGATTAATCATGGTCACAGTATTTCTGACGAAGATATACATAAGTTGATTAAGAAGTATAAATTGGATTATTTTATAACGGGACATACGCATATTCCTTTAATAAAAAAGATTGAAAATTGTGTGGTGATTAATCCGGGTTCTACATCCCTTAGCAAACGGGAAGATAAGATTAATTCAGTAGGGTTTATTGAAGTTGAAAGTGGAAGTGTTCATATAATTGATTTGGAAAGCGGAAAAGATATTTTGTCTTTGGAATGATATGTAAGTACTATAATGATTTTAATATAGTCACCTTTATTACCTTATAATTAATCGAAGTTTGGGAATGACGTAAGACGAAAAAAGTTGATTATATTGTAACCAGAGATAAGATAGGATTTAGTGAAAAACGGTTAGAAAAATTTTCGCTGTATGTTATAATAAAAACAAAAAATTAAGAGGTGTTTTAAATGAAGTATATCAATATTGGTAATGGGGAGATAAAGGCATCGGCAATTGCATTGGGTTGTATGAGGATTGCTGATAAGTCTGTAAAAGAAGTGGCGGAACTTATAAATACGGCTTTAGAAGAAGGTATAAATTTTTTTGACCATGCTGATATATATGGCGGTGGCAAATCTGAAGAAGTTTTTGCTGAAGCTATAGATATGAAGCCTAGTATTAGAGAAAAAATCATTATTCAGACTAAGTGTGGTATTAGAAAAGGGTATTATGACTTTTCAAAAGAACATATTTTAAAATCTGTCGATGGAAGCTTAAAAAGACTCAAAACTGACTACATAGATGTTCTGTTATTACACCGTCCTGATACTTTGATGGAACCAGAAGAGGTTGCAGAGGCTTTTTCAATACTTCACAGCAGTGGCAAGGTTAGAAATTTCGGTGTAAGTAATTTTAATCCGATGCAGATAGAACTGCTTAGTAAGTATTTAAACCAAAAGCTTATCATAAACCAATTGCAGTTTAGTATTATGCATACAGGTATGATAGATTCTGGTTTTAATGTGAATATGAAAGTAGATCAGTCTATAGATAGAGATGGCAGTGTTTTGGAGTATTGCAGGTTAAAGAATATTACGATACAGGCATGGTCACCGTTCCAATATGGATTTTTTGAAGGCACTTTTTTAGGTAACGAAAAATTTAAAGAACTTAATGACAAAATTGACGAAATTGCTGCTAAAAAGGGTGTGCCAAATATTGCTATACCTATTGCATGGATTTTAAGACATCCAGCAAAGATACAACCTATTGTTGGTACGACAAATCCTTCTCGATTGAAAGATATATGCAAAGCATCAGAGATTGAACTTACAAGAGAGGAATGGTATGAGTTATATAGAGCTGCAGGAAATAAATTACCATAAAGGCGAGTATTATTTTTTGCCGGATATTCACGAGGGGTTTGGGCTTACTATAGGAGGAGTTATGGCAATATGTGAGAATTATGCCAATTGTAAATTTAATTACAAAAGAAAAGATTGCACCAGAAAAGAAGGAAGTTTTAAAGAAAGAATTTGCTAATGTGATGTACCATAGAAAATTTAGACAAAGTAATAGAGTTAACTGGTTTATTACCTTCTCAGTACATAGCAGAAGAAATTGTAAAAGATAGTCCTATTGAAATTTATAAGATTTTAAAGGGAGTTTATGTAGATAAATGGGGTAAACCAGATAAAACTGCCATTGATTTTACAGGTGGCACTAAAGCTATGTCTGCAATAACGGGTATTCATAGAGTTATTAAGAAGTTTTGTAAAACAGGAATTACATGTTAGAAATATGGACAGATATTAGAAAAAGGGCGAGGAAAAAGGATATCAAATTGCCAGATATAATTCCGATAGTGTTGTATAATGGGGAAGAAAAATTATTAGATAGTATAGATTACAAAGAAATATTGTTCAAAATTTATCATTTATGATATATAATAATATTAAAAAGACTAGAATAAGGATAATGATAAAAATGTAGAGCAAGCTATTTAGTATAACAAAGTGTATAAATTTATTAGCGGAGTATGTAAATTACAAAGAAATTCTAACTTTCACGAAACCTTTGGAGAAAACTTTGTAGGATTTCATAATAGTAGGATGTAAAGGGGTATGATAATGGAATTATTTGTAAAAGAAATACTCAATTTTCTACCCAGAGAATTAGCAGTTCTATTTATAGCAGCATTGCCAGTAATAGAGCTTAGAGGAGCAATTCCAATAGGCATATCTTTAGGGTTATCTCCTTTTTATGCTACGATTATAAGCTTGATAGGTAGTATGATACCGGCACCCTTTATATTATTTACCATTAAACCTATATTTAATCGTCTTAAAAAAACGAGATTATTTAAAAAGTTAGTAGATAAGCTTACAGATAGATCTTTAAAATATAATGGGGAAAAAATACAGAAATATGGCGTATGGGGGCTTGTACTGGTAGTAGCTATTCCTTTGCCTGGAACGGGAGTATGGAGTGGAAGTTTGGCTGCAGCTCTTTTAAACATGAAATTCAAGCAGGCACTTTTGGCCATATTTATGGGAAATATTATAGCAGCCATTTTAATTATGATATTGAGTTATGGCGTAGGAAGTTTGTTTTTCTAACCTTAATTAAATAAAGGGGTAACTTACTCGTAAATGCTTGTGTTATACAACAATAAGCGAAAATATAGAAGAACAAATTAAACAATATATATTCAAATTAACAAAAAATAGTGGTAAAATAATATTTACAAACAATAATAGCTAATGGCAGTTTGTGAGGTTTTTGGTTTCTGCAATGGCCTAAAACAATTTACTTTTTGGAGGGAGAATGAGGGGGAATGATGGAAGGATTAATGTGGATAGCGCCCGTCTCGGGCTTACTTGCACTTTTGTTTGCCTTCATTAACGTCATGAGGGTTGTCAAGAGCCCTGCAGGGAACGAGCGTATGCGCGAAATATCCGACGCCATACACGAAGGTGCCATGGCTTTTCTCTTCAGGGAATATAAAACCTTGGCGATATTCGTTATTATAATGTTCCTAGTTATAGGCACATTTATAAACTGGCAGACGGCCATAAGTTACATAACCGGGTCTATAGCTTCTGTTCTAGCGGGATTTATCGGCATGAGCGTCGCTACCAGAGCCAATGTAAGAACCGCCAATGCGGCACGGGAAGGAATGAATAAGGCCCTTTCTATAGCTTTTTCCGGCGGCACCGTTATGGGGATGTCGGTGGTTGGCCTGGGTCTTCTGGGCCTTGGGATACTATACTTCCTGTTCGGGAACCCGTCGGATGTAAAAAGCTTTGACGTCATCAATGGTTTTGCCCTCGGAGCCAGTTCCATAGCTCTGTTTGCCCGGGTGGGCGGGGGAATATATACTAAAGCTGCCGACGTCGGAGCAGACCTGGTCGGTAAGGTGGAAGTCGGCATACCTGAAGATGATCCCAGGAATCCGGCGGTAATAGCTGACAATGTAGGGGATAACGTAGGTGATGTGGCTGGTATGGGGGCCGACCTTTTCGAATCCTACGTGGGTTCAATAGTGTCCGGTATAGCCATTGGCGCCGTTGCCATCAGTCCTATGACGGGACAACCATATGGTATCAAGGGCATCATCTTCCCAATGCTTGTGGCGGCGGCGGGAATAATAAGCTCCATCATTGGTACTCTGTTCGTGAGGACCGGAGAGGGAGCCGATCCCCAGAAGGCTCTCAGCAAAGGGAGCTTTGCCAGCGGCATCTTTGTGATACTGGCCACTTTCTTCCTCAGCAGGTACTTCCTGCGGGAAATAAACGCTTTTTATGCGACTGCTTCCGGTATCGTGGTGGGTATTATTATAGGAATGCTTACCGAATATTATACTTCTTCCAACTACAACCCAGTGAAAGAAATCGCAAAATCATCCCAGACCGGCCCAGCCACTAACATTATAACAGGCCTGGCGGTCGGAATGAAAAGTACAGCTCTGCCGGTGCTGTTTATAGCCCTGGCGGTAATTATATCCTATAAATTTGCCGGCCTCTACGGCATAGCTCTCGCGGCAATCGGTATGCTGTCTACTACGGGCATGACCGTTGCGGTAGATGCCTACGGGCCCATAGCCGACAACGCCGGTGGTATTGCGGAAATGGCCGAACTTGACCCATCTGTCAGAAAAATCACCGATAAGTTGGATGCGGTCGGAAATACTACGGCAGCCATGGGCAAAGGGTTTGCCATTGGTTCCGCAGCGCTGACGGCTCTGGCGCTGTTCTCGGCATACACTACAGCCGCCGGTTTGAAAGAGGGTATTAACCTTCTGCGGGCCGATGTTATAGTCGGTCTCTTCATAGGGGCAATGCTGCCCTACCTGTTCTCCGCGATGACCATGGAAGCGGTGGGTAAAGCGGCATACCAGATGATCGAAGAGGTTCGCAGGCAGTTCAGGGAAATACCGGGCATAATGGAAGGAAGGGCCAAGCCTGATTATGCAAGGTGCGTTGATATAAGCACTAGAGCGGCTCTTAGGGAAATGATAATTCCTGGTCTTATTGCTGTTATTGCACCACTAGCCATTGGGTTTATATTTGGCAGAGAAGCTCTGGGAGGGCTTTTAGCTGGTGCCCTGGTGACCGGTGTTATGTTAGCAATCCAGATGGCTAACTCAGGCGGAGCTTGGGATAATGCCAAAAAGTATATTGAGGAAGGAAATTATGGCGGCAAGGGTACGCCCACCCACGCGGCGGCCGTTGTGGGAGATACCGTGGGCGACCCCTTCAAAGACACTTCGGGCCCTTCTTTGAACATACTGATAAAACTGATGACTATCGTGGCTCTGGTTTTCGCACCGCTGTTCATGAAGTAATCTTGAAAAAGACTCCTGTGGGGTTTTTCCTCAAAGGAGTCTTTTTTATTTTAGCACTTCTAATAACAGAGGAACTTATTTTAAACACCCATTGATTTAAAACTATTTGTGTGATATCATAAAAACTATCGGAGGGATTCTTAGTGAAAGAAAGAGCTATTGTTGTTTCAAAGAGGGGCAACCAAGCCGAAGTTGAAGTGATACGGACGTCTGCCTGTTCAAAGTGTAGGGCTTGCAGTAGCGGCTCGAATAAACAGACCTTAAAAGTTTGGGCTGAAAATGAAACGAATGCTGAAGTAGGCCAGATAGTGGAAATCGAGATGGAGTCTAGGGCGCTGCTTTCCGCTACTTTTATACTTTACGTGATTCCGCTGGCAGGTTTTCTTTTGGGAGTGGTCCTGGGGTTGAAGCTGGCAGATATCCTGAATATCATATGGAGGGAGCTTTTTTCGTTCATAATGGGACTTCTTTTTATTGCACTGGCTTTCGCAGGTATATACGCTAACAACGGTTTTTTTGAAAAGAGCCGCATGTTCACTGCGAAAATAGTGAATATTTTGGACAACCAGCCTAAAAAACATTGACAATGATATAATTCATTGTCAATGTTTTTTTGCTTTTGGGGGCTGAGTGCGAAGCATGACGAAGAATACCATACAGGAGGGGAATATTTAAAAGTGTGATATAATAAAATTAAAAAGGAAATGGTGAAAGAATGGATAATTGAGAAAAATTGCAACATTGGTGATATGTTTTTTATTGCAGGACGAAGACTTTCTCGCAACAAAGCTAAAAAATTACTAAAGAGGGATTACAATACTTATTGTACGCCTGACACCTCTTGCAGTTTAAAAGGTGAAGATTAAAATTTTAAAAAGAGGTGAACATATGTTTAAAGGCATAAAGAATTTGTTTAAAGGCATAAAGAATTTGTTTAAAGGCAGACATCGTCCGAAGTTTATGGCTTTAGACTTTATTAAATACATAGGACCAGGGTTACTAGTTACTGTTGGTTTTATTGACCCGGGGAATTGGGCTTCTAATGTTGCTGCAGGGTCATCATATGGTTACAAGCTTTTATGGATGGTAACTTTATCTACTGTTATGCTTATTATACTCCAACACAATGCTGCACATCTCGGCATAGTTACAGGTTATTGCATGTCTGAAGCTGCAAGTAAATTTTTGCAACCTTCTGTGTCCAAATTTGTGCTTATTTCAGCAGTTTTAGCTTCTATACTTACGGCGATGGCGGAAATTTTAGGAGCTGCAATAGCTCTTCAAATGCTTTTTAAAATTCCTATAAAGATAGGAAGTTTGATTACTGTTGTTTTTGTGTCATGGATGCTTTATACAAATTCCTACAAAAAGTTGGAAAAATGGATTATAGGTTTTGTATCACTTATCGGCATTTCTTTTATATTTGAGCTTTCATTAGTTGATGTAAAGTGGACAGAAGCAGTTGTAAGCTGGGTGAAACCAGAATTTCCGCCTGGTTCAATGCCTATAATCATGAGTGTGCTTGGTGCTGTTGTTATGCCCCACAATTTGTTTTTACATTCAGAGATAATCCAGAGCAGGCAGTGGAATTTAGAAGATGAAGAAATAATTGTAAAGCAGCTTAATTATGAGTATTTTGATACTATTTTTTCCATGGTAATAGGTTGGGCGATAAACAGTGCGATGATTATTGTTGCTGCATCAGCCTTTTTTGCTAATCACATAAGTGTTACAGAATTAGACCAGGCACAGCAGATGTTAAAACCTCTTTTGGGAAATGCGTCAGCAGTTGTTTTTGCTTTAGCTCTTCTTTTTGCAGGAATTTCTTCATCTATAACAGCAGGAATGGCAGGTGGAAGTATTTTTGCAGGGATATATAAAGAGCCTTATGATATAAATGATATTCACACAAGAGTTGGAGTGGGAATTACATATATTTTTGCAGTACTCCTAATATTCTTTGTAAAAAGCCCCTTTCAAGGATTAGTTTATTCGCAGATGTTTTTAAGTGTACAGCTTCCCATTACAATTTTTTTGCTCATTTATTTGACTTCTTCAAAGAAGATAATGGGAAAGTTTGCAAATACATTGCTTTATAAGATATTGTTGTGGACTACAGGAATTATAGTGACAATTTTAAATGTTATGCTTCTTATAAGTTTTGTGGTGTGATTGATATGAATGCTATAAAATGGTAGAATATATGTAAAGAATTTTTGTGTGGTGATAAAGATGACTATTTCAGATGAAGAAAAAAGGAAAATAAGAGAAAACTGGCGCATAAGAAGTGAAAAAGAAAGAGAAAAAGAAAAGATAAGAAGAAAAGAAGCGATGGATAGAGTCTATAAAATTGCTAAATTTTTAAAAGAAAAATATTCAGTAAAGAGAGTTATTTTGTATGGTTCATTGGCAAGAGAAGGGCCTTTTGATGATTTGTCCGATATTGATATTTTTGTAGATGGATGGGATGACAGTAAATTTAATTATTGGTCAATGTTTATTGAGGTAGAAGATATTGCAAGACCTTATAAAGTGAGTGTAGTTACACAAAAAGATGTTGGGCAGGCTTTGCTAAAGGAAATAGCAAAAGAGGGGAGGGAAATAGTTTGACAGATGCTGGTAAAATAAAAGTTGCTTTAGCGAGATTGCAATTAGAGCTTGAAAATATACAAAAACTTTATGATACTTTAAAGGATAAAGGCATGCTAAAAAGTGATAAGCATAGAAAGGAAAAATTAGCTGATGATTTTACATTAAGAGCAATTGGATCTATTTTTCACGATTTTTATACTGCGGTTGAGAATATGTTTAAGATTGTCGCTAAAAATATAGATGGTTCAGTTCCGTCTGGTTCTGAGTGGCATTTAGAATTACTTGAACAGATGTCTGTTGCTATACAGGGAGAAAGACCAGCTTTTATAAGTGTAAATACTAAATTATTGCTTAATGAATTTAGAGGATTTAGGCATATATTTAGAAACATTTACGGATTTAATCTTATGCCTGAAAGGATAGAAAGATTATTAGAAATTTTCCCTGAAACGGTAGATGAATTAAAAAAAGATGTAGAAAAATTTATTGCAGAGATGGAATCTATTATAAAAGAGGAGTAAGGCTCCGCTTCGCTTCGATTCAGAATGATAAGATAGAAGTCTCCAAAATAGCACGCGACCCTTATTATTTCCATAAATTTGGGAAGTGATAAGGATTTTTGTTTCAAAAGGTCAAAAAATAAATTGAAATGATGGAGTATTAAGTTTACAATATATATGAAATATAAATGCAAGGTGAAGTGTTATGGAAGATAAACTTGATTTGAATGTGATAAAACCGATTGAAGAGGTAAAGTATTTGTCTGCGGAAAATGCTTCGCGATATCGCCTCATCATGAGGTATTTTTATGAACAGTACCAGAAATTTAAATATTGGCTGTACAAAGAGGATGTATATGAATATGTAAGTCAATTTGATGTGTTTTCCGACTATACAATGGAAAAATGTGAGCAGGACTTAAAAGCACTTACTGAATGGAAAAACCTTATTGCGACACAAGATACCAGTAAAGCTTCTACGATTGACGAATTTAAAAACAAAAAATTCAGGTATCAGCTGAGTCCATATTCTATTGAGATAGAGAGAATGACCATAAGGCTGGAAAGCATCGTCGGTTATGGTGGGTCACTACAGCCGTCTTTATTTGAAAGGATTTACCGCAATTTAATAAAGATAAATGAAATGGCGAAAAAAGAGGATTTACAGGAAATAAACAGATGGTGGGAAGACCTCAATACCGACTTTGAAAATATATATCACAATGCGACAGATTACATTGCAAGTCTTCAAAGCTCTAACGCTGATGAACTTATGAAGTCAGAGCAGTTTATCATTTACAAAGACAAACTTATAGAATATTTAAGAGATTTTATAAAAGACCTTCAGAGATTTTCTGTTGCCATAGAGAGTTTTTTGAAAAAGGTGAGTCCGGAGATTGTCAATTCCGTTGTAGATAAGTTATGCCAATATGAAATGAGTATCCCAAGAATTGACAGGGTTTTAAATGAAGAGGAAGTAAAAGAAGATTTGATGGATAAGTGGAATAACATATCTTTTTGGTTTACAGGTCATAATTTTGAAGACAGCGAGGCAGTAAGGCTTCTTAATATATCAAACGAAATAATCAGAAAAATAACAATGTATGCGGCGAGAATAGCAGAAAACAGGATGAAAGCTGCCAGCAGAAAGAATGAATATATTGCTCTTTCTAAAATGTTTGCAAAAGCAAGCAATATAAAAGAAGCACACCTTTTGTCTGCGGCGGTTTTCGGTTGCTTTTACACAAGGCACATAAAAGGTGATTTTGAAAGAAAGACAGAAAGTGTAAACCAGAGCGTATGGGAAGAACCGCCCTTTAAAGTGATTATAAAGCCAAAAACAAGGAGCTACAGTAATTCTGTTAAGACAAATGCGATTATTGATAGAAGTGCTGACAAGACGGAGATGCTGATGGACTATCTCAATCAGAAAAATATAGAAGATGAAATAATAGCAAGTTGCATTGTTGGCAATAGAATAAGGATAAAGGATTTACCTGTTGTAAAACCTTTTGTGAGGGCAACGATACTTAAATGGATAGGAAAAGCGATGGCAAGAAATGGCTTTATAGGTAAGACAGAAGATGGAAGAACATACAAGCTTCATATGCCAAAGAATGGTGAGAGGGCAATACTAAAATGCACAGATGGTAATCTTGATATGCCTGATATTGTAATTGAGTTTGTTGATTGAAGGTGAAAATATGGAAGAACTTCAGATGCTTCTTGAAAATTTTTGGATACTGAGAGAGGATAGAGAAAATTTCAACAAAATAAGAGATGCGGAGAATAAAATAAAACCTTTTGCTGAAGAGAAGTTAGGATATAGATTGATTATAAACCCATATATTATTAAGTTAGAAAAAGTGCCGTCAGATGTTGAAGAGTGGATGGGGATAGCTGCATTTCAAATGCCTATGGATTATGCATTTTTGTGTTTGCTCTTAGCTTTTTTGGAGGATAAAGGACCAGAAGACCAGTTTGTACTGTCTAATATAACGGAATATATAGAGGCGCAGTATGATGGACCTGATAAAGTAGATTGGACGCTTTTTCAGCACAGAAAGTCACTTGTGCGGGTGCTCAATTTTGCTGTAGATATTGGCATAATTAAAATAGATGATGGTGACCACGAGAGGTTTTCAGAAAGTGAAGATACTGAAGTTCTTTACGAAAACACAGGCATTTCAAGGTATTTTTTGAGGTCTTTTAACAGAGAAATTACAGAAGACATGAAGATTGAGGATTTTTTGCAGGAGGATTTAAATCTTTCAAACCCCAAAGATGCGGTTATACAGAGAAGGCACAGGGCGTACCGAAAACTTATTCTTTCACCCGCTGTGTATAGTGAAGGACCTGATGACCAAGACTTCATGTATATAAAAAATTACAGAAATACCATAGCGAAAGATTTAGAGGAGTATCTTGATGCAAAACTTCACCTTCACAAAACTTCTGCTTTTGTTCTCTTTAATGACAACAAATATTTAAAGTCCTATTTTCCCGACAAAAACAAAAACATATCTGATATAATGCTGCAGGTAAGTAAAATTATAAGACAAATGATTGAAGATGGAAAACTCGCCTATAATCCTGATGATACTATAGATATAACTGAAGCAGAATTTATAAATATTATTTTGAAAGTAAAGGAAAGATTTAGTGATGGTTGGTATAAGTCTTACAGGGAAATGAGTGAAAAGCAGCTTATAGAAGAGGTCATTGAAAACATGGAAAGCTTTAAGATGATAAAAAGAGTTGAGGAATTGCATTCTATTAAAATATTGCCTATGGCGGCAAAGTTAATTGGGGAATATCCTCCAGATTTTGAAAAAGGAGAAGGTGCAGATGAGTGAAAAATTAGCCGAAAGATGGATGATTAACAGGATTGGGCTTCTTAATTTTTGGTATTATGATGATGAAATATTTGAGTTTGCAGATGGAAGGCTTCTTTTAAGAGGTGCTAATGGTTCTGGAAAGTCAGTGACAATGCAGAGTTTCATACCTTTAGTATTAGATGGCAACAAAAGTCCTGAAAGACTTGATCCCTTTGGCTCAAAGGCGAGAAAGCTTGAGGACTATCTTCTTGGGGAAGAAGAGGTAAGTGGGCTTGATGAAAGAACTGGCTATCTTTTCATGGAATTTAAAAAAGAGAAAAAAGACAGCTACATTACAATAGGCATTGGACTAAAGGCGAAAAGGCATCAAAATATGGACTTTTGGGGCTTTGTAATACTTGACGGCAGGCGTATAGGTATCGACTTCTTTTTATACAAAATGGAAATAGGCGATGACGGCAAAAGAGCAAAAGTCCCACTTACCAAAAAAGAACTTAAGAATAGAATAGGTGAAGGCGGAGAAGTAGTTGAAAGCCAAAAAGAGTACATGGAAATGGTCAATAAATACATTTTTGGCTTTAGTTCTATCGAGGAATACGACGAGCTCATAAAACTGCTGATACAGCTTAGAAGTCCAAAGCTTTCCAAAGACTTCAGGCCTACTGTGATATATGAAATTATGAAGGCTTCACTGCCTTCACTCACAGATGATGATTTGAGGCCTCTTTCAGAAACCATAGAAAATATGGACCAGATTAAGATGCACCTTGATGTTCTTTACAGGAATATGGCTGCAGTAAAAAAGCTTAAAAATGAGTACGACAACTATAACAGATACATTCTTTATGAAAAGGCTGGGGATTTAGTAAAGGCATACAGCGATTTATACGCATCAAAAAAAGAATACGATAATTTAACTAAAGATATTGAAAATTACAGAAGTACAATAGCAAACTTAGGAAATGACATCATTTCTCTTGAAAGTGAAAGAGAAGCCTTAAAGAAAAAGGAAGAACAGCTTTCAAGTGGTGATGCTAAAAGAACCCAAAAGGAGTTATTAGAAGAAGAGGATCGATATAAGCAGTATTTGGAGGATAAGTCTAAAAAAGAAGAAGAACTCCGGAATAAACAAGATAAATATTATGGTTTAGAAAGAAAGATAAAAAACACTGAGGAACAAAAATACAAACTGGATAAAGAACTACAGGATAAATTAGAGAATATATCTTCAATTGCACAGGATATAGATTTCATGGAACATGAGTTTTCTGTAAGTGAACTTAAAAAAGTGTATGGAAAAGAATTTGATTTTACTTATTGGAAAAATGAATTAAAAAAGCATAAAGATAAAATAAAGCGTGCAATGAGTGCATTGAGAGAAGAAATAGAAGCAAATAAAAGGTATGATGCCGCACTTAAAGAGCAGGAAAGGCTTAAAAAAGAAAGAGAAGACAGGGCTAAAAAGCTTAATGAGGCAGAAAGGCTTTTTGACGAACAAAAAAGAGAATACGTTGAAAGAGTTTATAGTTGGTCGCAGGGCAATGCAGAACTTAAGCTTTTAAGTAGCCAACTGGAAGGCTTAAGCCGTGTCATACTGGCGTATGGAGAGGATAAAGGATTTGACGATATTTTGGCTTTTGTGAGAAAACCCTATGAGGAAATACTAAATGGAATTCAGCAAGAAATTTTAAGATTACAAAATCAAAGAGAGGTAAAAGAAAATCAGCTTCATGAGAAAGAAAAGTTATTGGAGGAATGGAAAAACAAAAAAGACCCTGAGCCTGAAAGAGATGAACAAGTCATAAACAACAGAAAAAGGCTTAAAGAAGCTGGAATTCCTTACATTCCTCTTTACATGGCGATTGATTTTAAAGAGGATGTGGATGAAGAGACAAGAGGCAATATAGAAGCTGCGATAGAAGACATGGGGCTTTTGGATGCTCTTATCGTTCCCAAAGAATATTTTGAAAAAGCTCTTCAAATGGACAGCAATATGGCGGATAAATATGTTATGCCTGGAAGCTTTAATATGATGTTAAATGTATCTCAATATTTTAAAGTAGTTGACAATGAAGAAGGAGTTTCACCAGAAGATATTTCGGATGCTTTAAGCAATATATTTGTATCCGAAGAAAGCGGGACAACCTATATTGATTCAAATGGCACATATGGAATAGGAGTAATAAAAGGGAAAGCGCGGGATAAAGTTAAATCAAAGTACATCGGGAGTGAGTCTAGAAAGCGCTACAGAGAAGAGCTTATTAAATCTATACAAGAAGAAATACAGGCTATAAAAGCTGAAATATCTGCAATCGATGAGGAAATAAATGCAAAAAAATCAAGGATACAGAGGCTGGATTACGAATATTCGGCATTTCCCGGGAAAGAAGATATTGAAGAAGCATATAGATATTTAAAAACGGCAAAGGCTGATTACGAATACACCTCTCATAAACTGGATGAACAGCTTTTTACAGTTAAAAACTGTTTTGAGGACCTTCAGAAAAAGAAAGCTGTTGTAAGAGAATTGACATCTGGCATAAACATACATCCAGATATTGATACCTATTCTTCTGCGTATGAATATGCGGAAGAATACGCTTCAGGGCTTAATGAAGTAGAAATACTATACAACAAATATGTTTTGCACATTTCAAACGAAGAAATGTTATTGCAGCAAAAACAAGATTTAGAATACGATATTGATAACTTAAAGTACGAAATAGACGTACTGGAAAACAAAATACAGAGTTCTGTTAAGAAAATTGAGATGCTAAAAGAGACATTAAAAGAACTTGGACTTGAAGAAATTGAGAAAGAACTAGAGTTTTGCCTAAAAAGGCTGGAGGAAATACCTAAAGAGATTACAAATAAATCAGCCGAAAAAGCAAAACTTGAGGAGCGGCTACAGAGAAGCTTAAAAGACCTTTTAAACATTGAAGAAGAGATTCATCTTAAAGAGGAAATTTACAATATTGTTGAAGAGGGTTTAAAAAAGGAATTAGCACTTGGCTTTGTCAAGCAAGACGTTGAAATGGAGGATATGTTAAAATTAAGTAAAAGCATTCTTTCTGAATACAAAGGCTTTTTTGACAAAGCGGGCTTTGACAGAGAAAAGTTTACAGAGAGACTTCAAAATGTGTATTTTGAAACTCGCAACGAACTTTTAGAATATGGACTTTCAATTGGCAATATCTTTGACGAAGCTTGTGAGGGAGACAATGAAAGAATAAAAGAAGCAAAGAGTAAGCAGAGAAGACTTAATATTACGGCAAATATAAATGGTAAAGTTGTTTCATTATATACGCTTTATTCTAATATTGAAGAGGATATAATGGCGAATGAAAGCCTTTTAAGAGAGACGGATAAGATTCTTTTTGAAGAGATTATAATGCACAATGTGGGAATTAAGATAAGGGCAAAGATTTTTAAAGCAGAAGAATGGGTAAAGAAAATGAACAAACTCATGTCTGAAAGGGATACTTCCAGCGGACTTATGTTCTCTATTGAGTGGAGAAGCATTCCTGCTTCCAATGAAGAAGAACTTGATACAAAGGAACTTGTGGATATTTTAAAATCTGATGCTGATATGCTGAAAAAGGAAGTCTTCGATAAAGTTGTAAATCATTTTAGGTCAAAAGTAGAAAGAGCCAGGAGGGCAATGGAGGAAAAAAACAATACAGAAACTTTTCACAAGATTATGAAAGAAATATTAGATTACAGAGATTGGTTTGAGTTTAAGCTTTACTACAGAAAAGAAGGGGAAAGTCGCAAGGAGCTTACTGATAATGCCTTTAATAAGTTGAGCGGTGGAGAAAAGGCGATGGCCATGTATATACCTTTGTTTTCCGCGGTTTACTCAAGGTATGAGGGAGCACCCCCGACTGCACCTCGCATAATATCTCTAGATGAAGCATTTGCAGGGGTTGATGACACAAACATAAGGGATATGTTTAAACTGATTGAAGATCTAAGATTTAATTATATAATGAATTCGCAGGTTTTGTGGGGAGATTATGACACTGTCCCCAAGCTTTCAATTTATGAACTTATAAGGCCAAAAAATGCAAAGGCTGTATTGGTCATGAAGTATTTGTGGGATGGAAAGGTAAAGCATCTTATACTTCCTGAAAAAGAGGAGGTTGCCGCTCTTGAGGTGGGTGCTGTAAATGAATAAAGAAGAACTTAAATATTTTAAAGAAAAAAAGGGATACAAGAGGATTTTTAAAGGTATAAGGGAAAAGTACAGAAGTTTAGGACGTCTTGGAGGCGTTGTAAAGCTTGATAATCTTACGGAAGATGAAAAAGAAGTACTTACAAACCATTTTAAAAAAGACTATAGGACAAAAAAATCTGCATCCATTGATGTGGCAAAGTTTGAAGAGTCGCTAAAAAATACGCGATTTGAGGAGTATACGCTAAAAGACATACTGGAATACTATTTTGGCGAAAAACTCACCAGCAAAAAAGAGGATATGGAAATATTGGCAAAAGAAAGAGAAGAGTTCTTTAAAGAGCTCTTCTCTAAATACCAGGAATGTAAGTGCATTGATTGGCTAAAAAGTTTGTATGAGGGAACCGCTGTAGGGGTAAGGACAGTAAATCAGAGGTATTTAAATGATAGAAATGGGCTAAAAAAAGATATAATGTATGTATGTGATGCTATAAATAATTTGCCTGTTTATAAAGGGGAAAAGAAAAGACTGCCGGTGTTTTCTTCCCAGATTGCACGTAATCCTCACTATTTTGATTCAAATACAGAAGCTGGAAGTATGTTTATAAACGCTTTATGCACTTTAATGGGGCTGAATGAAGTAAAAGGAAGTGAAGAAATATCAGAACTTTATTACAACGTTGGCATTTTGATAGATGAAATATCCAATTATGTCACACTCTCAGGACTTTTGGCATATGAGGGCGATACGGAAAATCAAGTATTTAAGGCTGCTTATGAAAGCAATCAAGTCTTGCAAGTTCCTCTTTTAAATTTGAGTAAAATTGAGAGGGTCATAAGCCCTTCTAAGAAAGTGTATGTTGTAGAGAATCCTTCAGTTTTTACATCTTTAATAGATGCCACAAGCAAAGTATTTCCTCTTGTATGCACATATGGCCAGCCAAAACTTTCTTCTCTCCTGCTCTTGGACATGCTTTATAAAGAAGGGACAGAGATATATTACTCAGGAGATTTTGACCCAGAGGGGCTTATGATAGCAGATAGATTGTACAAAAGGTATAAAGACAAGTTTCACTTTTTAAGGTACGGTGTAGAAGATTATTTAAAATCTCTTTCAAATGAAGTCATAAATGATGTAAGGCTTAGTAAGCTAAATAAGATTGAATCACCTTTACTTTTTGATGTGGCAAAAGAGATGAAAATAATAAAAAAAGCAGGGTATCAGGAGCTTATAATAGATGATATTATAAATGATATAAAATTGATTGAAGAAGGTAAGGGGGAGTGGTAAAATTAAGGTAATAATGCCTTCTTAAAGAGGTGTCTGTAGTGGTTCAGAGAGATTTAAAAGAAGTGGAAGAAATATTTAAGAGAAATTTGCAATATTTAAAGGGTAAATATGACATAAAGTTGATATATGTTTTTGGCTCATATAGTAAAGGCACTAATACAAAAAATAGTGATCTTGATATTGCGGTACTTTTAGGGAATGGATATGATCCTATGGACAAACTTGCTTTAATTGGCGATTTGGTTTCAATATTTAAACGAGATGATATAGATTTGGTAATATTAAATTCTGCAAATCCAGTGCTTAAGCATCAAGTAATAAAGCACGGCAAACTTATTTTTGAAGAAAATGAAGATGTAAAGGTGGAATTTGAGGTTAAAACTCTAAGAGAATATATGGACATGGAATATTTTAGAAAAGTGCAGATGGATGTTATTAAAGAATGGGTAAAAAGTGTTGTAGGTGATAATAGTGACTAAAAGTATAATAGAAACAATAAATTCTAAAATAAAAGAGTTACAAAAAAATTTAATATTGTTAAAAAAAGTATCGCAAGAAGTAAATAAAGAAAATATAAAAGAGGATATGCTCAAATATTGGGGAATAGAAAGAGGAATTCAAATATCTATAGAATGTGTTATTGATATAGCCAATATAATTATTTCTTCTCTTGGTTTAGAAAAACCCGATACCTATAGAGAAACGGTTTTATTATTAGGTAAAGCAAACATTTTGCCAGAAAATTTTGCCAAAAATATTTCTAACATGGTTTCTTTTAGAAATATACTTGTACATGATTATATGAAAATTGACGAGAAGGTAATTGTTGACATATTAAAGAACCATTTGGATGATTTTGTTAGATATATACATTATATAAATAAATGGATCGAAGAAAATTATTATTCCTAATATGAAAGGAGACGTTATTGTGAAAATAAGTTTTTTGGGAGCTACTAAAGAAGTTACAGGCTCATGCTATTTAGTTGAGACGGAAAAAACTAAATTTCTTGTAGATTGCGTATGTTTCAGGGGGGAGAAGTTGAAGACGAGTTAAACTATCAAGAATTTATTTTTGATGTAAGTGAGATAAACAATATAAATGAAAGTTTAATGAAATTGTATAGAGAACTTTTGGATTAGAATGCGTTATGCATTCTTTTTTTGTATCTATAATGTTCTGATTGATTTGTTTCGATTTAATAGGTACAATTGATATTAAGATATATAAAATGACAATACAATTGTAAGGAGGAATAGAACAATGAATGAAAGATATGAGCTTAATAAAAACCTTGCGCAAATGCTAAAGGGTGGAGTCATAATGGATGTGACAACACCAGAACAGGCGGTTATTGCTGAAAAGGCAGGGGCTGTTGCAGTTATGGCTTTAGAGAGAGTTCCAGCTGATATTAGGGCAAGAGGCGGAGTCGCAAGAATGTCAGATCCTAAAATAATAAAGGAGATAAAGGCAGCAGTATCAATCCCTGTTATGGCAAAAGTTAGAATTGGGCATTTTGTGGAAGCACAGATTTTAGAGGCACTTGGGATAGATTTTATTGATGAGAGCGAAGTTTTAACCCCTGCAGACGAGATGTACCATATAGATAAGTGGGCATTTAAGATACCTTTTGTGTGCGGGGCACGAAACCTTGGAGAAGCACTAAGGCGTATAGGGGAAGGTGCTTCTATGATAAGGACAAAAGGAGAAGCAGGTACAGGAAATGTAGTAGAAGCAGTAAGGCATATGAGGATAATAAATGCCGAAATAAAAAGGCTTACTACTTTAAGAGAAGACGAACTTATGGCTGCTGCTAAAGAACTTCAAGCGCCATATGAACTTGTAAAATATGTTGCACAACATGGGAGACTTCCGGTTGTAAATTTTGCGGCAGGAGGGATTGCGACACCAGCGGATGCGGCTTTAATGATGCAGCTTGGTGCAGATGGTGTTTTTGTTGGTTCTGGAATATTTAAGTCACAAAATCCTGAAAAAATGGCAGAGGCTATAGTAAAAGCTGTAACCTATTACGACAAACCAGAAATATTGGCAGAAGTTTCAGAAGGATTGGGAGAAGCCATGCAGAGTATTGATATAAGAAAACTTGATGAAAAAGATCTATATGCTTCAAGGGGATGGTAGTTTGCGCGTTGGAGTATTGGCAATTCAGGGCTCTGTTAGAGAACATATTGAAAAATTAAAGCTTATAGATGGTGTAGAAGCTGTTTTGGCAAAAGACAAAAATACTCTGCTAAGCTTAGATGCATTGATTATACCGGGTGGCGAAAGCACTGCAATAGGGAAAATGATTGTAGATTTTGGACTCAAAGATGCTATTTTAAAGCTGAATGAGAGGAAAATTCCCATATGGGGCACTTGTGCTGGCATGATACTTATGGCAAAATATATAGTTAATGATGACAAAGTGCACCTTGGAATAATGGATATTTCAGTTAAAAGAAATGCATATGGCAGTCAACTTGACAGCTTTAAAACAAAGCTTATAATACCAGCAGTTTCCAATAATGAGATAGAGGCGGTTTTTATAAGGGCTCCGTATATAGAAAATGTAGGGAATGGTGTCAGGATACTTGCGAAGCACCAAGGTAAAATTGTGGCAGCACAGCAAGATAATTTGCTTGCTACCTCTTTTCATCCCGAACTTACTGATGATTTGAGTTTTTATAAATATTTCTTGAGGCTTAACTCTTAAGCCTTTTTATTTTATAAAAAATTTTTTAAAGGCTCTTTGTCAAGAGTTGGGGTGGGTATTTTTCTGAATGCCCGCCCTTTAGTTTTATGTCTTTTATCTTTTGTGTTCTATTTGCATAAAAAGTCCCCCTTTAAACGTTAATTTGTTTCGAATAATTATAATATAGCACAATGGTCGAGTTTTTCAAGTTTCCATTTGCATACTTATTTATATCATAATTAGGAATTATATGTTGAATTTTGTAAGAATAAGAGATAAAATTATAAAATGGGGTGTAGAAAAATGAAAAAATGGTATGTTATTTTTACTCGAAGTGGTTATGAGAACAAAGTTAGAGATATTATTGAGAATTGCTTTAAAGAGGAAGTGAAATTGCTTATTCCGAAAAGAAAAATTATAGAGAGAGTAAAAGGACAACCAGTGGAAAAAATTAAACTTTTATTTCCTGGATATGTTTTTGTAAATGCCGAGATGAGTGATGATTTATATTATAAAATATCTGAAGTTTTAAAAAGAGGTATTTTTCTGAAAGAAGGAAAAAGGCCTGCTTTTGTAAAAGAAGAGGAGATGAAAATAATTTTATCTCTTACTAAAAATTCTGATTTAATAGATTTGTCGAAAGGTATAATGGAAGGAGAAAGAGTAAAGATAATTGAAGGACCATTAAAAGGGTATGAAGGGCTTATTAAGAAAATAGACAAAAGAAAAAAGAGGGCAAAAGTTATATTTAGTATAGCAGGTGAGCTAAAAAGTGTAGATTTAGCTATTGAAGTGATGGAAAATGTATCTGAGCAGCAAAGGAGTCTGGTTTATGCTTGTTGACATATTTGCATAAAGTCAAGAAACAATTTTGTGAAGATTGTGTATTGAGGATTTTCAGTATTATCTATATAATTAAATTGTATGGCATAAAAAAGGAGGTTGAGACAAATGAAGTTGAATGAAAATATGTTTAGGATGTATGATATTAGAGGCGTATGGGAAGATGATTTGACTGTTGAAAGTGCTGAGCTTATAGGGAAGGCCTTTGGTACATATGTGAGACAAAAAGGAATTAAGGATGTGCTGGTAGGCAGAGATAATAGATTATCATCAAGACCTATACGAGATGCTTTGATTAAAGGACTTACTTCTACAGGCTGTGATGTATTAGATGTAGGGGTTTTGACGACTCCAGCTTTTTACTATTCTAATGTCCTGTACAATTATCAAGCAGGGATGATGATTACTGCAAGCCACAATCCGCCACAATTTAATGGTTTCAAAGTTATGGTAGGACCTTCTACAATTTATGGCGATGAACTTAAAAAACTTTACTATATAGCAGAAAAAGGCGAATTTGAAGAAGGTACAGGAAATGTGAAGTATGCTTATCCAATTAATTCGTATATTAATATGATAAAAGAAAAGGTTAAATTAGGCGACAGAAAGCTTAAAGTTGTTGTCGATTGTGGGAATGGCACAGGTTCATATTTTTATCCTGATGTGATATACAATTTAGGTTGTGAAGTATATCCTCTCTATTGTGAATCTGATCCTACATTTCCAAACCATTTTCCAGATCCAGTAAAAGAAGAAAATTTAAAAGATTTAATTGAAGAAGTAAAGAGGGTAAACGCAGATTTGGGTATAGCTTTTGACGGTGACGGTGATAGAATCGGCGTCGTAGATGATAAAGGCAATGTAATTTGGGGAGATATGTTGATGATTCTTTATTGGAGAGAAATAATGAAAAAACATCCCGGCGCTGATGCCATTGTAGAAGTGAAATGTTCTCAGGCATTAGTAGAAGAAATTGAGAGATTGGGAGGCAAACCTATCTTCTTCAAAACAGGGCATTCCCTCATAAAAGCAAAAATGAAAGAATTAGGTGCTGTGTTTACAGGAGAAATGTCTGGTCATATGTTTTTTGCAGATGAGTACTATGGGTTTGATGATGCGGCATACGCTGCTGCAAGGCTTTTACGAATACTTTCTAATACAGATAAATCTTTGTCTGAGCTTTTAGCTGATGTTCCTAAATATCCTGCAACACCTGAAATAAGGTTAGAATGTGACGATGAGAAAAAATTTGATGTGGTAAAAGGTGTAACTGAATACTTTAAAGAAAAAGGATACAACATTATAGATGTTGATGGTGCAAGAGTGTTGTTTGATGGAGGATGGGGACTGGTTAGAGCTTCTAACACAGGACCAGAGCTTATTGTGAGATGTGAGGCAAAGACAGAAGAAAAACTTGAAGCGATTAAAAAAGAGCTTTCAGAAGCTTTAGCTAAATTTAGCGTAGAGTTTAAATAAGCTGTAAAACTTGCATGGGAGGAAAAAACAGTGAAAATAAGAAAGGCGATAATTCCGGCTGCAGGCCTTGGTACGAGGTTTTTGCCTGCTACCAAGGCTCAGCCTAAAGAAATGCTTCCAATTGTGGACAAACCCACTATTCAATATATAGTCGAAGAGGCGATTCAATCGGGAATTGAGGATATCCTTATAATAACTGGCAGAAATAAAAGAGCAATAGAAGACCATTTTGATAAATCTGTGGAGTTGGAGCTGGAGTTAAAAAAGAAAAACAAGGAAAGTTTACTTAACCTTGTAGAGGATATTAGCAATATGGTGAACATTCACTATATAAGGCAAAAGGAACCTAAAGGGTTGGGACATGCTATTTACTGTGCTAAATCTTTTGTAGGAAATGAGCCTTTTGCAGTACTTTTAGGAGATGACATAGTAGATTCAGAAGTGCCGGTTTTAAAGCAGATGATTGACCAATACGAAAGGTACAACTGTTCTATTATTGGGGTACAAGAGGTGCCGTATGAGGATGTAGATAAATATGGAATAGTTGACGCTGCTATTATTGAGGATAGATTATACAAAGTCAAAGACCTTGTGGAAAAGCCTAAAAAAGAAAAGGCGCCTTCTAACATCGCTATTTTGGGAAGATATATAATTACACCAAGAATATTTGAAATATTGGAAAACACGCCACCAGGAGCAGGAGGTGAAATACAGCTTACAGATGCTTTAAAAACTCTCTTAAATTATGAAGCAATTTACGCCTATAATTTTATTGGCAAGAGATATGATGTGGGAGATAAATTAGGTTACCTTATGGCAACTGTTGAGTATGCTCTAAAAAGAGAGGACTTAAGTGAACCTTTTAAGAGGTATTTATTAGAACTTGTTGACAATTTAACAGCTATCGAAAAGGAGGCTGCGGTTACAAAAGTAAAATAGCAAAAAAATTTAAAAAGAACTGAATTTTGCTTTTATAGCAAATTGTATACAAAGGAAAGGATAAAAGGGGGTTTAAAAATAGCAGAAGAGGAAATTGATTTGCGAGAAATTTTCCTGATTATAAGAAAAAGGACAAAAATGATAGTAATTATTACCCTTTTAGCTACGATAATTAGTGGGATATTTTCATATTTCATTGCTACTCCTGTGTATAAAGCGAGTACTTCTTTGATAGTCAGCAGAACACAAAGTTCCGCGCTTAACAATAGTCAGATACAAGTTCAAGATATACAAACTAGTAGGATGCTAGCTGCCACTTATAGTGAATTTGTTAAAAGCAGGAGGGTTTTGCAGCCAGTAATTGAGAGACTGAGACTACCTCTAACTGTTGACCAATTAAAAAATAGTGTAGATGTAGCAGCTAAAGGTAACACAGAGATTATTGAGATAAGCGTAAAAAATAGTGACCCTCGTAAAGCAGCAGAAATAGCAAATGCGATTGCGGATTCATTTGTGGAAAACATTGTAAAAATAATGAACATTGATAATGTGCAAGTAATTGATAAAGCTATTCCACCAACCTCTAAAATTAGTCCTAAAACAAGTTTGAATATTGCGGTAGCTGCTATTTTAGGCTTTATGATAAGCGTCTTTATTGTATTTTTATTGGAATATATGGATAGAACTATAAAAAGCCCAGAAGATATAAAGAAATACTTGGACTTACCTGTATTAGGTGTCATTCCCGAAATAAAAAATTAAATTTAGGTAAGGATGTGAAAATGAATGGTAGTAGCAAGAAAT
Source organism: Thermoanaerobacter brockii subsp. finnii Ako-1 (assembly GCF_000175295.2). Taxonomy (NCBI): domain Bacteria; kingdom Bacillati; phylum Bacillota; class Clostridia; order Thermoanaerobacterales; family Thermoanaerobacteraceae; genus Thermoanaerobacter; species Thermoanaerobacter brockii. The sequence goes on along the minus strand of NC_014964.1, from coordinate 1,579,256 downwards.
CCAATTGTAGCAGATCCAAAATCGCCTTTTGCTGAGGCTTTTCGTGCTTTAAGAACTAATTTGCAATTTACCAGTGTAGATAGAAAAGTTAAAAGTATATTGATTACCAGCTCGCTTCCAAATGAAGGGAAAAGTACTATTGTCAAAAACTTATCCTATTCTGTAGCTTTGACAGGAAGTAAAGTTATTGTAATAGATGCAGATTTAAGAAATCCCACAGTTCATAAAACTTTTAATTTGTCTAATAGTAGAGGTTTAACAAATTTACTGATAGATGAAGGGGACTATGAGGCTTATTTAAATGTAGATACCAGTTACAGTAATTTACATATATTAACTTCTGGGCCAATTCCACCTAATCCAGCTGAGCTGTTGGGTTCTAATAGAATGAAAAAATTATTAAGTAGTATTCAAGAAAATTACGACTATGTATTTATAGATAGTCCTCCTGTTGTTACTGTAACTGATGCAGTAGTATTAGCACCTGTTGTTGATGGGGTAATACTTGTTATACAAGCTGGGAAGACAGAGATTGGAGCAGTTAGCCGAGCAAAAGAGATTTTAGAAAGTGTAAAAGCTAATATCCTTGGGGTTGTACTCAACAGAGTAAAAGAAAGTCATGGAGGATACTACTATTACTATTATTATGATGATAATAAACCACAACATAGGAAAAGAAGGAAAAGATAATGGTGGACATACATTGTCATATATTACCTAATCTTGATGATGGTGCTGAGTCCTTGGACATTTCCAAGGAAATGGCACTTATTGCAGTACAAGATGGTATAGAGTCAATTGTAGCGACACCTCATTATATAGAATATGAGCATGAAATATCAAAAGAGAGTATTTTAAATGCTTGTCAGCAGTTAAATGAGTTTTTAATTCAAAATCACATAGATTTAAAGATAATTCCAGGGTGTGAAGCTTTTATTTCTCCTACATTAGTGGAAAGTTATAAAAAAGGAGAAGTTATGTCAATAAACGATATGGGTAAATATATTTTGATAGAATTACCGGTAGCTAGTTATCCGGAATACATAGAGGATGTAATATTTGACTTTAAGGTGATAGGAGTTACTCCTATTATAGCTCACATAGAAAGATATTCATATGTTAAAGGAGATTTTGATATAATATATAGGTTAATTAACGAAGGAGCGCTTATGCAAATTAATTCTACAAGCATTACAGGCTTGTTTGGAGATGAGATAAGGTATAAGTCGTTAGAGCTTATAAAACACAATATGGTGCATTTTATAGCTTCTGATGCTCATACAACAAGGGGAAGAGCGCCTAAGATATCAAAAGCTTTAGAGACTTTAAAAAAAGAAGGAATTGAAGATGCCTACATAGACTATTTGATTAGTAATAGTCAAAAAGTGATTAATGGTGAAGATATTGAAGTGATAGAACCAATAAAAAAGAAACTAAGTTGGTTTCACAAAATAAAGAGACGCTTCTAGCTGCGTCTCTTTATTTTGTGAATTCTTGAAGCACCTCGTTTAATTTTTCCATATCTGGCTTCCAGTAACTTATTCCATTTAAATCATAAAAGTCTCCTGGCACTGTGAATTTTTCTATCGAATCTGGTGATATGTCTTTAACAGCGTATATTAAGGCAAGTATTTGCTCATAATTGAGATTAGTGTACAACTTTCCTTTAAAAGTATTGTATAAATTTATATAAGTAGAAACATCTTTTGCTTTACTTTTAAGCTGGTTGGCAAAGGCAATTATAAACTTTTGTTGCCTTTTAATTCTGTTTATATCTCCCATGGGGTCATATCTCCATCTTAGATACTGATAAGCCTTTTGCCCATCTAAAATTTGGTATCCTTTATCTAAGTTGGCTCCATGGCTATGCATATTTACTTCTACATCGAGGGGTACTCCACCGATTGCGTCTACAATATCTGGTATTGTCTGCATGTCTATTGAAATGTAATAAGGCACATCGATACCTAAAAAATCACTTATGGTTTTTAAGCTAAGAGCATAACCTTTTTCTCCCATACCGCCATATACATATGCAGCATTTATTTTGTCTTTATGAAATCCGGGAATATCTACGTATGTATCTCGCGGAATGGAAAGAACTTTTACGACTTTATCATTTAAATCAATTGAAAATATCATTATAGTGTCAGTCCTAAAACTTCCTAGAGTGTGTACTCTTTCATCATTTTTATCTAAGCCTAAAAAGGCAATATATACTTTGTCTTTAGGTAATGCTTGTTCAGAATTGGAAATATTATTTTTATTATCATTGTTAAATACACTCTCTGGATGTTTTGTTATACGTATGTATTTATAATATACAAAAAAGGCTCCTGAAGCTACAATAGATAATATTAAAAAGAAAATAAACCATTTCTTTCTTTTCATTTGTTTCACCTCATAAAACGTACTAGAATATTTTGTTATGGCACAACTATTATTTTAACTCATTTTCTAATAAAAAGTAAATAGTTTTTTAAAAAGAATAATATTTTTTATCCCGCCAAAAATATATTTAAAATAGAAAGAAAGGCGGGATTTTTTTGAGTAGAAAAGAGATTTCGGCTTTTAAAGTTGCTGCAAGCTATATAGGAACAGTAGTAGGGGCGGGATTTGCTTCGGGACAAGAAATATTGCAGTTTTTTGCATATCACGGAGTAAAAGGAACTATAGGGCTTGTAATTGCTGTTTTTATGTTTGTGTTTTATGGGTATATAATTTTACGATTAGGTAACAGGCTTAATGCCTCTTCCTATAAAAAGGTCATCATGAAGGCTGGGGGACCTTTATTTGGAAGAGTGATAGATTTAGTAGTTACATTTTTTTTGTTTGGAGCACTATCTGCAATGATAGCAGGTTGTGGTGCAATTTTTGAAGAGCAATTTGGGCTTCCTTCTACTTTTGGGGGTGTAGTAATGGCAGTATTATCGGTTGTAACAGTATTAACAGGAATTGGAGGAGTTATTTCTGCCATTTCTTTTGTAGTGCCTTTGCTCTTGCTTGCCATAATCATTGTGGGTACTTTTTCCCTTTTTTATGGACCAGACATTACGGTTATAACAATTGCTGACTTTCCTTTTAAAGCTGCAGTAAAAAATTTTGCATTGTCGGGAGTACTTTATGCTTCCTATAATCTTTTGATGGCAGTTGCCATTCTTGCTCCTCTTGGACAGAAAACCAACGACAGGTCAAAACTAAGATGGGGAGCTATATTAGGAGGAATGGGATTAGGATTAGGTGCGTTTTTGATATTTTTTACAATTCTTATAAATATGCCTACTGCTTCTTTATATGAGATACCCATGCTTTATGTTGCTGGTAATATTTCACCGGTTTTGAAATTTGTATACAGTTTTATTTTGATTGCAGAAATATATACTACGGCTGTTGGAAATCTATATGGGTTTGCGGCAAGGTTTACAGAAGTTGGGTCAGTGAAATATAAGATTTTTACTGTTGCCTCGGGAGGAATAGCCCTTATAGCTAGTAGGTTTGGTTTTGCAAAACTTGTTCATTATTTATATCCTATTGCTGGTTATGGAGGCATTATTATGCTTATTGGCCTTACATATGGAATAATAAATCACAAATAATTTCAACTTTTGCAGATAGCTAATTTTTTATCTAGAGAATGTCGAAAAATGTTGATGAGTATGTTAAAATATTTAATAGGACTAATGTTGGACGGAGGTGTAATATTGGAGAACAAATATTTGTACGAGAAAAAAGCCGTATGTCCAGTGTGTAAGAGAGAATTTACATATACTAAAGTAAGGACTTCACAATTGAAGGTGGAAGAAAGAGAAAGAGATTTTTATACTAAATATAAAGATGGCATTAATCCTTTCTTTTATGAGGTTATTGTGTGCCCAAATTGTGGATATGCTGCTTTGGAATCTGAATTTGACAGAATAACTAATGACAAAAAGGAAAAAATCCTGTCACTGGTAACGGCTAAGTGGGTTAAAAGAGAATTTTCTGGTGAAAGAACACCTCAAAAAGCGTTAGAAACCTATTTATTGGCTTTATATTGTTCCCAGATAAAAGAAGATAAACCCATAGTTTTTGCGAAGACTTGTCTTAGAATTGCTTGGATATATAGGATTTTAAATGATAAGGTAAATGAAGAAAAATATTTGAAATATGCATTGGATTCTTATATAAAAGCCTATAGTGGTTCGGATATATATGAGGAAGAAATACTTCTTATATACATGATAGCAGAACTTAATAGAATGTTAGGCAATAAAGAAGAGGCATTAAAATGGTATAATAAAGTTATAAATCATCCTGACAAGTCTCGACATAATTTAATAGTCAATCTTGCAAGAGATGGATGGCAAAGTTTAAAAGAATGAGGGCATGTTTTTTAGAATGCCCTCATATTTTATTTAGAGAGCAAAAAGTTTAAGAAAGGGGATTGGGATGTCTTACGGTAAGAAGCAAATGCAACAAACAATTTACTACTTTGATAAAACTGACTTTACCGGCTTAAATAGTCAAGAAGCGCAAAAAAGGTTATTGAAATATGGGCCGAATATATTGGAGGAAGGGCACAAAGTTAGTCCTTTGCAAATATTTTTAAACCAGTTTCAAGATTTTATGGTGATGGTTTTATTGGCAGCAACTTTAATTTCTGCTTTGATGGGAGAATTAGCGGATGCTTTGACAATAACGATAATCGTCATTTTAAATGCTGTATTAGGATTTATCCAAGAATATAGAACAGAGCAGTCTTTGGAAGCTTTAAAAAAACTTGCAGCGCCTATTGCAAAAGTTTTGAGGGATGGAGAACAAAAAGAGATAGAGGCTTCTCAGATTGTAATAGATGATATTATTATATTGGAGGCGGGAGATAAAGTTCCAGCAGATGCTGTTTTGATAGAAAGTCATAATTTAGAAGTGGATGAATCGATTTTGACTGGTGAGTCAGTCCCTGTCCACAAGGAAGCTGTAAACAATGTAAAAAGAGCGGCAGTAACTAATAGTAATGTAGTTTATATGGGTACGATTGTTACGAAAGGAAGAGGGAAAGCTATTGTAACTGCTACAGGTATGCAAACAGAAATGGGGAAAATTGCAGGGATGATTAAAGATATTGAAGGAGATGAAACGCCATTACAAAAAAGACTTAATAAACTTGGAAAAGTGTTAGTAGCTGGAGCTCTTGCTATATGCGGTATTGTAATAGTATTAGGAATAATAAGAGGAGAGTCTTTATATTATATGTTTTTATCAGGTGTAAGTCTTGCAGTTGCTGCTATTCCTGAGGGACTTCCTGCTGTTGTTACAGTTTCTTTGGCTATTGGGGTACAAAGGATGCTTAAAAGAAATGCGTTAATAAGAAAATTACCTGCTGTTGAAACTTTGGGATGCACTAATGTAATATGTACGGATAAGACAGGTACTTTGACAGAGAACAAAATGACTGTGACAAAAGTGTTTTGCGATGAAGAAGTTTTTGAAGTAAAAGGTGATAAAAGTAAAGAATTTACTACAATGAGAAATAAAGAGAGAAGCGCTTTTAGAAAGATGTTGGAGATAGGAGCATTGTGCAATAATGCAAAGATTAAGAGGGAAAAGATAAAAATTGGCAAAGAAACTTTAGAAGAAGAAAAATACTTAGGAGACCCTACCGAAGCTGCTATACTTTCTTTTTCAATGAAATCAGGACTTTCTCTTGAATTGGTAGAAAATATTAAAAGAATGGAGGAAATTCCTTTCGATTCAGATAGAAAAAGGATGTCCGTTATTGTGGAGATAAGCGGTGAAAAATATGTCTATGTAAAAGGTGCACCAGATGTAATGTTGGACCTTTGTACATATAAATATACAGAAGGAAAAGAAGTGCCACTTACTGTTTTTGATAAAAAAAGAATATTAGATATCAATGAAAGTTTTGGCAGGGAAGCTTTAAGAGTATTGGCCTTTGCTTATAAAAAGCTTCCTCCTAAATTTCCAATGGTTGCGGAGTTTATAGAAAAAGATTTGGTTTTTGTAGGATTGGAAGGGATGATAGACCCTCCTCGAAGGGAAGTATATGAGGCGATTTTAAAATGCAAGATGGCAGGAATAAAGCCGGTTATGATAACAGGTGACCACAAGATTACTGCAACTGCTATAGCAAAAGAATTAAAAATATTAGGGGAAAATGATAAAGTAATCACAGGGCAGGATTTAGATAACATGGGCGATAAGGACCTTGAGAAAGCTTGTACAAATATTAGTGTTTATGCAAGAGTAACCCCAAGACATAAGCTCAGAATTGTCAGAGCCCTTAGAAACAAAGGTTTTACAGTAGCTATGACAGGGGATGGTGTAAATGATGCTCCAGCTTTGAAAGAGGCAGATATAGGTATTGCTATGGGAAAAGGAGGAACAGAAGTTGCAAAAGAGGCTTCCTCTATGATTTTATTAGATGATAATTTTGCTACTATTGTGGCAGCTGTTGAAGAGGGAAGAATAATTTATGACAATATACGAAAGTTTATACGATTTTTGCTTTCTTGTAATCTTGGAGAAGTTTTGACTATGTTTTTTGCAGCTTTAATGGCCTTAAAATTGCCTCTTGCTCCAATTCAAATATTAATGGTCAATCTTGTTACTGATGGGTTACCAGCTTTAGCTCTGGGGATGGATCCTCCTGAAAAAGATATAATGATGATGAAACCAAGAAACGCTAAAGAAAGTGTGTTTTCAAGAGGGTTGGGTATAAGAATCATTATAGTGGGATTTTTAATGGCAGTAAGTACTCTTGGAGCATATGTATTTGCATTAAGTTATGGGACATTGGAAAAAGCTAGGACTGTAGCTTTTGCTACATTAGTGATGGTAGAGCTGATACACGCCTTTGAGTGCAGGTCAGAAAGAAATTTAATTTTTGAGATAGGGATTTTTACTAATCCTTACTTGGTGTTAGCAGTTTTAACATCATTTTTGCTTTTCTTAGCTACAATATATGTTCCACCTTTAAGTGTTGTGTTTAGGACAACAGTGCTTACTGGCTATGATTGGCTGGTGGTGGTATTTTTCTCTTCAATAGAATTTGTATTTAACAATCTTTATACTGCTTATATAGTACCATTAACTAAGGCGAAGTGAAGTCACTTCGCCTTAGACTTTAATACTTTTAGAGAATATCGAAGTTCTAAATAATTTACTAATCTTGTTATTAGCTCTTTTTTGTCTTTTTCTAACCAATTCCATTTATGTCTGTAATCAGCCACTACTGATTTTATAAAGTCATTGGGAATCTTGGAAGAAAATTTTTTGTAAACAAACAATCTTGAAACTTTCCCATCTCCTTTTTCTAAAGTAACAGGATTTATTCCGTAACTTACTTTTTCTTTTTGTACCAATGCGTACCAGTTATAGTCATCAATTCTTCCGTAGATGATTCCATACTGGTTATTTTTACTTTCTACTGTTATTTTGGGCATAAGGTATACCTCCAATAGTTTTCTCTATTAGAGTTTATGCCCTGTCCACAAAAATATTCATGCTAATTCAGGAAACCACAGTGCTATTTCTCTCTTTGCAGATTCAATACTATCTGAGCCGTGTATGATGTTAAAAGTGGTGCTTATGGCAAAATCACCTCTTATCGTCCCAGGAAGTGCTTCTTCTACTTTTGTGGCACCATTTAAAAGTCTTACTATTTTTACGGCGTTTTCTCCTTCTAGTACCATTGCAAAGACAGGACCTGAGGACATGTACTGTATTAAAGGTTTGTAGTAAGGCTTGCCTTTGTGTTCCTCGTAGTGCTTTTCTAAAAGCTCAATTGTTGGAGTTATTACTTTTGCCGCTTTAAGCCTTAAACCTTTGTTTTCATATCTTTTTAATATTTCTCCTATAAGCCCTCTCTTGACACCGTCGGGTTTTACTATAGCAAGGGTGGTCTCCATTTAAATCAATCCTTTCCTTTTATTAATTTAACATCATTTCTCACAAGAGAAGTAAAGGCGCATATTAATGAAAAGATTCCGGCGGCTATATAAGCTTCTTTAATAGCCATCATAAAGGTAGTGTTGGAAGAAAATTTTAGAGCTTGATAGACTTTTAACCTGTTTGTAAATATAGCGCTTCCTACTGCAATGCCCATTACCATTCCTACATTTCTCATTGTTGCGAGAAAGGCAGAGGCTACCCCTAATCTGTTTTTTGGCGCACTTCCCATTACTGCACTGTTGTTTGGTGTCTGAAAAATGGCATTTCCTACGCCAAAAAGGGCAAGATGGGTCATAATGGAAAACATAGTAGATTTTTCTGTTAAAGTTACCATAAGAAAAAGGGCTGTTGCAGAAATGAGTGCACCAATAGTTGAGAGGATTTGGGCTCCGTATCTATCAGCTAAAATACCGCTTAAGGGTGCCACGACGAACATGACGAGAGGGAAAGAAGTCATTACTATACCTGCTTTTTCAGTAGTAAATCCTAGATGCTGAAGGAGGAAAGGAGTTAAAAAAGTCATTGTGTTTTGAGACATAAAGTTTAGCAGGGTGCTTATGTTTCCAAAGGTAAAAGACCTTATTTTTAAAAGAGAGAAGTCAAACATAGGAAAGTCTACTTTATTTTCTATAATTACAAAGATTGTTAAAAATGTTACTGATGTCAATAATGAAATTATACTTGGAAGTGATGTCCAACCCCATGTTCCACCTTCTGATATAAAGAGCAAGAGGCTTGCAAGAAAGCCAAAGAAAGAAATAGATCCGTAAATATCAAATTTTTCAGGAACTCCTTTGTTGTCAGGTACCACGATATGAGCCCATATGTAACCTATTATACCGATAGGAACGTTTATATAAAATATAGACTGCCAACCCAAATTTGATAAAAGAAAACCCCCTAATGTAGGACCTATTGCAAGCCCGATAGATATAGACATAGCGTTAATGCCGAGAGCTTTACCTCTTTCGTTTGGAGGAAACACGGATGTTATAATAGCTGATGTCATTGACATTAGCATGCCAGCTCCTATTGCTTGGAAAGCTCGCATAATTATTAACATATATATATTTACAGAAAGACTCAAGATCGCAGAAGATATTGAAAAAGTCAAAAGGCCGTATTGATACAGTTTTTTATAACCCAACATATCGCCAAGTCTTCCAAAAGTCATCATTAGACTACTTAAAACTAATAAATATGTCATGGAGACCCAGCTTACTGTTGTTATATTTGTGTGGAAAATCTTTGTAAATTCTGGCATTGCTATGTTGACTATACTTCCGTCAATTGGCCCCATTATGCTACCAATGACAACTGCAGAAAGAATTAACCATTTGTTGTACTGTTTTTGTGACATTTATTTTCCCTCCGATACTATAAATTATACCACAATCTTTGGCAAAAGTCTGTGCAAAATGTCAGCTAAATAAGTTATCTACTAATTCTTTACACGCACTTGGCAAAAGATAAATGTTGAAAAAAAAGGCATTGTACAATATAATTATAGAGGAATTTTAAATAAAGAAAAGAATGGATGGGACAAATGATAGATGCAAAAAGACTGATGATAGTAGCTTTTTTCACAATGGTCATAAATCTGATTGACACACTTTCTTATTCAATAAGACCTTCGGGTGTAAGAACTCGAAAGCTTGCTGTTGCTCTTTCGCTTTTTAATATTATGGCTGTGATATCAAGATTATCAAATATGATTCAAGCACCTTTTCTTGGCAGTATTGTAGATATGGCGATAAAAATGGACAAGGTCTATCTCCTTCAAAATGATATGAGAATTGTACTTTTTTCAGCTACATTAGGGGCATTGATAGGAGCACCCCTGATGCCCACTTTTGTATCGATTTTTACTGTTGCCATAAATGGAATGGAAGGGGCTGGAACAGTCCCTAAGCTTATTCTTAAAGGATTTAGATGGAGTAATTTAAAAAAGATAAAGAAAAAAATTGTTTTGCCAAGGCTGTCTATGCTAAAAGGTGTGTGGAAGGCTAACGTACCAAAAACTTTTTTGATATATAACGTTATTATTACTTCTATTTACACCACAGGTATTATCTCTTCACTTTACGCTGGAGCCATTCTTCCTGAGTATAGAATTACAGCCAGTCAGCTTTCGGGTATTGTAAACGGGTTTGCGACTGTATTGTTTACCGTTGTAGTGGACCCTGTGGCGGCTCTTATAACTGACCAGGCCTTAAGCGGTAAAAGGACCCAACATGATGTGGACAGTATGGTAGTGCTTCTTGTGTTGGGGAAAATTTTGGGTACTTTGCTGGCTCAGCTTATATTTATACCAGCTGCAGAGTTGATACTGTTTGTTACAAAATTGATAGTTTAACAAAAAAATAAAAAAATTTTAATACACTTTTTAAGAAAATGGTGTATAATAAAAATTAAAATAAGATTTAATTGCGCTAAGCAATTTGCAGTTAAAGGAGATGGGGTCATTGTATTTCATTAGCCCAACCAAGGGAAAAATGGATATTGATAAAATGTTCCAAGACATTATGGAATTTGTTGAGGGAGACCGGCAATCTAATTACAAGTTGATGGTGGGTACAGACTCTCAACCAGGTAAATCCGTATGCTTTGTCACTGCTGTAATCATATACCGAGAAGGGAAAGGTGCCAGGTATTATTATAGGAAATTTTGTAATAAAAAGGTGTTGTCTTTAAAACAAAGGATTTTTATGGAGGCTACTTATAGCATTGAAATAGCGAATCAGCTTTTTGAAAAGATCAATCAGACTGATAAAAAGGATATAAATATACAGATTCATTTAGACGTAGGGGAAAATGGTAAAACAAGAGATATTATAAAAGAAGTAGTTAACATGGTGTTAGGATGTGGATTTGAAGCACAAGTTAAGCCTGCATCTTATGGGGCTAGCAAAGTAGCTGATAAGCACACTAAAAGTATGGCTAATATTGGATAAGACCTCCCGAAGGAGGTCTTATTTTTATGTCTTTATTGTTTTATCGTTTAATTTAAAAAGATTGAATACATAAGGTGCACCAAGAGAAAGCCACAGTCCGCAAATTGCATACCTTATAGCGTTAAAAATATTGCCAGAAGGCAACACAAATTTTAATCCCTCTTTAAGTACAAAAAATACAATTATTCCAATTAGTAACTTCAAAATTTGCTTTTGAAGAGGAGCATGGACAGTAAAATCAAATTTTTCTTTGTCCATAAAATAACCTATTAAAGTACCAGAAATTAAACCCATGTATTCATAAATATCCTTGTGAGGGAAAATTAATATAAAAAGCGCAGGGATTAAAATTGACAAAATAACTTTAAAAGATAAACTTATGTTAAAATTGCTTTCTTTCACGATGCTATCAATAAGTTCACTTAAAATTATTATTAAAACAGCTATCAATATTCCGCCAATAATATCTATCGGCCAGTGGACACCTAAATACATTCGCGAAAATGATACGAGTAATACGATGGCGATTCCTACATACCACAGCCATTTTTTTTGATAGTGTACCATTAAAGTTCCCCAAACAGTTGTAGAACCTTGTGCATGGCCACTTGGGAAAGAATATCCTCCTGCCGATTGTGTAAAAATAGACCTTATTCCTGGATATCCTATAGGTCTTGCTATTTTTGTTATCTCTTTTAAAACAGTGTTTACATAGATAGAGCTTATCAATATGAGTCCCAATTTTAGACCAAATCTTTTATCTACACACCAGTAAAAAAGGGGGATAAAAATAAAATAAAATCCTGAACTTCCCAACATAGTTACAGCTATAAAAAAATAGTCTAAAAAAGGGTTTGAAATTGTTTGAATAGCTTTTAATATTTCTGCTTGCATTTTATCACCTCACTATATATAATTCACCAAAAAAATTTATTTTCCTTCATAGTGAAAAAATTTAACACAAATTTAAAGAAAAAAATAAAAAGTGGGTTTTCTGCTCTTTTTTATTTATACTGTATTTTTTATTTGTCGAAAATTATTTTCTGTTTTTAAGCAGGATTTTTGAAATTTGTAAAGAATATATATTTATAGATAGGTGGTGTTGATGATGGGAGAAAATGGGAAGATTTTAATTAAAGATTTAGAGAAAAAAGATAAAAAAATATTTTCCTTATGGTTGCAAGACATTAATGTGGTCAAATTTTTAATTGATTTGTTTAAAATATCAAGAGGGAAAGACAATGTTTTAAATATACCTTTTGGCAAAAACCGTAAAATGTTTGTGTTGGAAACGAAAGATGGCGTAAAGTTGGGATTCTGTGTACTATACGATATTGATTGGCAACAAAAAAAGAGCAGTATGTATATTTATATTGAGAAGAAGGAAAATGTAGGAATAGAAACTGCACAAGAAATAATTAATTCTTTAGTGAGGAGGACAGCTTTAAAGTACAATTTAAAAGATATTGAAGTTCACACAAAAAATGATGTTTTTGCCAAATGTTTTACCAATATAGAAGACTTTAAAAAAGAAGAAGAAGGATATAGTTTCCGCATAGCTTTAGATGAGATAGAAGTTCCTGTAAATGTGGCCCGATAAGGGCCTTTTACTTTTGATTTTTTTGTATTATAATTTTATCAAACTTGACAAGTAGAGGTGTTTAGATGAATATACCAAATTTTCTTACACTTGTTAGATTTTTACTTATACCTCTTTTTGTATACACTTTTTTTTATGTTCCCGAGGGAAATACTTATGCTGCAGTGATTTTTATATTATCAGGTATTACGGATATTTTGGATGGTTATATAGCGAGGCACTATAACCAAGTGACAAAAATAGGTACTTTGCTTGACCCTCTTGCGGACAAGTTGATGATACTTACTGTTTTGACCAGTTTATGGATAAAAGATTTAATTCATTTTTTTGTTATTGCTATTTTAATGGTAAAAGAACTATCAATGATAATAGGTGCTGCGATACTTTATAAAAAGCAAGAAATTGCTATACCCGCTAATAACTATGGCAAAGCTGCGACACTTTTCTTTTATATTGCGATAATTTTTTCAATTTTTAAGTGGCCTTATGGATTTACTTTGATGATTATAGCACTGTTATTGGCTATTTTAGCCTTTGTTATCTATACGTTGGAGTTTTATAAAAGGAGCACAGATAATTAAGAGGAAGTAAGTGCTTCTACAGAAGAGCAGCTTTCAGATGTGGGAAAACACAAACATTTTGTTTATTTTACTATCTGTGATAAAATAGTTATACGTAAAATTGATGAGGTATACCATAGGGGGTGTTAATATAGAAATTATTAAAGAGAAGCTAAGGAAATTGCAAGAATATTTGTTAAAATTAGATAACGCATTAATTGCTTTTTCTGGAGGTGTAGATAGCACTTTTTTGGCAAAAGTAAGTTACGACGTTTTAGGGAATAGAGTATTAGCTGTGACTGCTACTTCTCCAATGCATCCTAAAAGTGAATTAAAAGAAGCTGTAGAGCTTGCTAAAAAAATAGGAATTCCCCACTTGGTTGTGGAATTTAATGATATTCTTGAAATAGAAGAATTTAGAAAAAATCCTTTAAATAGATGCTATATATGTAAATCCAATTTATTTTCAAGGTTTAAAGCTATTGCAGAAGAAAAGGGCTTCAAATATATTCTAGAAGGCACAAATGCAGATGATGTGTCTGATTTCAGGCCAGGAAGAAGGGCGTTAAAAGAATTAGGAATTTTAAGCCCTTTGCTAGAATGTGGTATAAAAAAAGAAGAGATAAGGATTTTATCCAAAGAGATGGGGCTTCCTACATGGGGTAAGCCTTCTTATGCATGTCTTGCTTCAAGGATCCCTTACGGAGAAGAGATAACTTATGATAAGCTTTCTATGGTAGAAAAGGCAGAAGAGGATTTGAGAGACTTAGGCTTTTCAGGATTTAGAGTGAGATACCATGGAGATGTTGCAAGGATTGAACTTCCAAAGGAGCAGATGGAGACAATTTTTGAAGAAGGTATAAGGGAAGAAGTTGTAAAAAGAATTAAAAATGCTGGCTTTAAGTATGTAACGATGGATTTAGAAGGATACAGAACTGGTAGCTTAAATGAGCCTCATGTGAAGGTGGTAAAAAATGTACAATGAGAAAATATTGCAGATTTTAATGGAGTTTAAACAAGGCAAGATATCAACAGATGAAGCATTAGAAGCTTTAAAGAAACTTCCTTATGAAGATTTAGGATTTGCTAAAATTGATTATCACAGAGAGATAAGAAAGGGATTTCCTGAAGTAATTTTTTGTCAAGGAAAGACTCCCGAGCAGGTTAAAGAAATTGCTTTTAATATGTTCAAAAATGGAAGTGATGTTTTAGGGACAAGAGCGTCGCGAGAACATTTTGAAGCGGTAAAAGAAGTAGTGGAAAAAGCTGTCTATTATGAGGAAGCTCGTATAATTTCCATAAGAAATACGCCAATAAAAAAGACAAAAGGCATAATTGGAGTAGTGGCTGCTGGAACTTCTGATTTGCCTGTTGCTGAAGAAGCGGCTATTACTGCAGAACTTATGGGAAACACTGTAAAAAGATTTTATGATGTTGGAGTTGCAGGACTACACAGGCTTTTAGATAAATTAGATGAAATCAGACAATGCCGTGTATTGATTGCAGTTGCTGGTATGGAAGGAGCACTTCCTACTGTGTTAGGAGGATTGGTTAGCTCTCCTATAATTGCAGTGCCTACAAGCGTAGGATATGGTGCTAACTTTCACGGTTTGTCCGCTCTTTTGACTATGCTTAATTCCTGTGCCAGTGGCGTAAGTGTTGTAAATATTGATAACGGTTTTGGTGCGGCTTATTCTGCAAGTTTAATAAATAGGATAGGGGAGGAATCAAAATGAAAGTCTTATATTTTGACTGTTTTGCTGGAATTTCTGGAGATATGACTATTGCTTCATTATTATCTCATGTAGATGTGGAAGAGTTTAAAAAGAAGGTAAAGAAAATAGCTTTGGACAATTTTGATATAGAGATAGGGAAAACACAAAAGAATAGTATAAGTGCTAAGACTTTTAAGGTATTGTATGAGGAAGAGCATCATCACCATCATAGGCATATGAAAGATGTGAGAGAAATCATCGATAAGAGTGATTTAGAGGAAGAAGTCAGGAAAATGAGTGTTGAGATGTTTGAGAAATTAGCAGAAGCAGAGGCAAAAGTGCATGGAAAATCTCCCGAAGAAGTGCATTTTCATGAAGTGGGGGCAGTAGATTCTATAGTAGATATAATAGGTACGGCGATACTTATAGACATGATAAAGCCAGATAAGATTGTTTCTTCTCCTTTGCCAGTAAGTTCAGGCTTTGTAGATACTCAACACGGTCTTATACCTGTGCCTGCACCAGCAACAGCAGAACTTTTAAAAGGAATACCTGTGTACCAAAGCGATGTAAAAGGTGAAATTGTGACACCTACCGGTGCCGCTATTGTAAAAACTTTAGCGAATGAGTTTGGTGGTATACCTGACATGACGATAAATTCTGTTGGATATGGTGCTGGTACTAAGGATTTAGAGATACCAAATGTTTTGAGGACATATGTGGGAGAGGAAGAGGTAAAAAAAAACCTGAGTCATTGATGATTTTAGAGACTAATATAGATGATATGAATCCAGAGTTTTATCAGTATCTATTTGAAAAACTTTTTGAAAACGGGGCATTGGATGTGTTTTTGATTCCTATTATTATGAAAAAGCAAAGGCCGGGAACGCTTCTTACGGTAATTTGTGAAAAAGAAAATGCTGATAAATTAAAGGAGATAATATTTAGAGAGACTTCTACTTTTGGCATAAGGTATTACGAAGCGTTAAGGTACAAACTTGATAGAGATTTTTTAGTTGTGGATACTCCTTACGGAAGAATAAGAGTAAAAAAGGGCTATTTAAATGGAAAACTTATTAAAGCGTATCCTGAGTATGAAGATGTTAAAGCCATTGCTGAAAAGACTGGGAATTCAATTAGCGATATTTACAGGAATGTGATGAGACACATTGATTTGCTATTTTTTTAAAGATTGAAAGCGGGGTTAACCCGCTTTTAATGTGAAATAAAAAGTGGTTCCTACTCCTTCTTGACTTTCTATACCATATTTACTGCCGTGTAATGTCAATATTTCTTTTACTATTGCAAGTCCAAGCCCTGTGCCTGATTTGTTTCCTTTGTAATACCTGTCAAAGATGTGCTCTAAATCTTTTTGAGGTATGCCGCATCCCGTATCTGATACTTTAATTAAAATTTCTTTATCTTGAGGCTCTGCAGTTATAGTAAGAATTCCGCCATTTTCCATACTCGCTATAGCATTGCTTATTATATTTATAATTGCCCGTTTTATCATTTCCCTATCCGCTATTACCTTAAGTTTAAGATTATTAAGCTTTACTTCTATATTTTTTTCTAAAATTTGAATTTCAAATATGTCTAAAGTTTCAAATATAAGTTTTTCTAAATCTATAGGTTCCTCTTTTATTTCTACCATTCCTGATTGGAGCTTAGAAAGCTGTAACACGTCGTCTACTAATTTAGACATTCTCTCTGTTTCTTTAATCACTGTATTTAAATATTTTTCTCTTTTTTCTTTATCGTCTCCATAGTAGTCTAAAAGCATTTCAGAATATCCACGTATAAGGCCAAGAGGTGTTTTTAAATCATGGCTTATATTTGCAATCAAATCTTTTCTGAACTTGTCTGTGATAGATAACTGTTTTACCATTGTGTTCATAGATTTTGCAAGGTCTCCTAATTCATCGTCTTCTTTGTAATTTATTTTGACATCTAAATTTCCAGAAGCGATTTGGTGAGCAGCATTTTTCAAAATTTGTATAGGTCGAGTAAACTTTTTTGACATGTAAATTGACACAAATAAAATTGCTGCTATTGTGACGACAAAAATCCGCCAAAAAACTTGTTTAAAAAGATTGACAGAGTCGTTTATAGCGGCGATAGGGATGCTCATTATTAAAGTAGCGGGTTTTCCGTTATATAAAAAAGGCCTTACAATAGAAAGATATTCTATATGCAAAAAAGGATGCTCATATTTTACAACTTTTACAGTGTTTATAGGGTGAAGAAGTACTTCAGGGATTCCCAAACCTCGACCGTATCCTCTGTTATTTCCTGCAATTATTATGTTGTTTTGTGTCATTGCGACGACTTGGGCATTAGATTTGTCAATAAGTTCACTTATAAGCATTTCATCGTTGTTATTTATTGCTTCTACAATTTTTTCACTGTAATTTTTAAGTTGATTTATTTTGTAATAAGAGTATATCTTATTAATAAAAACTACTTGAGTAAGCCAAAACATAGATAAAATTATAAGGCCTATGATAAGGTAAGAGATAAAAAGCTTTTTTCTTATTCCTTTCAAATTTATTCACCATCCAATTTGTAACCTATTCCCCACACTGTTTTTATGAGTTTGCGCTTTTCTCCTAATTTTTCTCTTAACTGTTTTATATGGGTATCAACTGTTCTTAAATCTCCATAAAAATCATATCCCCATACTTCATTAAGGCACTTTTCGCGGGATACAACTTTTCCTTTATTATCTATTAAGAGTTTTAAAAGGTCAAATTCTTTTGGCGTAAGGTCAATTTTTTCTCCATCAACCGTAACTTCCCTAAAACTTACATTTATAGAAATTCCTTCATATTCTGTTTTCCCCTCTTCTTCTGAAGCTCCATAAGTTCTTGACAAAATTGCTTTAACGCGAGCGATTACTTCTTTAGGGCTAAAAGGTTTTACAACGTAATCATCTGCTCCTAATTCAAACCCTAAAAGTTTATCATACTCTTCTCCTCTTGCTGTTATCATCATTACAGGCACTTTTGACTTTTCTCTAATTGTTTTTAAAAGGCTCCAACCACTTATATCTGGAAGCATTATATCTAAAAGGATTATGCTTATATCTTTATTATTATTAAAATATTCAAGCCCTATTTTGCCATTTTCAGCTACCAATACTTCATATCCATTATTTTCTAAATAAGTTTTTAAAATATCTCTCATTCCTTCTTCGTCTTCAATTACTAAAACTTTTTGCATAAAAAACACCTCCCATCTTTAGTTTAATTATTTTTTAATCAGTTTACAATATTTAAAATTAAACTTCACACTTTCCTCACAAATTATATAAAATTACTTCAAACTATTTGGGTATCATAAAGAATGAAAAAGGAAAAATTTAAAAGGAGGTATCCATATATGAAGAGAAACAAATGGTTAATAGTTTTAGCAGTTGTATTGGCTTTAGCAATTCCTTTGACAGTTTTTGCAGCAAATACTGATTCACCACTGACAAACAGCATAAAAGGCTTTTTTGGAATTGACACATCAAAGCTTACACCAGAGCAAGAGCAAATAATTACAGATTACAACAAAAGAATAGCCGACCTTGAAAAAGAGTTTATAAACAAACTCTTATCAGAAGGGCTTATAACTCAACAACAAGCAGATAATATAATTAAAAACATTGATAGCAAAGTTTCTAAAGCAAATCAAGACAATGTTCCCTTCTTCATTGGTGGCGGAAGAGGATTTGACAAAGGATATTTTGGAATAGGCCCAATTGATACTTCAAAGCTTACAGAACAACAAAAAGCAGCTTTGACAGAAATATACAAACAAATGGCGTCACTTCAGAAGGATATAGTAAACAAATTGGTTTCTGAAGGATTATTGACTCAAGACCAAGCAAACAAAATCACAAGTGCGATAGATAATACAATAGCTAATGCTGATAAAAAAGGCTATGCTATGTTCGGTGGCAACGATGGATTGGGGTTTATTTTGAGAGGTGTTGATCCATCTAAATTGACAGACCAGCAAAAGAATGAGTTAATCAATTATTACAAACAAATGGCACAATTGCAAAAACAATTAGTTGATAAATTTGTAAGCTTTGGAGTTATTACTCAGGACCAAGGAAATACGATTAAAAATAGAATTGATACAATGGTAAAAAATATGCAACAAAACGGATTGCCTCAAGGATTTTTCAAACATTTTGAAGGAAAAAGAGGAAATTTTAAAGGTAAATGGCAAAATGGAAATGGACAAACCAATACTGCTCCTCAAGGGTATAGTAACTCTCTCTAATTGAATTTTTTGAATAAAAAGAGATGGTTAAATGCCATCTCTTTTCTATTTTCAAAACTTTGCATAGTAGGAACCCTCATATTACTCTAAAAAAATGTTCACACATCCTTCACAAATCCAATATAGTTATCTCAAACTAAAGGGTTATTATATAAGTGTAACAAATAAAAAACAAAAATCAAAAAAGGAGTGTGGTTTTAAATGAATTTCAAAAAGGTAGTAGCAGTAGTACTTACAGGAGGTATGCTTTTAAGTGGAATAGCTGCTTATGCAGCCACAACTGGCAATACAGCTAGTTCTTCAACTCCACCTCAATATTCTACGACAGCACCAAGATACGGAATGAGTAGAAATGCAGATTTTCTTGCAAAACTGACAGGTAAGACAGCAGATGAAATTTTAAGTGAACTTCAATCAGGGAAAACAATAGTTCAGATTGCAGAAGAAAATGGCATAACACTTGACAATCTGAAAAAAGCTTTAATTGAGCAAAAAGAAGGGTTTATAGACCAATTAGTTAAAGATGGTAAAATAACTCAGGATAGGGCTGACACAATCAAAAAAACCATTGAAGACAAGATAAATTCATGGGATGGAACATGTCAATATGGTAAAGGTTCAGGTGTAGGTTTAGGTCTTGGACTTGGAAAAAATAGCAATGGCAATACAGGTGTAGGCTTGGGAGCAGGTTTTGGTGCTAAAGGAGCGCATAAAGGAGCAGGCTATAGAGGAAACTTTGGACCAACTGTTCAGCAGTAATGAAAAAAGGCAAGGGTTCAACCTTGCCTTTTTTCATTAGATTTTATAACAGGTTTTAATTTTAAAGTGAGATAGGAAGCGATAAATGCTTTGATTAAGTCGCCAGGTATAAAAGGAAGTGCCCCGGCTAAAATGGCTTTTTTAAATGGTATTCCTGTAACAAAAGAGAGCTGAGTTACTCCTAAAATATAAACAAAAATTATTGCAAATAAGAGATAGCTTATAAAAATATTAATAAAATTTGCTTTTTTATTTTTTAAAGTCAAAGAGATTAAAAAGGCTGCAAAGGGCCAACTTAAAATATATCCTCCTGTAGGACCTATTAAAATATTTAGTCCTCCGGTAAGTCCTGCAAACACAGGTATTCCAATTGCACCTAAAAGGTCAAAAATAAAAAGGCTCAAAAATGCTGATGTAGGATTTAAAAGTCCTCCGGCTAACATAACTGCAAAAGTCTGCCCTGTGATAGGTACTGGAGAAAAAGGCAAAGGTATTTTTACAAAACCCATTATAAAAGTAATAGCAGCAAAAAGAGAAGCTAAAATCATGTCTTTAGTTTTTATCATATTTTTCCTCCTCATTGTATTATTACAACAATTATTATATTTTTTTTAAAAAGAATTGTCAACTATTTTTACATAATGGTTAACAATTCTTTAAAAAAGTAGCCCTCTTAAATTTTTAAGAGGGCCAGTAGAATTTTAATTATCTCCATCTTCAAATTTTAAATCTGCCATATCATAAGTGAATTCCGCTAAACGAACATTTAAGAAAATTGGTATATCAGTTCGTATTGCTAAAGCTATAGCATCACTGGGCCTTGAGTCTAATTTTATAACTCTATCCCCTTGTTTTATATAAAGCTCTGCATAATAAGTGTCATCTTTTAAATCAGTAATTACAACTTTTTCAGGTTTTCCTCCAAGTTGTTCAATAACAGATTTTAAAAGGTCGGGGGTTAAAGGGCGAGGCGGTGTAATTCCTTGAAGAGGGATAGCTATGTTTTGGGCTTCCAATGGACCTATGACGATGGGCAAAACTTTCTTTTCCTCTTCATCTGTCAATAGGACGGAGAAATTTCCTTCTACGTCCATTGTAATTGCCTTAACATGAAATTTTAACATTTTTTACACCTCGATTTAAAACATCTTCTTATTATCATTATATCATACTTATGCAAATTTAATCTGATTGTTTGTTTTAAAACAACTTAACTGTTGACAATTGGTGAGATTTTATATATATTATATATCAAATGGAATATAAGGCTATGAAAGAGAGGAGTAAGTGTATACTGGCTAAAGAGAGGGATATCCCATGGGCTGAAAGGATTCCCGCCAAAGGTACACTGAAGGTAGCTCTGGAGCCTGTAAACCGAAGTTCAGTAGGTTTAAACGGGTCTGCCCGTTATAGCTTGAGTGATAAATAAAGGTGGTACCGCGAAATGCCCTTTCGCCCTTTGTGGGTGAAAGGGTTTTAAAATTTTACGGAGGGAGTGTAAGGCATGAAAGAGATAGCTAAGACGTACAATCCAAAGGAATTTGAAGATAGAATTTATGCTTTTTGGATGGAAAAAGGATATTTTACTCCTAAAATAGACCCTGAAAAACAGCCATTTACCATTGTTATACCGCCTCCAAACATAACAGGGCAATTACATATGGGACATGCACTTGACAATACTTTGCAGGACATATTGATAAGATGGAAAAGAATGCAGGGTTATGCAGCTTTGTGGATACCTGGCTCAGACCATGCCAGCATTGCGACGGAGATAAAAGTTTTAGACACGATAAGAGAAGAAACGGGGCTCACAAAGAAAGAAATAGGAAGAGAAGAGTTTTTGAAAAGGGCATGGGCATGGAAGGACAAATACGAAAACCGTATTTTAAGCCAATTAAAAAAGTTGGGTTCTTCTTGTGATTGGACAAGGACACGCTTTACTATGGATGAAGTATGTTCAAGGGCGGTAAGAGAAGTTTTTGTCTCCCTCTATGAAAAAGGGCTCATATATAGAGGAGACAGGATAATAAATTGGTGTCCAGACTGCAACACTGCTTTATCTGATGCGGAAGTGGAACATAAAGAGCAAAAAGGGCATTTGTGGTACATCAAATACCCCATAAAAGGTGAAGATGGATATGTAGTTATAGCTACGACGAGGCCTGAGACGATGCTGGGGGATGTAGCAGTTGCTGTAAATCCTGATGATGAAAGGTATAAGGATGTGGTAGGTAAGACTTTGATACTGCCACTTGTAGGAAGAGAGATACCTGTAATTGCTGACAGTTACGTTGACCCTTCATTTGGAACAGGTGCTGTAAAAGTTACACCTGCCCATGACCCAAATGATTTTGAGATGGGATTAAGACATAATCTTCCATTTATCAATATAATGAATGAGAATGCGATAATCAATGAAAATGGAGGAAAATATAAAGGTCTTGATAGATATGAGGCGAGAGAAAGAATAGTCGAAGACCTCAAAAATCTCGGACTACTTCTAAAAGTTGAAGACCACGTTCACAATGTGGGGCATTGTTACAGATGCGATACAGTAGTTGAGCCTCTACTTTCCAAACAGTGGTTTGTAAAGATGGAACCTTTAGCTAAACCTGCTTTAGAGGTTGTAAAAGAAGGAAAAATAAAATTTGTGCCAGAACGGTTTGAGAAAATATACACTAATTGGTTAGAAAACATAAAGGATTGGTGTATTTCCAGGCAATTATGGTGGGGACACAGAATTCCTGCCTGGTACTGCGATGACTGTGGTCATATAACTGTATCGCGTAAAGACCCGCAAAAATGTGAAGCTTGTGGAAGCCCCCACATACATCAAGACGAAGATGTATTAGACACTTGGTTTAGTTCTGCACTTTGGCCTTTCTCTACTATGGGTTGGCCGGAAGGAACAGAAGACCTCCAATACTTCTATCCTACTGATGTTCTTGTTACAGGATATGACATAATTTTCTTCTGGGTTGCAAGAATGATTTTTATGAGTTTGGAATTCATGAAAGAAGTGCCATTTAAGCATGTTTTGATACATGGTTTAGTCAGAGATGCTCAAGGTAGAAAAATGAGCAAATCTCTTGGCAATGGGATAGACCCATTAGAGGTTATTGAAGAATATGGGGCAGACACTTTAAGGTTTACATTAGTCATAGGAAATGCCCCAGGAAACGATATGAGGTTTAGTCAAGATAAAGTTGAACTCAGCAGAAACTTTGCAAATAAATTGTGGAACGCTTCAAGGTATGTGTTGCTGAATTTAACTGATAATGATACTAACCTTTATACAGATGGGTTGACTATTGCTGATAAGTGGATTTTGACAAGGTATAACAACATAGTAAAAGAAGTGACAGAGAATTTAGAAAAATTTGAGTTAGGAATAGCTGCGACAAAACTTTATGACTTTGTGTGGAGTGAATTTTGCGATTGGTATATAGAACTTAGTAAACCTGTGTTATACAGTGACAACCTTGAAGCTAAAAAGGTTACAAAGTCTGTTCTAAGATATGTGCTTGATAATACTTTGAGGCTTTTGCATCCTTTTATGCCTTTTATAACTGAAGAAATATGGCAGAATTTACCTCATGAAGGCGAGAGCATAATGATTGCTGAATGGCCGAAATACAAAGAAGAACTGGATTTCACTGAAGAAGCGAAAAATGCTGAGATTATAATGGAAGCTATTAGGACCATTAGAAATTTAAGAGCAGAAGCAAATGTTTCCCCTTCTAAAAAAGCAAAAGTTATTGTGGCTGTTGAAAATGAAAATTATGTAAAGGTGTTTGAAGTGGGCACAAATTATATAATGAAACTTGCAGGTGCTAGCGAAGTTGTAATTGAAACAGATAAGAGTAAAATTCCTCATAAAGCTTTGAGTGGAGCAATAGAAGGAGGATTGGTGGTACTTCCACTTGAAGATTTAATTGACTTAGAAGAAGAGATAAAGAGGCTTAATGAAGAAAGACAAAAAGTGATAAGCGAAATTGAAAGAGCACAAGGGCTTTTAAATAATGAAAATTTCGTCAAAAAAGCGCCAGAAAAAGTAGTTAATGCAGAAAGAGAAAAATTGGAAAAATATACTACAATGCTTAAAAACATAGAGGAAAGACTTAAGTTATTAAAGAGTTAACCTCTAGGGGGATTTGTATGTTATCTTTGTTTAAAAGGCCAAAAAAAGAGCCTCAACTGGTGATAAGAGAGGCTAAGATAAAAGATGCGAGGGGGATAATAAAGCTTTTAAGCAGTGTTGGAAGAGAAAAATTGTATATGGTGTCAGAGACATTTAACTGGTCTGAAGAGGAAGAAAAACAGCTTATAAAAAATTTAGACCGCAACAAAGATTTGATCCTAGTGGCAGACTACGGTGGAGAAATCGTAGGCTGCCTTACTCTCTTTCGTTATTATGGAGGAAGGTCTCCTAAAGTACAACATGTAGGAGAAATAGGTATAAGTATAGACGCTCGATTTAGGAATATAGGAATCGGAACAAAATTGTTTACAGAAGCTATTAATTGGGCAAAAAGCAAAGGTTATGAAAAACTTTGCCTCAGTGTTTTTAGTACCAATGAAGTAGCAATACACCTTTATAAGAAATTTGGTTTTGAAGAAGAGGGTAGAAGAAAAAAACAGTTTAAAATTGGTGATGAATACGTAGATGAGGTTTTGATGGGATTGTTTTTGTAAAATCCGTTTATATGGGAGATGGGCTTAAATGAATTATGAAGAAGCGATTAGCTACATACATGGTACATACAAATTTGGCATAAAGTTGGGATTAGAAAATATAAGAAGATTATTAAGTTATATGGGGAATCCTCAAAAAAACCTTAAAATTATCCACGTTGCTGGTACAAATGGAAAAGGCTCTACATCAGCTTTTATAAGCAACATTTTGCAGCAGGCTGGATACAAAGTAGCTTTATATACTTCTCCCTACCTCGAAGAATTTGAAGAAAGAATGAGAATAAACGGAGAAAATATTTCCAAGGAAAAGTTGATTTACTATGTTGAGTATATAAAACCTATAATATCTAAAATGGTAAAAGAAGGCTACAATCATCCGACAGAATTTGAAGTGATAACTGCAATTGCTTTTAAATATTTTTACGATGAAAAGGTGGATTTTGTAGTATTGGAAGTGGGGCTTGGAGGCAGATTTGACGCGACAAATGCCATAGATTCTTCTTTGGTTTCTGTCATAACGACTATTGATTATGACCATACAGACAGATTGGGACATACTTTAGGAGAGATTGCATATGAAAAAGCCGGAATCATCAAGCAAAAGGGAGTTGTAGTGAGTTTTTATCAGCAACCAGAAGCGATGAAGGTCATCATAGAAGCCTGTGAGGTAAGAAATGCTTATTTGACTGTACTTGAAAAAAGTAACGTAATTATAAAAGAACAAAACCCTGATTTTCAGATTTTTGACTACAAAAAATACAAGGACTTAAAAATTACTTTATTGGGAGAACATCAGATTTACAATGCTGCTTTGGCAGTAGAGAGTGTAGAAAAATTAAGAATGTATGGGTATGAAGTCACAGAAAAAGATATAAAGGAAGGGCTTTACAGGGCAAAATGGCCTGGAAGATTGGAAGTAATGAGAAAAAAACCCTACGTAGTGATAGACGGTGCTCACAATCCTCAAGGAATGACTGTTTTGAAAGAGTCTCTAAAATTATTTAAATACGATAAATTGATTTTAGTAATTGGAATGCTTAAAGACAAAGATACACAGAAGATGTTGGATATAATTGTGCCAGAGGCAGATATGATAATAACAACCACCCCAATAAGTGAAAGAGCTTATAAGGCAAGTGAACTTGCACAAAAGATAGATAAAGAAAACGTAATTCCAATTGAAAATATTGAAAAGGCAGTAAAATACGCCTTGGATATAGCTAAGGAAGAGGATATGGTGCTTTTTTGTGGTTCATTGTACATGATTGGTTATGTGAGGTCTATGCTTAAAAAGGTAATAATTAAGACATAGTTTTAATATAATGTAAGGTGTAAAGGCCGTAATGAGAAGGTGGTTGTTATGGAAATAACAGGTACTGCGTTGTTACGGGAGATAGATAAAGCACTAAAGGCGATGAAAGAAGCAGAAAGAAATTTAGAAATGCTGGAAAATGACAACTACCTCAAGATAAAGTTAGCAAGGCTAAAGTACGATTTTGCAAGACAAGAATATTTGAGACTCTTAAGGATTGCTAAAGAACAAAAAATCAAATATAACATGAATGAATTGATGGAAAAAATAATAGACGTATGATAAAAGCGGTCTTTCGACCGCCTGATTTATTGTTCAGGTATTTTAATTTCTTCTTGAAAATCGCACTTAAAATCTTTATAGGTCACACAAAAACCGTTGCAATTATGGATACATGTAATTGCATTACATTTCTTCATCGTTCTAATCGGTGCATTTACTGGTTTTGAAGAGCGCATAAATTCTAACTCCAAATAAGTCATATCAATCGCCCTTTCCAATTTGATAGTTTTATTATACACTTAATTCATTTATCTGTCAATTGCAATTATAAAATTTAGAAATTCATTTTAGAGCCAAATTTCTCAGAAAGCTTGCTACTAATAAGGGTTTTTTGAAAAAAATAATTAAATAGTTTTGAGTTTGGGTAGGGCTATAACTTTATTTTGTTTATTGAAAAAAGGAAAGGAGTATGATAAAATGAATAATGTGTCGGGGCATGGCGCAGCGGTAGCGCGCGCGGTTCGGGACCGTGAGGTCGCAGGTTCAAATCCTGTTGCCCCGACCATTCTTACAGCCATGCGGGTTTTAAGACTTATCAACAGGCTAAAAGAACAAGTGGTTGCAGGTATGATATAGGGCCACCTCGGTGGTAAATTTGTAAAAATATTGAAAGACGCTCACAATTTAAGTGAGCGATTTTTTATGGAGTTATTGGTTTCTCAAATATATCCTCCTGCATATTATGGAATTATGCTAATATGTGGGGGGATGTGTTTTGTACATTTACATTGCCAATATGGGAGAAGATATTATTGAGCGAGTTAATTTGAAGACAAATCACAGAAATTTTGCAAAGATTAAATCATATAACAATAAACATCTGCCCTTAAATGTCTATTCTAAATATTTATGTGGTCCTCATCGATTAATTTTAGATAAACAAAGACAGAAACTGTATTCTTTAAATGCTTATGATAATTCAATTAGTATAATAAACCTAGAAGATTTTACTTCAGAAATTTCTCTGTATGTAGGTAATTATCCTAATAATGGCATTATGCATGGAGATTATATATTAGTGGTTAATGGAGACTCAGACTCTATAAGTATTTTTGATATTGAAGAGAAAAAAGTGATAGGGCAAGTTAAAGTAGGAAGTTTCCCCCAGGGCATAATTTACAATGAAAAGTATGATTTGATTTTTGTGAGCAATATGAACTCCGATGAAATTTTATTAATCGACCCTTTTAGTTATAGGATTGTAGATTTTATTGGAACAGGGGCAAGACCTATAGGAATGACTTTCTCTGAAGATTGGGACTATTTGTATGTGGTAAACAGTTATTTTGAAACAGGGGTAAATGGGAAAATTTCTGTGATAAACCTGCAAAGTTTTAAAGTAACTGGTGAGATAGAAGTGGGAAAAGTTCCTACAATGGTACGGAAAAAGGAAAACTTTTTGTATGTGCTTAATTCTTGCTCTAATACGTTGAGCAAAATAGATTTATTTACAAAACAGAAAAAAGAAGTTTATTGCGGATATGCACCTGGGTATTTATGTATTTTAGATAAATATGCTTATGTTTCTTCTGCAGAAGAAAACAAAGTGAATATAATTGACATTGATGAAATGAGGGTAGTAAAGTTTATTGAAACAAGAAAAGAGCCCCAAGGCCTTGTTATTGACCCGTGAGGACTTTTATTATGTATGCATATACGTCTTGAGATTTTTGTTTCCAATTATCGCAGATAAGTTTTGCCTGCTCGCTGTTTACTACATTTATATTTAGCTCAATCAAAACTATATCATTTTCTACGACTTTACAATTAGCTATATATTGATTTTCGTCTTTTTTGTAATAAGTGGCTATATATTGAGATTCCTGTTTTATTTTTTCTTTGTTTAAAAGGATGTATTCGTCTATTTTTTGCCGTGTTTCAAAGGGGATTCTTGTGAAAAATAGTTTTAAAATGTTTATACCTTCTTCCGTAATAAAATATTTTTCTTCTTCTAATTTTATAAAGCCAGTTTCTATTAACTCGTCAAGGTATTGTCTTAAATAGAAATAGTTCATAAGTTTGTTATCTAAGATAATTTTGCTTATTTGCTCGTCTGTAATAGGCATATTTATTCTGTTTAAGATGTATAGTATAATTAACTTGTTTTCTGCTAATTCTTGTATTTCGTAAGCCAAGTTACCACCTCGCATTATTACTATATGTGGTATGTTTAAGTTAATTCTATCACAAAATATACAATAATAAAAGAGAGTATACGAAATACTCTCTCAGTTTGTTGACAAAGTTAAAAAATATTCAAAGGAGATATTTTGCATCGTCGCTCCGATGTTCCAAAGCGACAAAACTAAAGCTCGACCTTCGGGCTCCGGCAGGGTACCGGGCACAATCGGCCTCCTTGCCTCAGGTGCCCGCCTTCGCCATCCATGGCTTCGGCCCTGCCTCCACCCTCGGTCTTGCTAAGTTTTGTTACCGCTTTGTAACAAGTCGCTCCTTATGCAAAATATCTCCTTTACGAAAGTTTGTCTACAGTCTGAGAGAGTATACGAAATACTCTCTTTTTCTCTTTCTATCTTTGCATATATTCTGATTCGCTCCCTGCAGCACCTTGTGGGCCGCCTTGTGCAGGAGTAGAACCATATATACTAATGCCTCTTGCCATGGCAGATTCAGCAAAATGAACCATTCGTCTTAACATTTGTCCTCCTACTTTGCCGCAATCTCTACTACTTATATATCCCCAATAATCTTCAGAACCTTGCTTAACTGGAAGGCCAAGTTCTGATGCGATTTCGTATTTCATATTATCAAGGGCTTTGTGAGCCTCTGGTACCATTTTTGGACGATCGTTCCAACTACCTCTTGCCATTTAAATCCCTCCTTATTCTTTCTCATACTTAATTTGTGTAGGTGGATAAAAAATATACTTTGAAAAATTTTAAAAAAATATATTTTGTTGTGCTAAAATATTTATATGCATAAATTTTACTAAAAGGGTTGATAGAGATGGAGAAACAAAAAATTTTAGAGCAAAAAATAAGGGAATGGGGAGCGTCTTTAGTAGGTTTTTCAAATCTTACAGGTATCCTTCCCGATACTCTTTCAGATATTCCGTATGCCATTACAGTTGTAATAAAATTAGCGGATAGAATAGTGGATGAAATTGAGAATAAGCCTACTCACACTTATTATCACCATTACCGTTCTGTAAATACGCTAATTGACCAGATAACCTTAAGGACGGGTCTTCTTCTTGAAGAATGGGGCTATAAAGCATTAGCTGTTCCTGCGTCTCAATCGATTGCTGATTTGGGAGAATATAGAGGACTTTTTCCACATAAAACTGCTGCTACAAGAGCAGGGCTTGGTTGGATAGGGAAAAATGGGCTTCTTGTGACTGAAAAATATGGACCAAGAGTGAGATTAGGAACAGTTCTAACAAATATGCCTTTTGAAACCGGAACCCCCATTACTGAAAGTAAATGTGGCAGCTGTAAATTATGTGTAGATGCCTGTCCTGCTATGGCACTTTATGGTACTCTATGGAAAGAGGGAATGCCGAGAGAAGAAATAGTTGACGCAAGAGCTTGCAGTGAATACATGAATAAAAAATTTAAACACATTGGAAGAGGCTATGTCTGCGGTATTTGTATGGAAGTGTGTCCTTACGGAAGGAAAAAATCTGTTGACAGGTTAAAAGGTTTTTGATAAAATGAAATCAAACAACCAAAACGTTTTGGAAAAGGTGGATATTAAATGGCTGTTACAATAAAGGATATAGCGAAATATGCGGGTGTATCTGTTACAACGGTTTCGAGAGCTTTAAACGGATATCCGGATGTAAGCGAGGAAACACGTGAAAGAATTAAAAAAATAGCGGAACAACTTAATTATACTCCAAACTCCATTGCAAGAGGACTTGTCACAAATAAGACCCACACAGTTGGCTTGATTGTTTCTGAATTAATAAAACCTGGGGCGTATCATCCTTTCTTCCTCGAAGTGCTTGCAGGTATAAAAGCAGGATTAAAAAAAGATAAATATGACCTTATACTTTTTACTGTAGACCCGGAAAGCCAAGATGCCACTTCCTATGAGAAGCTTTGCAATGACAGAAAAGTGGAAGGGGCTATTGTAGAAGGTTTAAGATTGAGTGATCCTTATATTGAAGAAATAAAGAGAACACAAATTCCCACTGTTCTGATTGATATACCGATACTGACTGATAAAGTGGGATATGTAAGTTCGGATAACGTTCAGGCAGCTTTTGAAGCTACAAGCTATCTTATAAAGTTAGGACATAGAAATATTGGATTTATAAATGGGCATGGTGATGCGGCTGTAAGTTTTGAAAGGTTAGAAGGTTATAAAAAAGCTCTTGAAAAAAATAATATACCTTACAAAGAGGAATATGTAGTTTTTGATGATTTTACTCAAGAAGGTGGATATAATTCTTTTAAGACGTTGGTTTTTGAACATCCGGAAATAACTGCTGTATTTCATGCTTCTGATTTGATGGCAATAGGGTCTTTCAAAGCAGCAAAAGACTTAGGAATGAAAGTGCCTGATGACATCTCTATTGTAGGTTTTGACGATATTGAACTTGCATCCCTTATTACTCCTGGACTTACTACTATAAGACAAGATACTTTTAAGATGGGATATAATGCAGCAAAACATCTTTTATCTATTATAAAAGGGGAAAAGCCTCAGCATATATTAATACCTCATAAGCTTGTAATTAGAGATTCAGCTAGAAAGATATAATTTTTTTTAAAAAGTACCCAAAACGTTTCGGATAAAATTTTTAGCAGGAATCAGGAGGTATATAAGTGGTAAAGCACATGTTTTTAGAGGATGTAAACAATTTAATAAGTGATGACAAATGGCTTATTTTCCAAAATGAGTATAATACAGAGGTAAATCCTCGATATGAGACCCTTTTTACACTTACAAATGGTTACATGGGCGTAAGAGGTACTTTTGAGGAAGGAAGCGAGGGAGAAAGGTCGGGAAATTTTATTGCAGGAATTTTTGACAAGTCAGATGCGCAGGTTAGAGAAATAGTAAATGCTCAAAATTGGTTGAGAATAAAGTTGTATGTTGAAGGTGAAGAATTAAGTTTGGATAAATGCCAGTTGATAGAATTTAAAAGAATTCTTGATATGAAAAAAGGTATTCTATTTAGGAGTATGTTGATAAAAGACAGCAAAGATAGAATTACTCGAATTGAGGGATACAGGTTTATAAGCCGTAGCGACCTTCATCGTTCTGCAATTAAGCTATTTGTAACACCTGTAAATTACAGTGGTGTTGTAGGTATAGAGAGCATTATTGATGGGACTGTTTTAAATTCAGCAGATAGCCCAAAGCATAGGGTAAAGCATTTGAAAGTGGCTGACAATAGCAGTTTAAATAAAAGCGGAGTTTATCTTGAAACAGCAACTATTGACGATGATATTCGCATTGCAACAGGTAGTGCAGTGAGGTTATATCATTATGAGGATAAAGAGAAAAATAACATAGCTAAATTTAAGAGATTTTTGCCTTTAGGTGAAATGAGTATTGAATACTTTGAGTTTGATAGCACAGAGAACAAAACAGTAGTAATTGACAAATTTGTAATAACTTATACCTCCAGAGACGTAAGAAAAGACCTGTTAAAGAGTACGGTGGAAAAAGAACTCTTTGCTTTTGCTGGAGAAGGTATTGACAAAGAGTTGCAGAGACATATTGAGGTATATGAAGAACTATGGTCTGTTGCAGATATAAATATTGAAGGGGATGAAGAAGCAGATAAAGCTTTGCGTTTTAATATTTTTCATCTCATGAGTTCTGTCAATGAAAATGACCCCCTGGTAAGTATTGCTGCGAAAGCTCTTCATGGTGAGGGATACAAAGGCCATGTATTTTGGGATACAGAAATATTTATGCTTCCCTTTTTCATATATGTGTATCCGCAGGCAGCTAGAACACTTTTGATGTACAGGTACAATATGCTTGATGCAGCGAGAAAAAATGCGGCTTTAAACGGGTATAAGGGAGCACAATACCCTTGGGAATCTGCAGATACAGGAGAGGAAGAGACACCTAAATGGGGATTTGATTACAAAGGAAACCCTGTAAGGATATGGACGGGTGATTTAGAGCATCATATAACTGCTGATATAGCTTTTGCAGTGTGGGAGTATTTTAGAGCGACAGAGGATATTGAGTTTATGTTGAATTACGGTGCAGAAATCATTTTTGAGACTGCAAGATTTTGGGTATCTAGATGTGAATATGTAAAAGAATTAGACAGGTATGAAATAAACAATGTCATAGGTCCTGATGAATTTCATGAACATGTTGATAATAATGCTTATACTAATTACCTTGCAAAATGGAATATTAAAAAGGGACTTGAACTAATCAATATGTTAAAAGAAAAATACCCTGAACATTATCATGCTATATCAAACAAGATATGTTTGACAAATGAGGAAATGGAAAAGTGGAAAGAAGTTGAAGAAAAAATATATATACCTTATGACAAAGACAAAAAGCTGATAGAACAATTTGAAGGCTATTTTGATAAAAAAGATTATGTTATTGATAAATTTGATGAAAACAATATGCCTATATGGCCTGAAGGTGTTGATATAACAAAATTGGGTGATACCCAGCTTATTAAACAGGCTGATGTTGTTATGTTAATGCTTTTGTTAGGTGAGGAATTTGACGAAGAAACGAAAAGAATCAATTACGAATATTATGAAAAGCGAACTATGCACAAATCTTCATTAGGTCCCAGCATGTATGCCATTATGGGGTTAAAAGTAGGGGACCACAAAAACGCATACCAGTCTTTTATGAGAAGTGCCAACGTGGACCTTGTGGACAATCAGGGGAACACTAAAGAAGGTTTGCATGCTGCATCTGCTGGTGGTACATGGCAAGTAGCTGTTTTTGGATTTGGCGGAATGGAAATTGACAAAGAAGGGGCATTAAATATAAATTCGTGGCTGCCAGAAAAATGGGATAAACTTTCCTATAAAGTATTTTGGAAAGGCAATTTAATAGAGGTGATTGTTACAAAACAGGAAGTGACAGTAAAAAAATTAAAAGGAAAAGGAAATATAAAAGTAAAGGTAAAAGGGAAAGAGCTGACAATAGAATAGTCAAAAAGGTATAGGCAGGTTGATAACCTGCTATACCTTAAAATAAATTGATTATGTTTTAAGGGGGGATAAGTGGAGTTAGAGTAAAATTTTAAGTTCTCAATCAGATATTTTACTATAAAATTATGAAAGGGGAAAGTGGTAATGAGTAAAAAACTTATAAGCATCTTTGTATTGACGATCTTTGTATTAGCTACTGTTTTAGCTGGTTGTTCATCCAGTAAAAATAATACTTCCAGTGCCAATGAGACAAATACACAAAAACAAGAGACAGCAAAACCAGTTACTATAAAATTAGGCATGTGGTCTTCATCTCCAGCAGAAAAGAAGATAGTGGATGACCAAATAGCTAAGTTTAAAGAAAAATATCCAAATATAGATGTGCAAATTGAGACAATTGTGGGAGATTACATGCAAAAATTACAAACAGAACTGGCGTCAAATACAGCACCAGACATATTCTATCTTGACAGCATGCCGGCACCACAGCTTATGTCTTCAGGAGTTTTAGAGCCATTAGATGATTATATTAAGAAATACAATGTGGATGTAAATGATTTCGAGCCAGCATTGCTTTCCGCTTTTCAGTGGGATGGAAAAACTTATGGTTTACCAAAGGATTTCAATACTCTAGCTTTGTTTTACAACAAAGACATGTTTAAAGCGGCTGGAATAAATGAGCCTCCAAAAACATGGGAGGAATTAAGAGATGTAGCTAAAAAATTGACAAAAGACGGTGTCAAAGGTTTGGTTTTATCAGCAGACCTTGCAAGATTTGATGCTTTTATAAATCAAAATGGTGGTTCAGTATATCAAGATGGAAAAGTTACTTTAAATCTGCCAGAGAATGCACAAGCTCTTGATTTTTATGTGAGCCTCATCACAAAAGACAAAGTTGCTGACACACCACAAAACATGGGAGAAGGCTGGAATGGAGATGCTTTTGCTGCTAAAAAAGCTGCAATGGCAATAGAAGGTGGCTGGATGATACCATTCCTCAAAGAAAAAGCTCCTGATTTAAACTATGGTATAGCAGAGCTTCCAGCAGGAAAGCAAAAATCTACAATGGCTTTCACTGTTGCATATGTGATGAATAAAAACAGCAAACATAAAGATGAAGCCTTTAAACTTATTGAATTTTTAACCGGTAAAGAAGGACAGCAATTTGTAGTAGATTCAGGCCTTGCACTTCCATCGAGAAAGTCTATGCAAGAAGGATTTAAGGAGAAATATCCTGAAAGAGCTGCCTTTGTAGATGGTGCTTCTTATGCGGTACCATGGCAATTCGGTTTGTATGGCACAAAGGT
The DNA here is from genome assembly GCF_000175295.2 of Thermoanaerobacter brockii subsp. finnii Ako-1. Classification (NCBI taxonomy): domain Bacteria; kingdom Bacillati; phylum Bacillota; class Clostridia; order Thermoanaerobacterales; family Thermoanaerobacteraceae; genus Thermoanaerobacter; species Thermoanaerobacter brockii. Next base: position 1,544,726 of record NC_014964.1, on the reverse strand, counting down.
AGTAGATGCGGCTAATAAAGCTTGTGAAGCATTAATAATGAAGCAAATTAGTAGTGCTCAACAAGCTCTTGACAATGCACAAAAGGAAGTTGGACAATAATTTAAACAAGCAGCACCTTACTAAAATAAGGTGCTGCAATTATGATTTTTTAAGGTTGAAGGGAAGGATGTACTTATGGAAGCTAAAATGACTATGAAAAAGAGGTATTTATACGAAGCTTTGTCAGGGTATGCTTTTGTGTTACCTTTTATTGCTTCAATATCTATTTTTTTGATAGGACCATTAATTTATGCTTTTATTATAAGTTTTAAAGAATTTTCTTTTTTAAATCCTGAAGCAAGCCGATGGATTGGATTTGCAAATTATATAAAATTATTCAGTGACCCAACGTTTAAAAGAGCTCTTTTAAATACAACACTTTACTCTTTAGGAGTAGTACCAACACAGCTTGTTATTGCTTTAATACTGGCATTAATTGTAAATTCGGATATTAAAGGTAAAACATTTTTTAGAGTAGCCTATTATATACCAACTGTTACCTCCACAGTTGCAGTTTCTGTAATATTTTTGTATCTATTTAAAGCAGATGGTTTAGTTAATGCTTTGTTGGCTAAATTTGGCATACAAGGTCCTACTTGGTTTAATGATGTAAGGTTTGCACTTCCTTCTATTATGATGATGGCGATATGGTCTTCTGTAGGTAATTACATGGTAATTTTTCTTGCCGGGCTACAGGATATACCATCAGAATTGTACGAAGCTGCGGAAGTAGATGGAGCTAATAAATTTCAAAGATTTTTCAAAATTACCCTTCCAATGTTGAGGCCAATAGTGTTTTTTAATCTAGTAATGTCATTAATTGGTACTTTTCAGGTTTTTGACCAAGCCTATGTAGTATCCCAAGGGACTGGTGGGCCTCTTGATGCTACAATGACAGTCGTGCTGGATATATATAGGACAGGATTTAGAGATTTTAACATGGGTTACGCTTCAGCTATGGCTTTTGTATTATTTGTAATAATCTTGATATTGACTCTTATACAGCGAAAGCTTTTCAAAGAAGAAACCTATTAGGAGGTGGCAATAGATGAAAAAGGTGTTGCGGTTTTTATTTTATACCGTTGTAGTAGGATATGCAGTAATTACACTTGGCCCTTTTATATGGTCTATAATAACATCTCTAAAACCCACAAGTGAATTAAATACTTTTGCTGTAAATATAAAACATTTGACTTTAGATAACTATAAAATGATAATCACAAAATTTCCCTTTTTGAGATGGTTTATAAATAGTGCTATAGTTGCAGTTATAGTAACGCTTGGCAATATACTGTTTAATTCTATGGCAGGGTATGCACTTGCAAGAATAAATTTTCCTGGAAGAAATTTATTGTTTATGGTTGTGCTTGCTCTCATGATGGTACCAGGACAGGTAGTGATGGTACCAACTTATATCCTCCTCAGCAAATTGGGCTGGGTAAACACTTACATGGGTCTTACAATTCCATTTTTGACCAGCAATTTTGGAATATTTTTAATGAGGCAATTTTTCTTATCTCTTCCCAAAGAGTTAGAAGAAGCAGCTACAATTGACGGCTTGTCACGATTTGGGATTTTCTTTAAAATAGTTTTGCCTTTGTCTAAACCTGCTCTTGCAACTCAATTCATTTTTATGTTTACTGGCAATTGGAATAGTTTCTTGTGGCCTAGTCTCTTGACGTCTAGTGATGATATGTATACACTGCCGGTAGGACTTAATTCCTTTTACGGCCAATACTATCAATTTTGGAACCAGGTAATGGCAGGAGCTATACTTTTGACGTTACCTACTATATTGATATTCTTAATATTCCAGAGATATTTTGTAAAAGGAATATCTACAACGGGATTAAAATAAGCGTAACGGAGGAGGAATAAAATGGCAAGATATCGTGGAGTAATTTTTGATTTGGATGGTGTTATTACAGATACTGCAAGATACCACTATTTAGCATGGAAAAAGCTTGCTGATGAGTTGGGAATATATTTTGATGAAGTTATCAATGAGAGGCTAAAAGGTGTAAGTCGTTTAGAATCTTTAGAAATAATTTTAGAGAAAAGCGATAAAAAATATTCTCAAGAAGAAAAAGAATATTATGCAAATAAGAAGAATGAGTATTATAAAGAGATGATAAAGAGAATTACGCCTCAAGATTTATTGCCTGGAGTGGAGAGATTCATTGAAGAGCTTAAAAAAAGAGGCATTAAAACAGCAATTGCTTCTGTTAGCAAAAATGCTTTTACTGTTGTTGAAAATTTAAAAATAAAAGATAAATTTGACTATATAGTGGATGCAAATGAAATTAAGCATGGAAAACCTGACCCTGAGATATTTTTAAACGCAGCGAAGCATCTTGGCATTTCTCCTGAAAAGTGTATTGGAATAGAAGATTCTGCTGCGGGCATCACTGCAATAAAAAGAGCAGGAATGTTTGCAGTAGGAGTGGGCAATCCTGAAACGGTGAAAGAAGCAGACTTAATTTTAAAGGATTTAAGTGAAGCGGATAAAATATTAGAATTGCTGTAGTGTGGAAATATTCCCCTGTGTTTTGGGGAATATTTTTTATAAAAAACTCTTGCATTTTTGAAAGAATCATAATATAATATAACTGTAAGCGGTTACAGTAAATTGAGAAAAGGGTGTCAAAATGGCGACAATAGACGATGTAGCAAAATTAGCAGGAGTTTCTATTGCAACTGTTTCGAGAGTTTTTAATAATAGTCCTTTAGTAAGTGAAAAAGCCAGACAAAAAGTTTTAAAAGCGGCAGAAGAGCTGGGATACAAACCCAGTATGCCAGCCAGAAGCCTGGCGATGAAGAAGACAAACACTATAGGGCTAATTGTGCCTGATATATCAAACCCTTACTATGCAGAAGTAGTAAGAGGTATTGAAGATGTCTGCAATATTTATAAATACAATATTACTTTGTGCAATGCAGACAATAAAAGAGAAAAAGAATTTCAATATATAGAAATGCTAAAAAATCGGTGGGTTGATGGAATAATATTTCACTGTGACTATTTTTCTGAAGAGCATTATAAAGTCTTTAAAAATGACAATATAAAGGTGGTACTTGCAGGAAGAACAACAAAGCTTGATGTGCCTTATGTAGGAATTGATAATTTTAAAGCGGCTTATGATGCAGTGAATTATTTGATATCATTAGGCCACAAGAGGATTGGAATTATTCATGGTCCTTTAGGCGATATGAAGGAAACCATAGATAGTGTGGATAGGTTAAGGGGATATAAGCAAGCTCTTATTGATAATGGCTTGCCAATTTATGAGGGTTTTATAAAGGAGGCAAACTTTAAATATAAAAGTGCTTATAATGCTGCAAAAGAGATGTTAAAAGAAAAAATAAAGCCTACTGCTATATTTGCAATAAGCGATATTATGGCAATGGGGGTAATAAATGCAGTGTTTGATAGTGGACTTTCATGTCCTGAAGATATTTCTGTGATGGGCTTTGATAATATTGACTTGTCAGAAGCAACAAGACCTTCTCTCACTACTGTATCACAGCCTATGTATGAAATAGGGGCTGTTGCAGCTAGAATGCTTATAAAAATGTTAAATGGGGAAAATATTGATGAGTATCAGACAATTTTAGAGCACAAAATTGTGGTAAGAAATTCTTGTATATCTCGAAAAGATTAAATTTTGTTTTATTTTTTAAATTGTAAGCGCTTACAGTTTTAAAGCATGAAAAGCGCAGTGAAGATTTTAAGCTTACGAAAGGAGAATATGGCATGTCTTATGTAAACTTCGTAAAGAAATACAAACTTGAAATTGCCATGGTTTTACCATTACTATTATATATTTTGGGTTTTACTGTATACCCTATCATTCAAACTATTACTTTAAGTTTTCAAGACCAGTATACTAAAGCATTTACATTGGCAAATTATAAAGAGATTATAGGAAAAACAGAATTTAAAAATGCTTTTTTCAATACCATAGCTCTTACATTTATAAGCCTCACTTTGGAAATGACTGCAGGCCTCGTCATTGCGCTTATTTTAAAAAGGAATTTTAGAGGAAAAGGCCTTTTGAGGTCTTTGATGTTGGTGCCAATGGGAGTACCTACTCTTGTGTCAGGTGTTGCGATGACCTATATTTTTGGGTTGTATGGTTATTTTAATGCGCTTTTGCAAAAACTACACATTATTGAAATGCCTATAGATTGGGCAAGTGGTGGTTTTAAGACATTACTTATGGTTTCTGTAGCGGATATGTGGAAAGTTACTCCGATGGTCATACTTTTGCTTTTGGCTGGTCTTGAAAGTATACCAGATGAAGTTTATGAAGCTTCTAACATTGATGGGGCAACTACATGGCAGACTTTTAGGTATGTGACATTGCCACTTCTAAAGCCCTCTATAACGATGGCCTTGATTTTAAGGGCGATAGACGCTTTTAGAATATTTGAACTTGTACTTGTTCTTGCAGGCCGTGCTACTCCTGTTATTTCTACCTTTGCGTATGATGAGTATAATAATTATGCAAATGCCTATACATCTGCGGCAGCATCTACAATATTGCTCCTAATAATAGCAGTATTTATAGTGAGCTACTTAAAAATAGCTGGTACTAAGGAGGAAAGATGATGAGAAAAATAGATATTAGCGAAAAGATTTCAAATACAGCTTATATTCCAATAGCTATAATAGCGGCAATATTGATGGTTATACCAGTATATATACTTTTTATGACTTCCTTTGCAGTGCCAAGTGATATATTGAAGCCTCATCCAGATTTTTTCATCACTCGTTTTACTTTGGACCATTGGAAAAACGTATTTACTTCAGGGAATATATGGCCTCCTTTTAAAAAGAGTTTTGTAGTGGCAACAATGACTACTATCATTGCAATTATAATAGCTGCTCCAGCGGCTTATGTTATAGCGAGGATGCCATCGAAAATAAAATATGCAGTAGTATTATCACTGTTTTTTACAAGAATGTTTCCTGATGTAGGTATTGCTCTTCCGATAGCGGTACAATTCATAAAATTAAATTTGATGGATACTTATTTAGGATTAGTTATGGCACACCTCATTGTAAATTTACCTTTTGCAGCATGGATATTGGTTGGAACTTTTGAGACAATACCAAAGGACTTAGAGGAAGCTGCACTGGTAGATGGAACAAGTAAATTGACGGCATTGATGAGGATTATAATGCCGATTGCACTTCCTGGTATAGCTGTTACTGCTATATTTGTGTGGCTAAATTCATGGAATGAATTTACTTATGCTCTTTACTTGACTATTTCAGATAGGACTTTACCTCTTCAAACCTACTATTACGTCCAAAGAGGAGGAATTTTTGATTCTGCCACATATGCGGCAGTACTCACTATTCCAGTAATGCTTGTGACATTCTTCTTGCAAAAATACATGAAAAGTGGATATCTTGCAGGGGCTGTAAAAGGTTAGTATATACGTATCCGAGTTTTTCGGATACTGTATATATAAAAATTAAATTTTAAGGAGGTTTTATTAAGCTATGAAGAAGTTTTACACTAAGTTAATAGCAGTTTTAATCATTATCTCGCTTCTAGGTACTGTTATTGCAGGCTGTGGCAGCAAGACCCAATCAGAAGCGAGGAAAAAAGTTTTGAAAGTTTCAATGGGACTTGGAGAAGCAGAATGGAAAGTGATGAAAGAAGATATTTTCCCACCATTTGAGCAAAAGTATGGTGTAAAAATTGAACCTCTTCAAATCGAAGCAGGAGACCTTATTAAAAAATTAGATGCTATGCACAAAGCAAATGCGATGGATATAGACATTATCACACAAGATAACATGCAACTTGCTCCACTTGTTGCAAAAGGGCTTGTGGAAGATTTGTCTCAGTATAGAGACATGATACCAAAGGAAGTAATACCAAGTCTTGTGCCAGTAGGAGAGTTTGATGGAAAGTTGTACTTTATGCCGTATAGACCAAATGTAGAAATAGCTTTCTACAACGAAGATAAATTCAACGAATACGGTTTAAAACTACCTACAAATTGGGATGAGCTTTTACAGGTTGCAAAGACTTTTAAAGAAAAAGAGGGCATAGGTAGAGTCATAATTAAAGAAAATTTAGGGCCTGACAGCACAGTCCACATGTTTGACCTTATAAGGTCTGCTGGTGGTGACCCAACAGTATTGAATGATGAGGGTTCAATAAAAGCATTTACTTTCTTGAAAGAAATACAGCCATATCTCTCTCCTGACTCAAAGAAAGCTGACTGGAATACACCTGTAGAATATCTTGCAAAAGAGAGCGTATATTTGGTTCAAAATTGGCCGTACACTGCAAACGTTCTTGTAGAGCAGTATGGAAAAAAGAACATTTTGGCATATCACGGATGGACAGGTCCGGTTAAAGAGTCCCACGTTTTGGGAGGAGAAGTTATAGGAATACCAACTGGTGCACCTAATAAAGAGATGGCTATAAAGTTTATGGAATACCTTATGAGTAAAGAAGTTCAAGAGAAACTTGTCACTAAATTAGGATGGCCATCCATGAGAAGTGACGCTTATGGGAAGGTTGCAGAGTGGCAAAAACCATATTTTGAAGCTATAAATGAAGCGTTAAAACATGCAGAACCAAGGCCAAACCTTGTATACTGGGCTGATGTGGACAAAGCTATAAATGGAGCATTGAGAGAAATAATATTTGAAGGCAAAGATATCAAGACAACTCTTGACAAATATCACAACATGATAGAAGAAGCTAAGAAAGCTGCAGAAAGCAAGTAAATGTTTTAAATTGTTTTAGTCGGAAACGACTTTGTTTCCGACTAAAATTTTGAATAAAGTAAGAGTGGAGGATGGATATGGCCAACAAAACGAAGAAACCAATTTACCCTTTTGAAGATTGGGTTATAAGAGAGACGCAGTTTAGTATAGATACTAACTATAGAAATGAAACTATTTTTACTTTAGCAAATGGATATATTGGAATGAGAGGAACTTTTGAGGAAAGATATTCAGGGCCTAAAAATACTTCTTTTAATGGGACGTATATCAATGGGTTTTATGAAATACACGATATAGTTTACCCTGAAGGGGGATATGGTTTTGCAAAAATAGGGCAGACGATGCTAAATGTTGCTGATAGCAAAATAATAAAATTATATGTAGATGGGGAAGAGTTTGATTTGTTACAAGGGAAAATCCTCTTTTATGAGAGAGTACTTGACATGAAGAAAGGTTTTGTAGAAAGAAAAGTAAAATGGGAATCCCCTACAGGAAAAATTTTAGAGGTAAAAATAAAGAGAATTGTATCATTAAATAGACAACATTTAGCGGCGATTTCTTTTACTATGCAACCTGTAAATTTTACCGGAAAAATTAGATTTGTTTCCGCTATTGACGGAAATGTTTCAAATATAAATGATAGTGAAGATGTAAGAGTAGGGTCAAATTTAAAAGGAAAGGTTTTAAAGACTATAGATAAAAGTGTAGAGGGTTTAAAAGGGTGGATTGTTCAAAAGACACAAAAGAGCAATTTCTCCTATGCTTGCGCGATAGACAATGTATTAGTGGCAGATAGCAAATATGAAGTCTCAAATAGTTTAGAAGAAGATGGAGTAAAAGTAATTGTAGATCTAGAGGCTGAAAAAGGCACCTCATACACTTTGAATAAATTTATTTCCTATTACACTTCAAAGGATTTTGATGAAAATAAATTGGTTGCTCTTGCTTTAGAAGAAATAGAAAAAGCCAAAAATGACGGCTTTGAAACGATAGAAAAAGAGCAGGAAGAATTTTTGAATTCTTTTTGGAAAGATGCTGATGTAATCATAGAAGGAGATAAAGCTCTGCAGCAAGGCATACGCTTTAATGAATTTCATCTACTTCAATCTGTCGGAAGAGATGGAAAGACAAATATTGCAGCAAAAGGGCTGACTGGAGAAGGTTATGAAGGCCATTATTTTTGGGATTCTGATATCTATATAATGCCTTTCTTTCTTTATACAAAGCCTGAAATTGCAAAAGCTTTGGTAATGTACAGGTATAATCTTTTGGATGCAGCAAGATCCAGGGCAAAGGAATTAGGTCACAAAGGAGCTTTGTATCCTTGGAGAACGATAGATGGTCCTGAATGTTCTGCTTACTTTCCAGCTGGTACGGCACAGTATCACATAAATGCTGATATAGTTTATGCTTTGAAAAGATATGTAGAAGCGACGAATGACGTGGATTTTCTTTATGACTACGGTTGTGAAATATTATTTGAAACTGCAAGATTTTGGGAAGATTTAGGAGCGTATATTCCTCTTAAGGGCAATAAATTCTGCATAAACTGTGTCACTGGTCCGGATGAGTATACGGCATTAGTTGACAATAACGCTTATACCAATTATATGGCGAAAATGAATTTGGAATATGCCTATGACATTGCAAACAAAATGAAAAAAGAAGTGCCTCAAAAATATCAAAAAGTCGCTTCTAAACTAAATCTAAAGGATGAAGAAATTGTTGCGTGGAAAAAAGCTGCTGACAATATGTACCTTCCTTATTCAAAAGAACTTGATATTATACCACAGGATGACAGTTTTTTGTATAAAGAAAGGATAACAGTGGATGAAATACCTGAGGACCAATTTCCACTTTTATTGCACTGGCATTACCTAAATATTTACAGATATCAAATATGCAAACAGCCTGATGTGTTGCTTTTGATGTTTTTACAGAGAGAAAAATTTACTAAAGATGAACTTAAAAAGAATTACGATTATTATGAACCTATTACCACTCACGACTCCTCCTTGTCGCCAGCTATATTTAGCATACTAGCCAATGAAATAGGATATACTGACAAGGCTTATAAATACTTTATGATGACTGCAAGAATGGATTTGGATGACTACAATGACAATGTTAAGGACGGAATTCACGCTGCTTCTATGGCAGGGACATGGAGCGCAGTTGTGAATGGTTTTGGTGGAATGAGGGTTTATACAAATGAACTGCATTTTGAGCCGAGATTGCCAAAAGAATGGAATTTGCTCTCTTTTAATGTGAGATACAAAGGGAGAAAAATAAATGTCAAATTAACCAAAGAAAATGTTGTGTTTGCATTATTAGAAGGAGAGCCTATAGAAATCTACTACTTTGACAAAAAAATTTTACTTAAAAAAGGAGAAAATAAAGTAGAAAGTCTCAAAAATTAAAGAAGTATGGAGCCATTGGCACCATACTTCTTTAATTTTTTTATATGTCGTTACTTGAAAGGGTGAGTGACCCGCCTCCTACACTTAAATCAAAGTAATAATTTCCACTGCCTCGGAAGGAATATACTTTGATATAATAGGTTCCCGTTTGTGTTGGAATGTATGTTATTGTCTCCTGCCTTTGTGTTCCAGTTGAACTTTTGACAAGAGTACCAGTTGGGTCATAGAGGTATATATCGAAATCAGGGTTATAGTTTGCCCAATCAGGTATTATGAAAGTTATTGCAATAGGATATGATGTGTCTGTCACATTAAATGTCCAAATGTCACTGTAACGAGACCCAGGAAGTGACTCTTTAGCATAATAGTGGTTTGGCACAGATATATTAGTTCCTGTGAAATTTCCAGCTGTTTTAATTGCTTCATATGCATCCAATCTTCCTACACCATAGTCAATGTTTTTGCTTGGAGGACCCCAACTTTTTGCAGTAGTCATTATTATATTTTTTGCATCAAGTGGTGCAAGGTTTATATTTGCACTGAGCATAAGGGCTACTGTACCTGCTACAAAAGGTGTAGCCATGCTTGTACCACTGTATGTCACATAACCATTTATAGAATTTGCTTTTGCGGCAGTTATATTATATCCGGGTGCTGCAATGTCAGGTTTTATCCTTCCGTCAGCTGTGGGACCACGGCTGGAGAAGCTTGCAAGGTTAAAGCCAAGTTCCCCTACATCCGCCATTGCTGCAACGGTTATGGCTTTTTCTGCTGCACCAGGTGATCCTATGGTGTATCTCGCAGGACCTGAATTTCCAGCTGCAACTACTACTACAATTCCGCTATCTACGGCTCCGTTTACTGCCAGTGAGGTAGAGTCAGTTCCATCAGAACTTGTGGAAGTTCCGAGGCTTAAATTTATAACTTTGATTCCGTATATGTCTTTGTTTTGAACAGCCCAGTCAATTCCTGCGGTTACAGTGCTCATAGTTCCGCTTCCGTTTGAATCTAATACTTTTATCCCTACTAAAGCAGCACCAGGAGCAACACCTTTATAAAGGTTGTTCCCTGTCCCAGTACCTGCCGCAATACTTGCTACATGAGTTCCGTGTCCATTATCATCGTAGGGGGTAGATTTGCCGTTTACAAAATCTTGCCATCCTATTACTTTGCCACCAGCGAGGTCAACATGGGAGCCATCAATACCGGTATCAATAACTGCTATTACTATATCATTCTTGGAATAAGAAGAAGCATTACCGTCTCTATCACCAGTTACACCAAAACACTTCTCGCTTTTGTAACCCCAAACCATTTTGTTGCAGTGTCTAATGTGGCATATACAGGCTCGTCATACTCAATTTGCTTTACTATATCCAATTTTGACAAAGCGTTTATTTGTCCTTTAGTTAAGGTAGCAGCAATTCCTGGAATAATTTTGTATTTATGCTTTATATTAAACTTTCCAATGGATTTAGAAATATTTAATAGTTCGTTATCAGCTATGTTTTTGTTGAAAATTATTATAACTGGAAATTTTTCACTGTCTGGCTTACCAGCAATTTTTGCTTCTAAGTTGTCAAAAAGTTTATTTTTATTAGAGTCTTGCATCAAAACTTTTTGAATTTGAGGCAAGTAATTTTTTGTTGATGAGTTAATAGGAAAGTTTGTTAGGTTGGGCTGGGCTTGGACTAATACTCCACTTAGCGACATTAAAGCTACAATTAACACAAAGGCCAGTAAAGCTTTTAATGTTTGTCGGCTCTTCATTTTTTCTTACCTCCTTAAAAATTTAATATTTTTTAAAATTTAAGTCAGCCCTTCTAGTCGCTAAGTGAAACTGTTTCTTTCTTCTATTCATCATCTCCTTTCTGTAAGATTTATTTTCTATAATAAAACTCAAGCAATTTTTATGCCAATTTACTGTATATAGACAAAATTAATAAAAGTTTTTAATGTGTATAATTTTTTATACACATTTTTGATACACAAAATAATGCATAAAACACATACATTTAGAAATTAGTATAAATTTAACGAATTATGTAGAAAAAATCTTTTTTAAAAATAGAAGGAAAATTCATATTTATGTCGAAATAGTAATATAGGAAAATTAAATAAATTTTTGTTGAAAAAGGCAAACTCGTCGAAAGGCGGGGACGCAAAGCCACGGGTCTAAAGCGATAGTTTTGCTATGATAGCCGGGCTGCCAACATTTATATATAATCTCCTGCCTTTTGACAGGAGGTTTATTAATTGAGGAAGTGATGTTTTATATGACTAATAAAGAAAAAATTTACAATTTCATTATAGAAAAGAGTAAGGAATTTAATCTTCAGGATTTTTTGATAAATAGAAAAGGTGGGGTCACTACAGAAGAAATAGCGCAATTGCTAAAAATAGCTCGACCCAATGTGTCTTTTATTTTAAATCATCTTGTAAGAGAAGGGAAAATAGTTAAAATTATTTCAAAACCTGTGTATTATATTGAAAAAAATAGATTAGCTCATTTTTTAGGGAATAAGGTTAAGGAAGAGATACTTCTAAAAGATTTAATTGATTTTTTAGATTTGGGAAAAGAAAAAGAATGTGCTTTTGAAAATATAATAGGACATGATGGCAGCCTCAAAGGGCAAATAGAACAGGCCAAAGCGGCTGTATTGTATCCTCCTCGTATAATTAATTTTAAAGACAATAAATTTGTCTCACTTCTTAAAAATTTAATAAAGTGCATTTATAACTGGAAATCTTTAATATTCTCATCTTGTCTAAAATCTTATCTATTGCCATGAATCCGTAATATTGCGCAATATGCAGGATTCATGGCGCGGCCGTCTCATCTTTTTTCGGCCTTATTATTTACTTTTGAGATAACTTGTAGCATTATTATACTGTAAAGTTAATGTGGGACAGGCTTTCGTCCTCCATGCGGCTTGACCGCTCTTTTAAGTGTGGTCCCTACACCAGATTTGCCTTTTCTTACGCGAAATCTGCTTTGTCATATATAAGCCCCTGGCAGCAGAGGATTCAGGCTTATATATTAAGAGCTAATTGCGAGGTTGCTACATAATCTGGTTGCTAGGGTTATCTCAAATTAACTTTTACTTACTTTATCACTTTTGAAAGGAGGTGTAACAATCTTGAATAAGCTTTTTGTTGGTATGGATGTAAGCCTGAATGATGTCAAGGTTCATATTCTCGACCAGGAGGGTAATGATGCTTCCTCCCGTTTTTCTGTAGAAAATAACCCTCATGGTTGTGATGTTATAGTATCACGTATCTTGGAGTGTTGTAATAAATACAATATTCAAAAGGTCTTTATTGGTTTGGAATCTACCTCAGTCTATGGCTGGCACCTCCAGTATTATTTGGCTGATCATTCTGCTCTTAAGCCTTATCAACCTTCTATTACTACTTTTAATGCTAATATTATTAATGCTTTTAAAAAGTCTCTCGGTAATTTGCCTAAAAATGACTGGATTGATGCCTTTGCTATTGCTGAAAAACTGAGATTCGGTAGACTCCCTAAATCTTGTTCTGTAGATTTTAGATATCTTGCTCTCCAGAGGCTTACTCGTCATCGCTTTCACATTGTTAATAGTATTGTTAGAGAAAAAAATTATTTACTCAGCAATTTGTTCCTTAAGTTTAGCGGTTTGTGCCAAAATAAAGTCTTTAGTAATAATTTTGGAGCAACTGCTACTGAAATATTTAATGAGTTTTTCACCCTTGATGATATTGCGGCTCGACCGCTTGATGAACTTGCCGGCTTTTTGGTTGATAAGAGTAAAGATCGCTTTGATGATCCAGAAGCTACAGCTAAATTGCTTCAAGAGGCTGTTCGCAAGTCTTATAGAATTAATGCTACTGTAGATGATTCTTTAAACTTTGTTATCAAGTCTTGCTTTGATAATCTACAGTCCCTTGAAAAGCAGAAGAAAGCTGTAGAAAAAGCCATTATTAATGAGGTCAAAGGATTTAACAATGAATTCCTTTGTCTTACATCAGTAAAAGGTATTGGCCCAACCATCGCAGCCGGCTTAATATCTGAGATAGGCGGAATTTCAAGGTTTGATAATGATAATGCCCTTGCAAAGTTTTCCGGCCTTTATTGGTCAGAGTACCAGTCTGCTGATTTTAAAGCGGAGGACACATATCTCAAGCGTACTGGTAATGAGTATCTCAGATATTATTTTATTCAAGCAGCTGACCAGCTCAGGAAGTATTTACCTGAGTTCTCACAATACTATGCCCGCAAATTTAAAGAAAGCAAAACTCACAAGCATAAACGTGCTCTTGTATTGACTGCACGTAAAACTGTAAGGTTAGTCTTCGCTCTGCTGCGCGAAGAAAAACTTTATAAATCCCCAATAATGAAAGGAGATGATTGTATAAGTTAACATATTACCCCATAACCATATTTTACATTATTTTCCATTAGCTTATTGCGTGATGGTTAGCTTTGCTATGCCCTTTTTTAGGTTATTTTATTAAATTTTTTTTTGAATTTTTTTATCACCCTCTTGACATATTACCGAAATACTTATGGACTTCATACTCTTATCATAGGACCGCCGGGCTCTGGTAAATCTTTTTTCGCAGAGATGATGCACAAATTTAGTCTTCAAAATGGTAGGGTAGGACCTCTTGAAGTGTTAAACTGTGCGGATTACTATAACAATCCTCAACTTCTTATGTCTTATTTGTTTGGACATGTTAAAGGAGCCTATACTGGAGCTGATGTAGATAAGATAGGTTTAGTAGAGAAAGCTGATAAAGGGATATTATTCCTTGACGAGGTTCACAGATTACCTCCTGAAGGTCAAGAGATGTTATTTTACCTTATGGACAAGGGAGTATATCGAAAATTGGGGGATACTGTGGAAAGAAATGCTAACTTAATGATTGTAGCAGCTACTACAGAGAGACCTGATTCATTTCTTTTAAAGACTTTTATGAGACGAATACCAGTTATCATTCAATTGCCATCTTTTGAGGAAAGGCCTCTAAACGAGAAAATTGAGATAATTGTTTACCTTTTTAGAGAAGAAGCCAAACGGCTCAACTTAAATATTGTTGTACATCCAGAAGTAATTTCTTTGCTTTTGTCTTTGCAATATGAAGGAAATATTGGGGAATTGAAATCCCTCCTTCAATTAATTTGCTCTAAAGCTTTTTTAATTAATTACGGAACAAAGAGGAATTTTTTAAAAGTTGATCTTACTTTGTTACCCCAGGCTTATTTGAAAGTAGGGCGGAATGATAGAGCAACTTTTGATAAATTTTTAATCATTTCTCCTGAAAAAGAAAAGAAAATAGATAGATATGATTTTTATGAATTTATCGCTATGAAATATCATGAATTAAAAGAAAAGGGAATTGAGGGAATATTATTTGAAAAGGGAATAATCGATTGTATTAATAACTTTTTAGAAAGCATTTTGGAGGATAATTTTAGAAAAAATGGGAATCTTCCATAGATTAGTATATCTAAGAATATATCACTATAATATATCATTCTAGAGATATTTTTAATAAATGGAGGATTATCAGGAAATACGAAGGATGACAATATTGATAGAAGAGTTTATAATTGTAATCGAATTAACTCCTGCTATTGCGGTTAACGGAATAGAAAGGAGGAAACTTATGATGAAGAATAAAATTTTGAAAATTGCTGTAGTATATTTAATAATTTTTATAATGATATTTGGAGGAATTACTTCGGCATACGCTTACGACAAAATCCACGTTGTTTCTAAAGGTGAATCTTTGTATTTAATAGCGAAATGGTATGGTAGTGATGTAAATAGCATAAAACAGGCAAATGGGAAATGGAGCGATTTGATATATCCTGGTGAAAAATTGGTTGTGCCAGTAAATGAAAATAGTGATTATTACAATTATCTTGTTGACAGATATTTAATCGCAAAAATGATTTATGCTGAAGCTCGTGGAGAAAGCTTTGAGGGTCAGGTCGCTGTAGGGGCGGTAATTTTGAATAGAGTAAAAAGCGGTATTTTCCCAAATACTGTAGCAGGAGTTATATATCAGCCAGATGCTTTTGAACCTGTAACGAATGGTGAATTTTTCAATCATGAACCTGACCTTACAGCTTTTAAAGCAGCAGATGCAGCTTTAGCTGGATGGGACCCAACAGGAGGAGCACTATACTTTTTCAATCCAGCTACTTCAACTTCTTGGTGGATATGGACAAGGACAATTACAAATGTGATAGGACACCACTGGTTCGGAATATAGGAAGGCATCATGCCTTCCTATATTTCATATAATTGGCATTATAAAATTTAAGTTTAGGAAAAGAATAAAAATAGTACTCAAAAATGGGAGCTGGTTATATGATACATATATTAATTGGCGGGAGCACAGGGAAAACTGCGATTTTAAAATTCATTTCTCATTGTGTAAATACAAATGAAGTGGTAGTAGAAGAATTGGAAGACCAAAATAAAAGAGTGGACATATTAATTGTTTCTAACATTTCCAACGATGAATATTTTCAAAAATTAAAAAATTATATCTATACTTTCCCCAGTAGTGTAATAATAATAAACGCTGATGATGAAAAATCAAATAAACTTTTTGCACGGGGAATAAATTCTACTCTTATAACTTGCGGGTTGAATCCTAAATCTTCTATAACTGCTTCTTCTATATTATACGAAGATGGAGGCTATGGATTCAATTATTGCGTACAAAGGTCTTTTTTTAATTTAAAAGGCAGATTGATAGAGCCATTGGAAATACCTGTTGAAATAAAAGTTCCTGGACAGTATAATATATATAACTCATTATTTGTAATAACTGTATTATTAATTTTAGGGTATGAAATTAAAGATATACAAAATGTGGTTAAAACCTTTGAGAATAGTGGGCGGTGATAAATTTTTTAAAGATAATTTTAACGATTACTTTTGCCACCTGTCATAAATGCTTTCTAATTTTAATATATATTTTTAGAAGGACACATAAGGGGAAGGGGAGAGTGAACACATGGCAGGCAACTTTTTGGAGAACAATGTAGTTGTAGTGGTAGGGAAAATTTTTACTGATTTAGAGTACAGTCATGAACTATATGGAGAAGAATTTTTTAATTTTATTTTGGAAGTTCCAAGATTGAGTGAAACGAAAGATTATCTTCCTGTTACTATTTCTAACCGTTTATTTGAAGGTATGAATTTACAGGTAGGTACCAGGGTAAAGATTGAAGGGCAATTGAGGTCATACAATAGAAAATCTCCAGAAGAAGGGAAAAATAAGTTGATTTTGACCATATTTACTCGAGACATAAGGGTATTGTCGGAAGATGAAGTAGTAAAAAATCCGAATGAAATTTTTTTGGATGGCTTTATTTGTAAAAAACCAGTTTATAGAACTACTCCCTTTGGGAGAGAGATAACTGATTTATTAATTGCGGTAAATAGGCCTTATAACAAATCTGATTACATACCTGTCATAGCGTGGGGAAGAAATGCAAGGTTTTCTGAAAAGTTAGAAATAGGAGATCGTATACGTTTATGGGGAAGAGTGCAGAGTAGGGAATACCAAAAAAAACTGGGCGATGAAGTGGTTACAAAGGTCGCTTATGAGGTTTCTATTACGAGGATGGAAGTGGTTGAAAAAGAATTACAAAAGAGTTAGAATGGAAATAACAGAGGACACAAGGGGGAATGAGTTTTGGAGAGAGGACTTATACAAGTTTATACTGGAGATGGCAAAGGAAAGACGACGGCTTCTATTGGACTTGGCATAAGAGCGGTGGGAAGAGGCTTTAAAGTTTATATGGTACAATTTCTGAAAGGCACGGATACAGGGGAGTTGCATACACTTAAGAATATTGAAAATTTCAAGGTTTTTAGGTTTCAATCAACAGAAAAGTTTTTTTGGAGTTTAAATGAAGAGGAAAAGAAGATTCTTGCTGAGGATATGAAAAAAGCCTATGAATTTGTTGTAGATGTCCTTCAAAACAAAAAGTGCGATATTTTAATTTTAGATGAGATAATGGCGGCAATACATAGTAAAATGTACACAGTGGAAGATGTGTTAAAGTTAATAGATATGAAACCGACGGAGATGGAATTGGTTTTGACAGGAAGGAGTGCTCCTCAGGAGATAATTGAAAAAGCGGATTTGGTTACAGAGATGAAAGCGATTAAGCATCCTTTTGAAAAAGGAATACCAGCGAGATACGGAATAGAATACTAAAACACCCGAAAAATCGGGTGTTTTATTTAACCTCTTAAGTCTTCCATGAGTTTTGTTTTTTCACGGGTTTTGTCATCTACTATTTTTACAATCTTTGCTGGAACTCCTGCAACTACTGTGTTAGGTGGTACATCTTCTGTCACAACTGATCCTGCTGCTACAACAGCTCCATGACCTACTCTTACTCCTTCTAATATAACTGCGTTTGCCCCGACAAGTACGTTATCTTCAAGCACAACTGGTACACTGCTGGGGGGTTCTAATACCCCGGCTATAACAGCTCCAGCTCCTACATGGACGTTTTTGCCTATAATTCCTCTGGCGCCTATTACTGCGTTCATGTCTATCATAGAATTTTCACCAATTTCTGCACCTATATTTATCACTGCCCCCATCATTATCACAGCGTTTTTGCCTATTTTGACTTTATCTCTAATTATTGCACCGGGTTCTATTCTCGCGTCAAGATGCTTAATATCCAGTAAAGGAATTGCAGAGTTTCTGCGATCATACTCTAAGCGATAATGTTTTATTTTATCTTTGTTTATTTCAAGCAATTTTTCAACGACTTCCAATTCCCCAAAGACGATTTTAAAGTTGTCACAGCCATATACTTCTAATTCTTCGGTTTCTTCAATCTCTATATTCCCTTGTATGTAAGCTCTAACGGGCGTTGACTTTTTTGCCTCTTTAATGTATCTTGCAATTTCATAAGGGTTTGTCAAGTTATCATTTGTGCTCAAAATTATCATCCTTTCTTCACAAGGTCTTCCATTGTATATAAGCCAGGTTTTTGATTTATTATGAATTTTGCAGCTTGTAGGGCGCCATAGCCAAAAATTTCACGGGATTGGGCAGAGTGACTTATGGTGATTACTTCATCGTGACCAGCAAAAATTACTTGGTGTTCACCCACAATTGTGCCGCCCCTTACTGCATGTATCCCTAATTCATTCGGTTTTCTCTGTTCAGTTTTAGTATGGCGTCCATACACGTATTCCTTTTTGTCATTTAGTACTTGGTTTATGCTATCTGCAATCATTAACGCAGTACCACTTGGAGCGTCTTTTTTCATGTTATGATGTTTTTCTATTATTTCAATATCAAAATCTTGTTGCAATATTTTTGCAGCTTCTTTTACAAGGTTTATAAGTATATTTACTCCAAGGGACATATTTGCAGATTTGAAAATTGGTATTTCTTTTGATGCATCTTTTATGACATTTAATTCTTCTTCACTGAGTCCTGTTGTGGCAATGACTACAGGAAGTTTCTTTTGTAAGGCGGCTTTAACCATATCAGGTACAGCTTCATGGTATGAAAAGTCAATTACTACATCCGCTTCTTCTTTTACATCTTTTAAATCGCTGTAAACAGGAAAGTCAAGAGGAGAGATGTTTTTATCTACTCCTGCCACTATTTTAAAATCGGGACTTTCTGCTGCTAACTTTGCTACGACTTTTCCCATTTTTCCGTTACAGCCGTGAATTATTATTCTAATCATTAATTTGCCTCCTTCAATAAACCGTATTTTGAAAGAACAGATTTCAGATATTCTAAGTTTTTATCGCTCATTTCAACAAGTGGGAGGCGTAGGGGTCCTACGTTGAATCCCATTAAGTTCATAGCAGTTTTTACAGGAATAGGGTTTGTTTCTATAAAGAGGGCTTTATTTAGAGGATTAAGTTCTAACTGCATGTCTCTTGCCTTTTCAATATCTCCATTTAAATAAGCGGTTGTCATTTCATGTATTTTTGCCGGGATTATATTTGCCGTGACGGATATTACCCCAAGGCCACCTAAAGACATTATTGGTATTACTTGGTCGTCATTTCCTGAGTATATTTCAAAGGATTTACCCATGATGCGGGCAATTTCGGCTACCTGTACGATGTCACCACTGGCTTCTTTTACACCTACTACATTATCTACGTGTTTGCTCAATTCGAGATAAGTTTCTGGCAACATATTGAGAGATGTCCTGCTGGGGACATTATAAATAATAATAGGTATGTCTACGTGTCTTGCTATTTCAGTAAAATGAGCCACTAATCCCTTTTGTGTTGTTTTGTTGTAATAGGGTGTTATAACTAAAAGAGCATCAGCACCTGCAGATTGAGCATATTCACTCATTTCAACAGCATGGGCTGTGTTGTTAGAACCGGTTCCTGCAATTACTGGTATTCTTCCAGCCACTTTTTCGACTGTAAATTTAATTGCTTGCTGTTGTTCTTCTTGTGTCATTGTAGAGGCTTCACCAGTGGTACCACATATGATGATAGCATCAGTTCCTTCTTTGATATGCCATTCAATAAGCTCGCCAAGTTTTTCAAAATTTACGCCCTCTTCATTAAATGGGGTAACAATAGCAACACCCGATCCTTTAAAAACAGGCATAATTATTCTCCTTTCACATATTTTTAATTAAAAGTTCCGCTATTTGAACGGCGTTCGTAGCTGCCCCTTTTCTTATGTTGTCAGCTACAATCCACATGTTCACACCGCTGTAGACTGTTTCATCTCTTCTTATTCTGCCTACAAAAACTTCATCTTTTCCTGTGGCATAAGTTGCAAGAGGATAAATATTATTTTGAGGATCGTCTTGTACAACAACTCCTGGAGCATGTTTTAAGACCTCTATTAATTCTTCCATTTCATAAGGCCTTGCAAATTCTACATTGACAGATTCACTGTGAGAGTTTGCAACAGGTACTCTTACTGTTGTAGGAGATACCTTTATTGAACTATCTCCCATGATTTTCTTGGTTTCGTTTATCATTTTTAATTCTTCCTTTGTATATCCATTTGGTGCGAAAGAATCAATGTGAGGAATACAGTTGTTTGCAATAGGATGAGGGAATACTTGGCATGGTTCTCCTCTTAAACTTCTTTCAAGGTCATCTACACCTTTTTTACCTGCTCCAGACACTGCTTGATAGGTGGATACCACTATTCTTTTTATTTTATATTTGTCGTGAAGAGGCTTTAAAGGAACTACCATTTGAATGGTAGAGCAATTGGGATTTGCTATTATTCCTTTATGCCATGAAATGTCTTGAGGATTTACTTCAGGGACAACCAAAGGTACATTTTCATCCATTCTCCAAGCGCTGGAATTGTCAATTACGACTACGCCATGAGAAGCAGCTATTGGAGCGAATTGTTTGCTTATAGTTGCACCAGCGGAAAAAAGAGCGATTTGAATGTCTCTTTTAAAACTTTCTTCAGTAAGTTCTTCTACAATGTATTCATTACCTCTAAATGTGATTTTTTGACCCGCAGATTTTGAAGAAGCAAATAAATAAAGTTTGTCAACTGGGAAATTTCTATCTTCCATTACTTTAAGAAAAGTCCTACCTACCATTCCGGTAGCTCCTACAATTGCCACATTAACTCCCATTATTATCCTCCTCTAAAGTTCTAAAATTATGACAATATTTCAATTATACATTGCATTAAAGCAGGTTTATTTAATTTAAAATATATCATTATTATTATATGAAGTCAATAAAATAAGGATTACAGATGAACAAAAAGCCTAAAAAGTAATTTTTTACTTTTTAGGCTTTGCAGTTTTTTCAAGAGATTTTATATCTTGTAGAAGTACTTCTGCCTTTATTTTAGTTAAAACTTTATTTTGAGATTTTATCGCTTTTTGTAACTCAGTAACTCCTGCCTCAAATTTGTCAGCTGAATTTTTTGCTTCTTTAGGAAGTTTTGGCTTTAAAGTTTGCCACACAGAATTTATATCTATCAAATCTTTTGAAATTTCTTCCCATTTTTGCACTTCACTTTTAAAAGCGATATCTTGAGCGTAAAATTTTAATCTTTTTATGTCAGTAGGCGCCTCTGTTTGAAAAAGGTCTTCTAGATCAGGAATATATTTATACACATTATTTGCATATATTAAAACATCAATTTTTGATTTTTTATTTGCCATAATAGTAAGGTCATTTATAGCGGCACTCATACTGTTTATTAGATTTAATTTTGCTCCTTCTTTAGTAACTAAAGGAGCTAATGAGTTCCAATCTGTATGAATATCTTTTATTGCTTTGTTAATTTCTTCCCAAGATTTATCTTCAGGAGTTTTCTTTGGTGTTTTTTTATCCTCCTCCTTTTTATCTTTTTTGTCTTTTTCTTCTTTATCACTTTGTTTTTCCTGATCACTTTGCGGTTTTTCCTTTATTTTCTGTGCTTCTTTTATTATTTTTTCTATATCTTTTTCTATTTTAGATAGTTCTTTTGGTACTTCTGTTTTTTGACTTGTTTGGGGCTTTTTTTGAGGTCTATTTTGTTGTTTGTTTTTACAACCTGACAAGTTGAATAAAAGCAAGAAAATAAAGATGGCACATACTATTTTAGAGTATTTTCTCATACTATCACCTCAAAAATAGTATGTCCATCTTAAATTTTAGTATGCTAGTTAGCTTTTCCTTCTATTAATTGGTCTTTGTACTGCAGCATATATAAATTGTAGTATAAGCCTTTTTTCTGCAAAAGTTCGTTGTGAGTGCCCATTTCTCTGATACGTCCTTTGTGAAGTACAATTATTTTATCTGCGTGCTGTATCGTTGATAATCTATGGGCTATTGCAATGGTAGTACGACCTTTTGTAAGCTTTTTTAAAGCGTCCTGTATAAGCATTTCTGTCTCTGTGTCGATATTTGCCGTTGCCTCATCTAATACCAATATTTTTGGGTTAAAGGCCAAAGCTCTTGCAAAGGCTAAAAGCTGTCTCTGACCGGCTGACAAAGTAGAGCCTCTTTCGGTTACTTTTGACTCATAGCTTTCTGGAAGTTTTTTTATAAAGTGATGAGCATTTACATATTTTGCTACCATGTAAATGTCGTTGTCTGTTATGTTTTTGTTGTTTAGTCTTATGTTTGATTTAATATCTCCCGTAAAAAGAAAGACATCTTGTAATACAACACCTATATGTTTTCTCAAATCTTGTTGCCTTACTTTTCTTATGTCAATTCCGTCAATTAAAATTTCTCCTTTTTGTATGTCATAAAATCGACTTAAAAGGCTTATTATAGAGCTTTTTCCTGCGCCAGTTGCCCCTACAAAAGCTACTGTCTCGCCAGGATTGACCACAAAACTTACATCTTTTAATACCCAGTCTTTTCCGTTGTAAGAAAACCAAACATTTTTAAATTCTATTTTTCCTTGGATGTCTTCTAAAGGAATAGGTTCTTTAGGGTCCTTTATTTGTTCTTTTGTATCTAAAAGTATAAAAATTCTTTCTGCTGAAGCCATTGCCGATTGAAGTATGTCATATTTTTCTGATATGTCAAAAATTGGCTGAAACAGTTGTTGCAGATAATTTACAAAAGCGTAAAGTACGCCAAATTCAATTTTGTGAGATATTATGTCTTTCCCACCATACCAGATTAAAAGAGCCAAAGTTAAAGAATATATTACATCCATAGAAGGACGGAATATTGCAAAAATTGTAAGCTGCCTCATGTTAGCGTCATAATAATCTTTATTTATTTTTTCAAATTCTTTGCTTTTTTTATGCTCTGTTACAAAAAGTTGTACAATTTTCATTCCACTTATGTGTTCTGAAAGAAAAGCATTTATTCTGGCAAGGCGAACTCTTACAAGTCTATAGGCTTGTGAAGCCAGTTTTCTGTATATGTACATTCCTACAATAATTAACGGAGTAGTTGAGAGGCTGATTAATGCAAGTTTTACATTATAACTTACCATAGCAATGATTATTCCAAATATTATAAAAATGTCATTAAAAAGATTTGCTATGACACTTGTGTACATTTCATTTAAAGTGTCGGTGTCGTTTGTAACACGGGTCACCAATCTTCCTACAGGGTTTTTATCAAAAAATGATAATGATAAACTCTGTAGATGTTCAAATATTTGTTGCCTTAAGTTAAAGATTATTTTTTGTCCTGTGTACTGAATCAAATAAATCTGTCCATAATTTATGATAAAGGCTACAGTTATGATTATTAGATACAAAATTCCTATATGGGTAACGCCATTTATTGCTTCTGCTTTAGGAATGTTAGGGTTATTTATATAGTTATCAATAGCTTTTTGGACGAGGTATGGTCGTAGAAGGTTTGATGCTGTTACTAAAAGTATACTTACAGCTGCTATAAAAATGTACAACCAGTAAGGTTTAGCATATGTCAAAAGTCTTTTCATTATTTTAATGTCAAAAGGTTTTGCCATTACTTCTTCTTGTTGGTATTCCATTTTATCACCGCCTTAAACTTCTTTTAATATTGCATCTTCCAATTGTTGTTTTTCATAAATACTGTTATAAAGACCTTTTAGCTTAATAAGTTCCTCATGGGTTCCCCTTTCAACTATTTCCCCATTATCTAATACTATGATTTCATCAGCGTTTTTTATAGTAGAGATTCTATGAGAGACGATTATAGTTGTTCTATTTTTCATATATTTACGTAAATTGCTTAATATGGTTTCTTCTGTGTTTGTATCTACAGCAGAGAGACTATCGTCTAAAATAAGGATTTTTGGTTCTTTTATTAAAGCTCTTGCGATAGCTATCCTTTGCTTTTGACCGCCTGAGAGAGTTACTCCTCTTTCGCCTACAATTGTTTGATATTGCTGTGGAAAGTCCATTATATCTTTGTGGACATCTGCTATTGTGGCAAATTGTTGTATTTTTTCTAGGGGTTCTTCATTGACAAAGGCTATATTATTGGCTATAGTATCTGAAAATATAAAGTTGTCCTGAGGTACAAAACCAATGTTTTCTCTTAAAACTTTTAAAGGTATTTCGTTGATGTCATGCCCATCAATAAATATGGTATCTTGCGGTACTTTGTAAAGTCTTGCAAGTAAATTTACAAGAGTGCTTTTGCCACTACCAGTTTTACCTATTATAGCCAGAGTTTTTCCCTTTGGAAGACTTATGTTTATATTTTTTAAAACAGGAGGTAGGCCTTTTTTATAAGAAAATGTGAGATTTTTTATTTTTATATTTCCGTCAATTACTGTAATATTTGGATCGGCATAGTTATCTGTTATTTCGGGTACTTCACTGAAAATTATATTAAGTCTTTCCATAGAGGCAGAACCTCTCTGAAAAATATTTATCACCCAGCCAAATGCCATCATAGGCCAGATAAGCATTCCCAAGTAGCTGGTGAATGCTACAAAATCTCCTAAAGTGATTATTCCTTTTATAACTTGTATTCCGCCGTAAAGTAAGGCTATTGTAAAACTTAATGCTGCTAAAAATTGAACAGTAGGGTCAAATAATCCCCAGATTTTAATCATATCCATATTTGCTTTAAAATTTCTTAGATTTTCTCCTCTAAAGTTTTCTATTTCCTCTTTTTCTTGAACAAAGGCTTTAATCACTCTTATGCCAGATATGCTTTCTTGAACTTTATCTGTTAAAGAGGCAAAAGCTTCTTGAACTTTTAAAAATCTTGAGTGAATGACTTTGCCAAAGCGGCTGACTACCAGTGCAATAACGGGCAAAGGAAGTAAAGCTAAAATAGTAAGTTTCGGATCAATTGTAAATACCATTATAAGTATTATAGAAATACCTAAAAATGATGCATCTACAGACAATATAATTCCAGGTCCTACTGCCATTCTGACGGCATTTATGTCATTTGTGGCATGAGCCATTAAATCACCTGTTTTGTGTTCATTGTAATATTGTGGTGAAAGTTCAAGAAACTTAGCAAAAAGTTGTTCCCTTAGTTCTTTTTCCAAAAGCCTTGACATCCCCATTATTTTCATACGCCAAATGAATCTAAAAGCAAATACCAAAATAGCTATACCTATTATCCAAAAGGAATACGTTAACAATACCTTTGGAGTTAAGTCTTTACTTTTAAATAAATCAGTTACTGAACCTAATAAATGGGGAACTATCATTTGAAGCAAGTCTACTGCTAATAAAAAAATTATACCTATTATGTAATCCCACTTGTGCTTTTTTATAAATGGAATAACTGTTGCAAAACTTTTCATAAAATCCCCCCTGAAACTACAGACAGGCATAATTATTTTTAGGTGTAATATAATTATAACGTAAATCTTTAGAATTTCAAAAAAGGAAGGAGGTGTTAAGATGTGGAATTATAAACTCAAAAAAATATCTGTTTTGTCAGTTTTTAAATTTACTTTGATTTACGGGATTGTGATAGGCCTAATTCTGGGACTTATTGGTGGTTTATTTGGTGGACTTTTTGCAAACAGTTTTGGAGCTTTTGGTGCAGGAATAATTGGCGGCCTCATTGGCGGAATAGTTTATGGCATAATTTTTTCTATAGTTAGTGCTTTTGGAGCATGGCTTTTCAACGTAGTTTCTGGCTGGATTGATGGCATTGACATACTAGTAGAGAAAAAATAGCAAAAAAAATTATTAAAACTATATTGCACTGTGAAAAAAATGTGATATAATAGTTGTTGATTAAAATTTAATAATAATTTATAGGGAAGGCAAGGGCGTCTTCAAATGGGGTGGTGGTATCCTATTTGAGTGCGCCCTTAATTTATTAAAGGAGGAATATTATGGGTAAAAAATATAGCAAAGAAGATGTTTTAAGACTGGCAAAAGAGAATGGGGTAGAATATGTACATCTTCAATTTAGCGACATCTTTGGGGTTATGAAAAATGTCTCTATTCCTGTGGAAGAATTAAGTAAGGCTCTTAACAATGAAATCATGTTTGACGGATCTTCAATTGACGGATTTGTGAGAATTGAAGAATCAGACATGTATTTAAGGCCGGACCCTGATACGTTTGTGATCTTCCCGTGGAGGACAAACTCTGGGGTAGAGGCAAGACTCATATGTGATATTTACAATTACGATGGAACTCCCTTTGAAGGAGACCCTCGCTATGTTTTAAAAAGAAATTTAGAAGAGGCAAAGAAATTAGGTTATCAATTTAATGTAGGGCCTGAATGCGAGTTTTATCTCTTTTTGACGGATGAAAAAGGTAATCTTACGACAATAACTCAAGACGATGCAAGTTATTTTGACATGGCACCTGTGGACTTAGGGGAAAGTGCAAGAAAAGAAATGGTGTCGACTCTTAAGCAACTAGGGTTTCAAATTGAAGCATCTCATCACGAAGTGGGACCAGGACAACATGAGATAGATTTCAAATATGACGATGCATTAACTACTGCTGACAATGTGATGACTTTTAAAATGGTGGTAAGGATAATTGCTCAAAAACATGGATTGCATGCTACCTTTATGCCGAAACCAGTTTTTGGAATTGCGGGGTCTGGAATGCATATGAACATGTCACTTACAAAAGATGGTAAAAATGCTTTTTATGACCCTTCTGACCCTCTAGGGTTAAGTAATGTATGTTATAACTATATAGGAGGAATTATAAAACATGCAAAAGCTATGACAGCTATTACTAACCCTATTGTTAATTCTTATAAACGGCTAGTTTCAGGCTATGAAGCTCCTGTAAATATTGCTTGGTCTTTACGGAACAGAAGTCCTTTAATACGAATTCCTGCCAAAAGAGGGGAATCTACAAGGATAGAGCTTAGAAGTCCTGATCCAAGTAGCAATCCTTATCTTGCTTTGGCTGTTGCATTGGCAGCAGGATTAGATGGCATAAAGAATAATATAACACCGCCACCACCTGTAAATGCAAATATATACCATATGAATAAAGAAGAATTAGAAAACTTAGGAATTGAAAGACTGCCAGGCTCTTTAGAAGAAGCTTTAAACGAGTTAGAAAAGGATGAAGTTATAAAAGAAGCATTAGGCGATCATGTGTATACAAAATTTTTGGAGGCTAAAAGAGCAGAATGGGATGAGTACAAAATATACGTTACTCAGTGGGAATTAGATCAATATCTTTCTAAATTCTAAGTTAATTAGAGGTGTCTCGATGAGCCAATGGCGAATTGTTTTGGCAGACAGCAGTGATTTGTCTCGGCAGTTCATAAAGAATGTGTTATTAGCGAATGGACACTTGGTTTATGAAGCGAGAGATGGCGGAAGTGCTATAAGGCTTTGTCGCGCTCTCGCTCCTGATTTAGTTATAGCGGATTTGAATCTTGCCAATATAAATGGTTATGAAGTTGGACGCATTATAAATGAAGATGATATAGCACCTGTAATTTTGATGACTTCTACTCTTCAAAGAGATTTTCTTGAGGAAATAAGAAAATATTCTGTATTTTCTTATTTATTAAAGCCAGTAGACAGAGGGGTACTTTTGTCGACAGTTGAATTTGTCATAGAAAATTACAAAAAGTTTAGGAGCATGAAAGAGGAAATTCAAAAATTAAAGCATGAACTTGAAGCGAGGAAAAAGATTGAAAAGGCAAAAGGGTATATTATGAAAACTAAAGGATTGAGTGAAGAGGAAGCTTATAAAATTATGAGAAAGATGAGCATGGATTTGTCAATTCCAATGGAAATAATAGCTGAAATGATATTACAAGAATATAAAGAATAAGAGGCGTGAGACCGCCTCTTTTATTCTTCAAACATGCTTTTTTTTACTATTTTTTTATCTTTTATCATGAATACTCCTTTTGCAATAACAGAATGAATATTTAAATTGCTATCTAATACTACTATATCCCCGTCTGATTTTTCCTTGATACACCCCTTGTTTGGATATAAATTCAACACTTTTGCTACATTTTCTGTTATTATTTTAATTGCTTGTTCTATTGGCAGTATCCCTTCCACTATAACTTCTCTTAAATCGCGGTATAGAGTTTGTGCACTTCCCACCATAACCTTTACCAATCGCTTATTTTCATCAAATACAGGAATGCTACCATTGCTATCAGAGCTCATAGTGACTTTTTCTATAGGTAATTTGTTTTCTACGATTTTTTTAATTGCTTCTTTTGGTGTTAAAGCAGTTTTTGTGTGGGCGTCCGGCTTTATATCAGAAGTAAGGTCAATTACGCCACCCATTTCTATAAATTTTAATCCTTGTTCAAATAAATGTCCTATTCTGTTTATATGAGTAGGAACAAATTGTGTAATAGGTATTTCAGTGTTTTCCACTATTTCAAATAACGGGGACAATCCTCTTATTCCATCTCCAACATGAAGGTGAACTATTCCGGGTTTACCCCCTAAAAGACCTCCAACTCTTGCTTCTGCAGCAAGTTTTGTCAAGTCTTCAATAGTTGGTTGTGCAGACCTGTGATCTGAAATGGCGATTTCTCCAGTACCTATTACTTTGTCGATTAAAACTAAGTCTGATCTTACACTTCCTGTTAAAGTGCGTGTAGGAAGTTCATAAGCTCCTGTATAAATGTAGGTAGTTATGCCTTCTTGCTCTAAAGCTCTTGCTTTTGCAAGAAGAGAAGCCATGCCTCTCGTTATTCCATCTGCTCCCAAGAGGCCTACAACTGTAGTTATTCCGCCTTTTGTGATATCAGATAGAGTTATTTCAGGTGTCCTTGTGGCTGGTCCTCCTTCTCCACCGCCTCCTGCGATGTGGACGTGTTGGTCAATGAAACCTGGAACTATGATAAAACCTTGTAAATCTACAATTTCTACATTTCCAAATTCCTTCATAGGTTTTATTTCATCAGCAATTCTTATTATTTTTCCATTGCAGATTAAAATATCTTTTCTACCTAAAGGCTGAGGAGAGTAAACTTCTCCCCCTTTTAAAAGTAAAAACATGATCTCACCTCATTTGGTTTCTTTATAATATTTTTTCTTCCATATCCATTATAATATATTTTAAAATTAAAAAGAATTTTTGTCATGATAATGGTATAATAATTGTAGCGATACAATTTTGCGAGGGATGGATATGAATAAAATAACAATTGATAAAAATAAAAATGTGCCTTTATATATTCAATTGTACAGTCAAATAAAAAGATTTATAGAGAATGGCAGCCTGCCAGGTGGATATAAACTCCCCACTATAAGAAGCCTTGCAAAGGAGTTGGGGGTAAACAATATTACAGTGATTAATGCTTATAAGCTTTTAGAGCAAAATGGATATATATATACTAAAGTAGGAAGTGGTACTTACGTTTGTGAAGATATAAAAAAAGAAGAGGACCTTGATGAAAGCTTTAAATTAACAGACCAAGGAGAAATTCCCTTAAAGAAAGGAATTATAAATTTTGCTTCTTCATCTCTTAATCCAGAGCTTTTTCCAGTGGAGGATTTTGGAGATTTAATCAATAGAGTATTGAGAAGAGATGGAGGATATGCTTTTGAGTATCAAGACACAAGAGGATATAAACCATTAAGAGAATCTATAAAAGAATTTGTAAAGAAAGATGAAATATTTACTTATGTTGAAAATATACAGGTAATTTCTGGGGGACAGCAAGGTATAGATGTAGTATCGAAAGCGCTAATAAATTTTGAAGATAGCATAATTGTTGAAAGACCCACCTATTCGTGGGCTTTAGCCTCTTTTGAATCGAGAGGAGCAGAGATTTTAGAAGTGGATTTAAAAAAAGATGGAATAAATTTAGAGGAATTGGAGGATAAGTTAAAGAAATTTAAGCCAAAGTTCATATATACAATACCCAATTTTCACAATCCCACCGGCATTGTTTACAGTGAGGAAAAAAAGAAGAAACTAATAGAGTTGGCGGAAAAATATGAAACTTATATTTTAGAAGATGATTTTGCCAGTGATTTAAGTTTTACTGAAGAAAAGATATTGCCACTTAAAGCTTATGATAAATATGACAGAGTCATTTATATAAAAAGCTTCTCAAAAATATACATGCCGGGTTTGAGGTTAGGTTTTATAATTGCTCCAGAAAGGCTAGTAAGTAGTTTCCTAAAAGCCAAATATGTGACAGATTTATCTACTTCAGGTTTGATGCAAAGAGCCTTTGATTTATATCTTAGAGAAAATATTTGGAAAAATCATATTGAAGAAATAAAACAAGTAATGAAAAAAAGGTTTGAAAAGATGGGTAATGGACTTCAGATGTTAAAAAATTATGTAGAATTTGAATATCCTAAAGGGGGTTTTTACTACTGGTTAAGACTTAAAGACAATATTTCTGCTAAAAATTTATATTCTAAATGTTTAGAGAAAAATTTACTTATAGTCCCAGGAGACATGTTTTTTGCAATAAAAAAAGAGACCAATTTTATAAGATTAAGTTTTGCCTCTTGTGAGTTGGAGGAGATAGAAAAAGGGATAAATATACTGAAAGAGGTTTTAGAAGGAGAATCTAATGAAAACGGCATATATCTTCCTATAATATAAAAAAGGCCGTAAGATGGCCTTTTTAGACTGTAGACAAACTTTCGTAAAGGAGATATTTTGCATAAGGAGCGACTTGTTACAAAGCGGCAACAAAACTTAGCAAGACCAAGGGTGGAGGCAGGGCCGAAGCCATGGATGGCGGAGGCGGGCACCTTAAGGCATGGATGCCACCTGACGTAGGTACCCTGCCGGAGCCCGAAGGTCGAGCTTTAGTTTTGTCGCTTTGGAACACCGGAGTGACGATGCAAAATATCTCCTTTGATATTTTTCAACTTTGTCAACAAACTGAAAAGGCCGTAAGGTGGCCTTTTTATTTTGTTTGTTCATCTTTTTTGTTAAAATCTGAAGGAGAAGACTTTGTCATTTTAGACTTTCCTTCAAAAATAGCTCCCTCTTCAATTATCAAATTTTGAACTTCTATATCTCCATAAAGTTTTCCAGTAGAAGTAAGTTGTAGCTGGCCTTTGGCAAATATATTTCCTTTCACTTCGCCTGAAACGATTATATTATCAGTTGTTATATTAGCTTCTATTTTTGCTGACTCACCTATTACAATGTTGCCTTTTGTTTCTATTTGACCCGTAAAATTACCGTCTATCCTTAGAGTGCCTTCGGATTTAATTGTACCTTCAAAAGTTGAATTTTTTCCTATGACGGTGTCAATTTTGTCAGGATTAACTTCTACAATCTGTTCTCTTTTTTGAAACATATCAATTCCCCTTTGCAAGATATTTCATAGGATCTACGGGATTGCCATTTACTCTAACCTCAAAGTGAACATGAGGGCCAGTACTTCTTCCAGTATTCCCCGACTTTGCTATTATATCGCCTCTTTTTACACTTTGGCCTACTTTAACAAGAATTTCAGAATTATGGCCATATACGGACTGAATTCCATAACCGTGGTCTATAATTACTACCTTACCATATCCTGATAACCATCCTGCATATGTAACTCTACCTTTTCCAGCGGCTTTTACTGGAGTTCCTGTAGGTACAGATATGTCCATTCCAGCATGAAATTCAGTTCCAGAGCCAAAAGGAGACTTTCTCCTTCCAAAAAGGGAGGTTATTGTACCATATACTGGATAAGCACTGGGTATTGAATCCAGATAATCAAGTCTAGTTGACACTTTTGTAATAAGGTCTTGAAAATCTTGTGTTTTTTGATCTATTTGTGAAATAAGTTCGGCTGTTGCTTCATTATCAAAGGAAATGTTAGCATCGGATCTAGTGCTTCTTGATATACTGCCACGGCTTGTAGTAGGAGTTGATAATCCAACCATGCGTCTTACTTTTTCTTCTAATTCGTTTAAGCCTTTAATTTTTTCATTGACCAGTTGAGCATTTTTGTCTAAAGTAGCTATTTTTTTGTCTTGTTCTTCTATAAGGGAAGTTAATTGCTCGATTTCTTTATCTTTTTCTGCTATCACACTGTATAAGTAAAAAGTTGTTTTACTAAAATAAACTAAAAAAGCTGTAGCAACCATAATTATTAAAAAAGCTACTGTTACCGTTGTTTTTATAAAGGGAATAGAGATTTTAAAGCTTTTGATTTGCTGAGTTGAATCAGGAATAATCATAATATTGAGGTATTTCTCTTTTCTCTTTTTCATTTGTACCCCCCACCCTAAAAAATGGACAACTATATTTATTCTATACAAAGGTATCAAAATCCTGCTAAAAAATCAAATTTTAAATTTTTATAATGTTATGATAAATTCTTTTAGTTTGCTTTTGTATATCTTTTTTTGATAGAAGCTGGTGTAGGATTATTAGGTGATGTATTGTATATTTCCTATTAGATCGATGATATAAGATTTATCAAAAAAATTTATTATAAAGAAGAATTACCAGAGAGGAGAGAAGAGAGAAAATTTATAAAAATATAGAGAAGCTATCTTATTATTGCAATGTTAGTAGTGTGGCTTTTATCTTTGTTAGTTGTCTTAGTCGGAGAAACAGTTATAGGTATAAAATAATCGATGTGGAGAATACTACTATTTGAATGAATCACAGGAGGTGTTGAGATGGGAAAAAGAATAGCAGTAGAAAGCCAGCTTTCCAATATTAAAGATTATTTAAAGCAAAAGGGATATGAGGTTGTAGAATTAAAAGAGACTCTTTCAGAAAAAAGCGATTTAAATGCCTATGACGCCATAGTTATAACGGGGCAAAGTAGAAATATGTTAGGCATAGATGATGTTTTGACAAATGTTCCGGTGATAGATGCGACAGGAATGACTCCCTTTGATGTAGAAGAAAGTATAAAAAGATTATAAATTATAGGTGGTGATTCTGTAGTGAGTACTGAGCAATTGAAAGCTGTAGGAAGAAGTTGTGAGGATTTTGAGTTAGATCCATCTCGCTATGGAAATAATTTGACTATGTCTGTATCTTTACAAGAAAGAAGCTGCGAAATATGCCGACATTGGGATGGAAATAAGAAAATTTGCAGAATAGGAGTTTTTGACGAAGTTTTATCAAGCCTTGATCAAACATAGAATTTTGAAATTTTAAAAGGATTTTTTTAAACTTTGTAGAATATATATAATATACTTATAATAATATTAATGGTTGAGTGTGGGACTGGAAATGATAGAAAAATTTTGCAATTTAATAAAAAAACGCGAGAGGATAAACTCTCGCGTTTTTTGTTTTATTGCGATAAAGAATTAACGTAAAAAGGAGGTAGATTATGGGGAAGGTCATAATAGATGGGAATAATCTTACAATAGAGGATGTAGTGCACGTAGCAAGAGATGGCTATAGGGTAGAGCTTAGTAGCATTGCTGAAGAAAGAGTACTTCATTCTAGAAAAATAGTAGAAAGATATGTAAATGATGAAAAAGTGGTTTATGGAATTACAACTGGTTTTGGGAATTTTAGCGATGTAGTAATATCTAAAGAGGATACAGAAATTTTGCAAAAGAATTTGATTATGAGTCACTCTTGCGGGGTAGGGAAGCCACTTCCAGAAGAAGTAGTAAGAGCAATAATGCTTTTGAGGGCAAATGCTCTTGCAAAGGGTTTTTCAGGAGTAAGGCTTGAAACTTTAAAGACATTGATTGAAATGTTAAACAAAGGAGTAACTCCTGTTATACCTGAAAAAGGATCTTTAGGAGCAAGCGGAGACCTTGCACCTTTAGCTCACATGGTTCTTGTGATGATAGGAAAGGGAGAAGCTTTATACAAAGGTAAAAGAATGTCTGGAGAAAAAGCAATGAAAGAGGCAGGAATTGCTCCAGTTGTTTTGAGTTCAAAAGAAGGTTTAGCATTGATAAATGGTACTCAAGTAATGACGGCAATAGGGTGTTTAAATGTATATGATTCTAAAAGACTTATAAAATCTGCTGATGCTATATCTTCTATTACTTTAGAAGCTTTGAGAGGAATAATTGATGCTTTTGACGATAGAGTCCAAATGGTGAGGCCTCATAGGGGTCAAATGGTTGTGGCTAAAAATATAAAGAAAATGTGTGAGGAAAGTACGCTCATAACGAGACAGGGAGAAATACGGGTTCAAGACGCTTATACGTTAAGATGTATTCCCCAAGTCCATGGAGCTATAAGGGATGCCATTGAATATGTAGAAGATGTTCTCATAAGGGAGATAAATTCTGCAACAGATAATCCTTTAATTTTTCCTGACGATGGCGATGTAATATCTGGGGGTAACTTTCACGGTGAACCTATTGCATTAGCTATGGATTTTTTAGGTATTGCAGTTTCTGAAATTGCTAATATTTCCGAAAGAAGGATTGAAAGGCTTGTAAATTATCAATTAAACGACCTTCCTCCTTTTTTGACTGAAAAAGGGGGACTAAATTCTGGTATGATGATAGCTCAATACACAGCAGCTTCTTTAGTGTCAGAAAATAAGGTTTTGGCGCATCCAGCTTCTGTTGATTCTATACCATCTTCTGCAAATCAAGAAGACCATGTGAGTATGGGCACTATTGCTGCGAGAAAGGCAAGGGAAATAATAGAAAACGCTACAAGGGTTATAGCAATAGAACTTATGGCAGCTTTGCAGGCAATGGAGTTTAAGAAAGGTTTAAAAAAAGGGAAAGGATCACAAGTAATATATGATTTAGTAAGAAAATACGTTAAGCCGTTGGAAGAAGATAGGGAACTTTATATTGACATAAATGCCTGTTTTGATATTATAAAATCAGGTAAAGTATTGGAGGCCCTTGAAAAAGAAGGTATAATATTAGAATAAAGGTGATTTTGTGAATAGGATAAAACAATATTTTAAAGCGAAAAAGGCCAAAATTTATGAGGAAGATTATAAATTTTTAATGAATTTTTTAAACGAAAAAGAGTTGGAATACTTCAATAAATTGCCTGTTTATGAAAAGAGACATTCTTTAGATGTGTGCTATTATCTCATTGATAAATATGGGGTAGAGGAGTATGACCTTTTAAAGGCGGCTATTTTTCATGATATTGGAAAGATAAAAGCGAAAATTACTCCTACAAAAAAAGCCATAGCGGTGATTTTAAAGAAAATTCCTTTTTTAGCTAATCTTCTCGAAAGGCCCGTATATTTTTTAAAAGTGTATTATAACCATGCAGAATATGGTGCAGAAATTTGTAAGGAAATTGGGTTAAATGAGAGAATAGTAGGCATTGTAAGGCATCACCATGACAATAATCCTAAAGACGAAAACATTATAAAACTTCAAGAAGCAGATGAAAAAAATTAAAGATAGAGTTTTTCTCTATCTTTAATCGTTTATATGTATAAACCTATAAATTACCCTTTTATCCCATCCCAAGTCAAAGGGAACATGGTATCTATCAGAAGTGTGAGTGTTTACAACAGGTATTCCCATAGAATCAAAGCCTGTAACTACTCCAAAGTGAACTATTTCTCCTTTTTCTTCATAGCAGATTAGGTCTCCTTTTTCAATTTCTGCTATAGCTCCTTTTGGATGCTGTTCAGTAGGTTTTACCATATCTATATAATATCCTTTTGCAATTAATTTACCCTTCCCTGTATAAATGAGATAGTTAAAAAGAGCGGGTGCTTGCGCCCAGGCAGTGGAGGAGTCTTTGCCATCAAAGAACCATACATAATCCATAGGAAGTCCTCCCCCTTCGTGTAATACTTGGGAAACGAAATTAGTACAGTCTCCTCCTATCCCGTTATAATCCCTGTATTTGGGATTATACTCATAGTTATTACCACTTCCCCAAGCGGCTCCTGCGTATTTATCAGCATAGGCTACTGCTCCTTCTCTGTCATATTTACCTTTCTTTTTAGGCTTTGCTTCTTCTTCGGTTTGTGGTTTTGAAACAGTAGAAGTAATTTCAGGCAGTATCCCATCGGCAGGAGCAGCGTCTATATAGGCTGAATCTTCATCAAGAGGGTCATAGTACCAATCTCTTCTTATAAGCCATTTTCCATCAACTTTTACAAGTTGTATAGAATGCCTTATACCTAGCCCCATGTAATTTATTATATTGCTTTTTACATTGTATGCATATCCCATTTTCATAGTTTCCACAAGATATACCCAAATAGAGTTTTCACCAGCTTTTATGCTTTTTATCCTGTAAAAGGACTCTGCTTCTGTAAACTTAAGATTTCTCTTTTCTGACCATCCTTTAACGTATTCAATTCGCCTCCTTTCATGGTCCAATGCCCATCTGCCATATGTAGATGATTTGTCGTAAAAGCCTTCTATTTCTGTTAAGTCACCACTTAACAGTACACTTCCTCTTCTTTTAAAAAATTCATCTAACACTGGTTTTATCTCTTCTTTGTTATCTGAAGTTGTTTGCACGGTTTTATTAAAAAAAGATATAGAAAAATAAGTTAAAAAAATTAATGCCAGCAAAAGACCAATTGGTTTATGATATTTTTTGATATCCAATTGCTCTCCTCCTCGCTAATGTAATTCAAAATAATAATATGAAGGCTAAAAGTTTTTTAACACTATATTTATTGGCAAATTTTGAACAATTTTATGTTATAATAGAAGAGTGAGAAAATGGAGGTGTAAAACTTGATAGAATTAAATGGTGTTTCAAAGTCTTACAACAAAGGCAAAGTAAAAGCTGTTGACAATATTGATCTTATTGTAAATGCTGGTGAAATATTTGGATTTTTAGGCCCTAACGGTGCTGGAAAAACTACTACCATAAAAATGATAGTCTGGAAGCATTGGCGTTATAATGCAATACACTAACTACGAAGGGTTGTATGACAAATTGGGCTTAAAAGAAATAACGATAAAAAGTGGCCCTTATAAAGACATAGGTTCACCCACAAGAGATTTAACTCCTGAAGAGAAAAAGATATTGCAGTGAGTTATAGGAGTGTATAGTACGACTAGATATTTTGTATTATTTGTTATGTGAGGGGAAGTAAATGTTTTATAAAGTAGATGGTATTTTCTATGATAAAAAAAAGCTAAAAGAGTTTGTTAATAAGTATAATATTTCACTAATATTGATATTTGGCTCCTATGCAAAGGGAAGAGTCCGTGAATCAAGCGATTTAGACATTGGAATAAAATTTGATAAAAATATAGATATGAATCTGTATAGCTCAATATTAAGAGAACTTGTAGAAATTTTCAACAGGGAAGACATTGACGTTGTAGTTTTAAACTATACAGATCCACTTTTGCGTTTTGAAATTATAAGTAGTTGTAAAGTGCTGTATCAAGCTTATTCTGGAGCATATATAGATTTTTATTTGTATTCTGTCAAAAGTTATGATGATGTAAAAAAGTTAAGAAAATTGGAAGAAAATTATTTAAAAAAGGGGATAAAAAATGAATTACAAAGATGTCATCCGCCGCAAATTGATAAGTCTTTCTAATTATGTAAAACAACTTCTGCCAATAACTGAATATACCTATGAAGAATACGTGAGTAATTACTTCATTTACTATACTGGTGAAAGACTAATACAGCTTATAATAGAGACTTGCATGGATATAAATTCTTTAATTATAGAATACGAAGGACTAAAACCTCCTAAAAGTTATTATGAATCTTTTATAATACTTGGAGATAAAAAGATTTTACCTGATAAAGTTGCAAGACAGCTTGCCTCTTTTACAGGCATGAGAAATAGAATTGTTCACCAGTATGAAGATGTAAACCACAAAATAATTTTTGACAATTATAAAAATCTTATAGAGCTGGTTAACGAGTATATTGAAGTTGTAACTGAATTCATGGAAGGGATTGATGAGTAAATTTTTCAAACCCTCCCCATGTCTTACAAAGTTTTGATATAAAGGTCCTGTAGAGAGTAATTACCCTATACAGGGCCATAATTTTTCAGATGATAAATGAAGTTAATAATTCATTAAAATTTTCATTAATTTTTAATTGAAAATTTGTTATACTACTGGTATAATTTAATTGAGCAAAGAATAAAATAGGAAGGAGGGATGTACATTGATAAAAGTGGGTGATGCAGTTATGAGCAAAAGAAAGTTTTTAAATCTTAAAGATTTGGCTTCGTATATGATTTCCGTGAGTGATTTAGGGAGAGGAAAAGCATCAAAAATTATAGAGAAGGTTGCTAAAAAAAAGGAACATTATATAGTTGTTAAAAATAACAAACCTCAAGCAGTAATTATACCTATCGAAGAATATGATGAACTTATAGAAGCACAGGAAGACCTTGAACTTTTACAGCTTGCAATCGAAAGGACAAAAAATTTAAAAGAAGGAGAAACTATACCTTTTGAGGAGATTCTTAAAGAAGATGGATTGACAAAAGAAGAATTAAAAAAGTACATCGATATGGTGGAGATTGAATAATATGTGGGACAAGTACAAGGATATAGGAATAAGAGTAGTGTATACACTCGTTAGAGATAAAAAACTCATGAATATAGTAGCGGTTTCTCCAAGAGATGATGATTATTGTTACTCAGTAGCAGAGAAGAGAAGAAGAAAATACGGGAATGATTTATTTACCAAAGGATTCGAAAAGTTAGAAAGTGAATAAAAAACATATGCCAATGGGGCATTTTAACACAAGATTTAGTGTTTTTTATTAAGGACAGTGAAAGGATTCATTTTGAATATGGTAATGGTGGTAAAGGGTAGTTCAGGAGGGATAGAAATGGATTTAAAAGAGATTTCAAAGCAGGCAGAGGAGGTCATAGAGGAGTTACTTGACATAGCAAATTTAAAGCCGGGGAGTCTTTTTGTCTTGGGTGGAAGTACAAGTGAAATATTGGGCAAGAAAGTGGGAACTGCAGGAAGTCTTGATGTGGCAAAAGCAGTAATGGACCCGATTCTGGAGGCAATATATAAAAGAGGGCTTTACCTTGCGGTACAGGGTTGTGAGCACATAAACAGGGCACTTTTGGTGGAAGAAGAGGCACAAGAGAAGTACGGGCTTGAAGTGGTAAATGTCATTCCTCATGAGCATGCTGGCGGCTCTTTACAGACTTACGCTTATGAACAATACAAAAACCCTGTGATGGTGGAGAATTTAAAAGGATTGGGGCACGCCGGGCTTGACATAGGGCTTGTACTAATTGGAATGCACTTAAGGCCCGTAGTCGTTCCTGTGAGATTAAGCCGAAATAAAATAGGGGAAGCTACAATTGTTGCTGCAAGGACAAGGCCTAAGTTAATAGGGGGAGAAAGGGCAAGGTATAAAAAGTAAGGCACGGGAAACCGTGCCTTTAAATTATGTGCGCCCGGCATGGGCGATAGTTTTCTAGGGAAGGTAACTTTACCGAAGTCCAATTGATTGAGTATCCAACTATTTCACCCGTATATGGGCTTACGTTAACATTTATTGTGTTAAAAGGGCACAAAATTCCATTTGCTACTTCTACATATCTGAAAGGATATGTCGGCATTTCAATCATTTTAGAATCTTCGGGAAGATTTGCCTCTTGATATTCTGTTTTACTGAACTTATCAGGAACTGTTTTTTTAAGGTATTCTTCGGCGATTTTTTTCATTTGCTCTTTAGTGTATAAAGATTGTTTTCCCTGCACATTATCTATATCAGGACTGCCCTTGTTAAAAGATTTAAGTTCACCTGTGACAGCGTCAACTGTAGCATATACATAGTAGTATTTGTCTTCTTTGTTTAAGGTCCAGTTAAAAGACCACACAGGATTAGATTTAGCAGGAGGATAATCATAACCAGTATATAAGTTTGCGTTAGTTAACTTGTAATCGCTTATTGAAAAAGGAAGGCTTTTTTCACTATTTCAATAGCTTTATCCTTTGATATGTATATTTCTGAGGCTTCGATTGCTTTTTGTTCTTCTGTAGCTTGTGCCAATGCCATGTTTGATGGCATCATAAGTGCAAACAGGAAAACAAGGACAATAACGAGAGATGTAAATTTTTTCATAAAAAACCTCCTTTTTTAGTATCTTTATCTAGTTAGACGTAAATAAATCAAAAAAGTTCCTGAAAAAAATAAAGAAAATTACCTTTCTTTTAAAATATTCCATATAGCAGGGTCTTCTTGACCTAATCGCCAAATTGCTATTCCTGATAGTTTGTATCTATCTACAAGAGATAATTTTGCAGAAAAACTTCTTGAATCTTCAAACCAAACTGTATGGGTTTTTCCGTCTAAAACGTAGGTATAAGTGGACTCTTGTGCTGTTTCATCATATATTACAGTTACTCCAAGATTTCGAGCTAAAGTTACAGCCTGTTCATATGTGAGGGTGCGAGGATAGTTTATTCCTTCTGTCCAGTCGTAGCCATATACTGCCATTCCCAGCCATATTTTTTCAGGTGGAATAACTGTTACGGCATAATTTAAAACATTTGTGACAAAGCCTATAGAAGCAATAGGCCCTGGCTGTGAGAAGTGTTCATCGTATGCGAGAATGTATATCTGGTCTGCATTTTGAGCGATAAAGGAATATTGAAAAGCACCTGAAAAAGGATGCTGAGGGTTATCACTTAATTCTGCTGGCACTGATATTGTAACAATTTTTCCTACCGCTTTTAAGGAAGTATAAAGGTTTTCTAAAAAAGTGTTTAAATTTGACCTGTCTTCAGGGGGAACAAACTCAAAATCTATATTTATACCGGGGTAATTGTTTGCGACTGCCATATCTCTAATACTTGCAATTAAAGTATCTCTCAAAGTGGTAGAGGATAATAAGTCGTGTATTAGTTGTGACTTTTTTGGGTCCGAATAATTGTGGATTATAGGATAAAGAGGCAAATTGTTATCAGAAGCGATTTTTTTGACTTCATTTGAAGACATGTCGGCTAAAGTTCCATCTTCTTTTACTCCATACCAAAAAGGAATAAGAGTTGTTATGTCTTTTGCATGGGCTTTTAAGTCATCAACAGCGCCGGGAGCTATATCAAAATACCATTTGTTATCCATTATTACACCTCCAAAGATATTTTTTATAAAAATTTTTTATTTTGACTTTATACTTTCATAATATGTATAATGTTTTATAGAGTGAAGTAAAGGAGGCATGGTAAAAATGAAAAGAAGGGCAGGAATTTTAGCCAGTGCACTTTCTCTTATATTTATGGGGATTTTGTTACTTTTACCGAATTTTAACGTATTTATACCTTCTTTAGTTTACAAAATGATATGGCCCATATTTTTTATTTTGCTGGGCTTAGAACTGATATTTAGCAGTAAATTATATGGAAATGAAAAGAGCGATATTAACATAGGAGTTATATTATTGGCGATTTTAATCTTAATTTTTACGAGTAAGTTTTTCTATTTATTTCCTTTGAATTTTATTGATTTATGATAAGTAGAGTATTAGATTGGAGGTCACAATATGAGTGGAAAATTGTACAGGTCTAGGGTGGAAAAAATGGTAGGAGGAGTCTGTGGAGGAATAGCGGAGTATTTGGACATTGACGTGACTTTAGTAAGAATTATTTGCCTTTTAGCGATATTTAGTGGTATTGGACTGATTCCGTATATCATTGCTTGGATATTAATACCGGAAAATCCTTATCAATTAAAAGGAAAAATTGTAGAAGAAGAGCCTAAAGCCGAAGAACACCAACAAGATAGTACGGTAGAAGCAGAAGATAAATCTAACAAAGTAAACGAAGTTTTAGGTTGGGCTTTAGTGATTTTTGGAGCATTGCTTTTGCTAGATAGATTATTACCTTGGTTGAGTTTTAAAATTATTTGGCCTGTTTTGCTGATTATAATTGGTTTAGGGATTTTATTAAAAAAAACATAGGGAGCATGTGCTCCCTAATTTCCTTTAGTTATGTCTTTGTGACAGTGAATAAAAAACTTGTGACAATTTCCTACATTTTGTTTTTGAGTTTAATCTATATAAGAATTTGACAAAAGTGTTTGTGAGGTTTTTAGAGTTTTGCGATGACCTAATTTACTATTTAATTTTAGGAGGTTGAATTTGAAAGTGTAATTTCTCAGATCAAAAAAAGAAGATGACAATTTACATCTTCTTTTTTTTGCGGTATATTAAAATACAAAGAAATAAAAATGGGAGTGATTTAATGTCTAAATTTTTAGTAATTGACGGGAGTAGCCTCATGTACAGAGCCTATTATGCATTGCCTATGCTTACTACAAGTGAAGGATTACATACAAATGCTTTGTACGGTTTTACTATGATGCTTATAAAACTTATTGAAGAGGAAAAACCTGATTACATAGCTATTGCTTTTGACAAAAAAGCTCCTACTTTTAGACACAAAGAGTATCAAGACTACAAAGCTACAAGACAAGCAATGCCAGAAGAATTGGCTGAACAGGTAGACCTTTTAAAAGAAATTATTGA
The DNA here is from genome assembly GCF_000175295.2 of Thermoanaerobacter brockii subsp. finnii Ako-1. Taxonomy (NCBI): domain Bacteria; kingdom Bacillati; phylum Bacillota; class Clostridia; order Thermoanaerobacterales; family Thermoanaerobacteraceae; genus Thermoanaerobacter; species Thermoanaerobacter brockii. Next base: position 1,502,299 of record NC_014964.1, on the reverse strand, counting down.
GGGCTTTAATATAAAGATTTTAGAATTAGAAGGTTACGAAGCTGATGACATCATAGGTACTATTTCAAAGTTGGCAGAGGAAAAAGAAATGGAAGTGCTTGTAGTTACAGGAGATAGGGACGCGCTTCAATTAGTTTCGGATAAAGTGAAAGTGAAGATTTCTAAAAAGGGTATAACTCAGATGGAAGAGTTTGACGAAAAGGCTGTTTTAGAAAGATATGAAATAACTCCTCACCAATTTATAGATTTAAAAGGACTAATGGGGGATAAATCTGACAACATCCCTGGAATACCTAATATAGGGGAAAAAACAGCAATTAAACTATTAAAAGACTTTGGAACAATTGAGAATTTACTACAAAATCTTTCTCAGCTCAAAGGTAAGATAAAAGAAAATATAGAAAATAATAAAGAATTAGCTATAATGAGTAAAAAACTTGCTACTATAAAAAGAGACATTCCCATTGAGATAGATTTTGAGGAATATAGAGTAAAAGACTTTAATGAGGAGAAGCTTTTGGAGCTTTTTAATAAATTAGAATTCTTTAGTTTGATTGATAGCATAAAGAAAAAAAATAACGTAGAGATTGTAAATAATCATAAAGTTCAAAAATGGTCAAAAGTAGATATAAAAAAATTAATAGCTTTATTGCAAGATAGCAAAAGTATTGCTTTTTATCCACTAATTTATGAAGGGGAAATAAAGAAAATAGCTTTTTCTTTTGGAAACGATACTGTTTATATTGATGGTTTTCAAATAAAAGATTTAAAAGAGATTTTTGAAAAAGAAAAATTTGAATTTACAACCCATGAAATAAAAGATTTTTTAGTTAAGCTTTCTTATAAAGGAATAGAGTGTAAAAGCAAGTACATGGATACTGCTATAATGGCTTATCTTTTAAATCCTTCTGAGTCTAACTATGATTTAGATCGTGTGCTAAAAAAATATTTAAAGGTTGATGTTCCATCTTATGAAGAGGTATTTGGCAAAGGTAGGGATAAAAAGAAACTTGAAGAAATAGGAGAAGATATACTTGCTGATTACATTTGCAGTAGATGTGTACATCTATTTGATTTAAGAGAAAAGTTGATGAATTTTATTGAAGAAATGGATATGAAAAGACTTTTGTTGGAAATAGAAATGCCTCTTGTAGAAGTCTTAAAATCAATGGAAGTAAGTGGTTTTACATTGGATAAAGAAGTCCTAAAAGAGCTTTCACAAAAAATAAATGATAGAATAGCAGAAATACTAGATAAAATTTATAAAGAGGCAGGGTATCAATTTAATGTAAATTCTCCTAAGCAATTAAGTGAATTTTTGTTTGAAAAATTAAATTTACCAGTAATAAAGAAAACAAAAACAGGGTATTCTACAGATTCTGAAGTTTTAGAGCAATTAGTTCCTTACAATAATATTGTCAATGATATAATAGAGTATAGGCAACTTACAAAACTTAAATCTACTTATATAAATGGATTTTTGCCTCTCATGGATGAAAACAATAGAGTACATTCTAATTTTAAGCAAATGGTCACTTCTACAGGCAGAATAAGCAGTACCGAGCCAAATCTACAAAATATACCTATAAGAGAAGAATTTGGAAGGCAAATTAGAAGAGCTTTTATTCCGCGGACTAAAGATGGGTATATTGTCTCAGCTGATTATTCTCAGATTGAACTACGAGTTTTAGCACATGTTTCGGGAGATGAAAAGCTAATAGAATCTTTTATGAATAATGAAGATATACATTTAAGGACTGCTTCGGAAGTTTTTAAAGTCCCAATGGAAAAAGTTACACCAGAGATGAGAAGAGCAGCAAAAGCCGTAAACTTTGGCATAATATATGGCATCAGCGATTACGGGCTTTCTCGAGACCTTAAAATATCAAGAAAAGAGGCAAAAGAGTATATAAATAATTATTTTGAAAGATACAAAGGAGTAAAAGAATATATTGAAAAAATAGTTCGATTTGCAAAAGAAAATGGCTATGTGATTACAATAATGAACAGGAGAAGATATATTCCTGAGATAAACTCCAGAAATTTTACTCAAAGGTCACAGGCTGAAAGGTTAGCGATGAATGCTCCAATACAGGGAAGTGCTGCCGATATAATAAAAATGGCAATGGTTAGAGTGTACAACGATTTAGAAAAATTAAAGCTTAAGTCTAAGCTTATATTACAAGTTCATGACGAACTTGTAGTGGATACTTATAAAGATGAAGTAGAAATCGTAAAAAAGATACTCAAAGATAATATGGAAAATGTAGTACAATTAAAAGTTCCCCTTGTAGTGGAAATTGGAGTAGGACCCAATTGGTTTTTAGCCAAGTGAGGTGTACAAAATGCAAGTAATTGGACTGACTGGTGGCATTGCGTCTGGGAAAAGCACTGTTTCTAAGCTTTTAAAGAAGATGGGGGCTGTGGTTATTGATGCAGATATCGTGTCGAGAGAAATAATGGTAAAGGGAACAGAAGCATATAATAAAATTGTAGAATATTTTGGCAGAGAAATTTTAAAGGAGGACGGAGAAATTGACAGAAAGAAATTAGGTAATATTGTGTTTGCTGACAGAAGGAAGCTTAAAAAATTAAATGAAATTACTCATCCTATAATAATAGAACGAATAAAAGAAAAAATAGAAGAAGAAAGAAAAAAGAATCAGCAAAAGGCTATTGTATTAGACGCAGCTCTTTTAATTGAAATGAAACTTTATAAAATGGTAGATGAAGTTTGGCTAGTAGTAGTAGATTCAAAAACTCAAATAAAGAGGGTTATGGAAAGGGATAAACTTTCTTACAAAGACGCGTTAAATCGTATAAAAAGTCAAATGCCTCTGGATGAAAAAATAAGATACGCAGATTTTATAATAAACAATAGTAAGGATTTTAAAGCTATGGAAAAACAAGTTACACTATTTTGGGGAAGATTTGCAACATAAATCATGATATCGGAGGAGTTACTTTGAGAAAAAAAGTTGCGGTAATATTTTTGATACTACTAGGTCTTTTGTTTACTTACGAGTTAAATACTTATTATTTTTTAAAAAAAATTTATCCTCTTAAATACCAGAATTATGTAGTTTATTACGCAAAAGAGTATGGAGTAGATCCCTATCTTGTTTTTGCCGTAATAAAAGTAGAAAGTAATTTTAAAAGTAATGCAATTTCCAGTAAAAATGCTATAGGATTAATGCAAATTTTACCAGAGACTGGAGAGTGGATTGCTAAAAAAATAGGGATAAAAAACTACAGTAATAATATGCTTTTTGAACCTAAATACAATATTCAAATGGGGACATGGTATTTGAGTTATCTTCTTAAAAATTTCAATGGGAATATGCAGTTGGCTATAGCAGCTTATAACGGAGGTAGTGGAAATGTAGATGCATGGCTTAAAGACAAAAAATTTTCGAAGGATGGGAAGCAGCTACATGCTGTTCCTTTTCCTGAGACAAATAGATATATAAAAAAGGTGTTAGCAGTTTATCAGATGTATAAGTTCATATATGAAACTAAAAATTGATATGAAAATTAGTATATACAAAAAAAGCTGAAAAATTGGTATAATAGTATCGTTAAAAAAGAAAATAAAAAGGGAGGACACAAATGAAACAATTAAAACATTTAAAAGACCTAAATGAGGTAAAAATCGAAAAGGATAGGGAGTTTTTCTCAGCTACTCATGAAGAAATAAAAAATGCATGGACTACGGATGTGTATTTTTTAAGAACCCAGGATATTTTGTCATATCTTAGTGTACAAGATAAAATAGTCACAGCGGAGATATTTCCAAGAAAAAGAGGAGTTTTTGCAGGGTTACCAGAAGTAATGAGTTTACTTAAAGATAAAAATGTGGAAATATGGTCTTTGGAAGAAGGAGATACTTTTGAAGCTAAAGATACAGTAATGAGGATAAAAGGGCCTTATAGTGAGTTTGGAATTTATGAGACGGCAATATTAGGAATTCTTGCAAGTTCTTCTGGTTGGGCAACAGCAGCAAGGGAGCTTAAAGAAGTTGCCAAAGACAAACCAATATTATGTTTTGGCGCGAGACATGTACATCCAGCTGTGGCACCTGTGATGGAAAGGGCGGCACTCGTTGGAGGGGCAGATGATGCCAGCTGTGTTTTAGGTGCAAAATTAATGGGAAAAGACCCTAAAGGGACAGTACCTCATGCTGCTTTTTTGATTGCAGGAGATACATTAGAAGTGGTGAAAGCTTACAGAGATATAACTCCCCCTGATGAGAAGATAACCATTTTAGTTGATACTTTTAAAGACGAAGTGGAAGAGGCTTTGAGGGTTGCTGAATTTTTAGGGGATAGATTATACGGAGTAAGACTTGATACTCCATCAGAAAGAGGAGGTGTTACTCCCAGTTTGGTTTATGAACTAAGACAAAGGCTTAATCAAAAAGGATTTACAAATGTAAAAATTATAGTTTCTGGAGGTTTAGATCCTGAAAGAGTTGCAAAACTTTCTGAAAGTGGGGCAGATGCTTTTGGTGTTGGAAGTTACATATCTGATGCTCAACCTATTGACATGACAATGGATATAAAAGAAGTAGAAGGGGTACCTGTTGCTAAAAGAGGGAGAATTCCTGGTATTATAGAAAATAAAAAATTGAAAAAGATAAAATAGTTTTCGGAGATGATAGTTAATGAGAAAATTTATTATATTATCTTTCATTTTGATGTTTATTTTTACAGGATGCAAAACCACTCCACAAAATATGGTAAATTTGCCGCAAGCTTCTGAGGATAAAACTAAGATTGAAGAAGAAAAGCCACTAGAGGGTGGCACTTTAAGAGTAAATATTACTTCTTTTGATACGTTAAATCCTTTTTTAAACAGCAATGAACGAGTAAGGCAAATGTTGAATTTGTCATTGGAAGGATTAGTTACTTTAGATAAAACTTTAAAACCTGTTCCTCAATTAGCAGAAAAGTGGGATATAAATGGACTTAATATAAAATTTTATTTAAAAAAGAATGTTAAATGGCAGGATGGAGTAAGTTTTACAGCTAATGATGTAAAATTTACTTTTGATTCTTTTAAAAGTAAGGAGGTAAAAAGCCCTTATAAGGACATTCTCATTAACTATCTCTCCTCTTATAAGACAAACGGTGATTATGAATTTGAAGTTGTTTTAAATAAACCTGCTGCAAATCCAATAGCTTTATTTACTTTTCCTATTTTAGCCGAGCACCAATACAAGAGCAAGGAAGATATTTTAAATAAAGACATCGTACCTATTGGTACAGGACCATATAAGATATCTTCTTACAGTGTTAGCAGAGAGGTTATTTTTGAAAAAAATCCTTATTATAGAGGCGACAAACCCTATATAGATAATATAGTATTTAAAATTGTGCCTAATGAAAATGCCATGATAACATCTTTTCAAAGCAAAGAAGCAGATTTTACTTTTTTAAGTGACATAGACTGGGATAAATACAAAGAGCTTTCAAATGTAAATATTTATAAATACGTTATGCAAGATTATGTATTTATGGCTCCTAATTATCAAAATCCAGCGTTGAAAGATTCAAATGTCAGGAAAGCGATGTGTTATGGAATAGATACTGACAAAATTTTGAGAGATGTATATTTTGGTCATGGGTTAAAGTCATGCATTCCAGTCCGCCCTGATTCATGGCTTTATAGTAGTAAAATAGTAGCTCATAATTACGATATAAAAGAGGCAAATAAAATATTAGAGGAAAATGGTTGGAATTTAGTTAAAGGGATAAGGAACAATGGAACTTATCAACTTAAATTTGATTTGATAGTAAATGTAAATAATCCTTATTTAATTAAGACTGCTCAAATTATAAAGAATAATTTAAAAAGCATAGGAATTGAAATAAAAATTGTACCAAAAGATTGGGATAATTTACTAAGTTCTGTGTATTCGGGTAAGTTTGATTTGGTGCTAATGGAGTGGAATTTAAGTTATAATCAAGATATGTCTGCGATGTTTATGACAAAAGGCAAAGATAATTTTATGGGTTATAGTAATTCTAAAGTTGATGAAATATATAGTAGAATTTTTTATGATTTAGAAGAAAATTCTTTAAAAGCAGATTATCAAGTTTTGGAACAAGTTTTTTTAGAGGAACAACCTATAATTGGCCTTTTCTATATTGAAGGAGCAGTTATGGCATATGACAATGTAAAAGGTGTGGACCCTACTGGATTTAATGTTTTCGACAATATAGAAAAATGGTATATAAAAAAGTAGTATTAAAAAATAGGTATTGACACTGACCTAAAAAGATTATATAATTCATAGTGTGACGAAATTAAAAAAGCGTGCGGTGGTGGCGGAACTGGCAGACGCGTACGTTTGAGGGGCGTATGGGGTTTCCCGTGTGGGTTCAAGTCCCACCCTCCGCACCATAAATAAATCCGCACCATAAATAAAAGAGAAAAGAGGCGTTAAGCCTTTTATTTTTTTGTCACACAAATTATTAATTTTTTATAAAATATATTAAAAAAAGATTAAAAAGTTTAAGAAAATGTAATGTAAACATTGACTTTGACTGTAGGATATGATAAGATAAGACAAAAGGACAAAATATGCAATCTTGCCGAATCCGAAAGGTACGGAGGAACCGCTTTTTGGGGTTAATCTGCAGTGAAGCTGCAGTAGGGATACCTTCTGTCCCGCACCCGACAGCTAACTCCGGAGGCAATAAAGGAAGGAGATTTGCAGTGGATCAGCGAATAGGAAAGATGATTTTTGGAATTTCTGTGTTTGGCGCGACGCTGATTGGTAGTTCTTTTTTGAACCCAGCGTTTGCAGAAGGATTGGGAGTTGGAAAGATTACGGGAAATTATGTAAATGTACGAACGCAGGGCAGTTTATCAGGAAGCATTATTACACGGCTAAATTTAAATGATACTGTGACTGTGTTAGATCAGCAAAATGGATGGTACAAGATTAAGCTTTCAGATGGAAAAGAAGGTTGGGTTTTTGGAGAGTATTTAGCATTAGTTAATGGCCAAAATGCACCGGTAACAGGAGTTGGTACTGTGACCGGTAGTAGAGTGAACGTAAGAAGTGCAGCCAGTTTATCTGCAAGCATAATAACACAACTTGCAAAAAATACTGTAGTAGATGTTTTAGGAAAGCAAAATGATTGGTACAAAGTAAGACTTTCTAACAACAAAGAAGGATGGATTTACAGTCAATATTTAGCAGTAAAAAGTGTAGATACTACTGTATCAAGAGGAAGTGTTAATAGAACACCAATAGCTGTTGGCATAGTAACAGGTAGTGTAGTAAATGTGAGAAGTGCAGGTAATATATCTGCCAATGTGATAGCACAAGTTACAAAAAATACAAAAGTGGATGTATTAGGAAATCAAAATGGATGGTACAATATAAGGCTTTCAGATGGAAGAGAAGGTTGGATATATGGCCAATATTTATCAGTAGGAACACAAACGATTGTATCAAGAGGAGACGTAGATAGAAGTGTGGTAAACAAGCTTATAGAATTTGCTAAATCTCTTTTGGGAACCAAGTATGTGTATGGAGGTTCATCTCCTGCAGGGTTTGATTGTTCCGGTTTTGTTCAATATGTTTTTAAGAATTTTGATATTAATTTACCAAGAACGGCGAAGGACCAATCTACTGTAGAAGAATATGTAAGTTATAGCAACCTTCAACCAGGAGATTTGGTATTTTTTAAAACTTTGGGAAGTAGTGTGATAAATCACTCAGGAATATATATAGGCAATGGTGAGTTTATACACAGCTCTTCAGGGGCTGGAAAAGTGATAATAAGTAATATAACTTCGGGATATTATAAAGACCATTATACTACAGCACGACGCGTTATAAGATAAGCATAAAAAAAGAGTACTCCAAGGAGTGCTCTTTTTTATATTGACTATTTTTATTCCTTGATATATCATATAATACTGTATACGCGATATAGCCTATTTTATGGAAGGAGATACCTTATGAAATATGTAAGAGAAGATGTAAGAAATATAGCCATTATTGCTCATGTTGATCATGGAAAAACTACTTTGGTTGATGCTATGCTTAAACAAAGCGGTATTTTTAGGGCAAATGAAAAAGTTGAGGAAAGGATTTTGGATTTTAACGATTTAGAAAGAGAAAGAGGCATAACAATTCTTGCCAAAAATACTGCTGTTAGATATAAAGATGTGAAAATAAATATAGTGGATACCCCAGGACATGCAGATTTTAGCGGTGAAGTAGAGCGAGTATTAAAAATGGTAGATGGGGTACTTTTGTTGGTAGATTCTTTTGAAGGACCTATGCCACAGACCCGTTTTGTATTAAGTAAAGCATTGGAACTGGATCTAAAACCTATAGTTGTCATAAATAAAATTGATAGGCCTGATGCAAGGCCTCAGGAGGTTATTGACGAAGTCTTAGATCTATTTATTGAATTAGGAGCAAATGATGACCAAGTTGATTTCCCTGTTGTCTACACCTCTGCAAAAGAAGGTATAGCAAAATTAAGTTTAGAAGAAGAGTCTCATGACTTGAGACCTCTTTTTGATACGATTTTAGACTATATTCCTGCACCAATAGGAGATATTGAAGCACCATTACAACTTATAGTGACTACTTTAGATTATGATGATTACATTGGGAGAATTGCCATTGGAAAAGTAGTTAGAGGAAAAATAATTTCAGGGGAAGAAGCGGCTATATGTAAAAGAGATGGGTCAATACAAAAAGTTCACATAAATAATCTATATCAGTTTGAAGGACTAAAAAGAGTGCAAGTAGAAGAAGCAAGCTTGGGAGATATTGTGGCGGTTTCTGGCATAAGCGATATTGAGATTGGAGAGACCATTGCAGATAGAGATAACCCCGAGGCGGTAGACTTTGTTCGCATAGAAGAGCCAACAGTTTCTATGACTTTTAGTGTAAATACCAGTCCTTTTGCTGGAACTGAGGGTAAATACGTTACTTCAAGACATTTAAGAGAAAGGCTTTTTAAAGAGCTAGAGACAAACGTCGCATTGCGAGTTGAAGAAACAGATTCTACTGATTCTTTTAAGGTGTCTGGAAGAGGAGAGCTGCATCTTTCTATTTTAATTGAGACTATGAGACGGGAAGGGTATGAATTACAGGTTTCTAAGCCTACAGTGATTTTTAAAGAAATAAATGGAGTAAAAATGGAACCTATTGAACTTTTGACAATAGATATTCCTGAAGAATATATGGGAGTTGTGATGGAAAAATTAGGACCGAGAAAAGCTGAATTGATGGATATGCACACATTAAAGCCAGGAACTATAAGGCTTAAGTTTAAAATACCTACACGAGGCTTAATAGGGTATCGGTCTGAATTTTTAACAGATACAAAAGGAAATGGCATAATGACCTCTGTCTTTTATGATTATGCACCTTACAAAGGAGACATTCCTTCTCGTACGAGAGGCGCTCTTGTAGCTTTTGAGACGGGGGTTGCGACAACTTATGGCCTTTACAATGCTCAAGAGAGAGGGACACTTTTTATAGAGCCAGGTACAAAAGTGTATGAAGGGATGGTTGTGGGAGTTAATTCAAGAAGTGGAGATATTGATGTCAATGTATGTAAGAAAAAACATGTGACAAATTTAAGGTCTGCAACGGCGGATGAGGCTTTGAGGCTATCTCCTGTAAAAAAGATGTCCTTAGAAGAAGCATTAGAGTTTATAGATAATGATGAATTAGTGGAAGTTACTCCTCAAAGCATTAGAATACGAAAAAAGATTTTGGATTCTCAACAAAGATATAAAAGTGCAAAATACAACAAATAGGGGAGCCTTTTTGGCTCCTTTATTATTTATTATATAAGTCATTTAAAATTTTGTTTATATAATTTATAGTTTCTTGGTAAGGGGGAATACCTTGATATTTTTCTACTGATTGAGGACCAGCATTATATGCAGCTAATGCTAATCTTATGTCATGGTAAGTGTCTAACAAATTTTTTAGGTATCTTACTCCTCCATCTATATTTTGAGAAGGGTCAAAAGGATTGGATACATTTAATTCCTTTGCAGTTGAAGGCATAAGCTGCATAAGTCCCATCGCTCCTGCAGAAGAAACTGCGAATGGATTAAAATTAGACTCTGCTTTGATGACCGCTCTGATGAGATTTGCATCTACATTATATTTTTGACTGGCCCGTTGTATTAAATCTTCAATTTGTTGTAAATTTGTATTTTTTGATGGCGCATTATTACTCACATTTCCTGAATTGTATTGTTGATTTTCTATAGCATTGTTTAAAACTTCAGCAAAAGGTTTATCAGTGTTAAATATTTTTATATTAGCAGGGAGTCTGCTTTGAATTTCGCGAAATTTATTTTCAATTATTTGATTTACAATATTTGTCAATTCAATCCCTCCTATAATATATAATTCGACAAAATTCTTCTAAAACCTCTTTTAAAAGTGCAAATTAGTAAAAAAGTCCTATTAAAATTTTTAAAGGATTTTTTAAGGAAGTATAGTATAATATAAGTGTAAAGATTTATCGTATAAAGATTTATGGTAAGGGTTGATAAAGAAATGAAAAACGAAAGAATGCTGGAAGTTTTAATTGTTGTATTAATAATTCCTCTAGTTTCTCTTTTAGCAGGTTATTTTATTTCAAAAGATATTGTAGAACCTAACATTTCAAAAACAAATGACAGTGATAATTTTGAAGAGATGGTTGTTAAAGGAATTGACTTGTTTGAAGTTGTTTTAGGTAGCTATTCAGATTTTGAGACTGCAAAGTATCAGGATGATTTAATGAAGATGAAGGGAGTTTATTCTTTTGTTAGTAAAGATTCTGACAAATATTTGTTAATAGGTGGAATATTTTTAGATAGAGAACAAGCTGCTTTATTTTCTTCTTCCTTAAAGTCTCAAGGTATTTCCAGTGAAGTATATGTAAAAAAAGGGCCTTCTATAAAAATTGCATATGACAAGAAATTAACATCAGAAATGGATGTTTTTACAAGCAAATTACAAGATTTTCAACAAATTTTTGATTATATGTCGGCTCTTTCTTATAAAGCTTCTAATGACAAATTAGAAAAACAAGAATTAGAAGAATTAAAGAGAAAAGTGGATAGTTTTAAAAATAGTAAGGAGGATTTTGAAAAAAAAGAAGTGACAATACTAATACAAAAGACGATAGAGATTGTCGATAAAATAACAAATGATATTAAAAAAATTGAAATATCGGCTGCTTTAGAAGATGGAAATACCTTTAGTTTATTGCAAGAAAGTTTATGGCAATCTTGTGAAGAATATAATACTTTTTTAAAAACAATTGTTATGCAAAACCAATAATGGGGTGTTAAGGTATGAAATTAAAAGAGGTAAAAGAAATTTTAAATGCAGAAGTTATGGTGGGAGAAGAAAAATTAGAAGAAGAAGTATTTACTGCTTGTGGTGCAGACTTGATGAGTGATGTTTTGGCATCTCGTGACGAAAAGGCTGTGCTTTTGACAGGGCTTACTAATGTCCAAGTTATAAGGACTGCAGAAGTAGTGGGAGATATTAAATGTATAGTGTTTGTAAGAGGTAAGACTCCGGGAGAGGAAATATTGGAACTTGCTAAAAAAGCAGGACTTGTGATAATGAAGACAAAATATCCTCTTTATATTGCCTGTGGCCTTTTGTATTCTAATGGGCTTACTTGTAGAAGTGGTGAATGAAATGGTACTTTATAGTTTAGATTTTGATGTTAAAGCGAGAGATTTTGATTCTGCAGGAGAGGTTTCCAGCAATTTAAGAGCTGTGTTAAAACAGCTTTCCTTAAATCCAAATGTTGTAAGGAGAAGTTGCATAGCTTGTTATGAAGCAGAGATGAATATAATAATTCATTCTTATGGAGGTCACATGAAAATAGAAATTTTTGGCGATAAAATACGCATAACTGCAGAAGACACAGGTCCTGGAATAGAAGACATTGAACTTGCCATGAAAGAAGGATATTCTACTGCTCCTGAAGAGATAAGGGAAATGGGATTTGGAGCCGGCATGGGACTTCCTAATATGAAGGAAAATTCTGATTTTATGGATATAAAAAGCAGTAAAAATGGGACAACTGTGGTAATGGAAATTTTATTTAAGTAGGTGATAAAATGTCATATTTTCACTCTGTTACATTAGATAAGGATAGATGTAGAGGGTGTACTAATTGCATAAAAAGATGTCCTACGGAGGCAATAAGGGTAAGAGATGGGAAAGCAAGGATTATAAATGAAAGGTGCATAGATTGTGGTGAATGTATACGTGTGTGCCCATATCATGCTAAATTGGCGGTAACTGATAGTTTGGATACGATGAAAAATTTTAAGTACAAGATTGCACTTCCTGCTCCTTCTTTATATGGACAATTTAGGGATTTAACTATTAATCAAATATTGAGTGCATTGCTGGATATAGGCTTTGATGAAGTTTTTGAAGTGGCATATGCTGCTGAAATTGTTTCTAAATTTACGCGGGAAGCATTGGCAAAAGGAAATTTAAAAAAGCCAGTTATATCTTCTGCTTGCCCCGCTGTTGTGCGATTCGTACAAATCAAATTTCCCTCTTTGATTGATAATTTATTGGATATATGTTCTCCTATGGATACTGCGGCAATATTAGCAAAAAAGGAAGCAATTAAAAAGACGGGACTGAAGCAAGAGGAAATAGGAGTTTTTTTCATTTCCCCCTGTGCTGCAAAAGTGACAAGTGTGAAAAATCCTATTGGTATAGAAAAATCCAAAATTGATGGGGTTTTTTCTATGAAAGAAATATATGGCCTAATCATTGAAAAAGCTAAGACTACTGTTGTCAGAGATTTAAGCAAAGCTTCTATGATAGGTGTTGGATGGGCAAACTCTGGTGGAGAAGCATTTGGTACCTTTACAGAAAATAGTATTTATGTAGACGGGATACACAATGTTGTAGATGTTCTAGAAGAGATTGAATTAGGAAAATTGAACGATTTAGACTTTTTTGAAGGGCTTGCATGTATCGGTGGGTGTATTGGTGGACCTTTGACTGTTGAAAATAATTTTGTGGCCAAAAACAGAATAAGAAAACTGACGGAAAAACTTCTCAAAAGAGAAGAGCCTATGTTTGATGAGAAAGATATTGATTTTGAAGAGGTGAAATGGAAAAAGAAAATAGAAAAAAGTGAAGTTATGAAGTTGGACAAAGACATTTCTAAGGCGCTCGAAATGATGAAACAAATAGACACACAATACAAAGCCTTACCAGGACTTGACTGTGGTTCTTGTGGTTCACCTACTTGTAGGGCATTGGCAGAAGATATAGTGAAAGGTTATGCTACGGAATATGATTGCATTTTTATATTAAAAGACAAAATAAAAAATTTGTCTCAAGAATTAAATGAACTTGCAGGTAAAATTCCTCCAGTTTTAAGTGAGGGAAAGGAGTGAAATGTTATGAGGATAAAAGTAGCTGATCTTGTCAATAGAGGATTTAAATTAGTTGCAGGGGGCAACGGAATTGACAAAGAAATTGAGGGGGTGTATATATGCGACCTTTTAAGTTGGGTTATGGCCCATGCAAAAGCAAAGAGCGCCTGGATAACAATTCAAACTCATGTAAATATCGTAGCAGTAGCTTTGTTGGCCGAAATAAGTTGTATAATAATTCCTGAAGATGCGAAATTAGATGAAGAAGCTAAGAAAAAGGCTGATGAAGAAGGCATCCCTATATTAAGTTTTACAGGGACTTCTTATGAAGCGGCAATAACTTTGTACGAGATGATGAAATGATGCTTTATTATGATTTGCACATTCATACGGCTTTATCCCCTTGCGCTTCTGATGATATGACTCCTAACAATATTGTCAATATGGCTTCTATAAAAGGACTTGATGTAATAGCTATAACAGACCACAACAGCGCAAAAAATGTGAAAGCTGTGTATAATCTTGGATTAAAAAAAGGCTTGATAGTAGTGCCTGGTATAGAGGTACAGACAAGAGAAGAGGTTCACATACTTTGTTATTTTTATTCAGTAGATGAATGCGCAAAATTTAGCGAAATTATTAACGAAAATTTGATAAAAATTAAAAATGAAAAAACAATCTTTGGGAATCAATTTGTGATGGATGAAGAAGATAATGTTATAGAAGAGATAGATTACTCATTGTTAATTTCATCAAATTTGAGCATTAATGAAATTTTTGAATACATGGAGGGCAAGGGGGTAGCGGTCACAGCCCATGTGGATCGGCCTGCCTATAGTATTGTATCAAATCTTGGATTTATCCCTAATATTAAAAATTTAACAACAATTGAGATATCAAAAGGTATTGTGACAGAAAATTTTTTACACTCATATCCTGAATATAGAAAATATAAAATTATAAGGTCGTCAGATGCCCATTATTTAGGAGATATTTCTGAAAGAGAGGAATTCTTACTGTGTAAGTCAGAATTAAAAAGTGTTGTAGACTGGCTTTGCGGTTATTGAGTTTTTGTAATTCTACTAAATTAGTTGGGATTATCAGAAAATAAAAATTTTTTTATAAAAGCTTGTTAAAAATTTAATAAATATATGATATAATATTGACGAACATTGAATACAAAGTTTACTTAGAGCTTGGAACATGAAATTTTTAATTCATAAGGAGGGAAATAAATGGAGACCTTATGCCGAAAATTCGGTGAAGAGAAAGTAGAGAGGTTTAAAAAGGCTTTGGAGGAATTAAAAAATATCCCTGGCTCTTTGATTGCAATTATGAATGAGGCTCAAGAAATTTTTGGATATCTTCCTATTGAAGTTCAACTTTATATTTCAAAAGAAATGAATGTGCCTTTGACAGAAATATTTGGAATAGCTACTTTTTATTCAAGGTTTACTTTAAAGCCTTCGGGTAAATACAAGATCAATTTGTGTATGGGAACAGCTTGTTATGTAAGAGGAGCTGCAATGGTGCTGGAAAAAATAAAAGAGAAATTGGGAATTCAAGTAGGTGAAACAACTCCAGATGGGAAATTTTCTTTAGAACCTACTAGATGCCTTGGAGCTTGCGGATTGGCTCCTGTTATGATGATAAATGGTGAAGTTTTTGGAAGATTAACTCCTGATGATGTTGATGAAATATTGAGTAAATTTGAGTAAGAGTTTGATTGTTATGAAAGAATTAGCTCTTTATATATTAGATTTGTCACAAAATAGCATAAGAGCGGGAGCAAAAAATATTTATATTGAAATAAATATAGATACTTCAAAAGATATGCTTAAAGTCTCTATAGAAGATGATGGATGTGGAATGAGTAAGGAATTATTAAAAAAAGTCACAGACCCTTTTATAACCACAAGAAAGGAGAGAAAAGTAGGGCTTGGAATTCCGCTCTTTAAGGAGCTTGCCCAGCTGTGTGAAGGAAACTTTGAGATTTTTTCTGTAGAAGGAAAAGGAACAAAAATAATAGGTACTTTTAAGCTTTCAAGTATAGACCTTGTTCCAATAGGAGATATGGCTTCAACAATTGTGTCGCTGATATTATCTGCGCCGGACTTGGATATTGTATACAAATACAGCAAAGATAACTACGAATTCTTATTTGACACTAAAGAACTCAAAAAAATACTAAAGGAAGTCAATATAAATGATATCAAGGTGTTAAGCTGGATAAAGGAATATGTAAAAGAGAATATGAAAGGTGATACGGAGGTGTAATAATGAAATCTATAGAGGAATTAGAAAAAATTAGGAAAGAGACATTGGGAAAAATCAATTTAAGAAAAGACAGGTCAGGTATAAGAATTGCTGTTGGAATGGCTACTTGTGGTATTGCAGCAGGAGCAAGGCCTGTCATGATGGCGATATTAGATGAACTCAGTAAGAGGAATGTGACTGATGTAATTGTCACAGAGACTGGTTGTATAGGTATGTGTAAATTAGAACCTATTGTAGATGTTTATGTTCCAGGACAAGAAAAAGTCACTTACGTAAAGGTTGATGAGAAAAAGGCAAGGCAAATAGTTGTTGAACATGTTATAAATGGCCATCCAATCAGAGAATGGACTATTGAAAATTACGAATAGAGGAGGGAAAATAGCATGCTTTATAGGTCACACGTAATGGTATGCGGTGGTACCGGATGTACATCTTCAGATTCTGATAAAGTAGCAGAGCGTTTTACGGAGGAAATAAAAAAAGCTGGTTTAGATAAGGAAGTATTAGTTGTTAGGACAGGGTGTTTTGGCCTTTGCGAATTAGGACCAGTTGTTGTAGTGTATCCTGAAGGAGTTTTTTATAGCAGAGTTAAACCTGACTATGTTCCTGAAATTGTAGAAGAGCACTTGCTAAAAGGAAGACCTGTTAAGAAATATCTCTATGGGGAAAGCGTGACAGAAAGAGAAATAAAGCCATTGGAAGAAACTCCTTTCTTTAGGAAACAAAAGAGGATTGCCCTTAGAAACTGCGGTATTATCAATCCTGAAGATATAAGAGAAGCAATTGCTTTTGACGGATATAAGGCGTTAGCAAAGGTTCTTACTCAAATGACTCCTAAAGAGGTTATTGACGAGGTAAAGAAATCCGGGCTAAGGGGTAGAGGTGGTGGAGGATTCCCAACAGGTGTAAAATGGGAATTTGCTTACAACCAGAAAGAAACTCCTAAATATGTAGTCTGCAACGCCGATGAAGGTGACCCTGGTGCTTTTATGGATAGAAGCATATTGGAAGGAGACCCTCACAGTGTTTTAGAGGCAATGGCAATAGCAGGATACGCAATTGGAGCAAACCATGGATATATTTATGTAAGGGCAGAATATCCTTTGGCAGTAAAAAGGCTTAAAATTGCTATTGAACAGGCAAGAGAATATGGTCTTTTAGGGAAAGACATATTTGGGACAGGTTTTGATTTTGACATTGAGATAAGATTAGGAGCAGGTGCTTTTGTCTGTGGAGAAGAGACTGCACTTTTAAATTCAGTAATGGGAAGAAGAGGAGAACCAAGACCAAGACCTCCATTTCCTGCTGTAAAAGGTGTATGGGATAAACCAACAATTATAAATAATGTAGAGACATTTGCTAATATTCCACCAATTATTTTAAATGGTGCTGAGTGGTTTTCAAGCATAGGTACAGAAAAATCAAAAGGGACAAAAGTTTTTGCCTTAACTGGTAAAGTAAACAACACAGGTCTTATTGAAGTTCCAATGGGAACTACTTTAAGAGAAATTATCTACGAAATAGGTGGAGGAATACCTAACGGAAAGAAATTTAAAGCTGCTCAAACTGGAGGACCTTCAGGTGGCTGCATTCCTGCAGAGCATTTAGATACACCAATAGATTACGATTCCTTAATAAATGTAGGTTCTATGATGGGTTCAGGTGGACTTGTTGTAATGGATGAAGACACTTGTATGGTCAATGTTGCAAAATTCTTCCTTGAGTTTACAGTTGATGAGTCCTGCGGTAAATGTGCGCCTTGTAGGATTGGCACAAAAAGAATGCTGGAGCTTTTAGAAAAGATAACTTCTGGTAAAGGTGAAGAAGGAGACATTGAAAAGTTGGAGGAACTTGCGAAAACCATTAAAGCGACAGCTTTGTGCGGCCTTGGACAAACAGCCCCAAATCCGGTTTTATCTACAATTAGATATTTCAGAGATGAATATGAGGCGCATATAAAAGAGAAAAAATGCCCAGCTGGCGTATGCCAAGCCCTCTTAAGATTTTATATTGACCCCGATAAGTGTAAGGGCTGTGGAATTTGTGCTAAAAATTGTCCTGTCAATGCTATTTCTGGAAAACCAAGGCAGCCTTATGTGATTGACCAAGACAAATGTATAAAGTGCGGCACATGCATTGAAAAATGTCCATTTGGCGCAATCTACAAAAAATAATTGAAGGAAGGAGTGTAAAAGATGGACAAAGTTCGTGTTACGATAGATGGCATCACTGTGGAAGTTCCCTCCCATTATACCGTATTGGAAGCAGCAAAAGAAGCAGGAATAGATATCCCCACACTGTGTTACCTCAAGGAAATCAACCAAATTGGCGCTTGCCGTATATGTGTAGTTGAAATAGAGGGAGTTAGAAATTTACAAACCTCCTGCACTTATCCGGTATTTGATGGCATGAAAGTGTATACAAATACAGCTAAAATAAGAGAAGCGCGGAAATTAAATCTTGAGCTTATACTTTCAAATCATGATAGAAGTTGTTTGACTTGTATTAGAAATACTAACTGTGAGCTTCAATCATTGTCTAAAAAATTAGGAGTAAATGAAATAAGGTTTGAAGGGGAAAATATAAAGTATTCTATAGATAATGCTTCTCCTGCTATAGTTCGAGATCCAAATAAGTGTGTACTTTGTAGAAGATGTGTAGCAGTATGTTCAGAAGTGCAAAACGTATTTGCCATTGGAATGGTAAATAGAGGATTTAAAACAATGGTAGCACCTTCTTTTGGGAGAAGTTTAAAAGATTCCCCTTGTATAAGTTGTGGACAGTGTATTGAGGTATGTCCTGTTGGAGCTATATATGAAAAAGACCATACAAAAAGAGTTTATGAAGCTTTAGCTGATGAGAAAAAATATGTAGTAGCTCAAACAGCTCCAGCAGTAAGAGTAGCATTAGGTGAAGAGTTTGGTATGCCTATAGGAAGTATCGTTACTGGAAAAATGGTAGCAGCTTTGAAGAGGATGGGTTTTGACGCGGTATTTGATACGGATTTTGCGGCGGACTTGACTATAATGGAAGAAGGTTCGGAACTTCTTGAAAGGCTTAAAAATGGCGGAAAACTTCCTATGATAACTTCCTGTAGCCCTGGTTGGATAGCTTTCTGTGAAAAATATTATCCAGAATTTATAGATAATCTTTCAACTTGTAAGTCTCCTCACATGATGATGGGGGCATTAGTAAAGAGTTATTATGCAGAAAAGAAAGGGCTTAATCCTGAGGATATATATATAGTATCTATTATGCCATGTACTGCTAAAAAACTAGAGATTGAAAGGCCAGAAATGCAGCATAATGGAATAAAAGATGTAGATGCTGTCCTTACCACAAGAGAATTGGCGAGAATGATAAAAGAAATGGGCATTGACTTTGTAAATCTTCCTGATGAAGAATATGACGAACCTCTTGGAATGTCCACGGGTGCGGCAGTAATATTTGGAGCTACAGGTGGAGTTATGGAGGCAGCTTTAAGGACAGTTGCGGATATTGTAGAAGGGAAAGATTTAGACAAATTTGATTATGAAGAAGTGAGAGGGTTAGAAGGTGTTAGAGAGGCTACTATAAGAATAGATGGTAAGGACATAAAAGTTGCCATAGCAAATGGAACAGGAAATGCGAAAAAACTTCTTGACAAAGTAAAAGCTGGCGAGGTAGAGTATCACTTCATAGAGGTAATGGGCTGCCCAGGAGGATGTATAATGGGAGGCGGTCAGCCGATTCACAATCCAAATGAAATGGAAAAAGTAAAAGAATTAAGAGCGAAGGCTATTTACGAAGCAGATAAAAATTTGCCTATCAGAAAATCTCACAAAAATCCTGCAATACAAAAACTTTATGAAGAATTTTTGGGCAGTCCTTTAAGCGAAAAGTCTCATCACTTGCTCCACACTCATTATTCCAAGAAGGAATTGTATCCTTTGGTAAAATAAATTTAATTAATAGTAAAGCTTCCAATACTTTATTGGGAGCTTTACCATTTTTTTATTTTAAAGTTAGTTATAGAAATGTATATAATTTGTGATATAATAAAAAAGAATGGTAGTTTATGAGGACAATACAACTTAAGGAGTGAAAGAAATTGAGAAGAGGTAAAAGTCCTTGGACATTGGTATTTTTAATTGTCGTAGGACTAATTTTAGGAGGTTTTTTAGGGGACCTATTGGCGCATTTTTTTAAAGAATTAGCTTATCAGCAAATAATAGGTATGAACAATCCTCTTACTTTGGATCTGAATTTTATTAAATTTTCCTTTCTGTTATCTGTTAAGATAAACATAGGGACTGTAGTAGGATTAATTCTTGCAATATACGCTTATTACAAAATGTAGGTGATAAAATGAAAATTGTCCTCGCTTCTAAATCGCCAAGAAGAAGAGAGTTACTTTCAAATTTAGGACTTGACTTTGAAGTGATCGAAAGTAATGTGGAGGAGTTTTCAAGTGAAAAGCATCCTTCAAGATATGTTATGGATTTATCTTTTAATAAAGCCATGTCAGTTGCTAAAAAATTAAAGGAAGAAGCTATAGTGATAGGTGCTGATACTATTGTGGTAATTGAAGATAAAGTTTTAGGGAAACCAAAGGATAGAGATGAAGCCTTTATCATGCTTAAAAACTTACAAGGAAGAGTTCATACAGTATATACAGGAATTACTATCGTTAGGACTAAAGATTTTAAATATGTAAGCGATTTTGAAGAGACAAAAGTTTGGATTAAAAAATTAGAAGATGAGGAAATTTTTAATTATATTGATACTGGCGAAGGTTATGATAAAGCTGGAGCATATGCCATACAAGGAGTTGGTGCTCTTATTGTTGAAAAGATTGAAGGAGATTATTTTAATGTGGTAGGTCTTCCGATTTCAAAGCTTTTTGATATTTTAAAAAGAGAGTTTGATGTGAGGTTACTTTGAAAGGGTGAAAGTATTGGGCAAGGATGCAAAAATCATGATAAAAGACTTGCCTTACGAAGAAAGACCCAGAGAAAGACTTATAAAACATGGGGCTCAAGTATTGTCAAATGTCGAGTTGATAGCTATAATAATAGGGACAGGAAGTAAAAGAGAAAGTGCCATTAGTTTAGCACAAAGGCTTATAATGGAAGATAGAGGGCTTAAATTCATTGTAGATTCAAGTGTAGAAAAGCTTGCCAGCATAAAAGGAATTGGTATAGCTAAGGCAGTAAAGCTAAAAGCTGCAGTAGAATTAGGACGTCGAATGATGTTATCTACGGGAAGTGATAGTTTTACAATAACATCGCCAGAAGATGTCATAAATTTGATGATGGATGAAATGAGGTATTTGACGAAAGAGCATTTTAAAGTGATAATGCTCAATGTAAAGAATAAAGTTATTGCGATAGAGACTATTTCTATAGGAAGTCTAAATACTTCCATTGTGCATCCAAGAGAAGTATTTAAGGCTGCAATTGAAAGGTCATCTTCCTCTATAATTTTGGTTCACAATCACCCCAGTGGAGACCCTACTCCTAGCAGAGAAGACATAGAAGTGACAAAAAGGTTGGTAGAAGGAGGAAATATACTGGGTATAAAAGTTTTAGATCATGTTATAATTGGAGATGGGAGAGGTATAAGTCTTAAAGAAAAAGGGTATTATGAGTTTGAATAAAATAGGAAGGAGTATACGCAAATGAGAGGATTTTCCAGAGATATTGGGATTGATTTAGGTACTGCTACAACTTTGGTATATGTACAAGGTAAAGGAATTGTTTTAAGAGAGCCATCCGTTGTGGCGATGAGGACAGATTCCAAGGCAATTCTTGCAGTTGGAGAAGAAGCAAAAAAAATGGTAGGTAGAACTCCTGGAAATATAATCGCTATAAGGCCTATGAGAGATGGTGTAATAGCCGATTTTGATATAACTAAGGCTATGTTGGATCACTTTATAAGTAAAGTTAATCCAAGAAAGGGATTATTTAGGCCTAGAGTTATAGTTGGTATACCTTCAGGGGTTACGGAAGTAGAGA
Organism: Thermoanaerobacter brockii subsp. finnii Ako-1; assembly: GCF_000175295.2. Classification (NCBI taxonomy): domain Bacteria; kingdom Bacillati; phylum Bacillota; class Clostridia; order Thermoanaerobacterales; family Thermoanaerobacteraceae; genus Thermoanaerobacter; species Thermoanaerobacter brockii. Next base: position 1,480,613 of record NC_014964.1, on the reverse strand, counting down.
AAAGAGCAGTTATTGAAGCAGCTTTACAAGCAGGGGCGAAAGAAGCTCATACAGTAGAAGAGCCTATGGCTGCAGCAATTGGTGCAGGTCTTCCTGTTGAAGAACCAACTGGAAGCATGGTTGTAGACATAGGGGGTGGTACCACAGATGTGGCTGTAATTTCTCTTGGAGGAATTGTTACCAGCAAGTCTTTGAGAGTTGGCGGAGATGAAATGGATGAAGCTATAATCAATTATATAAAGAGAGAATATAACCTCATGATAGGAGAAAGGACTGCAGAAGAGATAAAGATACAAATTGGTTCAGCTTTTCCAAAGCCAAAAGAGGAAACTATGGACATAAGAGGAAGAGATTTAGTGTCTGGTCTTCCTAAAACTTTAAAGATTACTTCAACTGAAATTTTGGAAGCTTTAAAAGATCCAATATCCAGCATAATTGAAGCTATAAAGATGACTCTTGAAAAGACTCCACCAGAGCTTGCAGCAGATATCATGGACAGAGGAATTATGTTAACAGGCGGTGGTGCTCTTTTGAGCGGCATAGACAAGCTCATAAGAGAGGAAACAGGAATGCCTGTACAAATAGCTGATCAGCCAACAGATTGTGTGGCACTTGGAGCAGGGAAAATTTTAGAGGAAAGTTCCCTCTTTAGGAGAGTTTTAAGTCCGGCAACTAGAGTTTGAGAGGTGTTATTGGCGTGCCACGCTTTTTTAGAAATAATAAGCAATTTATTTTGTTTTTTTTGATAGCCGTGGCGCTTATTGCCGCCATGGCTTATACTTATGGTACAGAAAGGTATGTTACTAAAGTAGAATCTATAGTTGGAACTGTTTTTACTCCCATTCAAAAAGTTTTCTATCAAATGGGAGAGGAAATTTCTAATTTCTTTTCTTCAATTAGTGAGATAGGTACTTTAAGGGCAACAAATGAAAAACTTCAAAAAGAAGTAGAAAAATTGAGAAAAGAAAATATTCAGTTACAGGAATTAATGAACGAAAATAAAAGGCTTAAAGAGGCTTTAAATTTTAAAACAGAAAATGTTGAACTAGATTTAAAACTTGCTACTATAACAGGAAAGAATTCAGGTAATTGGTTTAATATTTTTACTATTGATAAAGGCAAAAATGAGGGTATAAAACCTGGCATGGCAGTTTTAGATGAAAAAGGAAATATGGTAGGACAGATTACAGAAGTAGGAGACAATTGGGCAAAGGTATTAGCCATTATAGATAGAGATAGTTCTGTAAGTGCTGTAGCTGTGCGAACTCGTGATAATGGTGTGGTAAGAGGAGATTCAAACGGTGGACTTATCATGATATATCTTCCCTTAGATGCCGAATTGATAGAAGGTGACGTAGTAACTACTTCTGGTATGAGTAGATTCCCAAAAGGTTTGATAATAGGAAAAGTATCAAAAGTTACTCGAGATCCAGGTTCTTTGCTAAAACAAGCCGTCATAGAACCAGCTGCTGATTTTGAAAGATTGGAGTATGTGTTTGTAGTTACTAATACAACAAATACAGGGAAGTAGATTATTATGAGAAAAGTGTATAAATATTTATTGATTGTTTTGTTAATTGTTTTACAAGCAACTTTATTCAGATTTATAGATATTTTCGGTGTCAAACCAGATGCAGTTTTTATTGTAGTGCTAAGTTTTTCACTTTTAAACGGTTCTTGGGAAGCAATTTATTTAAGTCTTTTTGGTGGGCTTATTCAAGATATTCTTTTTAATAATGCTTTAGGGGTTACTACTTTTTCCTTGCTCATTGTCAGCTACATTACAGGACTTTTAAGCAAAAGTGTTTTTAAAGAAAGTTCTTTTGTGGCTTTTGTGTTTGTCTTTTTAGGAACCCTTCTTTATAACCTTGTAACGATGTTTTCAATGGTTTTGATGAAGTATGAGTTTAATTTCTTATTAGATTTTATGAATATCGCGATGATACAGGCGGTTTATAATTCTGTAATTACTGCTTTTGCCTATAGATATTTAGTTTCCTTTAACAGATATGTTAATGAAAATAAAGTAAATCTTTTTAGAAAAAGCAAATTTTGAAGGTGATATCATTGAATGAGAGCCTTAAAAAAAAGTTTTATACTTTTGGAGCCATTATCCTTGTTCTTCTTGTCGTTTTAGTTTCCCGCTTAATCTATTTACAGCTGATAAAGGGCGACTATTATAGAGAAATATCAATGCGCCAAGCAATTAGACGTATACCTATTGAGGCTCCTCGTGGAGAAATTGTTGATAGGTATGGAGTAAAATTAGCCACAAATAGACCAAGCTTTTCTGTAGATATTATAAAAGGAGAAGTGGTTGATAGTCATCTTAACGAGACTATATTAAAATTAATGAATATTTTGACGAAAAATAATGTAAAATATAAAGACGATTTGCCTATCTATTTAGATGAAAATGGAAATCCTTATTTCAATTTTAAAAATTCAGATGAAGTATCAGTAAAAGAAGAAACTTTAAAAGCTCGAGAAAAAGCCTGGAAAAAAGCTAATAACATACATGAAAATGCTACTGCTAAAGAGGCATGGGATATTTTAATAAAAAAATTTAAAATACCTAAGGATATGGATCCAATAGAAGCAAGAAAAATAATGGTTGTACGTCAATTAATGGAAGAACAAGGATATAATCAATATCAGCCAGTAGAAATAGCTGTGGACGTGGACCAAAAAACGATTGCTGAGATTGAGGAAAATCATTTAGAATTGCCAGGAATTATGATAAATGTAAAGCCTGTTAGATATTATCCTTATGAAACACTATTATCCCAAACTTTAGGATATATTGGTCGAATTACTCAAGAAGATTTAAAAAACTTGGATATGAGTAAATACAAACTTACAGATTTGGTTGGGCGTTCTGGCCTTGAAGCATTGTATGAAAAGTATTTAAGGGGGAAAGATGGTGGACAACAAGTAGTAGTAGATAATTATGGAAGATTAATAAAGAATTTAGGGACAGAACCTCCTGTACCAGGTGACACTATATTTTTAACCATTGACAAAAATATTCAAGAGGCGGCAGAACAATCTCTTATCACAACTATGCAAAATATAAGAGAGGGGAAATATGGCGAGTCATTTCCTGCTAATATTGGAGCAGCAGTGGTTGTAGATGTACACACAGGTAAAGTTTTAGCATTAGCCAATATCCCGGGTTATGATCCAAACATTTTTGCCACTGGCAATCCTCCTAAAGATGTAGTAAATGAACTTTTTAAATCAAGAGATGCTACTGTTGATCCAAGTCCTATTTTCAATTATGCAACTCAAGGAGCAGTACCTCCAGGATCTACCTTCAAGATGGCTGTTGCATTCGCAGCTTTAGACACGGGTGTCACAACGGTTGATGAAAAATATTTAGACCCAGGAATATATCCTTATACAGGACAACGTAACTGGGCGTGGCCACGGACACAAGGTTGGGTAAATGTTTCTGATGCAATTAAATATTCTACTAATACCTATTTTTTTGAAATGGGAAGAAGAATGGGAATAGATAAAATAGTCGAATATGCCAAGAAATTTGGTTTAGACCAAAAAACAGGAATAGAACTGTATGAAGCAAAAGGTGTTATTGCAAGTCCACAATATAAAAGAGAATATTATCTTGGGTTGATAAAATCAATGGTGAAAACAGATACAAATCCAGATGGAGTTATAACGGAAGAACAGTATCAAAAAATTGTAGAAATCATTGATAAAGGGAATTTGAGTGACTATAATACCTTTTTACAATTAGAAAAGATGGGTATAAAAGATACAAAGCTTCAAAAGAAGATATGGGAAATGATGTATTATGCAAAACATTGGAGCTTGACAAATACTTGTAGTGCGGCAATAGGTCAAGGTGATAATCAGTTTACTCCTTTACAAATTGCCAGTTATGTGTCTACATTAATAAATGGGGGGATTAGATATAGACTTCATTTAGTTGATAAAATTATATCCCCCGAAGGAAAAATTGTTGAAGAAACAAAACCAGAAGTTTTAGATAGAATTCATATTTCCAAGGAATACCTCGATGCTATAAAGTTAGGTATGAAAGGAGTAACCGAAAGAGGAGGTACTGCAAGCGGTGCTTTTCACAATTTCCCTATTCCTGTAGGAGGCAAGACAGGTACTGCAGAAGCAGTTAGAAGGGCTAATTATGCTTGGTTTGTTGGTTTTGCCCCTTATGATGATCCTCAAATAGTTGTAGTTGTGGTTATATACCAAGGAGGACATGGTTCTTACGCAGGTTATGTAGCGAGAGATATTTTTGATGCTTATTTTGGACTGAGTAAAAATAATACAGGTGAAACCTTCAATGTGATAAATTTGCCTATAAGATGATTTTGGGGTGAGGATGTTTTATCCTCTTTTTTTCTTTAACAAGAAGGAAAATTACGATTTATGGAGAATATAGATAATAACGAGGGTTTTACGGAGGTAGATTATGATAAAAGAAGCAATAAAAATTCAAGGGACAAAAGAAGGGCTGGTAATTGTATTAGAAGAGGATGTAGATATTGAAACACTAAAAGAGAAAATAGTGAATAGAATTGAGAAATCTCTTAAATTTTTTGAGGGTGCAACTCTTACTGTGAGAGTAAAAAGTTTAAGCGTCAAAGAAGAGAAATTACAAGAATTAAAAGACGTTATTTTTGAAAAATACGGTATTGAGGTGCGGATAAAAAATTTTCAAGAAAAGCATATAAAAAATGTGACAGATGACGAAATATTTAATGGGTTAGAAGAGGGGATAACAAAATTTCATAAAGGTACTGTCAGATCAGGACAGGTTGTGAAATACCATGGTAATCTTGTAATAATTGGAGATGTGAATCCTGGAGGATTAGTACAAGCTGCCGGTAATATAGTTGTTATGGGGACGTTGAGGGGAATAGCTCATGCGGGATTTACTGGCAATAAAGAGGCTGTAATCGTAGCTTCTTCCCTAAGAGCAATGCAGCTTAGAATAGCTAATGTTATTTCCAGGGCTCCAGATAAAGATGATGCTAGTGATTATCCCGAAATTGCAGTTGTTAAAAAAGGTAAAATTATTGTAAAGCCTCTTTACCATCTCAATGATTTGTGGTAAAATATTCTAAAAAATAATATTAATGGAATGGAGTGGTATGATGAGCGAAGCAATAGTTATAACTTCTGGAAAAGGTGGAGTTGGGAAAACTACTTCTACTGCGAATATTGGTACATACATTGCTATGAAAGGTTATAAAGTTGCTTTAGTTGATACTGATATAGGTTTAAGAAATCTTGATGTAGTGATGGGATTAGAAAATAGAATTGTGTATGATATCGTTGATGTAGTAGAGGGGCAGTGCAGATTAAAGCAAGCTTTGATAAAGGATAAAAGGTTTGATGGGCTATATCTTTTACCTGCTGCCCAAACAAGAGATAAATCTGCTGTTACTCCAGAGCAAATGCAAAAATTAATAGGAGATTTAAAAGAGGAATTTGACTATATATTAGTAGATTGTCCTGCAGGTATTGAACAAGGATTTAAAAATGCAATTGCAGGTGCTGATAGAGCAATTGTCATAACTACACCAGAAGTTTCAGCGGTTAGGGATGCTGATAGAATTATAGGACTTTTGGAGGCGGCGGAACTTCATGATCCTATGTTAGTTATAAACAGGATTAAGATGGATATGGTAAAAAGAGGAGATATGATGGATATTGAAGATATTATAGATATTTTAGCTATTGACCTTTTAGGTGTAATTCCTGATGATGAAAATATAATTATTTCTTCCAATAAAGGTGAACCAATTGTTATGGATGAAAGGTCATTGGCTGGACAAGCCTATAGAAATTTGGTGGAAAGACTTTTAGGGAATAATGTGCCTTTAATTAACCTTGATGTAGGAAATGGATTTATGGATAGACTCAAAAAGCTTTTTAAGCTGGCTTAGCGCTTTTAGGAGGTGTGATTTGTGGATTTATTTAAATCTTTTGGAGGGAAAAACAACAGTAAAAATATAGCAAAAGAGAGGTTGCAACTTTTATTGGTGCATGATAGGGCGGATGTTTCTCCTAAATTTTTGGAGATGATAAAAGAAGACATATTAAATGTCATTTCTAATTACGTGGATATTGATGAAGCAGGATTAAATGTAGAAATTACAAAAGAAAAAAGAAGTGATAATACCTATATACCTGCTCTTCATGCGAATATTCCTATAAAGAAAATGAAACAGGTGATAAGATAACTGGCCTTGAGCCAGTTTTTTTGTATAGTGAAAATTTCATTTGTATGGTATAATACAAGTTGAATTGCTGAAAAGAGGGGATTAAAATGTTTGATAAAAAACTTTTAAAAAATTTTGACTGGGGATTGTTAATAGTTGTACTTTTAATATGTGTATATAGTGTTATTGTTGTGACAAGTGCCTCTCACACACTTCAAACAGGCTCTTACAGAAAAGTTATTATCCAAATTGCGGCAATTTTAGTAGGGCTTATTTCTATCGCTCTAATATGTCTTTTTGATTATAATACCCTTGCTAAGTTTTCTACTTTTATATATATTCTCAACCTTTTTGGTCTTGTGTTAGTTTTAGCCATAGGAAAGGAAAGTAAGGGTGCACAAAGCTGGATAAGTTTAGGGCCTGTGAATATTCAACCTTCCGAATTTTCTAAGTTGGCATTAGTGTTAACTTTGGCGAATATGTTTAGTAAGATGGAAGAAATAAAGACTTTTAAAGAGCTTTTGTGGCCAATGGCTTATTTAGGGATTCCTTTTGTTGCAGTGATGTTGCAGCCGGATTTAGGGACAGGGCTTGTATTTATCGCAATTTTTTTAGCCATAGTATATATTTCGGGGATAAGGACAAAGGTATTGGCACAGCTTTTTGCTTTAGGAATTGCCCTGCTGCCTATTGGATACAAACTATTAAAACCTTACCAGAGAAATAGACTTTTATCCTTTTTAAATCCGGAACTGGACCCGATGGGAACAGGTTACCATGTGATTCAGTCTAAAATTGCTATCGGTTCAGGAATGTTTTGGGGGAAGGGGCTTTTTGACGGAAGCCAAACTCAGCTCTATTATCTTCCCGAAGCATGGACAGACTTTATTTTTTCTGTTGTAGGGGAAGAATTAGGGTTTATAGGGGCATCTATACTAATAGTTCTCTATGCTATTATGTTGTATAGAGCTTGGAAGATTGCTTATAATGCTAAGGATAAATATGGTATGCTGGTGGCTGTAGGAATTATTGCTATGTTTACATTTCATATCTTTGAAAATATAGGGATGACTATTGGGATAATGCCAATCACAGGTATTCCTCTTCCCTTTATGAGCTATGGTGGAAGTGCAATGGTAGCGAATATGATGGCAATAGGACTTTTAGAAAATATAAGCATGAGAAGGCAAAAGATAAACTTTTAGGGGGAATTTCCATGAATATAGCTTTGATAGCCCATGACCAAAAAAAAGAACTTATGGTGAATTTCGCAATTGCCTACAAGCATATCTTTGAAAAATGCAATATATACGCAACAGGCCATACAGGACAACTTATCAAGGAGGCGACAGGCCTAAATGTAAATTGCCTTTTACCTGGCCCTCTTGGTGGAGACCAGCAGATTGGTGCAATGATTGCTGAAAATAAGATTGATATGGTGATTTTTTTAAGAGACCCACTTACGGCTCAACCCCATGAACCAGATATTTTGGCTCTGCTTAGAGTTTGTGATGTACATTCTATTCCATTGGCAACTAATATAGCTACTGCAGAAGTTTTATTGAAGGGGATGGAGCAAGGACTTTTAGAGTGGAGAGAAATAGAAGATAAATAAAATAATTTATCATAATAATGCCTCCTTCAAAATAAAATGTAACATAGAAGGAGGCATATATCATGAAATACCAACGAATTCCTTATTATTTTCCCAAAAAATTTAGTACTTACAAAAAGTATACAGAGCTGTTTGAAAATCAATTAATTATATCATTAATTTTACTAGGAATGATTTTACTTTTTAAAGCAGTTGACGTGCCTATAGCCAACTCTTTTATAAATGCTACTAAAAGTGTGCTAAGTTATGATATGAATTACGAAAACACAAAGAAAGGTTTAAAATTAGTTCAAAGTAAGATTCCTTGGCTCAAAGAGAGTGTGATAAAAGTTTTTTCTCCTACTGAAGAAAAAACTTCAGAAAATAAAACTTCTTCTGAGGTTTCTCAGGCTTTTATCAAAATGATTGCACCTATTAGTGGAAAGGTAACCTCTGGCTTTGGAATGAGGATTGATCCCATTACAAATCAATTGACAAATCATACTGGTATTGATATAGATGCTCCTATTGGAATAGAAGTGAAAGCAGCATTAGATGGGGTAGTAATGTTAGTGGATGAGCAAAACCAGGATTTTGGAAAAGTCATAGTTTTAAGGCATGCTAATGATGTAAGGACCGTATATGCTCATTTATCAGAAATTTTAGTGAAAGAAGGAGACCAAGTAAAACAAGGGGATATAATTGGAAAGACAGGCGATACTGGAAAAGCCACTGCTCCTCACTTGCATTTTGAAGTTTGGGAAAATGGCAAGCCAGTAGACCCCTTGACAAAGGTTGTTATAGGGGATGTTGCCAGTGAAGGCGCAAAATGAAATTTAGACGGATCGAAGTAAAAATACATTTTTCTACTTTTGTATTTGCATTACTTTTAATTGCGACGGGATTTATAAAAGAATTAATTGCTATTTTTGCTACAGTTTTTGTTCACGAATGGGGACACATTTATATTGCCAAGAAACTGAAAGTAGAGGTATTACAAGTCAATATCTATCCTTTTGGAGGAATTGCTCTTTTGGACAGCGTAGTGTTTATAAGGCCAGACTTAGAAGTGCTAGTTGCACTGGCAGGACCTATGTCCAATATTTTTTTTGCTTTTTTTGGAGAATTTATTTCACAAGTTTTACAAATAGAAATGGATTATTTTATAAAAACTAATATTGTAATGGCTTTTTTTAACCTACTTCCAGGGCTTCCTTTGGATGGAGGACGAATTTTAAAAAGTGTTTTGTCGTATTTTATTAGCCTAAGAAGTGCTATTGCGACTGCTGTTTTTTCTTCCTATGTTATTTCTCTCGTTATGTTATATCTCGTTCTAAAAGACATATTCAATTGGAAGCTAAATGTTGTTTATGCTTTTTTATCGGTGCTATTAGTAGTCGCGGCAAATAAAGAGAAAAAGGCATCAGCTTTTTTGCAAATGAGAGATCTTTTTAGGAAAAAAGCAGAGTTCTATAAAAAAGGATTGATGGGGGTACATCATATAGCAGTATTAGAAAAGGAGACAATTGTAAATGTTATAAAAAGTTTTATACCTGCTAAATACCATGTTATAATAATATTAGACGACAAATTTAGGGAAAAATATAGAATAACCGAGACTCAGCTTTTTGAATATGCGGTAGAACATGGATTGTATTTACCAATTGGTGAGATTATAAAATGACTATGGAGGAAGGAAAATGAATAACTTAAAGGATAAAATAGATGCTTTGCTTATGAAAGTAAGCAAACCTACAAGATACACAGGAGGAGAATTAAATTCTTCTATAAAAAATCCGGAGGAAGTCAAAGTAAGGTTTGCCTTTGCTTTTCCGGATGTATATGAAGTGGGAATGTCTCATTTGGGACTACGAATTTTATACCATCTTTTAAACAAAAGAGAAGACGTATATTGTGAAAGGGTTTTTGCGCCATGGTTGGATATGGAAAAACTCATGAGGGAAAATAACATTCCTCTTTTTAGTTTAGAGACAAAAACCCCATTAGATAAATTTGACTTTATAGGTTTTACTCTTCAGTATGAGTTAAGTTATACAAATGTAATAAATATGCTTAATTTAGCGGGTATTCCTATCCTATCAAGAGAGAGGAAAGGGTTACCTTTTGTCATTGCTGGTGGACCCTGTGCGTATAACCCTGCTCCTTTATCTGACGTTATTGACTTTTTTGTAATGGGAGAAGGAGAAGAGGTTATAAATGAAATTATTGACGCTTATATAGATTGGAAGAAAAAAAGAGGAGAAAGAGAAGAATTTTTACAAATTGTTTCTCAAATCAAAGGAGTATATGTTCCTAAGTACTATATAGAAGTATACAATCAAGATGGAACAATAAAAGAGATAAGGACTATTAAAAAAGGAGTGCCCGAAAAGGTAAAGAAAAGAATAGTTAAAGATTTTGAAAATGTGTATCATCCTGAGGAGCAAATTGTTCCTTTTATGGACATAGTTCACGATAGAATAATGTTAGAAATCTTTAGAGGTTGTACACGAGGATGCAGATTTTGTCAAGCTGGCATGATATATAGGCCAGTGAGGGAAAAATCAAAGGAAAAAATTTTAGATTTAGCGGACAAGCTTATAAAATCTACAGGGTATGAGGAAATATCTTTAACTTCTTTAAGTACTTGTGATTATTCTCAAATTGAAGACTTAGTCAAAAAACTGATTGAGAAATATAAGGATAAAGGAGTTGGAGTTTCTATACCCTCTACACGGGTAGACGCTGTATCTATAAATTTGCTGAAAGAAATACAAAAGGTTAGAAAAACAGGTCTTACTTTAGCACCAGAAGCTGGCACACAAAGACTTAGAGATGTAATTAATAAAGGGATTACAGAGGAAAATATTCTAGAGGCGACAAAAGAGGCTTTTTCTGCAGGATGGACAAATGTCAAACTTTATTTTATGATTGGTCTTCCTACAGAGACGATGGAAGATGTAGAGGGGATAGTGGATTTGGCTTATAAAATAGTAGATAATTACAAAGAAGTAAAAGGGAATGTGAAGAATTTAAAAGTCACCATAAGCACTTCTACTTTTGTACCTAAACCTTTTACACCTTTTCAGTGGACGGCTCAAAACAGCATTAAAGAAATAATGGAAAAGCAAGATTTGCTAAAAAAGAAACTTAAGAGTAAAGTGTTAAAGTACAACTGGCACAATCCTTATATGAGTTTTTTAGAAGCTGTTATTTCGAGAGGAGATAGAAAAGTAGGAAAAGCTATAATAAAAGCGTGGGAAAAAGGATGCAAATTTGACGGATGGGAAGAATATTTTAATTATGACAAATGGGAAAAGGCTTTTAAGGAAGCAGGTGTAAATCCTCATTTTTATGCTAACAGAGAAAGAAGTTTAGAAGAAGTATTTCCATGGGATGTAATAGACGTTGGGGTAGATAAAAGATATTTGATTAGAGAATATAAAAAATCTCAAGAAGGAAGAATTACACCTGACTGCAGGCTCTATTGTACAGGTTGTGGAGTAAAGGATTTTGATGAGGGGGTAGTGTGTTTTGAAGCGCCTCAGAAATAAGTATATAAAAGATGAAAGAGTCAAATTTATTTCCCATTTAGACCTTTTGCGAGTATTTCAAAGGGCTTTGAGAAGAGCCGATATAAAAGTCGCTTTTTCACAAGGATTTAATCCCCATCCTAAAATTTCTTTTGGGCCTGCTCTTATAGTAGGTGCGACGACAGAGGGGGATTATATGGATATAGATTTGGAAGAAGATATTTCTCCTGAAGAATTCAGAAAAAAGATGAACAAAGTGTTACCACCTGGTATTGAAATTGTGGAAAGCTATGAGGTAGAATTAAATGATGCGCTTTCTACAAAAATAAAAGCAGCAGAGTATATTTTGCAAGTCAATGTTAAAAAAAGTATTAAATATATTCAAAATAAAATAGAAGAATTTATGAGAAAAGATATAATTGAAATAGAAAAAGAGAGTAAAAGTGGCAGAAAAATGGTAAATATAAGACCTTGTATTTTGGAATTAAAGGTAATTGAAGAGGCAGAAGATTATTTGAAATTTTATATAAAATTAAAATTAGAAGAGGGAGCTCCTAATCCTTTACATTTATTAAAGGCTTTAAACGACTATTTAGGAAATTTATTTGATATAGACTCTTATAAACTTCACAGAAAAAATATGATTTTAGAATAAGTACGGGGTGAAAATTTTGAAAAGACTTATATTGGATATTGATGAAAATTTGAGCCAAATTGCTTTATTAGAAAATGGGAAGCTAAAGGAGTACCATCCAGAGAAAAGAGATGGAAAAAATATTTTGGGAAATATTTATAAAGGTAAGATTCAAAATGTTTTAAAAGGTATGCAGGCAGCCTTTGTAGATATTGGAATTGGCAAGAACGCTTTTTTATTTTTTGACGATGTGCTTTTTCAACAAGAAAATTTACCCAAAAGCATTACACAAGTTTTAAAACCAGGCCAACCAATAATGGTTCAAGTATCAAAAGAGGCAGTAGGCATGAAAAATCCCAGAGTCACTGCTAATATTTCTTTGCCGGGGAAATATGTAGTTTTAATGCCTAATGTCGACTACATTGGAATTTCTCATAGGATTGAAGAAGAAGTGGAGAGAAAGAGGCTTCAGGAAATTGTAAAAAAATTAAAACCTGAGGGTATAGGGATAATTGTCAGAACAGCTGCGTTGGAGGCGACAGAACAGCAAATACGGGAGGATTTAGAAGAATTAATTCGCTTATATGAGAAAATACAAAAAGATTTTCAAAATGCTCCCCTTCCTTCTTTGATATACAAAGAAGAGGATTTTGCAATTAAGTATTTGAGGGATTTGCTTTCTGATGAGGTAGATGAAATTGTGGTAAACGACAAAGAAGAGTATGAGAACATAAAAAGATATTTAAAAAATGTAGGAAAGGAAAATATTTCAGTTACTTATGAAGAAGGAGACTTACTGGGGATTTATGGAGCAGATTTTCAAGTTGATAAATTGTTAGAAAAAAAGGTGTGGCTAAAAAGTGGGGGCTTTGTAATAATAGACCAAACAGAAGCTCTTACTGTAATTGATGTAAACACAGGAAAGTACGTAGGAAAATCTTCTTTAGAGGAGACAATATACAAGACCAATCTTGAAGCAGCTGAAGAAATTGCCCTGCAGCTTAAGTTAAGGGATATTGGTGGAATAATTATTATTGATTTTATAGACATGAAAAATGAAAATTTTAAAAGGGATTTGCTGGAGTTTTTCAAAAGAGAACTCCAAAAAGACAGGACAAAATGCACTGTATTAGGGTATACTCAATTAGGACTTGTTGAGATGACAAGGAAAAGGGTGAGGTCGCAAGTAGGCTCATACCTTAAAGAAAAATGTCCTATATGTGAAGGAGAAGGGATGGTTTATTCAACTGAGTACATCTACAGAAGATTAAGGAATAATATAGAGAGAGTGTTGCGGCATGTAAATGCGCGAAAAATCTACATAAAAGGGAATGATAAAGTTGTTAAAATCGCGTCAGAAAAAGGAATTATAAAATTTTACAAAGAGAAATTTAATGTAGATCTCGAACTTGTTGTTGACAATAATAAAAAATATGGCCATTTTGAGATAGAATTTGAATGAAGAATCAAATTTAAAAAAGCTGCCCAATGGAATTTTTGGGCAGCTTTATATCTACTTTTCTTTTTCATATTTTGCCACAATTCTCGTGGCTATTCCACCTCTTTCTTGAAATTCGCCTATTATTTCCATAAATTTTGGCTGTAGAAGTTCAACTAAGTCATCTAAAATCCTATTTATAGCATGTTCTTGCAGTATGCCTACATTTCTATAGGAGGTGAGATAATACTTTAAAGATTTAAGTTCTACTAATTTTTTAGAAGGTATATATCTTATTGTGAGTTTTGCATTGTCAGGTAATCCTGTCCAAGGGCAGACGGAAGAAAACTCATTAGTTATATATTCTACAATTGTATTTTTTTCAGGGTATTCATATTCAATGGATTCTAAAACTTCTTTGTCGATCTTTTCATAACCGTAAGTGTCAAATCTTCTTTCTTTATATTTATCTGTCAAATTTCACAGCTCCTTTCTTTTCAATTATAAAAAGCAGAAAATATCCAGTTACAAGAAGTACAGTCTCAGCCAATCCTACGCTTAAGAAAGTTGGAATAAATGGTATATTGGCAGAGACATTTAAGGTGATTCCTACCGATGCAGCAATCCAAAGAGCTACAAATACAGCCCCTACCAATTTGTGAGTAACTCTTCCAATGTAGTATCCAATTGTACAACCGATTAAGTTTGAGAGAGGCATAAAAATTAGCTCCATTGTGCCAGCAAATGGGCTAAACAAATTTGCAAAAAAATTTCCTATCATCATGGAAATAGCATATTTTTTGTTGAATACTACAATGGATTTTGTAATTTCCCCTACGCGAAACTGAAGGGGTAAAAAAGAAATGGAAGAAAATATAACTGTGAGTACAAAATAAATTGCCGCGACCAGAGCAATTTCTGCTAGATCTTTTATTCTTTTTTTGGACACAAAATTACCTCCTTTGTTTTGTTAACTGGGGTTACTGCGACCCAGGTGAGCATTTTGCTCACTATAATCAATTTTAACACAACTACTGGAGTAGTTTCAACATAAAAACTTTTTCTCGTTCGTGTCAAGAATTAGTAGGTGACGCATTCAGCTGACATTTTGCACAAGAGAAGCGACTTGACAGAGCAGTTGCTAAACTCAGCGAGACCGAAAGACGTAGGCGGGGCCGGAGGCAAGGATGCCGGAGGCTGGCCCCTGAGGCAAGGACGCCGAATGGGCCAGGAACCCCGCCGGAGTCCGAGGTTAAGCGCTAGTTTAGCCTGCGATGTCACCGGAGCGAGCTGGCAAAATGTCAGCTACTTAGCCTTACCTACTGAAATTTTACACGGACAGTTTTTCTCTCAATCAAATGATAAAAGTTAAGAATGATGTTTTATTATTATCGAAAAATTTATAATTTTTATTGACAATAATAATTTGTATAATTTATCATAAAGGTAGAAAGGTGTTAATGAGTGTTACTGAAGATGGGGGAGGTGAATTTTGTGAAGGGGCAATATTATACAATATTAGCTTTGATATTCGCAATTATAGTAGCGATTTTTGCTATTTCTAATGCTGGACCTGTGGATATAAGTTTTTTGTATTGGCATTATTCAATTTCTCAAGCTTTAGTAATTTTATTGTCAGCAGCTATTGGAGCTATAATTGTGGGGACAATAGGTTTGTTTGGACAAATTCGCTATAGCGTAACGATAAGAGGACTTAACAATAGGATAAAAGAGTTGGAAAAAGAAAAGGAAGAATTGAATCAAAAGGTTATAGAATTACAAAACTATAAATTAGCGGAAGAAAAAACAAAAGAACAAAGCGATGCCAAGGAAGAGGAGGAAGAAAAAGGAACACAAACTCTTTAGTCGATTTGGCACTTGGTGAAGACATATTTACTACCCAATTCGTTTTTGAGGCGGAAATAAAAGGTACTTGCTTTTTTAATTGACAAGTGATATTTTATTATGTTAAAATATCACTTGTGGCCGCTCAGGACGGGTTTTTAAATTTTTACCTTGTTTCCTGGCGAGACTGGATGGAGGAGGTGCAAAAATGTACGCAATAATCGAAACTGGTGGAAAACAGTATATGGTTCGTGAAGGAGATGTTCTTGTAGTAGAAAAGTTAAATTATCCAGAAGGGGAAGTTATTTCTTTTGACAAAATTTTGGCTGTGTCAAAAGAGGATGGTAATGTAGAGTTTGGCAAACCATATTTAGAAAATGTTAAGGTGAATGCCAAGATTATAGAGCATGGCAAAGGGCCAAAAATAAGAGTTTTTAAGTATAAGCCCAAAAAAAATTATAGAAGAAGACAAGGACATCGTCAACCTTATACAAAAGTACAGATTGAAAAAATAGTTCAGTAAGCCATGATTAGAGTAGAAATATTGAGAGATTCAAAAGGGAATATTTATAAATTTAATATAAAAGGACATGCAGGTTTCGATGAGTATGGAAAGGACATCATATGTGCAGCTGTTTCTGCTATATCTCAGACAGCGGTGCTGGGAATAGAGGCGTTAAAAACTGTTAAGATAAAGAAAAAAATAGAAAGTGGCGATTTGCAGATTGACATTATTGATAAAGGTTTGCCAGAAGATGATATACAACTAAAAGCTATTCTGGAGACTATGGTTTTAGGCCTTAAAGATATTGAAGCGGATTATCCTGAATATGTAAGGGTTATGGATAGGAGGTGTGAAGAATGAAACTCCAACTTTTTGCTCATAAAAAAGGTGTGGGAAGTTCCAGAAATGGCCGTGATAGTGAATCTAAGCGTTTGGGAGTAAAAAGGGCAGATGGCCAATTTGTATTAGCTGGTAATATCCTTGTAAGGCAAAGAGGAACTAAAATTCATCCAGGTGTAAATGTAGGCAAAGGGAAAGATGATACACTTTTTGCATTAATTGATGGGTATGTTACTTTTGAAAGAAAAGGACGTGACAAAAAACAAGTAAGTGTTTATCCGGAAAGAAAAGTTGCACAGAATTAAATCCTGGTTTATACCAGGATTTTTTCATAAATAATAATAAAAAAAGAAAGTGGTGAAAAAATGGTGTCAGATGTGGAGTTATTGGTAGACTACATCAAAAGAAGCAGACATGAGCTTTTAAATGATTTACAATTGGTATTAGGCTATGCTCAACTAGGGAAATTAGAGAAAGTGATTGAATCTCTCCACATTACTATTGACCACCTTAATAGAGAAAGAGATATCTTTAATTCTGAAAATGCACAGGAAATTATAAAGAAGCTATTAAAAGAGTAAAAAAATACGAGAAGTAGTATATACTATAAAATAAGGCAGGTGATAGAATTGTTTATAGACACAGCAAGGATATACATAAAAGCTGGAGACGGTGGAAATGGAATTATATCTTTTAGAAGGGAAAAATACGTTGCTTATGGTGGGCCGGACGGTGGCGACGGAGGAAAAGGTGGAGATGTTATATTTATAGCAGATCCTAATTTGTCTACTTTGTTAGATTTTAAATACAGGAAAAAGTACATTGCGCAAAATGGAGAAAATGGTAGAGGTAAAAATCAATATGGCAAAAACGGAGAAGATTTGTACATAAAAGTTCCTGTAGGAACCTTGATAATTAACGATGAAACAGGAGAAATTATAGCTGACCTTGTAAAACCTAATCAAAAAGCTATTGTTTTACGGGGAGGTAAGGGAGGAAGAGGAAATGCTAAATTTGCTACTCCTACTTTGAAGACTCCTCGTTTCGCTGAAAGCGGTGAAAAAGGCAAAGAAATGTGGGTACGGTTAGAGCTAAAACTTCTCGCTGATGTAGGATTAATAGGATTTCCTAATGCAGGGAAATCTACTCTTCTAGCCAGTTGCACAAGAGCAAAACCTAAAATTGCCAATTATCCTTTTACAACACTGACACCTAATTTGGGAGTTGTAGAACATAAAGGGAAATCCTTTGTAATGGCAGATATTCCAGGTTTAATTGAAGGGGCCCACAGAGGCGAAGGATTAGGACATGATTTTTTACGGCACATTGAAAGGACAAAAATGTTGATACACGTGGTGGATGTTTCCGCCAGTGAGGGGCGAGACCCTATAGAAGATTTTGAGAAGATAAATGAGGAGCTGAAACTTTACAGTGAAAGATTACTTACTTTGTCTCAAATTGTTGCAGCAAATAAAATTGATATACAAAGCGGTAAAGAAAATTTTCCTGCTTTTGAAAAAGAAATCAAAAAAAGAGGTTATGAGGTATATCCTATATCTGCTTTGACAAAAGTGGGAATTGACAAACTTTTGGACAAGACTATAGAAATTCTTTCTTCTATTCCGGTTGAGGAGATAAAGGAAGTGCCAGAAGTTATTGTTTATACACCTCCTGAAGAGGAAGAAACTCTCAATATAGAAGTAAAAGATAATACCTATTATCTTAGCGGTACAAAAATTGACAAACTTTTAAAAAGAGTAAATTTACAAGATGAACATTCTTTAAGGTACTTTGAAATGCTTCTTAGAAAGAGCGGGGTAATAGATGCTCTTAAGGAAAAGGGATTTAAAAGTGGTGATACAATAAATGTGAGAGATTTTGAATTTGAATACTATGAATAAAAGTGGAATTTGATTCCACTTTTTTATTTACGTGCGCCCGGCATGGGCGATAGCTAGGCGGTGAAAGTCCGCTGTGGGCTTGGTAGTGGGAACCACTAGCCAAAAGCAAGGGTGTCCATCGTGAGGTGGAATCTGAAGGAAGCTTAAGGCAAAATCTCGGTCTGATGAACAAGAACCAGATAAGAGGCTGAATTGGGATGGATGAGTTTGCGTAACAAAACGAAGTCCAACACTACCCGAATCCCATACAGTAAATCTGGCAGATATATGAGATGAAAGTTATCGTTCTTACCCGGGGAGGTCTCAAGGACAAGTCACTAAAGTGAACTCTGAAGTGACAACCCATACAGTGATGTATGGTTGAACCTTGAGAAGTCAGCAGAGGTCATAGTACTTATCTAGTCATGAATAGATAAGGAAGGGCCGAACGTTAGGAGGTTTTGGAAATCTTATGGACTCGAAAGATATGCAGAGACTGCAGACAACTCAACAAAGAGGCTATCCGTTGAATAGAGAAATGGAATTTCAAAAGACAACGGAAGTGCATAGTATATCATCGGCGTCAAAAGATAGAAGAAACGATGTACAAAGATATACCAGCAAGATGCTTGAAATGATAGTAGAACGAGGGAACATGGAAGCAGCATACAAGCGCGTTGTTGCAAATAAAGGAAGCCATGGAGTCGATGGGATGGAAGTAGATGAACTTCTACCGTATCTCAAAGAAAACTGGGCAACCATAAAACAACAACTGCTGGAGGGGAAATACAAACCACAACCAGTGCGAAGAGTAGAAATTTCCAAACCAGATGGAGGAGTAAGACTACTAGGAATACCTACAGCACTAGATAGGCTAATACAACAAGCAATAGCCCAAATACTAAATAGAGTCTACAACCATACATTTTCTGATAGCAGTTATGGATTTAGACCAGGACGCAGTGCAAAAGACGCAATAAAAGCCGCAGAAGCATATATAAATGAAGGATATACATGGGTTGTAGATATGGACTTAGAAAAGTTCTTTGACAGAGTAAACCACGACATAATAATGTCCAAACTAGAAAAGCGGATAGGAGACAAAAGAGTACTAAAGTTAATAAGAAGATACTTAGAATCAGGAGTAATGATAAACGGAGTCAAAGTATCAACAGAAGAAGGGACACCCCAAGGAGGGCCATTAAGTCCCCTATTAGCAAACATAATGTTGGACGAACTAGACAAAGAACTTGAGAAACGAGGGCATAAATTCTGCCGATATGCAGATGACTGCAACATATATGTAAAAAGCAGGTCTGCAGGAAACAGAGTAATGAAGAGCATAAAGAAATTCATAGAAAGCAAATTAAAACTAAAAGTCAACGAAGCAAAAAGTGCTGTAGATAGACCATGGAGAAGAAAATTTCTTGGATTTTCATTCTACACAAAAGAAAACGAAGTAAGAATAAGAATCCATGAAAAATCCATCAAAAGGTTTAAGGAAAAAGTAAGAGAAATAACCAATCGGAACAAGGGAATAAGCATGGAAAACAGAATAAAAAGACTAAATCAAATAACAACAGGATGGGTCAACTATTTTGGATTAGCAGACGCAAAAAGCATAATGAAAACCCTTGACGAATGGATAAGGCGAAGACTAAGGGCATGTATATGGAAACAATGGAAGAAGATAAAAACGAAGCATGATAACCTAGTAAAACTAGGAGTAGAAGAACAAAAAGCCTGGGAATACGCCAATACAAGGAAAGGCTACTGGAGAATATCCAATAGCCCAATCCTAAATAAGACTCTTACAAATAAATACTTTGAAAGCATAGGTTATAAGAGTTTATCCCAAAGATATCTAATTGTACACAATTCCTAATGAACCGCCGTATACCGAACGGTACGTACGGTGGTGTGAGAGGACGCTGAATAAAATAATTATTCAGCTCCTACTCGATTTTAATGAGGTCTCAGGGTAAGCTTGTGCAATTTACCTTTTTTAATGTATAATGTATAATAATAATATAAAAGAAATATAAATTGGGGGATAGTAACTTGGAAAGGGAGCTTAGACTTGGGATAATGGGAGGCACTTTTGACCCTATTCATTATGGTCATTTAGTTACTGCTGAAGCGGTAAGGTCTGAATTCAAATTGGACAAGGTGATTTTTGTTCCAGCAGGTAATCCGCCTCATAAAGTGAAGCGAAAGGTGACAGATAAAAAACATCGTTATTTAATGACTATACTTGCCACAATAACTAATCCTTTTTTTGAGGTATCGACGATTGAAATTGACAGGGAAGGGTATACTTATACTATTGATACTATCAAAGAGTTTAAAAAAATTTATGGGGAGAAAACTCAACTTTATTTTATAACAGGAGCGGATGCTGTTTTAGAGATTTTGACGTGGAAAAGTGCAGATGAGCTTTTAAAGATGTGTAATTTTGTTGCCGCAACTAGGCCAGGAGTAGAAGGCAATAGAATAGATGAAGAATTAAATAAAATTAGAAAACTTTATGGAAATGTCATTTACAAAGTGACTGTTCCTTCTTTGGCTATCTCCTCAACTGATATAAGGGAAAGAGTAGCAGGGGGACGACCTATAAAGTATTTGTTGCCGGAGTCTGTAGAAAGATATATTCAAAAATACGACTTGTACAAAAAGGATGAGGAAAATGGGGTATGACATAGAATTTTTAAAAAGCAAATTAAGAAGTTTGTTAGATGAAGAAAGGTATTTACACTCTATAGGTGTTATGGAAACCGCAATATACCTTGCTAAAAAATACGATGCTAATGTAGAAAAAGCGCAAGTTGCAGGTTTGTTGCACGATTGTGCAAAGGGCTATTCTGATGAGGAACTTTTAAAATTTGCTCAAAGATATGGAATTGAAGTAGATGAAGTTTTAAAACATGCGCCTTTTCTTTTACACGGTCCTGTAGGTGCACATTTGGTAGAAGAAATTTTTGGAATAAAAGACGAAGAAATAAAAAGAGCAATTGCTCTTCATACTACTGGGGATGTTAATATGACAATTTTAGATAAGATAATATTTTTGGCTGACTATATTGAACCTAATAGGAATTTTGAAGGGGTTGAAAAATTAAAACAATTGGCTGAGCAGGATGTGGATATGGCTGTATTAAAAGCTTTTGACAGCACTATTTGCTATGTAATAGAAAGAAAATTGCTTCTTTATGAAAAAACAATAAGAGCGAGAAATGATATTCTCTTAAAACTTTATTGAAGTAAATTGAAGTAAGTTAAAGAATAATATAAGCGGAAGAAAAATTATGATAGAGGGGTGATTTAGTGATAGAGTTAAAAGAGAAAGTATCAAAGATATATAATGTGTTAGAAGACAAAAAAGCCTTTGATATAAAGATTTTGTATATTGGGGATTTAACAACTATTGCTGATTATTTTATTATAGCTACGGGGAATTCAGATACCCATGTAAAAGCCTTGACTGACGAAGTTGAGAAAAAACTTTGGGAAGAAGGAATTTTTGTTCATCACATTGAGGGTTATGCAGCAGGCAAATGGGTTTTAATGGATTATGGTGATGTAATAGTTCATATTTTCCAACAAGAAGAGAGAAATTTTTATAATTTAGAAAGATTGTGGGCAGATGCAAAAGAAATACTGCTTGACAACCTTGTTTGAGGCATGTATAATAACGTTAATAAATTTTTTTATTAACGTCTTATCTCTTTGTGCAGATGGATTTTTATAGCCTATCAGTAATTTTTCATCACCTCATTGCATATATTTAAATTGTATGATTAGGGGGATTCAAGCCGATGAAGACGCATCCTATCTTGAAAAGCATAATCCCAGTACTAGAAGGTATAGCTAATACATTTGGCAAAAATTGCGAAGTGGCGTTGCATGACTTTTCTTCTCCACAAAATTCGATTATCGCAATTGTAAACGGGCATGTGACAGGAAGAGATGTAGGGAGCCCTTTGCCTGAAACTATATCGAAAGTATTGAAATCTGATAACGTTGAAAATTTAATAAACTATAAAAACAAAGGGAAAGATGGGAAAATTTTGAAGTCATCTGCTCTTTTTATAAAAGACGAAAATGGTAAGCCTGTTGGATGCCTTACCATCAATATTGATATCTCAGAATTTATAATGGTAAAAAATACTTTATCAGAGTTTTGCGATGTGGCGGATACCAACGAAGAGGCTCGAGAGGCTTATACAGGTAGTGTTAGCGATGTACTAGAAAGTATAGTAAACACAACATTGGAAAATTACGGAAAACCTGTTAATTTCATGTCAAAAGAAGAGAAGGTACAAGTGGTAAAGATGTTGGATGAAAAAGGGACTTTTTTGATAAGGGGCGCTGTGGATTACGTAGCAAAAATACTCTGTGTTTCCAGATATACTATATATAACTATTTGGATGAAATAAGGGTAGGAGAGGAGTTTGGGAAATATTAGTATGTTTTCCTTTACAACTTTTTGATTTTATGATATAATAAAAATAAATTGAAAATTGAATAAAATGCTAAACGCTGAATTCGTAAAGAAGCGGGGGAACCACTTTGGGGGTGAATCCATCTTTTGATAAGATGGTAGGGTTATCTTTCGACCCGAACCCGTCAGCTAACCTCGTAAGCGTTGAAAGAGGAGGATGATAGCAATGGTGTCTTTTTATGTCTTTTCAGACACCGAAGGCTAAAGCTATAGATTTCCCTCTATAGCTTTTTCATTTCTTTAAAAGGGGGTAGTAAAAATGAAACAACTCTCTTTTGCAGTAATTGGAGCTGGGAATGGGGGTCAAGCGATAGCGGGGCATCTCGCTTTAAAAGGCTATAAAGTTAATTTGTACAATAGAACCTATCAAAAATTACTTCCTATTATAGAAAAAGGTGGAATTGAATTAGAAGGAGAAGTAGAAGGGTTTGGCAAGTTAAATGTGATAACTGATGACATGGAGAAAGCTATTAAAGATGTTGATATAATTTTAGTTGTAGTTCCTGCTTCTGCCCATTATAAAATTGCCGAAGACATGCTGCTATATCTTAAGGATGGTCAAATAATTGTATTAAATCCTGGAAGAACTGGTGGTGCTTTAGAGTTTCATAATGTTATAAGAAAAAGAGAAGATTTAGATGTAGTTATTGCAGAAACAGATACTTTTATATATGCCTGCAGGTCTTCCATGGGAAAATCGAAAATATATAAGATAAAGGAAGTTGTGTCTGTTGCTGCAATACCTAAAGAAAAAACAGAAATAGTGGTGGAAACACTTAATACTGCCTTTCCTCAATTTATTCCGGCGCAAAACGTTCTTGAAACGAGTCTTAACAATTTTGGAGCTGTTTTTCATCCTACACCTACTCTTTTGAATGCAGCGAGAATAGAAACTACTAAAGGGAATTTTGAATATTATCGGGAAGGCATTTCTCCTTCTGTTGCAAAAATACTGGAAAAAATAGATAATGAGAGAATGATGGTGGCGAAAGCTCTAGGTGTAAATACTATTTCCGCTAAAAGATGGCTAAAAGAAAGTTATAATGCAGAAGGAGAAAATCTATATGAGGCAATTCAAAATACAAAAGCTTATGTGGGTTTGTTAGCTCCTCAAACATTAGATTGCCGTTATATATTTGAAGATGTTCCTATGAGTTTAGTGCCTATGTCTTCTATAGGGAAAGAGATAGGCATTAAGACCCCCACTATTGATGCTGTTATACATCTTGCTTCAGTTATGCACGGAAAAGATTATTGGAAAATTGGAAGAACAGCTGAAAAGCTTGGCATACAAGGTATGACAGTTGAAGAAATTATAGAATTGGTTGAAGGGAAAAGAAAGGAGGTAACGATAGCATGAAAAAGTTAATTGTAGCGGCAGCGATAGGTAATTGCGTCCATGTAGCAGGTGTGTATAACTTTTTGAGATTTGCAGAACAGCAAGGTTATGAGACTGTATTTTTAGGTCCTGCAGTTCCTATTAAAAAATTGATTGAAGCTGTTAAAGAACATAAGCCGGAGATTGTAGGAGTAAGCTTTAGACTGACTCCTTCAGCTCTTGAAAAACTTTTAGAAGAACTCAAGAGGGAAATAGAAGTAAATAATTTGCAACATATAAAATGGGTATTTGGAGGGACAGAGCCTACTGCAGAAGTAGCTCGTAAATCAGGAATATTTGCAGCAGTTTTTGATGGTAAAAATGGCGATGAAGCTACAATTAATTTCTTAAGAGGAGGAAGTTCAAACCATAGACAAAGAGTTTTTGCTGATACATTAATTGGAAGAATAGAAGATAAATATCCTTATCCTATAATAAGGCATCACTTTGGGCTTCCTTCATTGGAGGACACTATAGAAGGAGTTAAGAAGATAGCAGAAGCAGAAGTTTTAGATGTAATTTCTATAGCACCAGACCAAAATGCTCAAGAGCACTTCTTTGATAAAAAATATGACAAATCTTTGGACGGAGCAGGCGGTGTTCCTATAAGAAAGGAAGAAGACTTAATAAGAATATATGAGGCTTCAAGAAGAGGTAACTATCCTCTTCTCAGATGTTACAGTGGTACAAATGATGTTTTCAAGATGGCAGAGATGCTTCTAGAGACTATCCATAACGCTTGGGCAGCGATTCCCCTTTGCTGGTATAATGTATTGGACGGCAGAGGACCAAGGGATGTAAATACTTCCATAAGAGAAAATCAGCAGCTTATGAAATGGCACGCTGAAAAAGGAGTACCTGTAGAAGTAAACGAAGCACATCATTGGAGCTTGAGAGATGCTCACGACGTAATTGGAGTAACAATGGCTTATCTTGCAGCATATAATGCCAAAAAGATGGGAGTAAGAGACTATGTAGCTCAGTTTATGTTTAATGTACCTGCTTCTATTTCACCAAAAATGGATTTGGCAAAGATGTTAGCTAAGATAGAATTGATAGAAGAATTACAAGATGAAAATTTCAGAGTTATAAGGCAAGCAAGAGCGGGACTTGCAAGTTTTCCAACTGACCTTTTAGAAGCCAAGGGTCAGTTAGCTTCCAGTGCTTATCTCTCTATGGCTATAAGACCTCATATATATCACGTAGTGGGATATTGTGAAGCTCATCATGCTGCAACGCCAGAAGATATAATTGAAAGCGTTAAAATAGTAAAAGCCGTGATAAAAAATTCTATGTTTGGAATGCCTGATTTGACTCAAGATAAAGAAGTAATTCAAAGAAAAGAACAGTTAAAGAAAGAGACAAGGATTTTATTGGAAGCGATAAAGAACTTGGCACCTCATAGCCCTGATCCACTGGCAGATCCAGATGTGCTGGCATTAGCAATAAAAATAGGTCTATTGGATGCACCTCATCTTAAAGGTAACAAATATGCTAAAGGAGTACTACAAACAAAAGTGATAGATGGAGCATGTTACGCTTATGACTATGAAAAACAAAGAATAATACCTGAAGAAGAAAGGGTAGAAAAGATTTTACGTGAATATGAAAAATCAGCTATAGAAGTATAAAAACTTAGGAACGTAAGATCTTTTCTTACGTTCCTTATTCAATTTCTTTAAATATATCTGAAGGGGAGGAATGATAGTCAAATGTGCGGATTGGCAGGAATTATAGGAACTGGTGATAAGAGCAAAGTACAAAGGATGCTTGATAAAATACGACATCGTGGCCCGGATGAGTCAGGTATTTTTGCAGATGAAAATATTACATTAGGCCATAATAGGTTGACGATAATTGACCTTTATCATGGACGCCAACCTATAAAAAACGAAGATGGCAGGTATTGGCTTATTTATAATGGAGAAATTTACAATTACCAATTATTGCGTAAAGAGTTAAAAAACCATATTTTTTCCACAGATACTGATAGCGAAGTAATAATTCATTTGTATGAAGAACTAGGTAAAAATTGTGTTAACTATATTGATGGAATGTTTGCTTTAGTTATTTATGACTCTAAAAAAAAGACCATATTTATTGCTCGCGATCCGTTAGGAATAAAGCCATTGTATTATGGTAAAACAAAAGAAGGTTATTTTGCCTTTGCTTCGGAGATTAAAGCACTTCAGGAAGTAACTGATGATATAAATGAATTTCCTAATGGATATATTTATACAACTGAAAACGGATTTGAGAGATATTATTCAATTCCACAGGATCCGATGCATTTTGCAGATGTTGATAATATTATTAATGGATTAAGGCTTAGATTAGAGGATTCAGTAAGAAAAAGGTTGATTGCTGATGTGCCTGTTGGAGTATTTTTAAGTGGCGGATTGGATAGCAGCCTTATAGCAGCAATAGCAGCAAAATACAAAAATCCCCTTCACTCATTTGCAGTAGGTGTCGAAGGAAGTAATGACTTAAAGAATGCAAGAGTTGTTGCTGATTATGTAGGTACGATTCACCATGAATTTATTTATACAGAGGAGGACATAAAAAAAGTTTTACCCAAAGTTATATATCATCTTGAATCCTGTGATCCAGCCTTAGTCAGAAGTGCTGTTGCAACATATTTTGTATCAAAACTTGCAAGCAATTACGTAAAGGTTATTCTTTCGGGAGAAGGTGCTGATGAGTTATTTAGTGGATACCATTACCTCAAAAATTATACAAATCCTTGGAAATTACAATCTGAATTAAAATATATAACTCGAAATTTGCATAATACAAATCTTCAAAGAGTTGACAGAATGACAATGGCACATTCCATTGAGGGACGTGTACCGTTTTTAGATATAGAAGTGTTACGGTACGCATTTAAAATAACACCGTCATTTAAAATTAACGGCCGAGAAAAAACCGAAAAGTGGATACTTAGAAAGCTTGCAGAAAATTATTTACCAGAATCAATTGTATGGAGAAGAAAAGAAAAATTTGCAATAGGAACTGGTACATCTGAAATATTAAATAAAATAGCCGAATCAGAAATTAGTGATGCAGAGTATATAAAAAATAGATTCCTACCTAACGGTTTTGAAATAAAGTCTAAAGAAGAGTTGTATTATTTTAAAATTTTAAAAAGATTTTTTAATGTTGATTCTTTTATAAAGGACATGGGAAGAAGTAGAAGCCTCAATGACAACCAAATATATGCATAAAAAGAGGGCATTCTGCCCTCTTTTTAAATCAATATTTTGAGAAGATATATTTTTTTCTATTTCTAATTTTCCGTCTTCTCCAAAGGATAAAAGCTATTCCTAAAATTGTTGTTCCAGCAATAAATTTTACGGGGTTAGTATACATTGTATTTTTTACACCAGAAGATTGTACCTCCGTATAATAGTTTCCCCAAAAGTTTTTATAAACAGATTCGGCTGCAATGAGAGGATTTGTACCAATTTCGTTGCCATCTAAAGTATATTTGATGTACCCTAACACATCTCCTTTATTTATTGGCGTTTTGATATCCTTATTTAGAATTATTTGGGTCTCTATAGAATTTTCTTGACCTTTAGGAACTTCGTAGTAAAAGTCTTCTTTTGCAATAAGAGGAAGTTTAAAGTGGGACTTTCCTAAGTCGATATATGTTATTGTTTCACCCTTTTCTGTTTTTTTCACTAAACTAAAGTTTTGAAACCCGTAGTCCAAAAGTTTTATAGTATCTGTCCAGATATTTGTTCCTTGGTCTCCCATTATGACGGATATAAGTCTGCGACCATCTCTTGTTGCAGAAGCTGCTAAAACTTGACCAGCTGCAACCGTGTATCCTGTTTTTACTCCATCAGCTCCTTCATAGCGAAAACTTGAAGGTTTGATTAAGCGATTGCTTAACCATAGGTCTCTTACTTTATCAAACTTATTAGTAGGAGGAATTTGATAATGTATTGTAGTTACTATTTTTCTAAATTCTGGATTTTGCATTGCATACCTTGCTATTAATGCCATATCATAAGGGGTGGAATAATGATTGTCATCAGGAAGACCATTTGGATTTACAAAATGGCTATCATAAGCTCCAATTTCTTTAGCTTTTTCATTCATCATTTTAGCAAAGTTTTCTACGCTTCCACCAATGTGTTCAGCAATTGCTATTGCTGCATCATTGGCAGATTGTAACATAATCGCATAAAGTAATTGTTCTAACGTAAGTTGCTCACCAGGAGAAAGAAATATGGAATTTCCATCTATTTTTGTAACATTATTGCTAGCAGTTACAATATCGTTTAAGTTTCCCTTTTCTATAGCAATAATTGCAGTAAGAATTTTAGTTGTGCTTGCGGGGTACATTCTTTTGTGCATATTTTTGTCATACAATACTTGACCTGTTGTAAAATCCATTAAAACTGCAGTTGGGCCTACAATTTCAGGTGGTGGTGGCACATTAGCGTATACAGGAGTTATTTGCACTACCAAAATAAATAGTGTGAGCAAAGAAGCTATTATCTTTTTCATTTTTATGCCTCCAATTTATGCTGATACTTAAAGTATAACAAAAAAACGCGAAAAATAAAAAGGAATTTTTTGATTTATGTAGAAATAAATAAAGGAGCTTGTAAAAAGAGGTGATAGCATGACTTATTTTTCAAAGAGACAACAGTATGCCATAGTTGTTTTATTATCCTTTATCTTATTGTTTTCAGGGTATGTAATTTATAAAAATTACAAATTAAAAAATGATTTTGTTATTAGTACAAATGCTGATGATATATCAGAAGAGGTAAATAATAGTATTGAAGAGAATAAAAAAGAACCTTCGGAAATAAAAGTTTATGTGACGGGCCTAGTTAAAAATCCAGGAGTTTA
Organism: Thermoanaerobacter brockii subsp. finnii Ako-1; assembly: GCF_000175295.2. Taxonomy (NCBI): domain Bacteria; kingdom Bacillati; phylum Bacillota; class Clostridia; order Thermoanaerobacterales; family Thermoanaerobacteraceae; genus Thermoanaerobacter; species Thermoanaerobacter brockii. The sequence goes on along the minus strand of NC_014964.1, from coordinate 1,451,884 downwards.
TCTTATGGAAGAAGGAGAAAGAGTAATAGATGCTATAAATAAAGCTGGGGGTCCATTGGAAGAGGCAGACCTTACCAATATCAATCTTGCGCAAAAAGTTAAAGATGAGCAGATGATAAAAGTGCCTAAAAAAGGTGAGGAAGCGATGGTTTCATTTTCTGATACTACAGCAAAAGATAAAAAAATAAATATAAACACAGCTACAAGAGAGGAATTACAGACATTGCCAGGGATAGGTCCTGTAACGGCTGAAAGAATAATAGAATTTAGAGAAAGCAAAGGACCTTTTAAAAAAATAGAGGATATAGTGAATGTTTCTAGAATAGGGCCTAAGATGTTTGAACAGATAAAGGATAAAATTACAGTTGATTAAGTATTTGTTAAATAGTTCCACATAGAACAAAAAATGTTACAGTTAAACACGTATCATGAATCTTTCTTTTTGGAATGAGCAATTCTAGCACATGCCGCGGCGATTATTGCAGCTACTAAATCATCAATAAAAGTATTACACTTTTTTTGTTTATCTTCATTAAGTTTTCCTATTATGCCGGGTTTTACTTTATCAAGATATCCAAAATTAGTAAGACCTATAGAACCATAAACATTTGTTATACTAAGGGCCAAAATTTCGTCAATGCCGTATAAAGGTTCATCTCTTTTTAAAATCGACAAAAGAGGTTCTTCTAGCAGGTCTTTTTCTGCTAATTTGTCTAAAGCGATTCCTGTCAAGATTGCATTTTGAACTTCTCTTTTCTCAAGTACATGATGTAAATTTTCTATGCATTCCTCTATTGTTAAATCATCATAATACTTTTTTTGCAAGTCTAATACTAATATTGCCATATCTCCTAAAATAACTCCTCTTTCTTTTAAAAGGTTTATAACAATATCTTTCATTTTAACAGCTCCTTTTTTAAGTTTATAGTATGATTATACCACAAATTTTTGATGAAATACTTCTTTGTTGAAAAAACACTTCAATTAAAGTATAATCAAAATAGTTTAAACTTATGAAGAGGTGATAAGATGAGTGAAGTGAGAGTAAGATTTGCCCCAAGTCCTACAGGGAGTTTACATATAGGTGGTGCCAGGACTGCTCTTTTTAATTGGCTTTTTGCAAGGCACAATGGAGGAAAATTTATTTTAAGGGTGGATGACACTGACCTACAAAGGTCGACAGAAGAATCTATGAAAGGGATACTTGAAGGACTGAAGTGGTTAGGTATTGATTGGGATGAAGGACCTATTTACCAATCGCAAAGGTTAGAAGAATATAGAAAATTCGCAAATAAATTATTAAAGGAAGGAAAGGCTTACTACTGTTTTTGCACAAAAGAAGAGTTAGAGGAAATGAGAAAACAGGCAGAAAAAGAAGGTAGGCCTCCAATGTATACGGGAAAATGTAGAAATTTGACCAAAGAGCAAATAGAGGAGTATTTAAGGCAAGGGAAAAAACCTGTAATAAGATTAAAAGTGCCTCAACAAGGGAAGACAGTGGTTCACGACATAATAAGAGGGGATGTAGAGTTTGATAATTCCACCTTTGATGACTTTATAATTATGAAATCAGACAATATGCCTACTTATAATTTTGCTACTGTGGTAGATGATTACCAAATGGGGATAACACATGTTATACGGGCAGAGGAACATTTGTCAAATACCCCAAAGCAAATACTAATTTTTGAAGCTTTAGGCTTAGAAATTCCTCAATTTGCCCATGTGTCTATGGTTTTAGCCCCTGATAGAAGTAAACTTAGTAAAAGACATGGAGCGACTTCTGTGCAGGAGTTTAGAGACCAAGGATATCTTCCTGAAGCAATTGTAAATTATATAACCTTGCTGGGATGGATTCCAAAAGATGGGGAAGAAATTTTTGATGTGTCAAAAAGCAAAAAAGAATTTACTTTAGAAAGGGTATCAAAAAATCCAGCTATTTACGATGTACAAAAGCTGACGTGGATAAACGGCCATTACATAAGGAATTATGATTTAGATAAATTAACTGAAGTAGTCATTCCATTTTTGAAAGCTAAAAACTTTATTGGGGAAGATTTCGATTATGATTATATCAAAAAAATAGTAAGTGTAGTAAGAGAAAGGGAAAAAACTCTTGTGGATGTAGCTGATGCCATGAGCTATTATTTTACAGAAGTTTACGAATATGAGGAAAAAGGAGTTAAAAAGTATTTTACTAAAGAAAAAGTTGTGGATATCCTAAAAAAAGCAGTAGTGACTTTAAAAGAAGTCGAGCCTTTTAATAAATTTACAACTGAGGAAGCGTATCGCAAACTTGTGGAGGAATTACAAATATCCAGTGGTGAACTTTTCCATCCCACGAGATTAGCTATTTCAGGTAGAACTTTTGGTCCAGGACTATTTGACATAATGGAACTTTTGGGAAAAGAAAGAACTATAGAGAGAATTGAAAAAGCCATAGATTTTATTCAAAAGATGAGGAAATAACAAAAATATTGACATAGTGTATAATTTTTACTACTATAGACAATAGTATTACCCTTATAAGGGTGATACTATTATGTCAATTCTCAAATTAAATCTCCAAAGATTTTCAAATTATAATGGCATTTTTTAAGTGCATAAAAGTATTTTTTCTCAAATTATCACAGCCTGATTAAAAATTTTTTTCACTTTTTAAGAGCATAACCGCCAAAATATGTTAATATCTGTTATTGGCAATTTGGGTTAATTGAAGTATAATAAAAAATGAGAGTAGCGAAAGCTACTACTCTCATAAACTGATTTCATTTTGTGCCTGGTATATTACTTCTTCATCTATTTCTCTTAGCCTTTTAGAATACGCATAGAGAAGAGAAGCCGTTACCAGGTTATTTATTATCCTTGGCAGCCCTTTTGTTAGAGAATATATTGCTTCATATGCCGATGGTGTAAATATATCATCCATCACTCCAGCTATTTTCATTCTTGTTTTTATATAATCTTGAATTTCTTCTTTTTTTAGCCCTTGCATTACATACTTTATAGAAATTCTTTGCCTTAGTGCACTGTTTACATTCAAGGCTAGTTTGTTTCTTATGTGTGGTTGTCCTGAAAGTATCAATATATACGGGTTTTGAGAATCCATATTAAAGTTAAATATTATTCTCAAATCTTCAAGAACATCATTAGAAACCAGTTGTATTTCATCTAATATTATGACAGGAGTTATCTTCTGGCTGTAATAAAGTTCTGTTATCGCTCTTTGTATCTGGTGAAAGAGCGTTACTTTTTTGTATGAGGGGGTTTCGCCTAAAATCATAGCCAATGCTTGATAGAATTCTCTCACTGTGAGTGTAGAAAGGGCAAAGTAACATGGTTTAAATGTAGAACGATTGAGGCTTTCAGCATATTTTCTTAATGCGGTAGATTTGCCTGAACCCGCCTCCCCAACGACAAGTCCTATACCCCTTGTTTCTTGTAAATATTTTAGCCTGGCATTTAATTCAGCAATGTCTTCACTTATGTAAAGGTCGTTTACACTTATCTCTTTAGAAAATGGATTAAATTTCATTCCAAAATATTGGGTAAACATTGTAAACACCTCTTTTTTTAATCAATGATATCATTAAAGGATATTACTGGGGAATTAGGTTTTGCCGCAAAATCCACAGTATCTTCATTTTCGCTTACAACCTTTCTGTCTTCGATATATTCTACAGGAATTTTAGCATTATCATGAAAATTTACCTTATACGCTTCCCCTACTTTTTTGCCTTCATGAAAAAGTAAAAGGGGTGTATTATCCTTAAGCCACTGCGGGTCATATCTGACTTCTAAGCGCATACCTTTAAACTTTTCTTCTGTTTCGTAAAGTATATTTTCCACTTTAAGTGTGGCATCTTTGTTTACTTTACGATTTACTCTTATGAGAAAACATTCATTCAACATATCTATGTCACCACACATATTTACCCTTGATATTTGAGACATGAAAAAATCTAAAGGACTCATGCCAATACTGCTATGTTCTTTTCGGTTGTAATCCTCCTCCAGCCATTTAAAAAACATCATATTGAGCTCATCTATACTCTTTATGGATGTAGGATCTATTGTGCTTAAAAATCTCATTCTCACCGTATGAAAGAATCTTTCTATTTTCCCTTTTGAATGAGGTGAAAAGGGCTCAGCATGAATAAGAGATGTACCTAATGATGCACATATATATTCAAATTGAGTGCTTCTATATATCTTTCCATTGTCAGTGTAGAGCATTTTGGGTATTCCCCTTCTTAGCACTGCTTCTTTAAATGAGTCTCTTAAAGCTAAAAAATTCTGGGTATAGTAAAAGCGAGCATAGGTACACAGCCTGGAAGCATCATCTATATATGCAATAAGGTACGTTTGCCTTTTTGTTTTACCTTCTTTAATATATGGCCCATACATGACATCAGTCTGCCACAGTTCATTGATGAATTCATGGGAAAATCTCTTTGTTTTACCCTCTTTTTCTTTATCTAAAGATTTTACAGGAATGTTTTTCAAAAACCTATAGAATGTCGAAAGGGATACTTTATCCGGTGAGATTATTCCTTCTCCTATCAATGTCTCATAAAGAAGTTTGTTTGGCATTTCAGGATGTTCAAGCTTTTTTTGCTTTATTTTCTCTGAAAGTTCAAAGTTTATCTTTCTGTATTTGCCTCTGTCGCTTCGATAACCCGGCTTTAACGCTTCTATACCGCCTCTTAAATACTGATATAGCCACCCTCTAAGTGTCTTGGGAGTATATCTTCTCATTCCAAGATAAGGTATCTCAATAGGTTTATCGGAAAGAGCATCAAAATATTCTTTCTGATTTTTTACCTGTCCGTTTAGCACCGGACTTATCAGTGAAAATCTCTTTAATGCTATAGCTTCTCTCGCTTTTTCATCAAGCATTTATATGTTCCCCCTTCACTTTTTTGATTTCTTAATCGTAATTTTAGCTCATACCTGGGGGACATTAAAGGAAAAAGTTATGTTGCTAAGAAAAAATCAAAATTTTTATTTAAATCTTTCGGATTTAATGCTAAAATTATGTGAGAGAGGCCAGAAATGATTTTTGGCAATGAGCATAAAACCGTTGGGAGAAGAGTGGTACAATGCTTATTATGTCCAAAATCTCTCTGGCCCTCTCTCTTTGTGAGTCAGTCTCAGATAACTTTATGTAAGGGTCTATTTGCCTTAATCCGTATATGATAAAACTTAAATTATTCATTATCCTTTTGGTGTAAAAATATATATGCTGTCTTGAAAATAGTATGGTGGGAAAGTTTCTTTTTAAGTCACTTATGAAAGAACTGAGAGTTTTTTCTCTTGTAAGTGTCTCTTTTAAAGACTTTACAATCATATTGAAAGAATACTGAAAATGGGGAAGACAGAAATCAGGAAGGTAGGAAAGAGTTCTTTTACACACAGGACATATATATCTTCTTATGGCTATTTTTATACAGTTAGGTCCATCTAAATAGTAACGGTAATAAAACCCGTGCTTTTTTAGTTTTACTCTACACTTGCAATCGGGATAAGGACATCTATCTGGTGGGTCAGGAAAATTGTAATCTTTACCTTTATGTAAATATTCTTCAATGTTATCAACATGGAAAATTATTTGCATAAGTAACCTCTCCAATTAAAATTAATGCTAAAGGAATCTGAAAAAAATTTATCAAATTCCTTTAGCATTAATTTTATCACAAGATTATTTAATCTGAAAAATTTTATCGGTTTTGGGCTAAATTAATTTGAGAAATGACAAATAAGAATCCATGAAAAATCCATCAAAAGGTTTAAGGAAAAAGTAAGAGAAATAACCAATCGGAACAAGGGAATAAGCATGGAAAACAGAATAAAAAGACTAAATCAAATAACAACAGGATGGGTCAACTATTTTGGATTAGCAGACGCGAAAAGCATAATGAAAACCCTTGACGAATGGATAAGGCGAAGACTAAGGGCATGTATATGGAAACAATGGAAGAAGATAAAAACGAAGCATGATAACTTAGTAAAACTAGGAGTAGAAGAACAAAAAGCCTGGGAATACGCCAATACAAGGAAAGGCTACTGGAGAATATCCAATAGCCCAATCCTAAATAAGACTCTTACAAATAAATACTTTGAAAGCATAGGTTATAAGAGTTTATCCCAAAGATATCTAATTGTACACAATTCCTAATGAACCGCCGTATACCGAACGGTACGTACGGTGGTGTGAGAGGACGCTGAATAAAATAATTATTCAGCTCCTACTCGATATTTTTATATTGGTAGCCCCAAGGGGACTCGAACCCCTGTCTTCGCCGTGAGAGGGCGATGTCCTAGGCCGCTAGACGATGGGGCCAAAATGGCTGCCGAACTAGGACTCGAACCTAGACTAGATGATCCAGAGTCACCTGTGCTACCATTACACCATTCGGCAGCGCCTCGACGAAAGTAATTATAGCATAGGTTTTATCTTTTGACAAGACCCTTTTAGTTTTTAAAAAATTTGCTAAATTCCAAAAATTAAATTTGCTTATTTACAATTGCATGTAAATGATTTATAATTTTTGAGGAACTACATACTGTATACAGGGAGGGGGAAAATAATGGCACATTACATTACTGATGAATGTATAAGCTGTGGAGCTTGTACTGCAGAATGCCCGGTAGATGCTATTCACGAAGGTGATGGAAAATACGAGATTGACCCTGATACTTGCATTGACTGTGGTGCTTGTGAAGCTGTGTGCCCAACAGGTGCTATAAAAGCTGAATGATTTAAAAACAAAAAGCCTCATTTTGGGGCTTTTTGTTTTTTATATTACATTGACTAAACTCTTTTAAAGTGATAAAATTTTGCTAAATTAATTTGAAGTAAAGGAGGAGTCATAAGTATGGGGTTAGTATATGTGAATGGAGAATTTGTAGACAGTGAGAAAGCTTCAGTCTCGGTTTTTGACCATGGCTATCTTTATGGGGACGGTATTTTTGAGGGCATAAGGGCTTATGATGGAGTTATATTCAAACTTGATGAGCACTTAAAAAGACTTTATAGTATGGCAAAAGCCCTTCTTCTCGACATTCCTATGACGATGGAAGAGATGAAAGAAAAAGTTGTGGAAACGGTAAGAGTTAATAATTTAAGGGATGCCTATATAAGGCTTGTAGTGTCAAGAGGAAAAGGTGATTTAGGCCTTGACCCATATAAATGTCCTAAACCCACAGTCGTAATAATAGCTGATAAGATTACTTTATATCCTGAATCTATGTATCAAAACGGTTTAAAAATTATTACCTCTACTTATAGAAGAAATTCTATTCAGGCTTTAGATCCCCAGATAAAGTCATTAAATTATTTAAATAATATTCTTGCAAAAATTGAAGCAGTAAAAGCTGGGTATCCTGAAGCTCTTATACTAAACCAAGAAGGATATGTGGCTGAATGTACTGGTGACAATATTTTTATAGTTTCAAATGGCACCTTGTATTCTCCTCCTTCGGCAGTAGGAGCATTAGGAGGAATTACAAGGGCTACTGTAATTGATATAGCAAAGCAATTAGGAATCCCTTTTGAAGAAAGGTATTTTTCCTTGTTTAACGTGTATACTGCAGATGAATGTTTCTTGACAGGTACAGCTGCTGAAGCAATACCAGTGGTAGAAGTAGATCATAGGGTAATAGGAGATGGAAAACCTGGTCCCATAACGAAAAAGATAATAGAAGAGTTTAGAAAACTTACTACTGCTTTAGGAACAAAGGTTTATGAATAAGAATTGCATGGATGACTTCCATGCAATTTCTTATAAAGAAGGGATGATTTTTATGACTGAAAAGCTTTTTTATGAAAATAACTATGTTACCTAGTTTGATGCCAACATCATAGATAAAAGGAAAACCCACGATAAATGGGAGTTAGTGTTAGATAAAACTTATTTCTATCCTGAAAGTGGTAGACAACCGAGTGATACAGGGATAATTGATGGCTTTAAAGTTTACAAAGTATATGAGGAAAATGATGTAATATACCATGTAGTAGATAAATGTGTCAAAATTACTTGAAGAGAATAAAGAGGTTAAAAAAGAAGTTAATATTTTGAAAGAAAACAGAGGTATTAAGGGTTTTTGACGGAAAAGGCGGAGGAAACGCTTATATGTGTCAAGGCGGAGTCTCCCCAGACAGATTAGAATTAGCAATGGACAAGGCGTTGAGTATTGTTATAGACGAAATAAATAAGAGATAAAAATTTTTAAAATTTTAGCAGGAAATTTATAACATATATAGAATATATTATAATAAATATTTAAAATGGGGAGAGTAGGGAGATGGGTGTAGTAAAAAAAGTAGATGAAGAATTAAAACGAAGCATGGAGAGTATTAAGGAAAAAATAAAAAGTGACGATATCTTGAATAGGATACTAACTAATGAAGCTGGACAGGTAAATGAGGGAGAAAATGATTGGAAAGTAGAGTGTGGACGAGAAATTGTAGAAATTTATAAGAAATTGGTTAATATAGTAGATAAATTAAGGGTTGTTTCTTAATAAAGCCTATTGTAATTTTTGTATTATGATGGTAAAATTGTATATACGAACTTTTAAAAAGGGGTAAACAAAATGAAAAGTAATGAAGCATTAGAAAGACAGATAAGTGTTTTGAGGAAAGAACTGGATAACCTCGTTACTAAGGAAGAGATTGACTATGAAAAAGTGCTTGATATAAGTCGTAAACTGGATGATTTGATTGTTTCATATATAATCAACAAAAAAGATAGGTATTCCACAGTTGGAAACTATATCTAAAGCCTTTTAAGAAACAAGGGCTTTTCTTTTTTTGTTATTATATTGCTATGATTGCACCATTACAATTGTATGTTATAATATAACTATCCTACATACATTTATTGGAGGTGGAAATATGGAACAAAACAATGTTAAAAAAGTAGTATATGGGGCTTTTATGATGGCATTGGTTACTATTGGTACTATGGTAATTCAGATACCCACTCCGGCTACAAAAGGCTATATAAACGTAGGCGATTCTTTTATATTCTTAAGTTCTGCTTTATTTGGTCCTACAATGGGATTTGTAACTGGAGGCATTGGTTCTGCTCTTGCGGACTTATTATCAGGTTATGCATATTGGTCGCCATGGACCTTTATAATTAAAGGGATAGAAGGGTTGATTGTTGGACTTATGTATAAAAAATATACTAAGGAATATTTAAAAGTTGTATCTCTTATAATAGGAGCTTTATGGATGGTGTTAGGATACTATATAGCAGGAGGAATCATGTACGGTTTTAAAACTTCATTAGTTGATGTGCCAAGTAATTTAGTGCAAGGTTTTGCAAGTATAATAATAGGGTATATTTTGATACGTTTGATATCTCGATTGGAACTATTTAACAAAGTGTAGCAGGGTTTTTTAAACCTTGCTTTTTTTTATGTAAAAATATATCATTATATAGGAAAGAGAAATTGAGGTGATGAGAATGATTGATACATTTTTATTTGACTTGGACGGGACATTGCTTCCTGTCGATACGGATAAGATGTTAGATGAATACTTTTTAAGTCTTACAAAAAAGCTTTCTCCTCTATTTGACCCCCATTTTTTATTTAAAAGTCTTTATAGTGCCAGTATGGACATGATAAATAATTTGGAACCCAACAAAACCAATGAAGAGGTGTTTTTTGATTCTTTTTTAAAAAAAGTCAACTATCCAAAAGAGGAATTGGATGTACTTTTTGAAGACTTTTATTTAAATGATTACAAAGAGTTAGGAAAAAATATTAAGCCCAATGAATACGTCAAGAAATCCTTAGAAATTTTGAAAGAAAAAGGCTATACACTTGTTTTAGCAACCAATCCTGTATTTCCAAGAATTGCAATTTTAGAGAGGCTTAGATGGGCAGGCCTTAATGAAAGCTATTTTGATTTTATAACTACTTATGAAAATATGCATTTTTGTAAGCCCCATATACAATACTATGAAGAGATATTAAAAGTTATAAATAAAAAGCCGGAAAATTGTTATATGGTGGGAAATGATGTGGAAGAGGACTTGATAGCTTTTAAGTTGGGTATGAAGACTTTTTTGATTGAGGACTATATGATAAATAGAAATTCAAAAGATATAGTAGCGACACAAAAGGGTAGTTACAAAGATTTATATGAATTTGTCTGTAGCTTTAAGGAGGGAGGCAAAAATTTATGAAAGTCACAGTGTTAGGGTGTCATGGACCTTTCCCTGGGCCTTATGGGGCTACTTCCGGATATTTAGTAGAAGATGAAAATACTCATATTTTACTGGACTGTGGCAGTGGAGTAATAAGCAGATACCAAAGGTATTACGACTTAAATAAATTAAAATACATAATTTTGTCTCATTTGCACTCTGACCATGTAGCAGACATGATGGTTTTAAGATATGCTCTTGATATTATGAAGTCAAGAGGCATGATAACTGAACCTGTGAATGTATATTGTCCACAAACACCAGAAAATGTTTTTGAAGATTTTAAGTTTAAAGATGTTTTTAATTTACACATTATAAATGAAGAGGCTACTTTAAATTTAGAGGGAATAGAGATTTCTTTTAAAAAGATGACGCATCCTGTAGAGACTTATGCTGTGAAGATTAAAAAGGGAGAAAAAATCTTTGTATATAGTGGTGATACCACCTATAATGAAGATTTAATATCTTTTGCAAATAAAGCTGATTTATTCCTATGTGATGGAAATTTCTTGACAGGAATGCAAGGACCACACTTAACTGCTGCGGAAGCTGCTGAAATTGCTAAGAAAGCCGAGTGCAAAAGACTAGTTTTGACTCATTTGTCACCGCTTATTTCTATCAAGGATTATTATGATGAAGCAATTAAAGTCTTTGGAAATACAGAAATTGCAAGAGATTTTGAAGTTTATGTGATATAAAATGGAATTTCCATTTTTATATCTTACTGTAGCTCTTTCTTTAGGAATAATAATTGGAAGATATGTTTTTCATCCTTTTGCTTTTTTGCTTTTATTAGCAATTTCAGTGGCTATTTCTTTGTGGCGGTATTTGAAAAATAAAAATGTCAGTTTACTTCTTTTAATTTCTTTTATTTTTGTAGGTGCAATTTTAAGTGGCAATGCTTTTAATTCTCCCAATCCTTATCTAAAGTTTGAAGATAAATTTATAACTATAAATGGTAAGGTGTACGAGGTAAAAGAATATGAGGGATATGCTAAATACATAGTTAAACCGCCTAAATTACCTAAAGTATTGGTTACTCAATATGGGGGCAAATATCCTTCAGAGGGAGATATTGTAAGTATAAGAGGGATAATTTCAATTCCCCAAAAAGCTACAAATCCAGGAGGCTTTGACTACAAGCTCTTTTTAAAGAAAAAAGGAATTTATGCAGTTATGAGGGTGCAGGGGTATGCCGTTGACATTGTGGGCAAAGGCAATTTAAATTTTATTGAGAAGGTTATATATGCTGCAAAGCAAAAAACAGAAGTTAATTATATAAATTCAATGCCCGAAAGAGATGCTAAGTTTGTTATATCGATTTTTTTAGGAGATAAACTTGTTGACGATGAGACTTTGGTACAATTTAGGACAGCAGGTATTTCACATATTATTTCCGTATCAGGAATGCACGTAGCAATCATAACAGGTTTTATACTTTATATGTTAAGTCTTTTTAACATTAGAAGGTACAAAGTTCCTATCATTATAATTGTATTGACCTTCTATGCAATTTTAACAGGAGCAAATCCGCCAGTTATAAGGGCAGCTCTTATGGCTTCTATCGCTTTAATTGGCACTACTTATGGCAAAAAACATAATTCTATAAATTCTTTGTCTTTTGCTGCTTTTGTGATATTAATATTTAATCCTTTAATGCTGTGGGATGTAGGTTTTCAACTTTCATTTGTTGCTACTTTAGCTATTTTGTATTTCTATAAGCCGATACGAGAAAAATTATCAATGCTAAATCCCAAAATACGAGAATTAGTCGCTTTAACTCTTTCTGCTCAAATTGGCACAATCCCCTTTACCATGTATTATTTTCATTATATATCCATAATTTCGCTTTTGTCCAACATTGTAATAGTGCCATTGGCGAATATAGCAGTCGTTTTGGGATTTTTATCGGCTATGATAGGGCTGATTTTTCCTCCCTTGTCCTATTTTATAAATTTTATAAATATACCTGTTGTAGAAGTTATTTTGTACATAACGAAATTATTCAATAGCTTTCCTTATGCCAGTATAAATACTATTGTTCCGCCTTTGTATGTGATTGTTTTGTATTATGGGATTTTAGCAGTCCTACTTAGCAGTTTTGATAAAAAAACTAAAAAGATTTCTATTGCAATTGCCTTGACTTTTGTTATAGCAATTTTCTTTTATAATTATCTATTGCCTAAAGATTTAGAAGTGACTTTCCTGGATGTAGGACAAGGGGACAGCACTTTTGTCAGGACACCCCACGGCAAAACTTTTTTAATAGATGGGGGAGGCAGACCCTTATTTGCAATTTCTTCATTTGATGTCGGAGAAGATGTGGTACTTCCATTTTTGTATTACAAAGGTGTTATGAAGCTTGATGGAGTTTTTATATCCCATACTGACATCGACCATGTAGGCGGGATACTTAGTATTTTGCAGCAAATGAAAGTTGACAAAATCTTTATAGGGATACAAAAAGTTACTGATGATAATTTCAAAGAATTGATGGAAATTGCAAAATCAAAAAACATTCCCGTTGTGTTTTTAAAAAAGGGTGATAAAGTCAAAGTAGATGGTGTTGAAATATATGTTTTGCACCCTGACCCAGCAAATTTGATAGAAGAAAATCCCATAAATAACAATGGTCTTGTTTTTAAAATGAAGTATAAAGATATGGAGTTTTTATTTACAGGTGATATAGAAAAACCGGCCGAAGAAATTTTAAAGAATTTAGACATAAAGACTGATATTTTGAAGGTGGCTCACCATGGGTCAAGTACTTCATCTTCAGAAGAATTCATTGAAAAAGCCAATCCGAAAGTATGTATTCTCCAAGTAGGTAAAAACAGTTATGGACTCCCTGATGAGAGAGTGCTAAAATATCTTCAAGAAAGGTCTATAGTGTATAGAACAGACAAAAATGGTACCATTATTGTAAAGACAGATGGGAAAAAGGCATATATAAGGACTGTTCTTAAGGAGTGAAAGAATGAAGTATAAAGAATTAATAGACAGTTTAAAAAAAGGAGAAATACATAATATATATCTTTTTTACGGAGAAGAGAGATTTTTGTTGTCAGACGCTATCAAAAGGTTTAAATCAAAGATCTTAAAAGAAGAAACCTATGAGATGAATTACATAGTTATTGAAAAGAATGATCCAGAAGAGTATGTAGATGCTATCATTGAAAGCTGTGAGACTTTGCCTTTTTTTTCTGAGTATAAGTTAGTTGTAGTAAAAAACGAGGAGGACCAACTTTCTAAATTGAGTGATAAGAGTTTAAAAAAGCTTGTGAATTATATGGAAGAAAGAGCCAATATGGCGGAGAATAAAACAGTTTTGATTATTGTAGATGGAGAAAAGGTAGACTTGAGGAAGAAGTTTTACAAATTTATAGAAAAAACAGGTAAAATAGTGTATTTTCAAAAGCTTTCATTTGAAGAAGCTGTAAATTACACAGGTTATTTTTTTAAAAAAAGTGGGAAAAAGATAAGCAAATCTGATGCAGAATACTTTGTAAAAAGTGTAGGAACTGATTTGTATGCTATTGTAAATGAAATACATAAAGTGGTTTGTTATTCTGACAGTGAAGAAATAAAAATGGAAAAAATGAAAGAAGTCCTTACTATAAACCTGCAACAAAACATTTTCAATCTTGTTAGTGCTATAGGAATGAAAAAAGAAAAAGAGGCTTATAAAGTTTTATACGCCCTTTTAGAAAAGGGAGAAGTACCTCTTATTATATTGTCCATGATAGTAAGACAGATGAGGCTGATCGCTAAAATCAAAACTTTTGAAAGCAAATTTGTAGATAAAAAGAGTATAGCATCTTCTTTAGGAGTGCCATATTTTGTAGTAGAAGAACTAACAAGACAAAGTAAGTTTTTTAAAAAAGAGGATTTAGAAAGGGCATATAAAGAATGCTTAAAATGTGACATTGCATTGAAATCAGGGGCGGATAGCAGTTTGGCATTGGAGGAGCTTGTAAAAAAATTGTGCAAATGATAAAAAGCGTACTTTTAAGGTACGCTTTATTCATTACTTGCTGCTGATTTTAAAAGTGCATTAAATTTTGCATAAAGTCTGGATTTTTTTCTTGCCACTGTGTTTTTATGAAGAACTCCTTTTGTGGCAGCTTTGTCCAATTCTTTGACGGCAAGTCTTAATTTTTCTTTTATTGTTTCTATATCTCCTGTTGCTAAACTTTTATTAAAGTTAGAAATAAATGTTTTGACTCTTGATTTTATCATTTTATTACGCAAAGTCCTTTTTGCGATAATAGATATTCTTTTCTTTGCAGATTTTGTGTTTGCCAAAAGTTTCACCTCCTCAATCGAATTTAATTTTACCACGAAAGAAATAGTTTTTCAAGGATTAATACATTTTCTACTTTATCACAGAGGTATAAAATTTGTCAATTTGTTTATCATAATTAGAGGAGGTGATTTGATGTTACAAACCATTATACGTTTTATTGTGTCAGCTATTGTGCTATTGGTGGTGGGATATCTTGTACCTGGCTTTAGTGTTGCAGGCTTTTGGGGAGCTCTTATTTCAGCATTGGTAATAGCTTTGTTGGGTTATATTGTAGAATTAATATTAGGAAAAGATATTTCACCAAGAAGCCGTGGTTTTGTAGGATTTATTGTTGCGGCGGTAGTGATATACGTTTCTCAGTTTATTGTTCCTACCATTCATGCAACAATAGTTGGTTCGTTGATTGCTGCTTTTGTGATAGGACTAGTTGACGCCTTTGTACCCACAGAGTTGAGGTGATGTAAATGTACAGTATAAGGACAGACCTTGCAGTAGAAGCGAGAGAATTATACAAAGGAAGAGAGATTCCAGGGGTTAGGGTGGATGAGAAACACTTAGAGGGTATAAAGGTGACAAAGGTCAAAATTTTAAATGAAGAAGGAGAAAAAGCAATGGGGAAGCCAGTGGGGGACTATATAACTATTGAAGCCCCCGGCCTCATTGAAAGGGATTTAGATTTAGAAGAAGAAGTTGCAAAAGTTTTAGCAGATATAATTAAAGAAATAGCTAATTTGACGGAAAATACACAAGTTTTAGTAGTGGGGTTAGGTAATTGGAATGTAACTCCTGATGCGTTGGGACCTCGTGTAGTTTCCAATATTGTAGTAACAAGGCATTTAAAGGAATACGCACCTCAACAGTTTGGCGATGAAATTCGGTCTGTCAGTGCAATTTCTCCCGGAGTTTTGGGAATTACCGGAATAGAAACGGCTGAAATTTTAAAAGGAGTAGTTGACAGAATAAAACCTGACTTAATAATTACAATTGATGCTTTGGCTTCAAGAAGATTAGAGAGGCTGTCAACTACTATTCAAATTTCAAATACAGGTATAAGTCCAGGGTCTGGAATAGGTAATAGAAGGCTTTCCATTACTGAGCAAAGCTTAGGTATACCCGTAATAGCCATAGGAGTTCCTACAGTAGTAGATGCAGTAACAATTGCTAACGACACCATCGAATATTTAACAGAAGAGTTACTAAAACACACCAAAGAAGAAAGCCCTTTTTATGAAGTGCTTAAGAACATGAGTCAACAAGAGAAATACAGTCTCATTCAAGAAGTTTTAACACCTTATGTACATAATCTTGTAGTTACTCCTAAAGAAATAGATTTATTGGTACGAAATATAGCTTCAATTATATCTAGAGGAATAAATCTTGCACTGCAACCTGGTCTTACAGAAAGGGAAATGAATCAATTACTTCATTAAACATGAAGTACTAAAGCACCTCTTGATGGAATATTTATAAAATATAAAAACCAAAGAGAGGTGCTTCTTTTGTACAGGTATTATAGTTTAAAGATAAGCAGGATAATGTTTTTAATTTTGTTATTGACAAATGTTTTTCTTTATAATTGGATGACACAACCTTATAAAGGTGAATATAAACAAATAATTGGTGATTCTTTTTCAGAGGAGTATGATAAATTAGACAGTTTATTTGTAACTTCAATAAATTATACCCTGCCGATAATAGAAGTAGCTTTTACCTCTCAGGGATATACAGGAAAGGATTTAACCTTTTCCACTTTGTTAAATGCTAAAGTTAAAGACCCTATCAATATATTGAAATTTCAACTTCCAATTTTAGCACAGGTAGATTTGAAAAAGGTAAGTACTAATAATATACAGAATGATGATGCACAAACAAATCCTCCTTCTAATAACAATGTGAATTTGTTTGATACTAATGCACAAAGTGACAAAAACACATCTCAGACACAAGGAGAGGAAGAAAAACCAGTTTTGAAAAATATAGATAATAGTAAACCCTATCTTTTGATATATCACACTCATACTATGGAAGCTTATGCTGCTACAGAAAAGAACAAATACATAGCAAGGTACGGCTATGATAGGACAGATGATTTAAATTATACTGTTGCAAAAGTAGCGGATTATCTTACGGAATATCTTAGAAAAGAAGGAATTCCTGTATTGCACGACAAAACTATCAACGATTATAACTATGACAAATCTTATGTAAACTCTTTTGCAACAGTCAGTAAAATTTTAAAGGAGTATCCTTCTATTAAGGCAGCGATTGATTTGCATAGAGATGGCTATGGTGCTGTTATGAAACCAGGAGTAGAAACTATTCCTGTTTTGAGCAATTTGCCAAACCAAGATTTTAGAAAAAAATATGTGATGGAAATAAACGGGGAAAAAGTAGCAAGAGTTTCTTTCATAATAGGCTCAAGAAGGACACCGGAAATGCAACAAGATTGGAGAAAAAATTACGAATTTGCCAAAAGAATAAGTGATAAATTAAATGAGCTTTATCCCGGCCTATCTTTAGGAGTACAGGTAAAGCCCTACAGTGAATATAATCAGCATCTTCTTGAAAAGTCGATACTGATAGAATTAGGAAGTAACTATAATACTTTAGAGGAGGCAATTGCAACTACAAAGTATCTGGCTAAAGCCATTAGTGAAGTGATAAAGCAGCAACAAGATTTTGGGCAGTGAAAACTGCTTTTTATTTTATAGCGATAGATGTTGATATTAATTTAAAAAAAGGTTAAAATAAATTACTGTAATTATCAAAGATTTAGGAGGTTCTTTATGAAATTTGTAGCAAGAATAATGGGATTGGTCTTGGCGTTTTTAATCCTCTTTAGTACTGTTTCTTATGGACAAGTAAATAGTATAAAAGATAGAAAAATAGTTATTTTTATTGTAGACAGGGTTAATTTAAATGACTATGTTGAAAAT
Organism: Thermoanaerobacter brockii subsp. finnii Ako-1; assembly: GCF_000175295.2. NCBI lineage: Bacteria > Bacillati > Bacillota > Clostridia > Thermoanaerobacterales > Thermoanaerobacteraceae > Thermoanaerobacter > Thermoanaerobacter brockii. Next base: position 1,434,419 of record NC_014964.1, on the reverse strand, counting down.
GACCTTCCTAATATAAAATACCTCATGGAAAATGGTACATATGGACTTATGACGGTAAATTCTGATGGAGGCAGGACCCCTGAAAACGTGTATATGACAATTGGTTGTGGGACAAGAGCTGTAGGATCTGAAAAAGCTTCCCTTAATTTTAATGCTTCTGAAATAGTAAATGGAGAACAAGCCTCTATAATTTTCAAAAGAAATACAGGTATTAAACCCCAAGTATTTAATATAGTAAATTTAGATTTTGCGCAAGTAGAGAGAAATAACCTAACTCGAAATCACATTGTAGTACCTGGCTTATTAGGCACTCTTTTAAAACAAAATGGAAAAACTGTTGCTGTGTTTGGTAATGAAGATACTGATGTAGAACAAAGAAGATATGCACCTCTTATAGTAATGGATGAAAAAGGAATTGTAGATTTTGGGGATGTGAGTGATAATGTCTTAAAAAGAGACCCTTTCAGCCCTTTTGGAATTATGACAGATTATGATTTGCTTTATCAAAAATATACTGAGATGAAGGAAAAACCCGACTTAACGGTTTTTCAATTAGGGGATACGTTAAGAGCGAATGATTACCATAAATATGCGATGGATAAAATTAATGAGAGAAATAAAAAAAGGGCTTTATACGAAGCAGATAAATTTATTGGCAAAGTCATAAGAGAAGGCAGTCCCAACACCTTATACATTGTCTTAACTCCACTTCCTCCATCTAAAGATATGGGGCAAAAGAGTTATTTAACCCCCATAATACTTTTTGGACCAGGCTTTACTAAAGGCTATGTTACTTCAGACACAACAAAAAGAGAGGGGATTGTCACAAATACAGATTTAATGCCGACAATTTTACAGTATTTTGACATTCCTATACCCACTTTTTTGATGGGACATCCCCTTTATAATTCTGGTTACAAAGGAAGTGTAGACAAATTATTGGCTGAAAGTCATAAACTTGTTTTTAATTACACTTATAGGCCTATTTTCTTAAGGACTTATGTGGTTTTAGAGATAATAATTTTAATTTTAGCCCTATTAGTTTTGTTTTTTTTAAAAAAGTATGCGGTCTATTTAAAGCCTCTATTATTTTTTGTTTCTACTATTCCTTTGACTTTTTTGCTATTACCTTTGTTTAATTATACTAGTCTATCAAATAGCATCGTGGGAATATTATTTTTGACAGCAGTAGCAATTATAGCGATTCATGAAATTAATCCTTATGGTTATTATTTCTATGCTATAATAGGTTTAATTACTTCCCTTGTTTTGCTAATTGACCTTGTGACAGGGCAATATTTGCTAAAAAATTCTTTTTTAAGCTATGACGTCATCGTAGGGGCCCGTTTTTATGGCATAGGAAACGAGTATCTGGGGGTATTGATTGGAGCCGTCTTATGTTTTACTACAATGGCTTTTGAAATTTTTTCGAATAAAAAGCTGCTTTTAGCTATAACTTCAATAATATACGCACTGGTATTCTACTTTATTGCAGCTCCAAGTATAGGTACAAATGTTGGAGGATCGATAACGGCCTTTGGAGCTTTTGCTGTGGCATTGTTACTTTTATCTGGTAAAAAAATTAACATAAGAAATCTATTGTATATTGGGATAGGGATAGTTTTAATGCTTATAGGACTGTTTTACTTGGATTCTTTAAGGCCGGTTTCTCAACAAACTCACATAGGACAAACTTTTGCTTTAGTAAAAAACCATGGCATAGAATCTTTATTGCAAATTTTTGAAAGAAAGCTTTTAATGAATTATAAACTCATAAAATATTCTATATGGTCGAGAGTATTGTTGACACTTATAGGTGTTTTACTAATTCTTTTCTTCAAACCCGTTGGAGTGTTGAGTGAAATTTTCAAAAAACACTCCTACATTCGAATATGCTTTGTTGCGACGATTATAGGAAGCATTCTTGCATTGGTTTTTAATGATTCAGGAATTGTAGCGGCAGCTACAATGATGGTGTTTGTAGGACCTATGCTAATACATCTTGTTATTGATGAAATCTCTTAAAAGGTGGTTTTATGGTAAAAATGAAGGTATTGCAAATTGTAAGAAAATCAGAAGGAGGAATAAAAAAACATTTACTATAACTAGTGATATTATTAGACAAAATAGGTATAAAATGGAAAAAAGTTATGGAGAATTTTTTGAAAGTTGCAGAACTGAGAAAAAATATAAGCTTAAAAGGAAAAGAAAGTGCAGAAAAATATAGTTATGATAAAATGATTAAAGAAATACAACAGATTTATCATACCTTGAAGGGAAGATAAAAGATGAGGCTTACAAGGACAAGAGAGAGAAAGAAACAGATTCAAAGAAAGAGACTTGTAATCTTTGCTCTTTTATTGTACATTGTTATTATGGTAGTAGGACTTGTAATAGCTGATTCTTCCTTTAATGAAATTACTACTGGAGTGAGGAAAGTAAAAATATTTGGTGTATATTCAAATAGCGAAAAGGTGATCGTTAAAATTTTTGGTAAGGAGTCAGTTATTGACATAGGAGGGTTAAGCCAATACTTTAAAGGCCGATTTTGGAAATGAGGTCTAAGTCTTTAATTTTTGAGGAGGTACAAAATGTCAGAGAGGATGCAGTATATTAGAAATTTTTGCATTATTGCTCACATAGACCATGGTAAATCTACTCTTGCAGATAGACTTATTGAGAAAACAGGTTTTCTTTCTGAAAGGGAAACAGATAAGCAAATTTTAGATAATTTAGAATTAGAAAGGGAAAGAGGAATTACTATAAAGTTAAAGCCTGTAAGAATGATTTATAAAGCTAAAGATGGAAATGAATATGAGCTTAATCTCATTGATACCCCTGGACATGTGGATTTTACTTACGAGGTATCCCGAAGTATTGCAGCTTGTGAAGGAGCCCTGCTTGTAGTAGATGCTACACAAGGGATTGAGGCGCAAACCCTTGCTAATGTATATATGGCTTTAGAACATGATTTAGAGATAGTACCTGTGATAAATAAAATAGACCTTCCTTCAGCAAATCCTGAACATGTAAAAAAAGAAATTGAAGACGTGATTGGGATTGACGCAGAAGATGCTTTGCTTACCTCTGCTAAAGAAGGCATAGGTATAGAAGAAGTTTTAGAAGCCATTGTAAATAGAATTCCCCCTCCAAAAGGAGATGAAAATAAGCCTTTAAAAGCGCTAATTTTTGACTCTTTTTATGATAATTACAAAGGAGCAATAAGCTTTGTAAGGGTAGTAGATGGAATTGTTAAACCAGGAATGAGAATAAAAATGTTTTCTACTGGCAAAGTTTTTGAAGTTACAGAAGTGGGTATGTTTAGACCTAACCTTTATCCAGTAGAAGAGCTTAAATCCGGTGAAGTTGGCTACATTGCTGCCAGCATAAAAAATGTAAAAGACACTCGTGTAGGAGATACAATAACAGACGCAGACAATCCAGCCGATTCTCCACTTCCTGGCTATAAAGAAGTAGTGCCAATGGTCTTTTGTGGAATTTATCCTGCGGATGGACAAGATTATGAAAATTTAAAAGAAGCTTTAGAAAAACTTCAGCTAAATGATGCGTCACTTGTATTTGAACCTGACACCTCTGCTGCCTTAGGTTTTGGATTTAGGTGTGGCTTTTTGGGACTTTTGCACATGGAAATAGTCCAAGAAAGACTTGAAAGAGAGTACAATTTAAACCTTGTCACTACTGCTCCAAGTGTAATCTATAAAGTATATAAGACTAATGGAGAAGTATTGGATTTGGACAATCCTACAAAAATGCCACCTCCTACGCAAATAGATCATATTGAAGAGCCAATTGTGGAAGCTACTATTATGGTGCCTACTGAATATGTAGGGGCGATTATGGAGCTTTGCCAGGATAGACGGGGAGTATATTTAGGAATGGAATATTTAGAACAAACTCGCGTACTTTTAAAATATGAAATGCCTTTAAATGAGATAATATACGACTTTTTTGATGCTTTAAAATCACGAACAAGGGGTTATGCCTCTTTCGACTATGAGCTTAAAGGGTATAAAGAATCTAATTTGGTAAAGCTTGATATTTTGATAAATGGCGAATTGGTAGATGCTTTATCCATGATAGTTCATAAAGATAAAGCCTATGAAAAAGCGAGAAAAATTGTAGAAAAGTTAAAAGAAAATATTCCAAGGCACCTCTTTGAAATCCCAATCCAGGCTGCAATAGGTTCTAAGATTATTGCAAGAGAGACTGTAAAAGCTTTGAGGAAAAATGTCCTTGCCAAGTGCTATGGAGGAGACGTAACTCGTAAGAAAAAACTTTTGGAGAAGCAAAAAGAAGGTAAAAAGCGCATGAGACAGGTGGGAAGTGTTGAAATACCTCAAGAGGCTTTTATGTCAATATTGAAATTAGATGATGAAAAATGAGGGAGATAGGATTATACATTCACATTCCTTTTTGTAAAAGAAAATGCTATTATTGTGATTTTAATTCTTATGCAGGCTATGATTATCTTTTTGACGACTATATTCGGGCACTACTTATGGAAATAGAATCAAATTCTACAAAAGATTATAATGTGGTTTCGGTTTATATAGGAGGAGGTACCCCTAACCTTTTGCCTCCTTCTTATATAGAGAAGATATTGAAATCTGTATTTAAAAATTATAAAATACTTGATGGTTGCGAAATTACTATTGAAATGAATCCCGGCCTTATAACTGAAGAAAAACTAAAAATTTATAAAGACAACGGGATAAACCGAGTAAGTATTGGACTTCAAGCTTTTCAAAATAGGCTTTTAAAATATATAGGTAGAATTCATACAGTAGAAGAATTTTTTGGAAATTATGAGTTAGTGAAAAAGTTCTTTGACAATATAAATATAGACCTGATGTACGCTCTTCCTACTCAAACCTTTAAAGAGTGGCAAGAAACTTTAAAAGAAGTAGTAAAATTACAGCCGACGCATGTTTCTACTTATAGCTTGATTTTAGAACCTAACACCTCCTTTTACAGACTTTATGAAAAGGGTCAGTTGCCTATAGTTGATGAGGAAGAAGAGCTTAAAATGTATCATTGGGGTATAGAGTTTTTAAAAGAAAAAGGCTATCACCATTACGAAATATCTAATTTTGCATTGCCCACATTTGAATGTCGCCACAATATTTTATACTGGGAATGCAAAAATTATTTGGGATTTGGTGCAGGAGCCCATTCTTATATGGCGGATGTGAGATATAGTAATATTGAAAATATAAAAGACTATATTAAGAGCATTTTAGAAAGAAAAAGTGCAGTTAAGGAAAAGATAAAGTTGACAAAACAAGATAGAATGGCTGAGTTTATGTTTTTAGGAATGAGAATGACAAAAGGAGTGTGTGACAAGGATTTTAAGAAAAGATTTGGTATCAGTTTGTTTGAAATTTACAAAAAAGTAATACAAAAATACTTAAAAGAAGGTCTAATTGAGATTGATAATGAGTGTGTAAAACTTACCGAGAGGGGTATTGATGTCTCTAACGTCATTTTTGAAGAATTTCTGCCCTAAATGAGTATTGACAAAAAATTATAAGAGTGGTATTTTAAAAACATGAATTAGCACTCAATCGAGTAGAGTGCTAATAATACATGGGGTGGTGAAAATGCCGTTAGATGATAGGAAGAAAAAAATACTATATGCGGTTATTACTGATTATATTATGACGGCAGAGCCAATAGGGTCGAGAACAATAGCTAAGAAGTACAATATAGGATTAAGTTCTGCTACTATAAGAAACGAAATGGCGGATTTAGAAGAAATGGGATATTTGGAGCAACCTCATACTTCCGCAGGAAGAATACCTTCAGATAAAGGATATAGATTTTATGTAGACAGCATTCTTCGAAATTATATAAACAATGACCCTCCAATTAGCTATAATACTCGCGAGGAAATAATAGCAGAATTTGATGAAATTGTAAAGAAATATGCAAGAATTTTGGCTAACATAACTCACCATACTACAGTTGCTAAAATGCCAAAGTTGAACCCTGATAGAATAAAGAAAATCCAACTTATACCTGTTGCTTCTAATAAAATGATCTTTTTAGTAGTGACGGACACAGGAATTGTAAAAAATTACTTGCTAAATTTATGCCAAAATGTAGATAGAACTATTTTTGAGTTTTTAAATAATTTGTTAAACGAGAAAATTGCCGGAAAAAGTGAAAAAGATATTTTTGAGTTTTTACAACAGGATTTAAGGCAGATGTTGGGAGAGATGGCTTTTATAGCCGACGAATTGATAAACACTATACTTTTGAGCTTGAAGCAGTTACAGGAAACAGACATTTATGCGGATGGAACTTCCCATATTTTAGATTTTCCTGAATACAAGGATTTAGGCAAAGCAAAAAATTTCTTCAATCTTTTGGACAACAAGTCGTTATTGAACGAAGTTTTAGAGCCTGAAGTAGATTTTATAGATGTGAGAATAGGAAGCGAAAACAAGTTTGAAGAGATGAAGGATTTAAGCGTAATAAAAACTACTTATAAGATTAATGGCCGTGTGGTGGGTACAATAGGAATTATAGGACCTACAAGAATGGATTATAGGAAGTTGATTAGTGAAATCAATGTGATGACAAAAGAGCTTTCAAATCTTTTGTCGAGTATATACAATGATGAAATATAACGAGGTGATATAAGTGGAAGAGATGGAAAAAGAAATTAACAAAGAGGAGGAAAATGATGTAAATAATTTAGAATCAAATGAACAAATGGAAGGGCCTCCTGAAGAGGAAGAACAAACACAGCAAGAGCATCAGCAACAAACGGTTGATGAAATAGAGGAATTAAAGCAAAAACTTCAGCAAAAAGAGGCTGAAGCTCAAGAATATTTAGATATTGCACAAAGATTGAAAGCAGAATTTGAAAATTACAGGAAGAGAACAGAAAAAGAAAAATCAGAAATGGTAGAATATGGTAAAGAAATAGTAATTTTAGAACTTTTGCCTGTTATGGATAATTTTGAAAGAGCTTTGGCGAGCAGTGGAGATTATAATTCTCTAAAAGAAGGGATAGAATTAATTTACAGGCAGTTTAAAAAGATGTTGGATAAATTTGGTGTAAAAGAAATTGAAGCAGAGGGGCAGATTTTTGACCCCTATAAGCACCATGCTGTAATGCAGGAAGAGGTAGAAGGAAAACAACCAAATGAAATTATTGAAGTTTTCCAAAAAGGGTATTATCTAAAAGATAAAGTAATAAGACCAAGTTTGGTTAAAGTAGCAAAATAAAAAGGAGGTTGAAAAATATGGGGAAAGTTATAGGAATTGACTTAGGAACTACTTTTTCTTGTGTTGCTGTTATGGAAGGAGGCCAACCTGTAGTAATACCTAACGCAGAAGGAGCTCGTACTACGCCTTCAGTCGTTGCTTTTACTAAAGAAGGAGAAAGGTTAGTAGGGCAAGTTGCAAAAAGGCAGGCAATTGTAAATCCTGACAGGACTATAATGTCTATAAAAAGACACATGGGAACTGATTACAAAGTAAAAATTGACGATAAAGAATATACACCTCAAGAGATTTCTGCAATGATTTTGCAAAAGCTCAAGGCTGATGCAGAAGCTTACTTGGGTGAAAAAGTTACACAGGCGGTAATTACTGTTCCTGCTTATTTCAATGACAGCCAAAGACAGGCTACAAAAGACGCAGGTAGGATTGCAGGTCTTGAGGTTTTGAGAATAATAAATGAGCCGACAGCTGCTGCTTTGGCATATGGCCTTGACAAAGAAGGAAATCAAAAGATAATGGTTTACGACTTAGGTGGCGGTACTTTTGACGTTTCTATTTTGGAAATAGGAGATGGAGTATTTGAAGTTTTGGCTACAAGTGGCAATAACCACTTGGGTGGGGATGACTTCGACCAAAGGATAATAGATTGGCTTGCTGACAACTTCAAAAAAGAATATGGAATTGACTTAAGAAATGACAGGATGGCATTGCAGAGACTAAAAGATGCTGCGGAAAAAGCAAAAATAGAGCTTTCTTCTGCAACGGTTACTAATATAAACTTGCCATTTATTACTGCTGATGCTACAGGTCCAAAACATATAGATGTAAATCTTACAAGGGCAAAATTTGAAGAGCTAATCTCCGACCTTGTAGAATCAACTGTAGGTCCTGTTAACCAAGCATTAAGCGACGCAGGTTTAAAACCTTCTGATATTGATAAAGTCATTCTCATTGGTGGTTCTACAAGAGTGCCTTTGGTACAGGAGACAGTAAAGAGAATAATGGGTAAAGAACCTCACAAAGGAATTAACCCAGATGAGGCAGTGGCTATAGGTGCAGCTATACAGGCGGCAGTATTGGCCGGAGAAGTGAAAGATATTCTCTTACTGGACGTAACACCTTTGTCTTTGGGTATAGAGACCTTAGGTGGAGTATTTACTAAGATTATAGAGAGAAACACCACAATACCTACAAGAAAGAGCCAGATATTTACCACTGCAGCGGATAATCAGACTTCTGTTGAAATACACGTGTTACAAGGCGAAAGGCCTATGGCAAAAGACAACAAAACTCTCGGAAGGTTTATTTTGTCAGGGATTCCACCAGCTCCAAGAGGAGTACCTCAAATTGAAGTTACTTTTGACATAGATGCCAATGGAATTGTACATGTTTCTGCAAAAGACTTAGGTACTGGTAAATCTCAGGATATAACTATTACTTCTACAACTAATTTGTCAGAAGAAGAGATACAAAGAATGATTAATGAGGCTAAGCAGTATGAAGAACAAGATAGGAAGAAGAAAGAAGAAATCGAAATAAGGAATAAAGCAGATTCTCTCATTTATCAAGCTGAAAAAACAATGAAAGACCTTGGAGATAAGATGACGCAAGCCGAAAAAGATGAAATAAATAGAGAAATAGAAAATGTGAGAAAAGCTCTTGAAGGAAGCGATATAGAAGCGATTAAAAATGCTTCTGAGAAACTTTCACAAGCCTTCTACAAAGTTTCTACAAGAATATACCAACAAGCGGGAGGACAAACGGGAGGAGCTACAAATACAGGTAGTGCTGGACAAGGTACAACACAGGACAATGTTTATGAAGCCAACTATAAAGTGGAGGATGATGATAATAAATAATATAGAACCAGGTTTTACCTGGTTCTAATTTGCGTAATGAAAGGCAGGTGAGAAAGTGGCTAAAAAAGATTTATATGAAATATTAGGAGTAGATAGAAATGCCACAGAAGAAGAAATAAAAAAGGCTTATAGACGGCTTGCTAAGAAATATCATCCTGACTTGAACCCAGGAGATAAGGAAGCAGAGCAAAAATTTAAAGAAATAAACGAAGCTTACGAAATTCTCTCCGACCCTCAAAAAAGAGCCCAATATGACCAATTTGGAGACGCAGCCTTTGAGCAAGGCGGTTTTGGCCAAGGTGGATTTGGTCAAGGAGGTTTTGGAGAGGGCGGTTTTGATTTTGGAGGCTTTGGAGGATTTGGCGATATATTTGGCGATATTTTTAATGATTTCTTTGGTACTGGCAGGAGAAGAGCAGAAACAGGCCCTCAAAAGGGTAATGACATAAGATATGACCTTACTTTAACTTTTGAAGAGGCTGCTTTTGGAACAGAAAAAGAGATAGAGGTTGAGCGATTTGAAGAATGCGATGTGTGTAAAGGAACAGGGGCAAAGCCAGGTAGCAAACCGGAGACTTGTCCTGTATGCCATGGAACTGGTGAAGTGAGAACTGCACAGAATACTCCTTTTGGAAGAATTGTAAATATAAGAACTTGTCATAGGTGCCATGGTGAAGGAAAAATTATTACTGACCCTTGCAACAAATGCGGTGGAACAGGTAGAATTAGAAGGAGGAGAAAAATTAGAGTTACTATACCAGCAGGAATAGACGAAGGACAAATGCTTACCTTAAGAGGGGAAGGAGAGCCAGGCTTAAGAGGAGGTCCAAGGGGAGATCTGTATATTGTAATTCACGTAAAGCCCCACGAGTTGTTCACAAGAGAAGGATACAATGTGCATTTGAAAATGCCTATAAGTTTTGCTGATGCAGCTTTAGGCGGAGAAATAAAAATTCCTACGCTGGATGGAACAGTTAGTTTTACAATACCAGAAGGAACTCAGACAGGGACTAAGTTTAGGTTAAGGGGAAAAGGGATTCCTCACATAAATGGAAGAGGACGCGGAGACCAAATTGTAGAAGTTTATATTGATGTGCCTAAAAAGTTGACAGAAAAGCAAAAAGAATTGCTAAGAGAATTAAAAAAATTAGAAGGAAATACTGCGACAGAATCAAAATCCTTTTTTCAAAGGATGAAGGATGCTTTTGGCGGATAATAAATTTAAATTAAAGGTGTGAAAAGAATGAAATGGATTGAAGTACAAGTTACAACTACACAAGAAGCAGAAGAGGCTGTGACAAATATCATGCACGAATTAGGAGCTGGCGGTGTAGTTATAAAAAACCCTAATGATGTAAAACTGTTGGCGCAAAGTGATAATTGGGATTATTTGGATTCTTCTCTTTTTGAAGAAGAGGGAAATATTAAGGTTTTTGCCTATTTTCCTATTGCTTCAGATACTACAGATAAAATAAATATTTTAAAAGATAGAATTGTAGAACTTAAATCTTTTGGAATTGATATAGGCAATTTTGACGTAAAAGTCTCAGAAGTAGATGAAGCGGACTGGGAAAACAATTGGAAACAGTACTACAAGCCTCTAAAAATAGGGAAGAAAATAGTGATTAAGCCTTCTTGGGAAGAATATGTATCTCAAGGAGAAGAGATAATTATCGAGTTAGACCCCGGAATGGCTTTTGGCACAGGCACCCATGAGACTACAAAGATGTGTTTGGAGTTTTTAGAAGATATTGTGATGCCAGAAAGCATAGTTTTTGATGTAGGTTGTGGCTCAGGGATACTTAGTATTACTAGTAGCAAATTAGGAGCAAAGGAAGTTTATGCGGCAGATATAGACGAAGTTTCTGTGGAAGTAGCCCGACAAAATGTAGAATTAAATAACTTGCAAAATGTAAAAGTATTTAAAAGTGATTTATTAAGCGAATTTAGAGGAAAAGCTGACATTATAGTGGCAAATATTATTGCTGATGTGATAATTAAGTTGTCGGCAGAGGTTCCTAAATACTTAAAAGAAGAGGGCTTATTTTTAGCTAGTGGTATAATAAAAAGTAGAAAAGAAGAAGTTTTGCAAAAAGTTGAAGAATTTTTTGAAGTGTTGCAAATTAGAGAAGAAGGAGAATGGTGTGCAATATTATCAAGGAAAAAGTGAGAGCTTATGAGAAAAATTTTTATTGATAGGCAAAATATTAAAGGAGAATTTGTCTATATAGAAGGAGAAGACTTTCATCATCTGGTAAATGTCTTAAGGCTTAAAAGAGGAAATGAAATTGTTGCATCGGATGGATTAAAAGAATATGCTGCTCGTATTGAAGAGATAAAAAAAGACAAGCTTATTTTATTTTTAGAAAGAGAATTAGAATCAAATACAGAGAGTGCCTTAGAAATTTCATTATTTCAAGGCTTGCCTAAGTCAGATAAAATGGAATTGATTATTCAAAAATGTGCAGAAATTGGAGTTAAAAAATTTATCCCAGTTGTGACTCGTTATACGGTTGTAGACATAACTAAAAGCAATATAAATAAAAAAATTGCTAGGTGGAGAAAAATTAGTGAAGAAGCTTGTAAACAATCGGGCAGAACTGGGGTGCCCGAAATTTGTATGCCTATTTCCTTTGAAGAGGCTATAAATCAGGTTGATAAGTTTGATCTATGCATAATTCCATATGAAAAGGAACAAACTTCAAAATTAAAAGAGGTGCTTAAAAAGGCAAAAGGCGTAAAAAAAATTGGAATTTTTATAGGCCCTGAAGGAGGTTTTTCTCAAGAGGAAATTGAATTAGCCTTAAACAAAAGTATTAAGCCTGTAAGCTTAGGCCCCAGGATTTTGCGAACTGAGACAGCAGCCATCGCAGTTTGTTCAATAGTAATGTATGAATTAGGAGATATGGGTTAAATTATTAATAAACAAAGAACAAAAAGATATTTTCTAATGCCCTTTAGGGCATGTCAAATTGTAGATAAACTTTCGTAAAGGAGATATTTTGCATAAGGAGCAACTTGTTACAAAGCGACCCGGCACTCAAGTAAGAGAGTTTGATAAAGCAAAAATAAAAAAAACAACTATACTTACTTGAGTGCCGGGAAACTTAGCAAGACCGAGGGTGGAGGCAGGGCCGAAGCCAAGGAGGGCGGAGGCGGGCACCTTAAGGCATGGATGCCACCTGACGTAGGTACCCTGCCGGAACCTGAAGGGGAAGCTTATGTTTTGTCGCTTTGGAACATCGGAGCGACGATGCAAAATATCTCCTTTGAATATTTTTTTAACTTTGTCAACAAACTGAAAGGCTTTTTGAAGCCTATTTTTTTATAATACCATGTTATAATATAAAAAGATTTTAGGTGATTGCAAAATGAGATAAATATTAGAGTAAAAAAGTTACATTACAAGGAACAAAATAAAGAAATTACATTTTAAAGGCACGCTCAAGAGGGGAAAAGAGAAATGGAAGAAAGATACAAATTCAAAAAAGACAATACTTAACACACCTTTTTAATGTTAAAAGGTGACAAACGAATCAAAACATAAGAACAAGTCATCAAGCCAAAAGTTTTTTCAAAGATAAAGGATGTTCAAAAGTACCAAGCTTTGCAGTAATAATTAAACCAATATGTTGAGTGATAGCCCCAGGAAAAACATCAGCTTTGATTGACCTGGTATTTATGAGTTTAAAGCTATCAACAGCGATAGAACTTTTTAAAAGAGAAATAGATTTTTCAATAATAGGGCGTTTTTCATAAAGTTTGGACCACTTTTTAGAGTTACGAGGGACAACAGTGTTTTTTCTAAAATCAATGTCAAGGGTAGTATAGAATATTCTGCCACATTTAGAAGAGGTACAAGGGTTATCACATTCAAGAATATAAGTAGTTTTACCATTTAGTCTAACTTTTTTGGACATAGGGCAAAGCCATTTAATTCTGGTAGCTCTACCTTTTTCCCGAACGATGCCATCATAGGACATTTTAAGAGAAGGGTCACGGGGGCAGGTAGGGATACCATCAGAGTTAAAAGTAGGTTGAAGTAAGTTTTTAGAATTTCGAGGGATAATAGGTATTATGCCATGCTCTGAGAGCAAGTATTTATAATTATCAAAAGAATCAAACCCGGCATCACCTAAGAAGTATCTATAAGAGAAAATAGGATGTAAATTAAAGAATTCATTAAGAGAAGGGATTAAAGTTTTAGAATCGTACAAATCTTTAGACTCGGCAGCAGATTTAGCAGTATTGACATCTAAAAAATCATCGTCATAGAAACTAATATGCTGAATAATGCCTAAGCCATTAGTGAGGATGGTAGCTTTGATAGAGTAACAATAATGGCCATTAATATAAGAGAATTTAGCATCAGGATTAGAGTGAGCGAACTTAGGCATTTTAGAACAAGCATAAGAGTGGGCATCAAAATCAGGATTAGATTTAGAGAACTTTTTAATATTTCTATAAAGGGAATCAAAGAACTTAGGATTATTTTCTCTGACATAAGGTTGAAAGCCAGTAGTATCAGCGATGAGGATATTAGAAAGTGAAGGATTAATAGCCTTACAAATAGGCTCAGTTAAATTAACAAGATTATTGAAGGAATTCTCCAAATCTTTGAGGAAAATGGATTTAAATCTAGAGAATTGAGAAGGATGAGGGACTCTTTTAAAGCCACAAAGCTCTCTTAATTCTTTAGATAGCTTAAGGACAGGGACAAGGAGTTGAACAGTAGGGATAGAGAGAATTTTTTGGATAATCAAAGCAGTGAGCATAGATTCAAGAGAAAAATCTCTATGACGTCCAAAGTGGGAATAATAATGGGCGTAAAAAGAAGGCGGAATAAGTTCAGATAAATCAATAAAGGAATCAAAGAGTTTAATAAACTTGGGTTTATCTTCTTCAAAGAAGGATTGAACATCATCGTAAATATCGGAGAGAGAAAGTTGTTTAGCTTTGATTTTCATAGGATTTCCTCCATTTCTTTTTGGGATTTGGTTCTCTATATAAATTCGACGAAAGCGGGGGAATTCCTTTGAAAATATACAGCAGAATCCCTTAATCCATAAGGATTTTGGGATTCTGCAAAGACCTAAGCTATTAATTTCTTAGGAGGAATGCTTTTTAGTTATGGAACACGTTTAGCTGGTGGTTGTACTCTTAATCACCTAATTGGTGGAGTACCTCTTATGAGTATTCACTCAACTGTTACAATCATATTTATGGCTATTGGCGGAATCACAGCTTTATTCATTATGAGTAAACTAAAATTAGCAAGTTATTTTAAACATCAAGAAACACTATCTTATGTAAAGAGTAATACAAATGATCCTGTTGAATCTATTACCTATGATTCAAAATACAGATATTATAAAAATATAATCTGGTGGTTATTCTTAATATACATCATTTATTTTGCATTTGCAAATGTCTGGGGCGGAATAATTAATCCATCCTTTCTCCAATATTCTAATGGAGAAAAAATTTTACCTTTTGGTAAATCTATAGCTGATAAAGGCATATCTACGTTTTATTAACATTAATAGCTGGAATTATTGGAGGTTTTGGCCTTGCAAAAAGTGGCTATGGAACAGAGTGCGCATTGATAAGCTTAGAAACAGGCAAAAGCATGACAAAAAACGATAGTTTTTATGCAAAATTGGGAGTACCCCGTATTACAAGAATATTAATGAGGGGTTATCTACCCATAATTGGTATAGTAATTACATGGGTAATCATGTTAGCTTTTATATTAGTAGGTTGGATATTTTTTGGAGCACATCCTGGTTTTGAAGATGGAATAAAGGAACAATTAACTTTAGGCAACGTATTGGCGGATTTTTGTTGGGAATGGAAGCAGTATTGCTAATAGGTTGTGAAATTCGCACTTATATGAGAATAGGTTTAGGTTATTTAGGGTCCTGGGTTGGATTTTTAGGATTTGCTGTAGGATATTTGCCATTTACTCTTTTTTATGAACAACACATGAATTTCCTAAAGGCTACAAGAATTACTGAAACTTTTGGTTCTATAATAAATGTTGGGGTGGGGAAAAAGAAATCTATAAAAAAGAGAGCACTTATTCTGAATGCCTGCTATAATAGAAGTGGTTAAAACAACCCAACAAAAGGAGGCATCAGAATAAGTGCAAGGTAATTATATCACAAATTTCTTAAAATCTGAAGATACAATTTTGGAAGGTGTTATAGAAAATGACAACAGAATAGAGCTTCATATTAAGATGAAACAGAAACCACATATTTGTCCAAGATGCGGGGAAATAACATCTAAGATTCATGATTATAGAGTACAAAGAATAAAAGATGTACCATTATTCGGGAAACCAACAGTGATAGTACTAAAAAAGAGGAGATACGTTTGTAAACACTGTGGCAAGAAATTCTATGAACATATAGACTATTTACCACGAATGACCAGCAGATTATCTATTTACATACTACAACAACTAAAAAAACAACAAAGCATGAAAGATATATCTGAAGTTACAGGGGTATCAATTACGACTGTGATGAGACTTTTAGACACAATAGGAGTAGAACCTGATTATAAAACATTACCGGAAATTATCAGTATATACGAATTCAAAGAGAACTCTGGAGGCAGGAAATATCATTGCATTATTGTAGACCCAAAAGAAAGAAAAATATTAGATATTTTAAAAGACAGAAAACAAAAGAATCTAAGTGAATATTTCAAAAGATTTAAAGACAGGAATAAAGTAAAGTGGGTTATTATAGACATGTGGAGGCCTTTTTCAGATACAGTAAAAACATATTTCAAAGGAGCTAAAATAGCAATAGACAAATTTCATTTTACAAGGTACATATATTGGGCGATAGAAAATGTAAGAAAAAGAATACAAAAAGAGCTGCCAGACAATAAAAGAAAATATTTCAAAAGAAGCCGTAAGCTTCTTCTTGCAAAATATGATACTTTAACAACAGAACAAAAAGAAGAATTGGAAGTAATGTTCTGGTACAGTGACGACTTAAGAATAGCATACCTTTTAAAAGAAGAATTTAATGAGGTTAGTTGTATAATTAAATGCAACAGATAAAAAAATAGAAACCATAGTGAAAATCGTGTATGATATAGGTGTCAACTCAACATCATACAAGGAGGATTTTCACTATGGTTCATAATAATGATACCACAAAAAATCGTTCTTTTAAACACTTAAGTAGCTATGAACGAGGAGAGATCTATGCATTACTCAAAGAAGGAAGAAGTATTCGGTATATTGCTAAAAAACTTAATCGATCTCCAAGCACTATAAGCCGTGAAATTAAACGTGGAACTACTACACAACTTAGAAGTGATTTATCTTCTTATACAAGCTATTTTCCTGAAACCGGTCAAGCTATCTACGAAAAAAATCGTTCAAATTGCGGAGCTAAATTTAAAGTAGCTAAAGCAGAAGATTTCTTGAAATATGCTGAAAATAAAATATTAAATGAAAAATGGTCACCAGATGCAGTTGTAGGCTATTGTAAAAAAGACCCAAGCTGGAATAATAAAACCATTGTTTGTACTAAAACACTGTACAACTATATAGATAGAGGATTATTAAAAGTTAAAAACATTGATTTACCTTTAAAACTACGTTTAAAAGCAAGGAAGAAACAAAACCGTAAAAATAAACGTATTATGGGTAAAAGTATTGATTTTAGGCCTAAAGAAGTTGAAAGCCGTGAAGTTTTTGGGCATTGGGAAATAGATACGTTAATTGGCAAGAAGTCTAATGACAAGGTCCTTTTAACATTAATAGAGCGTAAGACTCGCCATGAAATAATATTACTATTGGATACAAAAGACAGTAAATCTGTTAAAGATGCACTATCAAAATTAAAAGATATGTTTGGTGACAATTTAAACAAAGTATTTAAAACAATAACATCTGATAATGGTACAGAGTTTAGTGATTTAGAAAGTGCTCTTAAGGAATATGGCATAGAAGTATATTATACACATCCATATTCATCTTGGGAAAGAGCTAAAAATGAACGACATAAGACACCTAAAGAATACTTTTATGAGGAGCTGGCAAAAATCTGTTAAGCCCATCCTTTATAAAGTATAGTGCTCACTTGTGATTTGTCAAGGGGCAGGCTTCGCCTGACTTAAACCCTTGACAAATCACGACCTCCGCTCAATTTGTTAACTAAGATGGGCTTAAGGTTATATATGATTTGTTCCAAATCCTATATCTACATGATTTTCATTAGGTGTTGCATTTAACATTGCAATTTATAAAAAATTTTACCCGAAATCATTAGTAAAATAAATGTTTTCGGGTTACATTAATTTAAAATTTGCTGCAAAACTAGGGAATAAAAACTATACAAAGATATAGTAGACATTCAAGAATTTTCATTGTATAATGGCAATAGAAAAGTTTGGTAGGTCAAGAGGGATACAAACAATAATAATGTTGTAAATTCTATTATTTGGCATCCAAAATGATGAAAAACAGGAGTGATCCTGATGAGATATATAAATATTAGTAATTTAAAGAAGTATTATGGGGATTACGAACTTTTTTCAATAGATAAATTTGAACTTTTTTCTGGTGATAAAGTTGGTATAGTAGGACAAAATGGTTCTGGCAAATCAACACTTCTAAAAATTATATATGGGATTGAGGAGTATGATACCGGAAAAGTAGATGTTAACGCACTCATTTCTTATCTTCCTCAGTATTCAGAACTGACTATTGCAAATAGTCCTGCATTGGAATCTGCAAGTGCTGGTGAGATCCAGAAATTAAGAATTAAAAGAACGCTGGAACAACCTCACGATTTATTATTGCTTGATGAACCAACATCTAATCTTGACTTGGATTATATTAATTTTTTGAAAGAGAGGTTAAAAAAAGAATCATCATTTATATTAATATCTCATAATCGTGATTTACTAAATACTTTGTGTACCTCTATACTTGAAATAGAAAATAAAAAGGTCAAGTTATATAAATGCACATATGATGAATATACACGTATAAAAGAAGAGGAGGTAAAGAGGCAAAAGTTTGAATATGAGGAGTATTTAGCGAAAAAAGAGAAGTTATATCAGGCTTTAAAAGAACAAAAAGAAAAGGAGATGAAGTTTAGCCGTAAGAATAGAAAAATTAGCAATAGCGATAGAAAGGCACAGGAATTCTCAAGTGTAGGTAGGTCCTATTCAGCAAAGCAGAAAGCCCTTGCAAAAAAAGCGAAAAGTATTCAGTCTAGAATTGATCAATTGCCTGTTGTTGAAAGACCATATGAGGCATTTCAAATAAAACCATGGTTACAACTTTATTCCCTTATTAGAAGTAGAAATAAGTATATTATCTACTCGGATTGCCTCAACTTCAGCTATGATGATGGAAAAATAATTTTTGAAAATGCAAAATTTTATATAGAAAATGGAAGTAAAACAGTAATTGTAGGTAAAAATGGCTGTGGGAAAACAACTTTACTAAATCTCATTGCGGATAGAAAATCGGAGGTTGGTATTCATATTTCGCCTCAAGTAAAAATAGGCATGCAATCACAAAATTTAAAAGAACTTGATTATAACAAAACTGTTGGTAGATATATTCTAGAGAATTCAATACAAGGGGAAAGCTTTTCTCGCAGTATTTTATATAGAATGGGTTTTCCTGCTGACAAACTTCAAAACAAAATAAACACCTTGAGCGGAGGTGAACAAGTCAAATTAAGCCTTGTAAGGCTTTTCCTTTCTGATTTTAACGTTTTAATTTTTGATGAAGTTACAAATTATTTAGACATAACTTCTATAACTGCTTTAGAAGAGTTAATCAAGATGTATCCTGGCACGATAATATGTGTATCCCATGATGTTAGATTTATTAAAAACATATCAACAAATATTCTAAGAATAAAAGATGGCAAGATATTTCAAGATACACTATAAATAGGAGGCGCATATGTGGCGTTTAATGTTTAAAAACAAGTTGATTTTTGCTATAACAATATTTTTTTTAGTTTTACGGTCAATATTTGAAGTGGGGCTTGCCATTCTTCTAAAAAATTTAATAGAAGTAGCGATGGGGCATAGTTTCAGAAAAATGATTGATTTGATGATTATAGCAATATTATATATTTGTATAGCTTCATTAATAAATTATTGTGCTGCAAAATCACGTCGCGTTCTCATAAAACGGTGTATTTCTTATATAAGAAAAAGAGGATTCGAATCAATAATGAACAGAGAGACAGGCAGATTTTACAGCTCATCAAGGTCCTATTATATTAACATTTTTACTAAAGGAATGGAGATACTGGAAAATTCATATTTTCACGTTATATTAGATATGCTTGTTGGGTTAACTCAATTCATAACTGCTGGGATATTAATATCTTTAATTAGTCCGATACTTGGAGCTTTTATTTTAACTATGTCCTTAATCCAACTAGCGATTCCTATGTTTTCAGGTAAATGGATAGATGGGTTAAATAATCAATACATGAAGGAGCACAATAAATTTATTGGAGAATTGAATGAACAATTGGGTGCATTTCATATTGTGAAAAGGTTTAAGTTATTAGGCATAATGATTGGAAAATATCAAATGAAAAGCAGCGAAGATTTGGAAAAGAGATATAAATTAGATTTAAGTAAGTATTTACTGAATGAGCTTTCTTTTTTATTGGGACAGATTATGTTTGTAGGTACCTATTGTATAGGTGGAGTTTTAGCAATGAATAGAATCATTTCTGTAGCTGATATAGTTGCCGCCTCGCAGCTAATGACCTATGTGGCTTTTCCGTTGATGAGGTCAAGCAATTATTTAGTGGAAATTAAATCATGCAAAGAATTGAGAGATGAAATTCATGAGATTCTTGATACTAACTTTCCTGACGAGGGAGAATTTCTAAATAATGACAAGAGCAAAATAGATGAATGGGATAAAATAACTATTAAAGGGCTGTCATTCTCGTACAGTTCAGATACACCGGTGATAAAAAATCTTAATTGTGAATTTGAAAAAGGGAAAAAGTATGTTATTGTTGGAAAAAGCGGATCAGGGAAAAGTACTCTCCTAAAAATTATTGCAAAAATGTATATGGGATATACAGGGGAATGTCTGATTGGAAATAACGAGCTATCAAATATAAACGAAAAGGATTATTATGATATTTTAAGTATGGTTGATCAAGAAACATATATTTTTGATGCGACATTAAAGGAAAATGTCACCTTATTTAGCAAAGACTTTTCAAACGAAGATGTTATAAATGCTTTAACAGAAGCAGGAATGAGTGAGTTTCTAAAGAAAATTGACTATAATCTGCTTTTACCTTTAGGAGAACAGGGGAATTCATTATCTGGAGGGGAAAAACAAAGAGTTTCAATAGCTAGGGTTTTCTTAAGAAATCCTCAGATAATTTTATTTGATGAAGGAACTTCAAATTTGGATAATGAAACTGCTGGTGAAGTTGAAGAGGTTTTAATGAATAAAGATAATTGTACCGTTATAGCTGTCATGCACCGATTAAACTATCATACTATGCAGATGGTGGATGAAATACTTGTAATGGACAATGGGGAAATCATTGAGAGAGGGACATATGATGAATTGTACAACAGGAAAGGGTTCTTTTATACTTTGACTATGGAGGGAGAAGAGGTTTTATGAAATTATCAAAATATTATAAAAAACTACAAGTGGATGATGGAGTTTATGCTATATATAATTCTTTGATAATGGATGTTATCTTTGTAGATAATGATGAGCTTGAAAGGATTGAACATCTATTAGTTGTTAATAGGGATGAATTGGTAATTCTTTTGGAGGCAGGGATTTATATATATGATGACGAGACTGACAATCATGCTTTAGAATTGAAACGTAATACTTTAAAAATGAGAATGGGAAAGGTCAATACAATATATATTATTCTTACAAACGCTTGCAATCTTAGATGTACATACTGTGCTGTTAAAAATATTGCAGATAAAGAGCAATTTTCTGAAGTGGAGTATTTAAAAATGGATGTTATTGATAAATTTATAGAGGGATATATGAGATATGCAATTAAAGAAGCCGTAGAAAATGTAGACATTATTTTTTATGGTGGAGAGCCATTATTAGTGTGGAATAGTTTGGCTTATTTTATTCAGAAAACTGAAAAAAGTAAGATAAAATTTAGTTATTCTATTGTGACTAATGGAACACTGCTTACAGAACAAATGGTAAGGTTCTGCAAGGAACATGGAGTAAATATAGGTATTTCACTTGATGGACCTAAATATATTAATGATATGAGCAGAGTATTTTCAACGAATAAGGGAAGCGTTTATGATATAGTAATAAAAAACCTCGAATTACTGAAAAAGAATGGGGTTAGAGCTACCCTGTCTATAACAATTTCATTAGAAGTTATTAATAATAAAGAATCATTTCTTGATTGGTTAGATAGGATTTAAAATTAGATATCCTTGAGCCTATCGTGCAATTTATTATTTCTGAAGGGACAAATTGCATACTCTCATTTATTTACGGCTACCCATTTGAAGAAGAAGAAGATTTAGAAGCTACTTTGCAAACAATATTTAGGATAAAACAATTAGAACGAAAAGTTTCAGATAAAAGAACCGTCACAATACAACTGCATAGGCTCACTTTCCTACCAGAAACGGATATTGCAGAATTGCAATATGATAAACTTGAGTATGAAGGCATTAATACAATGTCATACTTTGATGAAAATGTTGTCATTCCCGATGAGATAAAAGAACTAATTCAAAATAATAAAAGAGGATTTTTAAATTGTTATAATCTGAAAGAAAATATGAGCAGTTTTCGAATTCATTTGGGAGATTTTGTATGCTTTTTATTTGATGAAATGTACTACATTTATCCTTTAACTATTGATAAGTTGATTGAGGCGAATGAATTTAAAATACATTCTCTCTTAGAAGAATTGTTCGCTATAGAAGAGGAATGTTTTTTGGAATTATGTAGGTTTCACAACCTTTATTTCGGAAGCGATAAAGAATTAATAATGTGTGAAGTGTTTTATGATTTGATTAGTAGCCTTATTAATAATAACAATAGATATATTGCGGTTTCACCTGTTCTTGATAAAGAACATCTTGGTGCGATGAAGAATTATGATTATAAGACATCTATACAAAATGATACTCGGTAAGAGATAGTTTTTTATTTTGTAAAAACTGGGGCAAAAAAATTCAAGACACTTTGAAGTATTGCATGCTTTGAGGGGATGGAAAATTAAGAGGAGAAAGGAAAGAAAGAAAATGAAAAGGATTAAAAGTTCTACTTTGGCTTTTAATGGTACACTCAAATGGAGATTTGAAACAGTTGATGATATTATTTCATTACATGCTATTGTCTCAGATGAGACAATTTATATAACTTCTGTGGACCACTACCTCATTTATGCAATAAGTAATAAATAGAGGATTTTAGAAGGTCTATAGTTTTATATGTGAAGGCATTTAAAAATGAAAATAAAGTTAGATAAATTTATATATGAACTATTGGGACTGTTCTCCTTCATTACTTAAATTTACTGTTATGCACAATGCTTGTAAAATTAAAAATGGCACGTAATTCTATGTTGGGAGAAAAATTCCTCTATGGGAGATTATGGAATTTAAAGAGGGGATGTATCCAACTAGCAGTAGTACGGGGCATACTATGGTAGTTCGAGGATATGAATACTATGCTGACACTTATGATAAAGTATATTTATTAATGGATCCCAATATCGGTTATGTATCAGTTAAAGGACAAACATATTCAAGGGATTGTGTTTATGTAATCGGTGGTTTCAAGTATTTGGTGTTAGTATATTATTGTAGACACTTTAACACGAACAGGATAAAATAAAAATATAAAGAGAGTAGTGTCTACAAAATACCAAGAGGACAAAGTATAATGATGAATTCAAGAATACTATAGTAGAGTTGTATAACCATGGTAAAAGTCTATCAGAGCTTTCAAGCGAATATGGCATCTCAAAATCCACAATATCAGGTTGGTTGAAAAAAGCAAAACCAATAAATATAGACAACAAGGGCACAACAATTACAGTAGCAGAATGTCATGCTATGTTAAAAAAGATGGCAAGGCTTGAAGAGGAGAATAAAATATTAAAAAAGCCATGGCCATATTTGCAAAGGAGTAAACTCTATATTTGAGTTTATCGAGGAAAATAAAAAATATTATGATGCTCTTATGATAATGCGTGTATAGAATCTTTTCATGCTTCTTTTAAAAAGGAAGAAGTAAATTTAGCTACTTACTATGATTTTGATACTTCCCGACTTGCTATATTCGAGTATATTGAATCCTGGTATAATAGAAAGAGACTACATAGTAGTATAGGCTATAGACTTTGCAACAATTTGAGGATTTAATTAAAAAGTCAGCATAAAAATTCCGAGTTTTTGTGTCTACTATATTGACATAAATCCAGATAGTTTTAAAGCTTTTTAAGATGCATGGAGAAAATTGCATAATTTTTTTTTTTTTTTTTTTTTTTTTTTTTTTTTTTTTTTTTTTTTTTTTTTTTTTTTTTTTTTTTTTTTTTTTTTTTTTTTTTTTTTTTTTTTTTTTTTTGAAGTATTTTGAATTTTTTGTCGAATTATAATAATTTAATAATAATTATAGCAAGATGGAAATTTATGAAAAACTATCATATAAGGATGATGTAAGATGAGACCAAATAATCTAAATGATTGTTATTTAATAAGATATTTATTGAAAAAACTTAAGTATCATCATTATACAAGCTTCTTACATAGTGTAAGAGTAGCTAGACTTACAAAGTTGGTTTCTGAAGAATTGGAATTATCACAAGAAGAGAAAATTCTAAATTGTAAAAGTGCTCTTTTACATGATATTGGCAAATTTATAGTTCCCAAAGATATCCTCAATAAACCTGGGAAACTTACAGAGCTTGAATATGATATTATAAAAATTCACCCGCTATATGGCAATGAGATATTAAAGTTTTTTCCTTCTTTAAAAGATCTTATCCCGGGAATGCTTTATCATCATGAAAGACTTGATGGTTCTGGCTATCCATTTGGCTTAAATGATTTTCCGTTGGTTGCACAAATAATTGGAGTTTGTGATTCATTTGATGCCATGACAACGGAAAGGCCTTATAACAAAGGGAAAATTAAAAATGAACAGGAAGCTATATTAGAGTTAAAAAACCTTCCACGAAAATATAATATTTTCGTTGTGTTATCATTGGAAAGAGCTATTAAGAAAAGAGAAAGTGGTGTAAAAAAAGGAATCTCTTAGGTACAATTGTTTTTATATATCTAGTTATTTATACTTAATTTTAATTAAAGAAAAGGTGGTGACGTATCTGCAATTTATAAAGTAATATCCAATAATACAAAAACTAAAACGTAGAAAGGAGAAATAAAATGATAGAAAAACAGTATGTTATTTTTCTTTTAAATAGCGAAGAGTAGGGTATTGAAATTTATAAGGATTGAGGAAATAACAAAATATGAAACACCTATAAAAATTCCTGGCATGCCTTCGTATATAGAAGGTGTAATTAATCTAAGATGAGAAAATCTCAAATATATTTCCGGTTTAGCCAAAAAGAAGATAAAGTTATAATACTTATTGATCCCATATCTGTAATAACAGAAGAAAAAGAAAGAACTGTAGAAAAAGTTGCGGGTTGAAAGCCAAACAAACGAAAAAAAGGAGGAGAAAAACATGTTTTTAAAAAAAGAAAATAAATCTTTAGGTAATGATAAATTTGATAGTGTAATTACTATGTTGGAAAATAACTTAAAAGAAATAACTAAAGGGACATATAACTTGAGTAAAGTAGAAGGTATAGGAAACTTAGATAAAATAAACAACGAAATGGTAAATTGTGCTGAATCTTTCAAAAGAATTACCAAAGAAACTATTCTAGATATAAATGATGCTGTTGCAGTTACTGCTAAAATGGAATTTTTGAGAGAACTTTTAGAAATGGTATCACAGCAATCTGCAAGATTAAATGATGTAGCTACAACAACAGAAGAATTGGCATCTGCTTCCCAGGAAATTGCTACAAAAGCTACAGATATTACTGAAGAAATGCATGATGCGCTTGAACAAGCCAGAAAAGGGACTTCTTCGGTAGAAGAGTTAACTGTATTTGTTGATGAAATGTTAGAACAATTTAATTACATAAATAATCTAATTAATTCTTTAACTGAAGGTATGAAAAAGATAAATGAAGTAGTAGAGATAATAAGGGGAGTAGCTGACCAAACAAATCTTCTGTCGCTGAATGCCGCAATTGAAGCAGCTCGTGCAGGAGAAGCCGGAAGAGGGTTTGCTGTTGTTGCTGAGGAAGTTAAAAAATTAGCAGAACATACTAAGATATCGGCGGATAGAATTGGTAATAACATAGAACTACTTCAAAATGAAATGACAAAAGCTGTATCTTACATATCAACTGCAGCAAACAAATTAAGCAAAGGGAAGGATTTGTCTACAAAAGCAATAGAAGCTATGAGTAATATAATTGAAAAGACCAACCATGTTCAAGAGCATATTGAAGAAATAACAGCTAATGTAGAGGAACAATCTGCGTTCATACAGGAAATGTCTGCAACAAATGAAGAAAATGCCGGGTTTGCGGATAAAATTAAAACTTTGAGTATAGATGTAGGAAAAGCAATATATGATTTAAGCAAAAGATTAGAAAAAACAAGGACACAAATAAGAGAAAAAGCCCACTTTATGAAAATCTCTGACCATATAGAATTATATAAAGTTGACCATTTACTATGGAAATGGAAGGTTTATAACATGCTTTTAGGTTTTGAACCTTTAAGCGGTGATGCTAGTAACCATCACACATGTTCATTAGGTGGGTGGTACTACTCTGTAAATAATGAAAGTATCAAAGCTATGACTTCTTTTAAAAAGATTGAAGAGCCCCACATTAAAATACATTCTTTAGTTAAAGAAGCTATAGATGCTTATCATACAGGTAATATCAGTAAAGCAGAAACAATATTAGAAGAAATAGAAGAAACCTCAAAAATATTGATAAAATACTTAGATGAACTTCAGATTGATGTTTCAAGAGTCGAATAAAATGATTAAAATATGTAGCCTTTCTTTTAACTTTTTGAAAGGCTGTATTTCATGCTTTTTATAATTTTAATTTGAAATTTAAAATTAATTTTTATTCTTTTATTGCAAAAATCGAAATAGCAATATAATTATAACATCATAATTATATAAAATTTTTAATGAAAGGAAGATTTTAATGTTTTTAAAAGATGGGGTGTGCGAATCGGTTTTTGAAAATCTATCAGATGGTGTATACCTTGTAGATACAGAGAGAAAAATTCTTTATTGGAACAAAAGAGCAGAAGAAATTACTGGTTTTAAAAAAACGGAAGTACTTAATTCTCACTGCTGGGACAACATCTTAAAACATATAGATGAAAAGGGTACAGAACTTTGCAAGGGAGAATGTCCTTTAGTTTATGCTATTAAAAACAATACTTTTGTAGAAAAACAAGTATTTTTACATAACAAATCTGGTCATAGAATCCCTGTTTATGTGAAAGTATTACCTATTGCAGATGAAACAGGGAAAGTAATGGGAGCAATAGAAATTTTCAATGAGGTAACAGATGTAAAAATCATAAAAACAGAACTAGAAAAACTAAGAAATTTAGCATTTATAGACGAACTTACAGGAGTTTTAAATAGAAGAGGATTAGACTTTTTTATAAAAGAAAAAATAAAAGAGACAAAAAGGTATAATAGAAAATTTGCTGTTTTATTTATCGACTTAGATAATTTTAAAGACATAAATGACTTATATGGTCATCATATAGGAGATAAAGTCTTAAAAATGATAGGAGAGACTTTGAAGAGCAATTTAAGAGCAAATGACATAGTAGCACGATTTGGAGGAGATGAATTTATTGTCATATTTGAAATAGAAGACATAAATTCAATAGAGGAACTAGCCCAAAAAATGATTACCCTTATAGAAAACTCTTTTTTTGAAGAAAAAGGACAAATAATAAAAGTTTCTGCTTCTATAGGAGGGGTTATGATTAAAAAAGAGGATACCCCAGAAAAATTACTAAAAAAAGCAGATAGACTAATGTATGTAAGCAAAGCAAAAGGCAAAAATAGATATACCATCTCAAATAAATAAAAGATGGAAAATAATATAGCAATAAGATATGCTTGTTTAACAGTAAGAGTTTTGAACACCTAGTTTAAAAGCTATAAAAAAAGAAAATGCAACTGAAGAAAAATTATTAGAATTAATTGTGTACAACTTAAATTCTCTCGAAAATATTATTCAATGTTGAAAATAATATAAAGCTTTTTAGAATCACATCAGATTTGATACCTTTTGGTTCAAATGAAATAAATAAATTTACGTGGTGGAAAATTTTTAAAGATAGGCTTTTAAAAATTGGAGGAAAAATAAAAAAATAGAATGAGAGTTTCTATGCATCCTGGACAATATACTGTTTTAAATTCTACTGACAAAAATGTAGAAAAAAAGCTATTGAAGAGGTCAAGTCCACATTTTTGTTTGTGTAAAATTCATAAACAAAAATATGAAAAAGACAGTCAAGCTTCCAAGATGGTTAAATGAAGCAGCGGAAAAGCTAACATAGGAGCAAAATAAAAGGCTTTTCGGGGCATGTTTTTTTTTTGTGTACAATAGCATGTTATAATATGTGATATAATATGAAAAAGAGATTTAATAGGAGGAGCATTTTTAAAGTGGCAAAAGTAGATTTAACTCTTAGTAATGAGGAATTTTATGAAAGATATGGTCATAAAAAAACTGTTGCTTTTTATACTTTGGGGTGTAAGGTAAATCAATATGAGACAGAAGTCATGGCTGAGCTTTTTAAAAAAGCTGGTTATGAAGTAGTTGATTTTAATGAAAAAGCGGATGTTTACGTAATAAATACCTGTACTGTAACAAATAGAAGTGATATGAAGTCAAGGCAGGAGATACGAAAAGCTAGAAAGAAAAATCCTGATGCGCTGGTAGTAGCTGTTGGCTGCTATGTGCAAGTAAGTCCAGAGGAAGCTTTTTCTCTTCCGGAAGTGGACATAGCGATTGGTACGAAAAATAAGGACAAAATAGTGGAATTAGTAGAGGAATTTACACAAAAAAATCAAAAGTTGAGTGTGGTAAATAATATAATGACTCAAAAGGAATATGAGGAATTTGGAGTAACAGCTTATACAGAAAGGACAAGGGCATATATAAAGATTCAAGACGGCTGCAATCAATACTGTACTTACTGCATAATCCCTTACGCCAGGGGACCTGTGAGAAGTAGAGACCCCAAAAAAGTACTAGATGAAGTAAAAAGGTTTGCTGATTCAGGGTATAAAGAAATTGTTCTCACAGGTATACACATAGCTTCCTATGGCAAAGATTTAAAAAATATTGGGCTTTTGGACATTATAAAGATGATTCATGAAATAGATGGCATAAAAAGGATAAGACTTAGTTCTATTGAGCCTACTTTTTTAACTGAAGAGTTTGTGAAAGAAATAGCTAACTTGCCTAAGATGTGCAGGCATTATCATGTATCCCTTCAAAGTGGATGTGATGAAACCTTAAAAAGAATGGGAAGAAGATATACTACAAAGGAGTACAAAAGTGTAATTGATAGGTTAAGAGAATACATCAAGGATGTGGCGATAACTACAGATGTTATGGTGGGATTTCCTGGTGAAACGGAAGAGGAGTTTCTCAAGACTTACAAATTTGTGGAAGAGATTTGTTTTAGCAAAATGCATGTTTTTAAATATTCAAGGAGAAAAGGTACAAGAGCATACAACTTTCCAAATCAAGTTGCAAATCATATAAAAGAAGATAGGAGTAAAAAGCTCATAGAATTGTCTAATAGGTGTGAATATAAATTTATGGAGAGTTTTATAGGGAAAACTTTGGAAGTCCTCTTTGAACAACCAGTAAAGAATATGGAGGGTTATGTAGAAGGCTTGACTGATAATTATTTAAGTATAGCTGTTAAAGGGGATATAAAGTTACTTAGAAATGAGATTTTTCCAGTGAAAATAAAAGAAATAAAAGATAATTTCTTAATTGGAGAAATTGAAGGAATTTAACCTGATGTGTAGAATATAAAAAGAGGAGGTGAAAGGATGTCAGATTGCATTTTTTGTAAAATTATAAATAAAGAAGTACCTTCCAATATAGTCTATGAAGATGATTTAGTAGTAGCATTTAGAGATATTAACCCCCAAGCACCTGTGCATATCCTCATTGTGCCAAAAGAACATATACCGACATTGTTAGATTTAAATGAGGATAACAAACATATAGTATCTCATGCTTATATGGTGGCAAAAGAATTGGCAAAAAAAGAGGGCATTGACGAAAAAGGTTATAGAATTGTATCAAACTGTGGAAATGACGGGGGACAAACGGTATATCACATACATTTTCATCTTTTAGGGGGTAGATTTATGACTTGGCCACCAGGTTAATCATTGACACATTATGGTTTTAGGAGTATAATAAAATGAGAATTTTCAGCAAGACATCGCAGCAGAATACGCAGCTTAGCTTGAGCAGTTTATCTGGAGGGAGGGAGAGTAGTGGCTGAAGTAAGAGTCGGCGAAAACGAATCATTGGACAATGCTCTGAGAAGATTTAGGCGCCAATGTTCCAAAGCAGGCGTTTTATCAGAGGTTCGCAAAAGAGAGCATTACGAAAGTCCCAGTGTAAAACGTAAGAAAAAATCCGAAGCAGCAAGAAAAAGAAAATATAAATATAATAAATAAAGGAAGTGCTTGCCATGCCCCTAAAAGAGCGAATATACAAAGATATGGTAGAAGCTATGAAAAACAAAGATAATTTCAAAAAGAATATTTTAAGTATGGTAAGAGCAGCTATTCTCCAAGTTGAAAAAGATACTCAAAAAGAATTAGACGATGAAGGGGTCATCAATGTAATTTCTAAGGAGATAAAGCAAAGAAAAGAAGTGTTGCCGGATTACGAGAAAAGTGGAAGGCAAGACTTAGTGGATAAAGCCAAAAAAGAAATTGAGATTATGCTTTCTTATTTACCGAAGCAGCTATCCGAAGAGGAAATAGAGGAAATAGTAAAAAAAGCTATCGAAGAAACTGGTGCTAAAACTAAAAGCGATATAGGAAAAGTGATGGGAAAGGTAATGCCAATCGTAAAAGGGAGAGCAGATGGCAACCTTGTTAAAGACATGGTAAACAAGTATCTACAGTAAACAAAGGACTTGATGCCATTAGGTATCAAGTCTTTTCTTCTTCAAATAATTTTTTGATTTCATTGTAATTATTGGAATAAGCAAGAGCTGCCATGAGTTTTATGCGAGCTTTTTGCCCTGAGAGATTACCTCCAAAGATTACCCCTAAGGACTCAAGATGCTTTCCGCCACCTTTATAACCGTAAGAGGCATCAACTCTTCCCATAGGACATCTTGAAACTAACACTACAATTACTCCCTTTGATATAGCATATTCTATGCCCTCAGCCAATTTTGGAGGTACATTTCCCCTTCCTGTTCCTTCTATTACTATTCCTTTTTCTCCGCTATCAACAAGG
This sequence comes from Thermoanaerobacter brockii subsp. finnii Ako-1, assembly GCF_000175295.2. NCBI lineage: Bacteria > Bacillati > Bacillota > Clostridia > Thermoanaerobacterales > Thermoanaerobacteraceae > Thermoanaerobacter > Thermoanaerobacter brockii. The sequence goes on along the minus strand of NC_014964.1, from coordinate 1,403,671 downwards.
AATCTGATAATTTTATCCTCCATACCAAAGGCGACTTTTAGAAGACTGACTCTTGGCTCTAAATGGTCTACTGGTATATAATTTCTTGTCTCAATGTTCCTATAAAAATACGCTTTGTTATTATCTACAACACCTATTGGACCTGTTTCAAGGCTTTTAAAAGTGTCAATACTTGAAGTATGAGTTTTTGTGACATCTCGTGCTGCATGTATTTCGTTATTGAAAGCTACTAACACTCCTTTATTTTTGGCTTTTTCTGAGGAAGCAGTAATTACAGAAGCAATTAAGTTATTGGGACCGTCGTATCCAACTTCAGAAGAATTTTTCATGGCTCCAGTCAAGACTATTGGCTTTTCAGAATTTATAGTTAAGTCTAAAAAATATGCTGTTTCCTCTAATGTATCTGTACCGTGAGTAATGACGACTCCTTTTACTTGTTGTTTGATTACGTTTTCAACTTCTCGTCTTAAATTTACCAATAGCTCAGGAGTAAGGTGAGGGCTTGGGGAATTACCAAATTGGATTATTTCAATTTGGGCAATTTCTTTTATGTTGGGAACCATTTTTAGTATGTCTTTTCCTGATAAAGAGGGTATAGCAGCATTTAAATTAGGGTCATTTTTCATGGATATAGTTCCACCCGTAAAAATTATTACTATTTTCTCCAAGGCAAATCCCCCCAAAAAATAATTTACAGTAATAGAAATATTTATTTTCTTACTTTCATTATAATACATTTTCTAATTACTCAAAAGGTCTATTACCTATAAAAAAGCAAGAGAATTTTTTTAATTTCTTCCTCATAAAATTTTAAAAGAAGGGAGGTTACTGTATGAAAGATGGGACAAAAAACGAACTTGTAAATGCAATAGACTTTCCAAAAGAGGTACTGTTGAATCTCCCTAAAATAACTTTGATAGGGAAAACCCATGTTACTATAGAAAACCACAAGGGAATTATTGAGTATATTCCTGAAAGGATTAGGGTAAATACAACAATTGGAGTTGTTAGAATATTAGGTAAAAATATGATTGTGAATTCTATAATGACAGAGATTATAACGATTAGTGGCGAAATAATGAATATAGAAATAATGGTATAGGAGGAGTATTTTTGGTTGCAATAAAATTATGGAATTTTTTAAAAGGATATGTTATTATTAAGATTGAAGGTTTGTCAATTGAAAAATTTTTAAATCTCATAATGGTAAATGATGTCTATATTTGGGATATTGAGCGTAAGAATTATACTACTATAGTTGCAAAAGTGAGTTTAAAGGGTTTTAAAGAAATAGTATCTTTTGCGAAAAAAACTAATTGTCGTGTTTCAGTGATTTCTAAAAAAGGATTGCCTTTTGTGATTTCTCGATTAAAAAGAAGGAAATTGTTGGTTTTAGGGGCAATAGTTTCTCTTATACTTATTTATGCATTTTCTACTTTTATATGGGAAATTAATATAGAGACCGTCAACAATGTAAATGAAAAAGTAGTTTTAGAAAAGCTTTCATACTTAGGATTAAAGCCAGGAGTTTCTAAATTTGCTATAGATGTTAATAAAATAGAGACAGAATTTTTATTACAAAATAATGATATATCGTGGATAGGAATAAATATAAAGGGTACTAATGCTTTTGTAAAAGTTGTAGGTAAAACAAAACCTCAAGAGGTATTGTCAAAAGATGAACCATGCAATATAATAGCTAAAAAAGATGGTATAATTTATAAGATGACGGTTTTAGAAGGGGAAGCGGTAAAAAAAGTTGGAGATACAGTAAAAGCGGGAGATATAATTGTTACAGGGATAATTGAAAAGCCAGGACTAGAGACAAGATTTGTACATGCTGATGGCCAAATTATTGGGAGGACATGGTATGAAGTTTATGCTGACGCCGAACTCAAAAAAGAAGTCTTTGAGAGGACAAACAACAAAATAACTGTTACAAAAATAATCTTTGGTAACAATACTATAACTATATCCCCTAAAAAAGTAGACTTTAAGAATTTTGAAAAAGAGGAAAAAGAGATAATATCAAAAAACTTTCCAGTTAGAATAATAAAAGAAGTATACTATGAAACCAAACCTAAAACTATTGTTTTATCTAAAGAGGAAGCAAAAAATATTGCTTTTGAAAAAGCACTAAAGGAGTTGGAGAAGGTTTTAGGCCCTCAAAGTAAGATAGTAAATAAAAAAGAAAGTTATGTGATTATACAAGATAAAATATTAAGAGCCAATATTACTGCAGAGGTTTTAGAGGAAATAGGAATGAAAGAAAAAATTTCTTATATAGGAGGGGAACATTGATTAAGGAGTTAGCTATTAATATTGAGGATATGGAGCAAGCTGCCAATTTGTTTGGCAACTTTGATGAAAATATTAAGTTAATAGAAGAGGGATTAGATGTCAAGATAGTGTTAAGAGGAGGAATTATTAAGATAACGGGGGAAGAAAAAAACGTGGAATCTGCTAATAAACTTTTTAACAAATTGATGGGAATGATTGAAAAGGGAGATGTGATTACTACTCAAAATGTTTTGTATACTATGAATATGATTGAGGCAGGAGAAGAAGAAAAACTAAAGTCTTTAATGTCTGATATTGTTTGTATAACAGCTAGAGGCAAACAGATAAGGTGCAAAACTTATGGGCAAATGAGGTATGTAGAAGCTATAAGAAAAAATCAGATTGTATTTGGAATAGGACCTGCCGGTACGGGCAAGACCTATTTGGCTATGGCAATGGCTATTACTGCAATGAAAAATAAAGAAGTAGGTCGTATAATTTTAACAAGGCCGGCTGTTGAAGCAGGAGAAAAGTTGGGTTTTTTGCCAGGAGATTTGCAAGAAAAAGTTGATCCTTATTTAAGACCTTTATATGATGCGCTTTACGACATTTTAGGAGCAGAAGTTTTCCAAAAATACATGGAGAAAGGCTTAATTGAGGTAGCACCCCTAGCTTATATGAGAGGTAGAACTTTGGACGATTCTTTTATAATACTTGATGAAGCTCAAAACACCACTCCTGAGCAGATGAAAATGTTTTTAACCCGTATAGGTTTTGGTTCTAAAGCAGTTATAACTGGTGACGTTACTCAAATAGATTTGCCAAGAGGTAAAAAATCCGGACTAAAAGAGGTTATGGAGATATTAAAAGGAATAGAAGGTATAGAGTTTGTAATGCTTTCTGAAGAAGATGTGATAAGGCATCCTCTTGTAGCTAAAATCATAAAAGCTTATGAAATTTATGAGAAGAACATGGAGGAAAACAAATCAGAAATCCCAGAGCGAGGGGAATAATCCATGAAAAAACTGGACAAACATATAAAAAATATAATTAAAAATGAGCAATTGATAATCATTTTTTTTGTTATTTTTTATTTTGTTTCTTCCTATGCCTTAGTTTATACTAGTGTAACGCCTCCAAAATTTGACTTAAAAGCTGGGGACGTAGCTACTCAAGACATAAAAGCTCCTAAAGATGTAGTAGATGTAGTTGCTACTCAAAAGAAAATAGAGGAAGCAGTAAATGCGGTCAATCCCAAATATGATTATAATGAAAATATTGCAAAAGAATCTTATCTTAAGCTAGTTGATTTTTTTAATAAATTAAGAGATGTACGCAAATCTTCAGAAACAGAAGAAAAGAAATTGCAGGACTTTAAAGCTGTAAGTCCCATAGGTTTAGAAGATAATGACGTGGCTTTGCTTTTAAAAATAGATGATAATACCCTTATAAACATGGAATCGGTGGTATTATCGACAGAAAAAGCAATTATGGCAAGGCAGATTACAGAAGATGCTTTGCCTACTGTTTTAAACGATGCCAAGAGTGTTGTAGAAAGTTCTGATATTTCTGAAGAAGTAAAACCAGTAGCTGTTAAGATTTTATCTTCTGTTATTGTTCCTAATATGATATATAATGCCTATGAGACAAACCTTGCTAAAAAAGAAGCAGAGGAAAGAGTACAGCCGGTTATGTATAAAAAAGGACAAAATATCGTAGTCAGTGGAGAAGTGGTGACACAACAACAAATTGAGGTTTTGAAATCTTTAGGTCTCTTAAAAGGTAGCAGTAAGATTGACTATGGAATGATAATAGGCTTATTTTTGATTTTAGGCTTGTCACTTTTTTTATCAGTGTATTATATTATAAAATTGGACAAAAAGATTACTACAAAAAAAATGTACATTGAATTGTTGTGCTTAACAGGTATTTTTTATCTTTTATTAGCTGTTGCCTTTAAAGAGATTGAACCGCTTTTAATTCCTGCTGCTACTTTGCCTATGCTAATTTCTGTTTTAATAGATCCTTATATTGCTATTATGATTGACATAATTTATTCTCTTTTAGTAGGCTTAATGGTGGGTTTTAACCAAGAATTTATTTTTATGTCATTGCTAGGGGGATTGATTGGTGCAGTAAAACTTTCTCATTCTAAGCAACGTTTAGATTTTGTAAAAGCGGGTCTTTACGTCAGTGGGGTAAATCTTGTAAGTATTGTAGGAATAGGGCTTTTAAATAGCAATGATATAATTTCTGTATTAAAAAGTAGTTTATGGGGAATTGTCAGTGGAACTTTTAGTATAATTTTGGTTATTGGTACTTTGCCTTTTTGGGAAGCAGCTTTTGATATCTTAACTCCTTTAAAACTTTTAGAGCTATCAAATCCCAATAATCCGCTTCTTAAAAAACTTATGATGGATGCTCCTGGTACTTATCACCACAGCATAGTAGTAGCAAATCTCGCAGAAGCTGCTTCTGATGCTATTGGAGCAAACAGTTTGTTAGTTAGAGTGGGGGCTTATTACCATGATATAGGTAAAATTAAAAGACCTTATTTTTTCAAAGAGAACCAGCTTTCAGGAGAAAATTTGCATGACAAAATTTCTCCTGATTTAAGTACATTAGTAATAATTTCCCATGTAAAAGATGGTGTAGAATTAGCTAAAAAGTATAAACTTCCTCAACAAGTCATTGATTTGATAAAAGAACACCATGGTACTTCCTTAGTGAAATACTTTTATACTAAGGCTTTACAAAATGAAGAGGAATCTTGCGAAGAAGAATCTTTCAGATATCCAGGTCCAAAGCCTTCTACCAAAGAGTCTGCCATTTTGATGTTGGCAGATTCTGTAGAAGCAGCTGTGAGATCTATCCCGGAACCTACTGAGGAAAATATAAAAAATATGATTGATAAAATCGTCGCAGATAGATTAAATGATGGTCAGTTGGAAGATAGCGATTTAACTTTAAAAGATATTAAAACTATAAAAAATTCTTTTTTGACTGCTTTAACTGGTATGTTTCATAAAAGAATTGAGTATCCTGATATTGAACCAAATCAAAATAAAGAGGTGTTAGAATGAACATTTTGATAGACAACAGACAAGATAAAGTTGATGCAATAAATTTGGAAGAATTGGTGGAAAAAGTTATAAAAACAGTATTAGAGGTAGAAGAGGTTATTGATAATGTTGAAGTAAGTGTGTCTTTTGTGGATAATGAGGAAATTAGAAAATTAAATAAATATTATAGAGGTATAGATAAGCCGACGGATGTTTTGTCATTTCCTTTAGCAGAGTTTGAAGATACTTATGGGGAAGTTGAGGAAATAGAGGAAGATTCAGAAGAGGTACAGCCAATAGGAGATATAGTTATTTCTTTAGAAAAAGCTTTAGAGCAGTCAATGGAATATGGACATTCCTTTGAAAGAGAAGTAGCTTATTTAACAGCTCACAGCATGCTGCATCTTTTGGGTTATGACCATGAAACTGAAGAAGAAAGAAAAATTATGAGGGAAAAAGAAGAGGAAGTTATGGCAAGGCTTAATATTGGGCGGTGATTTTGTGAAATCGAGAAATTTAATTGACAGCTTTAATTATGCGATAGAGGGCATTTTACATGCTTTTAAGACCCAAAGAAACATGAAGGTTCACTTTGCCATAGCGATATTGGTATTATTCTTTTGCCTTTTTTTTGACCTTTCAAGAGTAGAATTTGTGGTAATTTTATTTACAATTTCTTTAGTTTTAATTTCTGAAATGATAAATACGGCTATTGAAACCACAATTGACATGATGGTTAAAAATTATAATCCTTTGGCTAAGGTCGCGAAAAATGTAGCTGCAGGGGCAGTTCTTATATCCGCAATAAATGCCATTCTTGTAGCTTATTTAATATTTTTTGATAGGGTAAATCCTTGGACAAAAATAATTTTATTAAAGCTTAGAGAGTCACCCATTCATATCACAGTTATAAATCTTTTAGTTGTAGTGTTTTTGACTGTAATTTTAAAGGTACATTTTAAAGAAGGAACTCCTATGAGGGGAGGAATGCCCAGCGCTCATAGTGCTATTGCTTTTGCTACTGCGACAGCTATAACTTTTATGACAGCAAATGCTTTTATTGCCACTTTAGGTTTTTTACTTGCTCTTATGGTGGCTGAAAGCAGAGTAGAAGGTAAAATCCACTCTTTTTCTCAGGTATTTTTTGGAGGTTTATTTGGGATATTGATTACAGTGTTGATTTTTCAAATAATCAAATAAGGAGTGATGATATGGGCCATAAAGCTGGTTTTGTAGCATTAGTTGGTAGAACTAATGTAGGTAAATCTACTCTTTTAAATGCAATTTTACAAGAGAAGATTGCTATTACTTCTCCCAAACCCCAAACTACTCGAAATACCATTCGTGGGATTTTGACAACAGATGAATACCAGGTTATTTTTGTTGACACTCCTGGCATTCATAAACCTAAATCTAAATTAAGCGAATTTATGATTGAGGTAGCTAAAAGAACATTGAAGGAAGTTGACCTTATTTTGTATATGATAGAACCAGATACGGAAGTAGGACCTGGAGATAGATACATAATCGAACATTTAAAAGAAGTAGATACACCTGTCATACTTGTAGTCAACAAAATAGATTTGGTGCCTGAGAAAAGAGTAGAAGAGACTATAAAAATTTTTAAAGAGCAATATGAGTTTAAAGATGTAGTAGCTATTTCTGCTATTGAAAATAAAAATATAGATTTGTTAAAAGAAAAAATTGTATCACTTTTGCCAGAAGGCCCCAAATATTATTTGGATGATTATATAACAGATCAGCCCGAAAAATTAATAGTGGCAGAAATAATTCGAGAGAAGATGTTACACTTTTTAGAGGAAGAAGTACCTCACGGTGTTTATGTGGAAGTAGAATCTATTAAAGAGAGGGAAGATAAAGATATAATAGACATTGAAGCATATATTTACTGTGAGAAAGAGTCCCACAAAGGAATTATTATAGGCAAAAATGGGCAAATGCTAAAAAAGATAGGTCAAAGTGCGCGACTTGATTTAGAAGAATTTTATGGAAAACAGGTTTTTCTTGACCTATGGGTAAAGACGAGGAAGGGGTGGAGAGACAATACAACGTTACTTAAAAAATTAGGATATGCCATTGACAAGAAAACTTACGAATAGTAAAGTATTTAGTGAAAACAAAAGGAGGTTATGTCATGAACATAGCAAAAATGATTGACCACACTCTACTGAAGCCAAATGCGACAAAAAGTGAAATAGAAAAACTTTGTAATGAGGCAAAAGAGTATGGATTTGCTTCTGTCTGCATAAACCCCTGCTTTGTAGACCTTGCCTATAGTATGTTGAAAGATACAGATGTGAAAGTTTGCACAGTGATAGGTTTTCCATTAGGGGCAAATACTATTGAAAGTAAAGTTTTTGAGGCGGTAGATGCAGTAAAAAGAGGTGCTACAGAAGTAGATATGGTGTTGAATGTAAGTATGTTAAAGAGTGGAGATTATGATTATGTGAAAAAAGAAATTGAAGAAGTTGTAAAAGCGGTGAAATCCTATGGAGATATAGTTGTAAAAGTAATTTTAGAAACCTGTTATCTCACTGATGAAGAAAAGGTAAAAGCATGTCAGCTCACAAGAGAAGCAGGTGCTGATTTTGTTAAGACTTCTACTGGCTTTGGACCAGGTGGAGCGACAGTAGAGGATGTAAAATTAATGAGACAGACAGTTGGTGAAAACTTTGGTGTTAAGGCTTCTGGCTGTGTAAGAACTGCTGAAGATGCTAAGGCGATGATTGAAGCAGGAGCTAATCGTATTGGGGCAAGTGCAGGCGTTAAGATTGCAGAGGAATGGAATAAACTAAAAATGAGTTGATAAAAAATGGGCTTGTTAAAGACAGAAGCAATAGTATTAAAAAACAATTTAATAGGTGAAACAGACAAAATTGCCACTCTTTTTACTAAAAGCTATGGCAAACTCCAGGCAGTGGCAAAGGGGGCAAGGCGCTCAAAGAGCCGCTTTGTGAATGCAATAAGGCCTTTTATTGTTGCCAATTATGTTATTTTTGAGGGGAAAAATTATTACTATATTGACCAATGGGAGTTAATCGAAGCGCATAGAAATATAGAAAAAGACTTAGTCAAATTTTCTGTAGCTTCGTATATTGCCGAAACTATAAACAAAATTTTAGAGGAAAATCAAAAAAGCGAGAGGCTGTATCTGTTTTTAAAACATTCTTTAAAAGCAGTTGACGAGCTACAAATAGACCCTTTAATTTTTATTTCTTCTTATAACTTAAAATTAGTTTCTTTATTGGGATATATGCCTCAACTTGATAATTGTGTTGTCTGTGGAAAAAGAGAGAATTTAAAATATTTTTCTAATTCCTGCGGGGGTGCAGTGTGTATAAACTGCAAAAATAAATGTTTTGACGCCAAGCCATTACATGAAGTAACATTAAAAGCTATAAAGTATTTTCTTAAAGGAGATTATGACAAGCTTCAAAATATTAAAGTTTCAGGAGTTATAAAAGAAGAAGTGGATAAAATAATAACAGCCTATATGAAAGAACATCTTGAAATAGAGTTTAAATCAAAAGATTTTATTGACAATTTACAAAATATGTGAAAGGAGGGTTTAACGTGTTAGATGAAGAATTAGAAAAAATAGATATGATAGTAGAGAGAATGGGAGTAAGTTATAAAGAAGCAAAAGAAGCATTAGAGAAGTCAGGTGGCAGTGTTGTAGACGCATTGATATATATAGAAGAGAATAGAAAAAGTTGGACTGAGACCTTTACAGTCGCAGGTTCAGAAGTTATGGATAAAATAAAAGAATTAATTAAAAAAGGTAATGTTACAAAAATAAGAATAAAAAAAGACGATAAAGTTCTTTTGGAGATTCCTGTAACGGCAGGGGCTATTTCTGCAGTTATCATTCCTCAGTTGACATTAGTAGGAGCGGCAGTAGCGCTTTTAGCTAATTGCACAATTGAAGTTGAAAAACATGATAAAAGCGTAACCGTATTAAAAGAAGAAAAGAAAAAAGATTGACAGAAACTTGTCTCTTTGGTATTCTTAAATAAGTAAAGTTAAAAACCTTTCTTCCCAAAAGGGATGAAGGGTTTTTGCATAATTGCGAGAGAAAAAGGAGTGTTATTAAATGCCACAAGCAGTTACAATGGATAAAATAGTTGCCCTTGCAAAAAACAGAGGATTTGTTTTTCCAGGGTCTGAAATATACGGAGGACTTGCTAATACTTGGGATTATGGACCTCTGGGAGTAGAACTTAAAAACAATATTAAAAGGATGTGGTGGAAAAGATTTATTCAACAAAGTCCTTATAACGTAGGGATTGATTCTGCAATTTTGATGAATCCAGAAGTGTGGGTTGCATCAGGTCATGTTAGCAGTTTTAGCGATCCTTTAATGGACTGTAAAGAGTGTAAATCAAGATTTAGAGCTGACCAATTGATTGAAGACTACATTAAAGAAAAGGGATTAAATATTTCTATTGAAGGTTGGACAAATGAACAAATGATGGAATTTATAAAAGAACATAAAGTATCTTGTCCAAAATGTGGTGCCCATAATTTTACTGATATTAGGAAGTTTAATCTCATGTTTAAAACCTATCAAGGTGTTACAGAAGACTCTAAATCAGAAGTGTATTTGCGACCTGAAACCGCACAAGGAATTTTTGTGAACTTTAAAAATGTTCAAAGGACAACTCGTAAGAAAATACCTTTTGGAATAGGACAAATTGGTAAATCTTTTAGAAATGAAATTACTCCTGGTAATTTCATATTCAGAACGAGAGAATTTGAACAGATGGAATTAGAATTTTTCTGTAAACCGGGAGAAGATATGGAATGGTTTAGTTACTGGAGAAAATATTGCATGGATTGGCTTTTAGAATTCGGCTTAAAAGAAGAAAATTTAAGATTTAGAGACCATAAAAAAGAAGAACTATCTCACTATAGTACTGCCACCACAGACATAGAATATAATTTTCCCTTTGGATGGGGAGAGTTGTGGGGAATAGCTAATAGAACAGATTTTGATTTAAGGCAACATATGGAACATTCGGGAGTTGACCTGTCTTATATGGACCCTGTAACAGGAGAAAAGTACATACCATATTGCATTGAGCCTTCTGTTGGGGTAGATAGGTTAATGTTGGCATTTTTAATAGATGCCTATGAAGAAGAAGAGTTAGAAGATGGAGAAACTAGAGTGGTTTTAAGGCTTCATCCTGCTCTTGCTCCCATTAAGGCAGCAGTGCTTCCATTATCCAAGAAATTATCAGAAAATGCCTATAAGCTTTATGACCAGTTGAGAAATAAATTCGTAGTAGATTACGATGAGACAGGAAGCATAGGTAAAAGGTATAGAAGACAGGATGAGATAGGCACGCCTTTCTGTATTACTTATGACTTTGATTCGGAAAATGATCACTGTGTAACCATAAGAGATAGAGATACTATGCAACAAGTGAGAATAAAAATTGAAGAAGTAGAGAAATATCTTGAAGAAAGGTTAAATTTTTAAGGGAATCAGGATTTTTAACTGATTTCCTTGTTTTTTTATGTTACAATAATTTGTGATATAATAGGAAGGAAACGAAAAAGAAAGTTGGTTATCTTATAAACTTGTGATATAATTATACTAAAGTAATAAACCGATAGAAAACGTTTATGAAACGACAGAGGAAAGTATAAATTGTCAAAAACTTTAAAGGGGTGATAAAGATTCAACTGACAAACCGCCAGCATATAATTATTGACATTGTCAAGAAACATCAACCCATTACAGGGGAACAAATAGCTGAGAAATTAAATGTCACAAGAGCGACTTTAAGACCGGATTTGGCAATATTAACTATGTCTGGGATCTTAGAGGCGAGGCCAAAAGTGGGATATTTTTATACAGGAAAATCACCCCTCAGTTTAGTAGAAGATTATATAAAGAGCATAAAAGTAAAAGATATCAAGTCTTTACCTGTAGTGGTAGAGGAAAGTACATCAGTGTATGATGCCATTGTAACACTTTTTTTAAAAGACGTCGGGACAATTTTTGTACAGGATGGAGGATTTTTAACGGGCGCTGTTTCAAGAAAAGACTTTTTAAAAATCGCAATAGGCAACACTGATATTTATAAGGTCCCGGTGGGAATAATTATGACCCGTATGCCTAACATAGTTACAACTTATGATGATGAGCCTGTGTATAATGCTGCTGTTAAAATTATAGAGCACGAAGTAGACAGTCTTCCTGTAGTTGAACCTGTAGTGGGAAGTGATGGAAAACAAGGATACAAAGTGACAGGAAGAATTTCGAAAACTAATATAACTAAATTGTTTGTAAAGCTTGGGGAAGGTTAGGGGGATTTCTTGAATGGAAGAAGGAGTATCAATTTACTTGGTTTCAGATTCTAATGTAGATACAGCAGAAAACATTGCGAGTATTGCTGCTGCTCACTTTGATACTTTTATAGAAAAAATAAAAAAATATCCGTATGTAGGTGATAAAAATCAAATAGAAGAAATTATTATGGAAGCAGCTAATGATGCAAATAGCATAATAATCCATACTATGGTGGTCCCGGAATTAAAAGATTATCTTCTTAAAAAAGCACAGAAATTTGGCATAAAAATAGTAGATGTAATGGGACCAGTGATAAATGCTATTGAAGATAGTACTGGTATATCCCCCCATACCAATTTAGCAAAAAATAATAAAGAAGATTATTTGAAAAAAATCGAAGTAATAGAATTTGCCGTAAAATATGATGATGGTAAAGATGCAATGGGTATACTATTGGCAGATGTAGTTGTTATAGGGGTTTCTAGAACATCCAAAACACCTTTGTGCATGTACCTTGCTCATAAATATATAAAAGCTGCTAATTTACCTTTAGTGCCAGAAATTGAACCACCTCAAGAATTATTTGAAATCAACCCTAAAAAAATATTTGGGTTGACTATAGATCCTGAAGTTTTGGTAAAAATAAGGAAAGAGAGATTAAAATCTCTTGGCCTTGATGCTAATGCTATATACGCTACTGAAGAAAGAGTTAAAAAAGAGATAAAATATGCTGAGGAGGTGATGAAGAGATTAGGGTGTACTGTAATCGATGTTACAAATAAAGCTGTAGAAGAAACAGCTAATGTGATATTAAACGTATTAAAAGGAGGAGAGATTTCATGAGTAAAAAGTATGTGTATTTATTTAGTGAAGGCGATGCTTCAATGAGAGAACTCTTAGGAGGAAAAGGCGCAAATCTTGCTGAAATGACAAAGTTGGGTTTACCTGTTCCCCAAGGATTTACAGTCACCACTGAGGCTTGTACAAGGTATTATCAAGATGGTAAGACTATAGCTCCAGAAATTGTTGAACAAATCTATGAATATATGGCTAAATTAGAAGAAATTACAGGTAAAAAATTTGGAGACCCAACAAATCCTTTATTAGTATCTGTAAGGTCTGGCGCGAGAGTTTCAATGCCAGGTATGATGGATACTATTTTAAACCTTGGTTTAAACGACGAGACAGTAGAAGGCCTTGCTAAAGCTACAAACAATGAAAGATTTGCCTATGACAGCTATAGAAGATTTATTCAAATGTTCTCAGATGTTGTAATGGGAATTGACAAGAATAAATTTGAAGCTATTTTAGATGAAATAAAAGAGGAAAATGGTGCAAAATTTGATACAGATTTAACAGCTGAAAACCTCAAAGAGGTAGTAAAAAGATTTAAAGAACTTTATAAAAAAGAAATGGGAGTAGACTTCCCACAAGATCCAAAAGATCAACTTCTAGAAGCTGTAAAAGCAGTATTTAGGTCTTGGGATAATCCAAGGGCTATAGTGTACAGAAGACTTAACGACATACCAAGTGATTGGGGTACAGCAGTAAATGTCCAATCAATGGTATTTGGCAACATGGGCAATGACTCAGGTACAGGTGTTGCTTTCACAAGAAATCCTGCAACTGGTGAAAAAGCTTTATTTGGCGAATTCTTGATGAATGCTCAAGGTGAAGACGTTGTTGCAGGTATTAGAACGCCTCAGCCAATTTCAACTTTGAAAGAGACTATGCCAGAAGTATATAACCAATTCGTAGAAATTGCTGAGAAATTGGAGAAACACTACAAAGACATGCAGGACATAGAGTTTACTATAGAAAGAGGTAAACTCTACATGCTACAGACAAGAAACGGAAAGAGAACTGCTCAAGCAGCTTTGAAAGTAGCTGTAGACTTAGTGGCTGAAGGCTTAATAGATGAAAAGACAGCAGTCTTAAGAGTAGATCCGAAACAATTGGACCAGTTATTGCATCCAACCTTTGAGCCAAATGCGTTGAAAGCTGCTAAGCCTGTTGCAAAAGGTTTACCTGCTTCTCCTGGTGCTGCATCAGGAAAAGTATATTTTACTGCTGATGAGGCAATAGAAGCTGCAAAATCAAGAGGAGAAAAAGTAATTCTTGTAAGAACAGAGACATCTCCAGATGACATTGAAGGTATGTCTGTAGCACAAGGAATACTTACAACTCGTGGCGGTATGACATCTCATGCAGCTGTTGTGGCAAGAGGTATGGGTACAGCTTGCGTAGTAGGTTGTGGCGATGCAAAGATAGACGAGCAAGCAAAAGTAATGAGAATTGGCGATATAGAAGTTCATGAGGGAGACTACATATCTATAGATGGTAGCACAGGTAATGTGTACATTGGTGAAATAAAGACTGTTACACCTGAGCTAACTGGAGATTTTGCAACTCTCATGAGCTGGGCAGACAAATATAGAAAATTAAAAGTAAAAACTAATGCAGATATACCAAGAGATGCAAAAGTTGCAGTTCAGTTTGGTGCTGAAGGAATAGGCCTTTGCAGGACAGAGCATATGTTCTTTGATGAAGATAGAATTCCTGCTATGAGAGAAATGATTGTCTCAAAGACAGAAGAACAAAGAAGAAAAGCTTTAGAAAAACTATTGCCTATGCAAAGGTCAGACTTTGAAGGTTTGTTTGAAGTTATGGGTGAATTCCCTGTTACTATACGCCTTTTAGATCCACCACTGCATGAATTCTTACCTCATACAGATGAAGAAATTAAAGAACTTGCAGAAAACATGGGTATAACTTTTGAAGAGCTAAAAGCAACAGTAGAAAGCTTAAAAGAGTTTAACCCAATGTTAGGTCATAGAGGCTGTAGATTAGCTATAACCTATCCAGAAATTGCTGAAATGCAGACAAGAGCTATTATAGAAGCTGCTATAAACGTAAAGAAGAAAACAGGCAAAGACGTAAAACCGCAAATTATGATACCACTTGTAGGTGAACTTAAAGAGCTTAAATACCTCAAAGACATAATAGTAAAAGTAGCTGACGAAGTTATAAAAGAAAACAATGTTGAGATAAAATACCTTGTAGGAACAATGATAGAGGTACCAAGAGCAGCTCTTACAGCTGACCAAATTGCTAAGGAAGCAGAATTCTTCTCCTTTGGTACTAATGACTTGACTCAGATGACTTTCGGTTTCTCAAGGGATGACGCTGGCAAGTTCCTTGAAACCTATTATGAAAAGAAGATATATGAATTTGATCCATTTGCTAAGCTTGACCAAGAGGGTGTTGGCAAGTTAGTAGAAATGGGTACTAAACTTGGAAGACAGACAAGACCTGACCTTGAAGTAGGTATATGTGGTGAGCACGGTGGAGACCCATCTTCTATTGAGTTCTGCCACAAAGTAGGTCTTGATTATGTCTCTGCTTCACCTTACAGAGTACCTATTGCAAGACTGGCTGCTGCTCAGGCGGCAATAAAATACGATAATAAATAATTAATTTCAAAGGCAGCAAATCAAAATTTGCTGCCTTTGAGCATTGTTTAAGGTTATTGTTTTTTGACCATTCATGTTATAATATTAAGTAAAATTGGTAACTTTAATAGTAGGAGGAGAGTTAAATGGATAGAAACACGGCCTTAGCGCTTGTCAAAGAATATGTATCAGATGAGACTTTAATAAATCACATGATAGCGACAGGTGCTATAATGGGAGGGTTAGCTGAAAGATTAGGGCAAGATGTTGAAAGATGGGTAGTTACAGGGATATTACATGACATAGACTACCAAGAAACTAAGGACAATCCAGAGTTGCACAGTATAAGGGGTGGAGAAATTTTAAGAGAACATGGTCTTGATGAGGAAATAGTACATGCAGTTATGGCACATAATGAAATTCATGGCATTGAGAGGATAACTCTTCTTGACAAAGCCCTTTTTGCTGTAGATCCTTTATCGGGTTTAATTACTGCAACAGCTTATGTGATGCCTTCTAAGAAGTTAGAGGAAGTCCAATTAAAATCATTAAAGAAGAAGTTTAAAGACAAGACTTTTGCTAAAGGAGCAAACCGTGACCAAATCAAAACTTGTGAAGAATTTGGAATTTCTTTAGACGAATTTTTAGAGATTGCTCTTAATGAAATGAAAAAAATCGCACCACAGATAGGATTGTGAGGAATGGGAATGAGCGTAAAAGAAAGACTTTTAGAATTAATGAGAGAAGAGAATTATAAACCTTCTAAAATAGAAGAAATAATGAAAATATTAGGGATAGACTATAGTCAAAAAAGCATTTTAGAAAAAATATTAAAAGAGATGGAAAAAGAAGGCCTTGTTTTTAAAACAAAACGAGGTAAATATGCTCTTCCTGAAAGATTAGATTTAGTAAAAGGTAAGATTGAATTTCATTCAAGAGGCTATGGCTTTTTAATTCCCGAAGATAGCAATATAAAGGACATATTCATACCTGTAAGTGGCATGAACGGTGCAATGCATGACGATACTGTTTTAGTGAGAGTTACAAAAAGGGTGGATGGAAAGAGCGAAGAAGGAGAAGTTGTAAAAATTCTCAAAAGGGCAAATACAACTATTGTTGGAACTTACGAAAAAAGCAAAAATTTTGGCTTTGTAGTGCCAGACAACAAAAAGATCCATCAAGATATATTTATTCCTAAAGGAGAAGATAAAGGCGCTAAAACAGGCATGAAAGTTGTAGCCAGAATTACTAAATGGCCTGAAGGAAGGCGAAGTCCTGAAGGGGAGATTATAGAAGTATTAGGATACAAAGGTGACCCTGGCATAGATGTAATGTCTATAATACGGGCGTATGATATTCCTGAAGTTTTTCCTAAAGAGGTTTTAAAAGAAGCAGAAGAGATACCGACAGAAATTCCTGAAGAAGAGAATAAGAGAAGAGTTGATTTGACTGATTTAGATTTTGTCACAATTGATGGAGAAGATGCAAAAGATTTGGACGATGCAGTATGTGTACAAAAACTTCAAGATGGCAATTATCTTCTGTATGTGAGTATTGCAGATGTGAGCCATTATGTGAAAGAAGGTTTGAATTTAGATAAAGAAGCATTAAAAAGAGGTTGTAGTGTATATTTCATTGATAGAGTAATACCAATGTTGCCACCTAAGTTATCTAATGGTATTTGCAGTCTAAATCCGCAGGAAGAAAGACTGACTCTCACTGTTAAAATGAAAATAAACTCTCAAGGAGAAGTTGTAGACCATGAAATTTTTGAAAGCATTATAAAAAGCAAAGAGAGAATGACATATACAAATGTTTACAAACTTTTAGAAGAAAATGATGAAGAATTAAAAAAGAGGTATCAGTACCTATTGGAAGATTTTAAACTAATGAAAGAGCTAGCTCTTGTTTTGCTAGAGAAAAGGAAAAGAAGAGGCAGTGTAGATTTTGATTTTCCTGAAGCTAAAGTAATAGTAGACGAGAAAGGTAAACCAATAGATGTTGTAAAAGTCGAAAGGAATATAGCTCATAGGATAATTGAAGAATTTATGTTAGTAGCTAATGAAACGGTAGCTGAGCATATGCATTGGGTAAATGTACCATTTGTTTATAGAATACACGAACATCCGGATATAGAGAAATTAATTGCTTTCAATAAATTTATTCACAATTTGGGATACCATATAAAAGGAATTGAAGGAGGACAAATACATCCAAAGTCTTTGCAAGAGTTAATAAGACAAGTGAGAGGAAAGAGTGAGCAAAGAGTTGTAGAAACTTTGCTTTTAAGGTCTTTAAAAAGAGCAAGATACAGTCCAGAAGACATTGGCCATTATGCTTTGGCGACCCAATATTATACTCACTTTACTTCCCCCATAAGGCGATATCCTGACCTTATAATTCATAGGATAATCAAAGAATACATAAATGGAAAATTAACAAAAAAAAGGCAACGCCATTACAACAGAATTTTAAATGACATTGCTTTAAAATCTTCTGAGAGAGAAAGAGCAGCAGAAGCTGCAGAAAGAGAAATAGAAGAATTAAAGAAAGTAGAGTACATGGCAGATAGAATAGGGAATGTTTATAAAGGGATAATTTCCAACGTGACAAATTACGGATTTTTTGTAGAACTTGACAACACTGTGGAAGGGTTAGTAGATGTTGCTTCATTGGAGGATGACTATTACCATTTTGATCCAGAAAGATATGTTTTAATTGGTGAAAAGAGCAAAAAAGTTTACTCTATAGGTAAAGAGGTTTATGTAAAAGTTGTTCATGTAGATGTGGATAGGAGAGAAATAGACTTTGTTTTAGCAGAAGAAGAAAAAGATAATTTAGAGATTGGCTTAACCGAGCATAAAAGCTGAAACATATATTGACACTATTTAAAAATGTGTTATAATATAATAGCGATGAGGGTGCCCTATTTGTGACACACAAGTAGGGCAATTTTCTCCTAAAGAGGGTGTTTAAAATTTGGCGAAGGAAGAAATTAAAATAATCGCTCAAAACAAAAAAGCTTACCATGATTACTTCATTGAAGAAACTTATGAAGCAGGAATAGTGCTTAGTGGAACTGAAGTTAAATCTATTAGGATGGGGAAAGTCAATTTAAAAGATAGCTTTGCAAGAGTTGAAAACAACGAAGTTTATCTTTATAATATGCATATAAGTCCTTATGAAAAAGGCAATATATTTAATAAAGACCCCTTAAGGACTAGAAAATTACTTCTCAATAGACATGAGATTAATAAACTAATTGGTTATGTGACAAGGAAGGGTTACACTTTAATTCCTACAAAGCTTTATTTAAAGCGAGGCCTTGTCAAAGTCGAATTAGCTGTAGCGAGAGGTAAAAAACTCTACGATAAGAGAGAAGATATTGCGAGAAGAGATGCAAAAAGTGAATTAGAAAAACACTTTAAAGAAAAACAATTAGGCATATAACATGGGGGTGTACTGGTTTCGACGGGGGCAGTCGAGGTAAAAGTAGCGAGCCGAGTTGTCCGCCAGCTCGTAAAAACGGTGGAGTAAAAATAAACGCAGACAGAGAATTAGCTTACGCTGCCTAATTTAAGGTAGCCGTCCAACCTGAAATGCCCACGTTTCAGGATTGGGCGTCAAAAGAGTGGGGAACTGGTTTTGCTCAGGCTTCGGGGCAAAACCGGAACTTATGAAGCTACCGAGGCGGTTATCCTGTCGCTGGGAGAACCGCTGAGGGAAAATTAAAACAGCGACTGCGCTCGGAGAAGCTTTTACTGTGACGCCTTCGGACCGGGGTTCGACTCCCCGCACCTCCACCAAAAATAAATATGGGGCTGTAGCTCAGTTGGGAGAGCGCCACAATGGCATTGTGGAAGTCGTGGGTTCAAGTCCCATCAGCTCCACCAGAAAAATCAAGGGTTCTAGGTATCCGGCAAGGTACCAGAACCCTTTTTTGGTGCCCAATTGGTGCCCGTATGGAGGTGTCAAGATTATGATAGACCTGGGAAAGGCCAGACTACGTTTTGAAGAACTAGGGCTTCTGAGCGCAGATTCTTTACTTGATTCACTCCTTGAAAGAGTGCAACTTTAGTTGGTGTAATTCCATTTGAAAATCCTCCTGTGTGGATAAGTTAACGGACCTAATATAAGCGATACTCAGCAGATGTTAGTACATGCTGCGATGTATACGAAACTTAACTAGTTACAATTGTGGTGGTAGGTAAAGTAATATGGCTAAAAGTATCAAGGTTGCTAACAGAATTAATATTTCTGACATAAGCTTTTTCAAAATCTAGGGCCTTAAAACTAAATTTATCTTTCTGATTCAATCCTTAATCTATAGACAGCCTTTTATATCATGTAAAAAATGAACATATTTATATTCACATTCAAATAAAGTTTGAATTTTCAGACAATTTATTTTAAACAGCCCTTTTTCATTCCTATAATAGTTAATTTTACTGGCCCTGAAACTATTATCCCTTAGTTCATTGCTAAAAGCTTCTAAATCGTAATAAAATCCATCCATTTTTTAACACACCACCCAGAATCAATTCGGGTTGAAATTGTTTAACTTACCATATATTATATAGGTAAGAGAAGGAAAAGTAAAGGGAGGCAAGGGGAGGTATGAGGAGAAAAATTATTAGTTATTTTTTCTATAGTTACTCTTTTAGTATATTCATGGTGTATTAGTGTGCTAGGAAATGATGGAAGTATGGGACCATGTGGAGAAAAGGATGCGATATATTATCATTCTGTAGTTGTAGATAAGTAAAAAAGTAAAGCAAAAATGTATTTCAAAAAGGCTAGAAGCACATCTCAAAACTTTTATGTAAAAAGTTTTGAGATGTGCTCAACATAAAAATTGCTTAGGAGGAGGTGAAAATATGCAGAAGATAACATTTTCTTCTGTTACCCCGATGGGATGGTGCCTTGGATTTTTCGGATCTGGGGTAATAGACAAGTAAACAAAATTTCCTCCAAGGGGCTGTTTTGCCCTTTGGAGGAAAAATCCAATTATAATTAGTTAGTAATTATAAACTGTAATAATTTAGTAATTATAAACCGTAATAATGACGATATTAATGAGGATCTAAAAACGTATCTATATCTACTTGTTATTATTTAAATTGCTTTTTGCTTAGCTTCACTTTTTTGTCAATAATATCGTGGTAAATAGCTCAATAAAGTATTTGAGAAAATATTGCAAAAAATTATTCAAAAGACTTTGGTTAATGAGTAATAAAGAATTCACTAAACAATGTTTACCTTGGATTCGGCAAGTGAATTTACGAAATGCCCAAATAGAGCCATTTGAGGGCTAAATTAAGTGAAAAATTTTTTACAAAAAATATATGGAGATTCCCCTTTTTCTGATAAAATTTAAGTGTCAAACAAAAACATTAACAGAAAGGAGAATCTCCATAATATGAGTTTAACACTTAATCTTACAAAAGAAAAGGGGTTTTCAAAATATATTTTGCCAGCAACTTTTGATAATTTTACAGTATCAAACAATGTAACTTTCACCTATATCCAAGCATTTAAAGAAAAAATCGGCTTTAATAAAATTCTTTCAAGCATATTATCCTTTAAAAAAGCACCAAATGCTGTTTTTCAACCAGCCGAGATTATTGACTTTATGATTGATTCTGTAATTCAAGGGAATACCCGCTTTCTTCACATGGACCAACTAAGATATGATAATGCATACACAGAAATTAAAGGGCATAAAGTTCCCAGCGAAAAAGTATGCAGAGACTTAATTAAAGCTTTGCCTGAAAGTTCTCTTGAAGAATTAAGACTTATTAACAAGACTTTGCTTTCCTTGCAATCTAAAGGAACGAAACGTGAAGTCATTATGAATTTTGATGATACAGTTTGTACTATATTTGGAGAGCAGGAAGGTGCTTCAGTAGGTTATAATCCAAGGTACCATGGTCGACCATCTTTCAAAGAGAAAATCGGCATTATTGCTAATACTGATGAACTTGTTAATGTTACTCTTGAAGAAGGTAAACATCACACAAATCATGGTTTCTTAGATTTTGTAAAATCTTGCGAAGAACAGCTTCCTGAAAATTGGATAATTAAGCGAGTACGCGTTGACCGTGGAGCATTTGACTACGATAATATGCTGTATTTTGAATCTAAAGGTTATGAATATGTAATGAAAGCTAAAAATCAGGCATGGATCAGATGCTTTATAGACTATGTCAATCAAAGAGAACACCTTTATCCTTGGACTGAAATAGATAAAACCTTTAGTGTAAATGAAATATATGCAAAAATGCCTAAATGGGATAAAGTACGCAGAATTGTGATTATACGCAAAAAACTGCCACAGCCCAAAACAGGGCAGATTTGTATGGATATAGACGAATTCAAATATGAATATCAAGCTATAGTAACAAATATTGAGTACATGACACCTGAAGAAATATTTCATGAATACAACCAACGCTGCGACATTGAAAACAAAATAGATGAACTAAAAGAAGGATTTGCTTTTTCAAAAAACAGTCAAAGAAACAAATTTTGCAACGAAATATTTTTGCTTATCAAAATGATCGCTTACAATCTCCATAATTGGTTCAAAAGGACTATCTTGCCAGAGTTTATGAGTCATCATGAGATAACCACAATAAGGCGAATATTATATAATGTACCTGGTAATCTTGTTGGGAAAGGACGTTATAGGCATATACGTTATCCTAATAATCCGTTTCTTAAAACTGTGATAACGTATATACGAAAAGCACTAATGGTATTTTGCTTAACATAGTAAACACATAGAATATACCAAAAAATATACCAAATGATAGAAACCGCCATATCAAGTAGACGGTTAGCTTTGCTATACCTTAAAAGAGTAAATTAACTGTAAAAAAGGATATAGCTTTTATTCTTTCAATGTAAATATGCAGTTATCAAAGTGCAAAACTTATAACAAAACACCGTTTTTTTTACATTCATGGAAATTGAATTTTTAATTTGCTTGCTACTTGCCGAATTCAAGTTAAAAAAAGATAGGGAAATACTAAAATATTATACTGCAAAAAGGGTTGACAGAGAGGGAATAAAATGGATTAACAAGCATCCTCAATATGTGAAGAACATCGATGGGGAAATAATAGTTGACAAAGTTTGCTCTGTAAAGAGTTCTGTTACCTATGATACATATGAAAACAGATTGGTAAAATACATTATAAAATCTATAATAAAAAAGCTTAATTTAGTTAAGAAAAATTATGAAAAAGAATCAAGTATTGTTGATGAAAAGATTAAAAAAAGCATTGAAGCGATGATATATAAGCTTGGAAGGCATTTAAATTACAGTTTTTTGAAAGGTGTTGGAGATATATATACTATGAATTCACTTTCCCTTGTGCTTAATATGTCGCCAGGATACAAGGATGTTTATAAATATTATATTATGCTTTTAAAGGGACTTATGATAAGGGAATACATTTTTAAAATATCTATGAAAGATTTGGCTATATTATATGAATATTGGTGTTTTATCAAACTTAATTCAATATTGAGAGAAAAATATAATCTTGTAAAGCAAGGTATTATTAAATTTAATAATCGAGGACTTACTGTTACTTTGACAAAAGGCGAGGAGACTCGTGTTGAATATCAAAATCCAAAAAATGGGGAGATATATTCCCTAGTGTACAATAAGAAATTTAAATATGATAATATCCCAACTACACCTCAAATGCCTGATAGTATATTATCGTTGAGTAAAGTTGGATCAAACACTATATTTAAATATGTACTTGATGCAAAATACAAAATAAATCCTGCAGTTGTTGATACAGATTATTATAATAAATATCGTTCTCCAGGTCCGGAAGAAGAGGATATAAACACTATGCATAGATACCGTGATGCCATTGTGTATGAAAATAAAAATAATAAAAATTTTGAGAGAATGGTTTTCGGGGCTTTTGTATTGTTTCCATATTCTGACGAAGAAAAATATAAAGAACATCATTTTTATAAAAGTAATGAAAAAGTTAATGTGGGAGGACTGCCATTTTTACCTGGTTCTACTAAGCTTGTTGAGAAACTCATAGATGACCTTATAAATAATTCTTTTGAATCAGCTTTTGAAGATTCAGTTTTTCAAGGTGGTACATATGAATACCTTGATCAAGTAAAGTTTGATGATAAAGAAGTACTTGTTGCTCCGTTGTCAAGTAAAGAGCAGCTTGATATAAATCTCAAATATAATTTTTATCATATACCTTATAAAAATATTAAGTCTAGCGGTATCAAGTTTAAATATGTTGCGATATACCAGTCAATCAAAAAATTTGATAAAGAAGCTGGGATACACTATTATGGTAGGATAAAAGGTTTTGAAATAGTAAAAAGGAAAGATATAAAAGAAATACCAAAGGATTCTGATGAGTTATATGTGAAATTTGAAATAGAAGAATGGAATAAGCTTGAAAGACCTATTACTTGTGGTCCTTTTGGAGTTACAAATCGTATATATACTAATTTGTTTCTTCTTAAGAATGCAAAAAACGTATCAGAACTTTGTATAAAAACAAAAGAAGACTATAGACTTTATTTGGAACTTAAGAGGTTGTATGAGCATCAAGAAGAATTTTTAAAAGTCAATATTAATAGTAAAATGATTGACGAAAATACAAAAATAACAGGCTTTAAAATAGGGAATTTAACGATATTTATAAATGAGGGTTATTATAATATCTATAAAGATGATATTTTACGAGACAAAATACCTATAGAAGAATTTTCAAAAAGACCCAATGCAATTATAAAGAGGATAAGAAGAGAAATACAGCAATAATTCATTTAAAATTGGAAGAAATAATGCCGATGTATAGGAAATTTTTAAAGCGATAGAAGATATCTTTTAATTGGATCCGTAATTTAGAGGAGGTATAATTGAAAGTGAGCTGGAGATTTAGAAGAAGTATTAGTCTGGGTAAAGGAGTTAGAATAAATGTCAGTAAAAGCGGTATAGGTTTTAGTGTAGGGAAAAGAGGTGCGAGAATAGGGGTAGGTCCCCGGGGAGTTTATACTTCTTTTGGGATTCCGGGGACAGGTCTTTATACCATCAATTATTTAAATAAAAAGAAAAAACAAGTCAGTTCTTCACCTAACACTCAAATAAATAATGTTAGTATAACTTATCCACCAGAAATATTGAAAAAAATGCCTTCAAAAGCTCCTCATTATTTGTTGTTTATTGCTTCTTTTATATTGCTATTTACATATACTCCCTTGGGAATATTAGGATTTATAATTTTTGCGTTTTATTTTTACGCGTTAAGTAAAAAACCTATTTCAAAGGCAGTTTCTTTCTTTGAGAAGGGTAAGGTGGCTTATAATCGTGGAGATTATAAAAGTGCTTTAGATAATTTTTTAAAAGTTATTGAAATAGAACCAGATGCAATTTCTTTGTATAAAGAGATTGGAATTATTTATATCCATTTAGGAGAAGATGAAAAAGCTAATGAGTGCTTTGAAAAATATCTTTTTAAGTATCCGGAGGATTTGGAGGCAAAAACTCATTATATTAATCTTTTAATTAAAGTTGGGCAATACCAAAAGGCACTTGAACTTATGAATTTATTGCCAGAGGAGTATAAGAATAATTTGTTTGTAATTAATGCAATGGCTGATTGTTATATAGAACTTAACAAACCTGATATGGCTTTAGCGGTTTTAGAAAAAGGACCGATGAGGAAGAGAAAAACTGATACTGAGGAGATGAAGGTGTATAGGTATTTGTTGGGTACAGTTTATAGGAAACTGGGGCAAAAAGAAAAGGCGTTAAAGCAATTTCAAAAGATTTATGTGGAGGACAGTAATTTTTTAGATGTAGCGGAAAAATTAAAAGAGGTGGAAGGTTAATAAATCATAAAAGATTTATGTAAACTATTGTGTTAAAGAAAATGTAGATACTATTCTTGAAGGTGAAGGGGACATAGCTACAAGGTTACCCTCAATTAATTCTACTCTTTCACCTTCTTCCAATTTAAGATAGTCAGTAAATGTGTAAACATTATGTTTTATTGGGAATTCCATAATTATCACTCCTAAATTTATATTAAATTTTTTATGACGAGATTGACTACAATTTCATATGCCTTCAATAATGATTATATCCCATAGTTATTACTTTTTAAAGCATATAGTTTAAATCCCAATTTTCTTGTATAATATATTCGTACGGCAAATACGCCAACTCAAACAAATGAATACATAGGAGGAATTGGCATTGGCGATAGTTATTGTAGCTTTTGTGGTTTTTCTTGACCAATTGACGAAGTATCTTGCAGTGAAGTACCTTATGCTTATAGGAAGTTATCCGGTTATAAAGAATTTTTTTCATCTTACTTATGTGGAGAATAAAGGTGCGGCATTTGGGATGCTTCAGAATAAGACTCTTTTTTTTATAATAATAACAGTAATTGTAGGAGCTGTGTTGATTTATTCTATGATTAAATTGCCGGAAAATAGTGTGTATAATTATACACTTGCTATGATTTTAGGTGGCGCTATTGGAAATCTTATTGACAGAGTTAGATTGGGATATGTTGTAGACTTTATTGATTTTAAATTTTTCCCTGCGGTTTTTAATGTTGCAGATTCTTTTATAGTTATAGGAGCTATTATATTAGGATATCTTATGATTTTTAAGGAGAAGGCGTGATGTGATGAACATAGTAGATAAGATAGTTTTGCAAGGAGAAAAAGAGGATGAAGGAAAGAGAATAGATGTCTTTCTTGCGGCAGAATTAGATTACACAAGGTCTTATATTAAAAAATTGATTGTGGATGGGCTTGTTTTTGTAAATGGTAAAACGGTAAAGCCCAGCTACAAGGTAAAAGAGAATGATGAGGTTGTTTTAAATGTCCCAGAGGCAGAGAAAATTGATGTACTGCCAGAAGATATACCTTTGGATATTCTTTATGAAGACGATGATATAATTGTGATAAATAAGCCACAGGGAATGGTAGTGCATCCGGCGCCGGGTAATTACAGTGGTACACTTGTTAATGCACTTCTTTACCACTGTAAAAATTTATCGGGAATTAACGGCATTTTAAGGCCGGGTATAGTTCACAGGCTTGATAAGGATACCTCTGGTGTGATGGTTGTTGCTAAAAATGATAAGGCCCACATAAGCCTTTCTAATCAAATAAAAGAGAGAAGTGTTTTTAAAAAATATGTTGCTATTGTAGAGGGAGTTATAAAAGATGAAGAGGGGAAAATTGAGGCACCTATAGGAAGGCACCCTGTTGACAGAAAAAAGATGGCTGTAATAGAGGATGGAAGATATGCTCTTACATTGTACAAAGTTTTGGAGCGGTTTAAAGAAAATACATTAGTAGAGGCGGTTATAAAGACAGGTAGGACTCATCAGATAAGAGTGCATATGGCTTATATAGGACATCCTATTGTAGGAGACCATGTTTATGGCTTTAAGAGGCAAAAGTTTAAGTTGGAAGGACAGGCATTACATTCAAGTGTTTTAGGATTTATGCATCCTACAAAAGGAGTTTACATGGAGTTTGAAGCTCCACTTCCTGAGTATTTTGTAAGGTTGATTGAAATATTGAGAAACAAATAGAGATAAGTTTAGTTCCTGCTCTGTCAAGTCGCTTCACTTATGCAAAATGCCAACATATCATAAAAAGTTTGTTTACACCCTGAGATAGAATTATAAAAGAATCCTCTCTTTATTTACTAAATATATCTCATCTCGCTCTGGCGGAGTTATTTCTTCTTTTCCTTTTGATGTTATTAAATATTTTCCTTCTTTTATAATTTTACCTATTATTGTAGCTTGTATTCCTTTTTCAGATAGAGATTTGACTATTTTATCTCCATCACTGGCAGTAATTATCATTGAACCGCTGGATATGAGCTTTAAAGGGTTTATGCCAAAAAAACGGCAAATTTCTTTTGTTTCAGGGCGTACTGGCAATTTTTCCTCATATATTTCAATGCCAAGGCCTGATGCTTCTGCGATTTCATAGGCTGCTCCTAATATTCCTCCTTCTGTTATATCGTGCATTGCATTTGCACCATTTTGTGCTGCAATAAGTCCTTCTTCTATGACACTTATTTCGTTTATAAAACTTTGTGCTTTTAAGATAAAATCTTTATCGTAGCGCTTTAGCAGCAAATCTTCATAGTCAGTTGCTAAAATTGCTGTGCCTTCAAGGCCTAAAGCTTTTGTAACTATGACATCATCGCCTATTTTTGCGCCTTTTGTGGTTATGTACTCACCTTTTTTAGCCATGCCAATTGCTGTTGTGCTTATAATAGGCTTGTTTACTGTAGTGGTTATTTCTGTGTGGCCTCCTAAAACTTCTATGTTGAGCTTTTTTGCTGCTTTATCTATTTCTTCCATTAAATTATGGAGTACAGATTCATCACTGCCTTCGGGCAGTAGTATAGTTGATAATATTCCAATTGGCTTTGCGCCACAAGAAGCTAAATCATTACAGGATATTATGACAGATAAAAAGCCGCTTAATTTCTCTGCTGCTGTTATGGGGTCTGTTGAAAGGACCGCCACGTATTCGCCGAAATCGATTATGCTACTGTCTTCTCCTAATTGGGAGTGGACTAAAACTTCTTTTCTTTTAACTCCGAGATATGGGAAAACACTTCTTTTTAGTATTTCTACAGGTACTTTTCCTACTTCCATTTTGTCACATCCTTCTTTTAATATTGGTGTCAATACTAACATCTTAGCACAATTTTTATTTTTTTTAAATATTCCTATGGACAATTTAAAAAGAATGTGATAATATATAAAAAAGCAAAGTTCTTTAAGCAGTCCTGTGAGGCTGGCAAGGTTACCATAATGTAGCATAAAAAACTTCTTGTCAGTGCAAGAAGTTTTTTTGTGGAGGTTGTGAAGTTGAAGATAAAAGCAGAGATAATGGATGAAAAAGCTATAGACAGAGCGCTCATACGAATAGCCCATGAAATTGTGGAAAGGAATAAAGGCATTGAAGATGTGGTTTTGGTAGGTATTAAGACAAGAGGAGTGCCTTTAGCAGAAAGGATAGCGAAGTATATATCGCGAATTGAAGGGAAAAAGCCTCCAGTAGGGTCGCTGGATATCACCTTATATCGCGATGACCTCACGACAGACCTTGAACAGCCTTTAGTGAAGAAAAAAGATATAGGTGTAGATGTAGTAGGTAAAATAGTGGTATTAGTGGATGACGTGATATACACAGGAAGGACTATAAGGGCTGCTATGGATGCAATTATCGACTTAGGAAGACCTAAAGCGATACAGCTGGCAGAACTAATTGACAGAGGGCATAGGGAATTGCCTATAAAGCCAGATTATGTAGGTAAAAATGTTCCAACATCAAAAAATGAAATAGTAAATGTAATGTTGGAGGAAGTAGACAAAGTAAACAGAGTTGTAATAACTGAAAAGTAGCACCTTTAATTTAGCCCAGCGAGGCTAAAAAGGGAGAATGATAGATATTCTCCCGGAGTATTAAACTCTAAAAAGGGAGGATTTTTTATGCCAAAATTCAGAACCCTAATTTTAACAAAAGAGAATATTTTATACAAAAAGAGTAGTACCATTTCACACTATTGTGATGTGGTTACTACTCTTTTTTTAAAAGGAGGAAGGTAATGTGAAGAGAAAAGACCTGTTAGGCATTAAGGATTTATCGAAAGAAGAAATACTAGAAGTTTTAGACACTGCAAAGGAGATGAAAAAAATTCTAAATGGAGAAAAATATTCACAGATACTAAAGGGAAAGACAGTTGTGACGATTTTTTTCGAACCTAGCACGAGGACAAGACTATCTTTTGAGATGGCAGCAAAGTATTTAGGAGCCCATTACGGCAATATAGAAGTGGCAACCAGCAGTGTGGCTAAAGGGGAGTCTTTAATAGATACCATAAGGACTGTTGAGATGATGAAGGCGGATGTGATAATAACAAGACACAACATGAGTGGAGCGCCGCATCTTATGGCAAAATACACAAATGCCTCTATCATAAACGCAGGAGATGGTATAAATGAACATCCCACCCAAGCCTTGTTGGACATGATGACAATCAGAGAAAAGAAAGAAAGCTTTGAAGGATTAAAAGTGGCAATAATAGGAGATATTATGCACAGCAGAGTTGCACGGTCAAATATATGGGGACTTAAAAAGATGGGGGCGGAAGTGAGAGTTGCAGGCCCTTCCACCTTGATGCCACCTGCAATAGAAAAATTAGGAGTCAAGGCTTACTACAATGTAGAGGAAGCAATAGAAGGAGCAGATGTGGTGATGGGGCTTAGAATACAGCTGGAAAGACAAAAAAGCGGTCTTTTTCCCTCAATTGATGAATATAGAGAGTATTTTGGGATAAATAAGGAAAGAATGAAACTTGCAAAACCTGATGCGATATTGATGCATCCAGGGCCTATAAACAGAAATGTTGAACTTACGTCAGAAGCAGCAAATGACAAGTATTCTGTTATAGAAGAACAGGTGACAAACGGTGTCGCTGTCAGGATGGCACTTTTAAAAATACTTTGTGAAAGGAGAAATTAAAATGAGGATGATTATAAAAAACGGTACGGTAATAGATGGATTTGGAAGTGAAGCCACAGCGGATATATTGATAGACTATGGTATCATAAAAGCGATTGATAAAAATATACAAGTCTCAGACGGGATAGTGATTGATGCGACAGGAAAATATGTACTTCCGGGCTTTGTTGATATGCACACCCATTTAAGGCAGCCGGGATTTGAAGAGAAAGAGACTATTAAAACAGGGACAGAGGCGGCAGCAACAGGAGGGTATACAACTGTTGCCTGCATGCCAAATACAAATCCTCCTATAGACAATGAAATAGTAGTAGAATATGTAAAAAGCATTGCACAAAGAGAAGGAGTTGTAAAAGTACTGCCTATAGGAGCCATGACAAAGGGAATGAAAGGCGAAGAGATAACCGAAATGGCAAAACTTAAAAAAGCAGGGGTTGTTGCCTTATCTGATGATGGTTTTCCAATAATGAGCGCAGGGCTTATGAAGAGGATAATGACATACGGAAAAATGTATGACCTTCTTATGATAACTCACTGTGAAGACAAAGCCTTAAGTGGAGAAGGTGTAATGAATAGCGGAGTAATTTCAACAATGATAGGATTAAAAGGCATACCAAGAGAAGCAGAAGAAGTCATGCTTGCAAGAAATATTATACTTGCAAAGTCAACTGGTGTAAGGCTTCACATCGCACATATCTCAACAAAGGGAAGTGTCGAACTTATAAGAGAAGCGAAAGAAAAGGGAGTGAAAATAACTGCTGAAGTGACTCCTCACAATCTTACCTTGACAGATGAAGCAGTTTACAATTACGATACAAACACAAAAGCTTATCCACCCTTAAGGACAAGAGAGGATATAGAAGCATTAATAGAAGGATTGAAAGATGGCACAATAGATGCAATCGCGACAGACCATGCCCCTCACACTAAGGATGACAAAAAAGTACCTTACGACATGGCTGCTTTTGGAATATCGGGCTTAGAGACAGCCTTCTCTGTGATAAATACTTTCCTTGTACAGACAGGTAAAATAACCATAAAAGAGTTAGTCAATTACATGAGTATAAATCCTGCGAAAATATTAGGTATATCCAGTGGGATAAAGGTAGGGTCGATAGCGGATATTGTAATTGTAGACCCTTATGAAGAGTATGTAGTTGACAAAGATAAATTTAAATCAAAAGGGAAAAACACGCCTTTCCATGGTATGAGGCTAAAAGGAGTTGTGGATTGTACGATAGTGGAAGGAGAAATAAAATACAAAAAGGATAGAAAAACAGAAAAAGTTGAGGTATAATTATTAATAAATATTTATACAATAAAATGAATAAACTTTCAGTAAAGGATGAGGAATATGTTTATTGATAGGTTAATTGAAAATATAAAATCTAAAAAAAGTCCTGTTGTGGTGGGGCTTGACCCTAGAATTGAAATGACGCCCCAGTTTATAAAAGATATCGCATTTAAAAAAAGAGGAGAAAACATTGAAGGTGTGTGTGAAGCTTTGTATCTCTTTAATAAAGGTATAATAGATGCAGTCTACGATATTGTACCTGCGGTCAAAATCCAAGTGGCTTTTTATGAAGCTTATGGGATAGAAGGATTTAAAGCTTTCTTTAAAACTGCTGAATACGCCAAAAGTTTAGGGCTTATGGTAATAGCGGATGTTAAAAGAGGAGATATACAAGAGGTTGCAAAAATGTATTCAAAAGCTTATTTGCAAAACCAGTTGTTTGATGCTATTACTGTAAATCCCTATATGGGTGAAGACACTATAATGCCTTATGTAGAAGATGCGATTAAATACGATAAGGGTATATTTGCACTTGTCAAGACTTCTAACAAAGGTTCTAAAGATATACAGGATATAAAAACTACCAAGGGTGAGTATGTATATCAAAGTGTTGCAAGAATGATAAATAGAATTTCAAATTCAGCAATTGGGAAATATGGCTATAGTTCTATAGGTGCAGTAGTAGGGGCAACTTATCCAGAAGAGGCAAAAGTGCTAAGAAAGGAAATGCCAAATTGCTTCTTTCTAGTGCCAGGCTATGGGGCACAAGGGGGGACTGTTGAAGATATAATGGATTGTTTTGATGAGAATGGATTTGGCGCAATAATAAATTCTTCACGGAGCGTTATCTATGCATATCAAACTCCTTACTGGAAAGATGTATATTCTGAATATGAGTATGCACAAGCGGCGAGAGCAGAAGTAATTCTTATGACAGGTATGATTAACAATGGGCTTGTTAAAAGAAAATACATCGCTTGTTGAGGTGAAAAATGGAAACCAGGATATTGTCTAATGAAAAGATAGCCACAGGTATTTATAAAATGGTATTTGAGTGGTATGAGAAAGCACACCCAGGACAATTTGTGATGGTAGACTGCAAAGGCAAGACTTTTTTAAAGAGGCCTATTAGCGTATGCTCTGTTGATGACAAATCAATGACAATTGTATATCAGGTTAAAGGGGAAGGTACTAAAAATTTATCCGAAATGAAAAAAGGAGACACAATTGAAGTAACAGGTCCTCACGGACATGGTTTTGAACTATATGAGGACAAAAATGTGTTAATAGTAGGAGGGGGAATAGGCATTCCTCCCCTTCTATACCTTGCTAAAAAAATCAAAGCAAAAAATTTGTATATTGCGTTGGGATTTAAAAGAGAAATTTTTCTTGTGGAGGAGTTTAAAAATTTAGGAGAAGTTATTGTCACGACAGAGGACGGAAGTTTTGGGAAAAAAGGAATGGTGACACAAGGAATTGAGGATATAATTGATAAGATTGACATAATATATGGCTGTGGACCAAAGCCTATGCTAAAAGCTCTTAAAGAGATTTCTTTGAAAAATAACATTCCTTGTCAAATATCTGTAGAAGAAAGGATGGCTTGTGGCATAGGAGCTTGTCTTGTATGCGCTTGTAAAGTGAAAAAAGATGGTGGTTTTGAGTACAAAAGAGTGTGCAAAGATGGTCCCGTCTTTTGGGCAGAGGAGGTGGAATTTTGAATTTACAAGTTGAAGTTGGGGGACTTAAGTTAAAAAATCCGGTGATGACAGCTTCAGGTACTTTTGGATTTGGAAGAGAGTACGGAGAATATATTGATTTAAATCAATTAGGGGCAATAGTTGTAAAAGGATTAACTGTAAACCCTAAAGAAGGTAATCCACCTCCACGAGTTTATGAAACTCCTTGTGGAATGCTAAACAGTGTAGGGCTTCAAAATCCGGGTATAAATGCTTTCATTGAGAAAGAGCTGCCTTTTTTAAGAGATTATGATGTTGCTGTAATAGTGAATATTGCAGGAGAAACCATTGAGGAATTTGCTTACATGGCAAAGAAGCTTGATATAGATGGTGTTGATGGAATTGAAATAAATGTCTCCTGTCCAAATGTAAAAAAAGGTGGTATGGCTTTTGGAATAAATCCTGAGGATATATTTAATATAACAAAAGAAGTAAAAAAAGTTACACAAAAAACTGTCATTGTAAAATTAACTCCAAATGTAGGAGATATTGGAGTTTGTGCTAAAGCAGCAGAAGATGGAGGAGCAGATGCTGTATCTTTAATTAATACAATTGCAGGAATGGCTATAAATATTGATACAAGAACCCCTGTTTTTAAGAACGTGATTGCGGGTTTGTCTGGACCTGCTATAAAGCCTATTGCCCTTAGGATGGTGTATGAGGCAGCGAGAGCCGTGAAAATTCCTGTTATAGGTATGGGCGGTATAAGTTCATTTAAAGATGCATTAGAGTTTATGATTGCGGGGGCGAAGGCAGTGGCAATTGGCACTTGTAATTTTGTAAATCCCAATTGCACAATTGAGGTTATTGAGGGCATAAAACAATATATGGTTTTAAACAATATAGAAGACATAAATGAGATTATAGGTTCTTTAAAGGTTGATTAAAGGGGATGAGAAAATGGAAAAAGAAGAAGTCTTAGAGATTTTTAGCAAGTTAGGAGTAATTAACAAAGGACATTTTTTATTGACATCAGGAAAACACAGCGATACCTATTTGCAGTGTGCGAAAATATTTCAATATCCTAAATACAGCGAAATTTTTAGTAAAGAATTGGCATTAAAATTTAAAGGCCACGAAATAGATGTTGTAATAGGGCCTGCAATTGGAGGAATTATATTGGCCTATGAAGTTGCTCGTCAAGTTGGAGCAAAAGCTCTTTTTGCAGAAAGAGAAGAAGGGGTGATGAAGCTAAGAAGAGGGTTTGAAATCAAAGAAGGAGAAAATGTATTAGTGGTAGAAGATGTTGTTACTACAGGAGGTTCTGTAAAAGAGGTTATAAATTTAGTCAATTCTTTAAAAGGCAATGTTATAGGAGTTGGAAGTATAGTTGATAGAAGCGACGGAAAGGTAAATTTTGAAGTTCCTTTTAAGTCTGTAGTAAGTTTGTATGTTGAGACATATGAAAAAGAGGAATGTCCTCTTTGCAAAGAAGGCATTCCTCTTGTAAAGCCGGGAAGCAGGAAATTTTAAGGTATGAGCATATTTATAACTCTCATTGTTTCTGGTCCTACAATTCCATCCACTTTAAGACCATTGTCTCTTTGAAATCTCATGACGGCGTTTTTGGTTCTTGGCCCAAAAATGCCGTCTATTGGACCAGGGTCATAACCTAAACTTTGAAGAATCATTTGAAGCTGAAGGACATCGTATCCGACGGTACCCTCGTATAGAAGCCTGGAGCCTAATTGTTGCCTCTCCATTTTTTCACCTCATTTATACACTTTCACTA
Organism: Thermoanaerobacter brockii subsp. finnii Ako-1; assembly: GCF_000175295.2. Lineage (NCBI taxonomy): Bacteria > Bacillati > Bacillota > Clostridia > Thermoanaerobacterales > Thermoanaerobacteraceae > Thermoanaerobacter > Thermoanaerobacter brockii. The sequence continues at coordinate 1,369,219 of NC_014964.1, read as the reverse complement.
TTACACAATATGATAAAAATAGGGAAAGTGTTCTTTTTTATAAGACTTGTAGAATTAGGCACTTTAAGTATTGAGTTTCTTCAGAGGCTAATAATATTGGATGGTCTTTTGATTGAGTACGTTGTTCTACAAGTCTTACATTTCTTTTAGCATCATTGGCTGCTTCTTTAATGACATCTAAAAACATATCAGGTTTTATGTGCTGTGAACAAGAACAGGTGATGAGAAAGCCTCCTTCTCTTAGAATTTTTAATGCTCTTAAATTTATTTCCTTGTATCCCCTTAATGCGTCTTTTACAGTTTCTTTGCTTTTTGTAAAGGCAGGAGGGTCTAATATTACAGTGTCAAATTTTCTATTTTCTTTGTCGTATTTCCTCAGCAAATCAAAGGCATTGTCACATACGAAATTACATCTTTCTTGATAACCATTGAGTTCTACATTCTTTTTGGCCATTTCAATGGCTTCCTCAGAGATGTCGACTGTCTCGACTCTTTTTGCTCCATAGTGTAGGGCATGTACTGTAAATGAACCAGTGTGGCTGAAACAATCAAGAACTTCTGCATCTTTGACGTAATTTTGAATTGCTCTTCTGTTTTCTTTTTGATCTAAAAAATATCCAGTCTTTTGGCCATTTTCAATGTCTACCCAAAATTTTATTCCATTTTCTTCAAATTGTTGCATTGTGTCAAACTTGCCGTACAAATAACCTTTTTGCTGTGGAAGGCCCTCTAATTCTCTTACATTTACATCATTTCTTTCATAAATTCCTTTGGGATTTAATATTTCAACAAGAAGCTTTACTATTGTTTCTTTATATCGATCTATACCTAATGAAAGTGTTTGAAGAACGAGATAGTCACCAAATTTGTCCACGATTAAAGCAGGTAAAAAATCTGCTTCTGCAAATACGACTCTACAGGAGTTTAAATTGTCCATAACCTTTTTTCTGTATTCCCAGGCTCTTTTAATTCTTTTTCTAAAAAATTCTTCATCTATTTCTTCATGAATATCCCGAGTCAATAGTCTTACTGTTATCATGGATTTTAAATTTATATAGCCTTTTCCTATGAATTCTTTTTTGTGATTTAAAACATTTACAATTCCACCTGGAGTGTAATCTCCTTCAATTCTATCTATTTCAGTTTTGTATATCCAAGGGTGACCATTTAAAATCCTTTTAATATTTGTGTTTCTTAATATAACATCTGCCATAACTTCTCTCCTCACAACTTCTAATAATTTCTTTATATCATAATTAGCTAAAATATTCAATTGTATTGACATATTCCTGTGAATAGTATTAATATTGAAGGGGTGATAATATGCAAAAAATACTTGGAAGAATAAGAAGAGCAGTTCAAGATTTTAATATGATACAAGAGGGAGATATAATAGCTGTTGGTGTTTCAGGAGGAAAAGACAGTGTAACCCTTTTGTATGGATTACATCTTCTTAAAAATTTTTATCCGGAGAAATTTGAGGTAATGGGATTGATGTTGACGTTAGGTTATGATAATTTTGACCCAACGCCTGTAGAAAATTTTTGCCAAGAAAAAGGGATACCTTTTTTTATTAAAGAAACCGATATAAAAAAGATAGTATTTGATTACAGAAAAGAAGAAAATCCATGCTCTTTGTGTGCGAATTTAAGAAGAGGAGCATTAAATAATTTTGCAAAAGAAAAAGGATGCAACAAAGTGGCTTTAGCACATCATTAT